>NZ_RCHH01000003.1:0-888782 GCF_003664555.1 Ochrobactrum soli | reverse complement strand
ACTCGATCCAGAGCCACTTGCACGGCCTGGGATTCTCAATCCGGAAGATGCCTATCGTATCGCGAAGGAATATTTTGACGACCGACTACCGCATGCGAGTAAATTCGCTAAAGGAGCTGCGTTTTATTGTCAGGAGGGAGACTTCAAAGAGGCTGCTTTCCTGCTTCATCAGGCAATTGAACAGGCTTATTCAACTTTTCTCTTGGTAACCACAAATTACGCCCCAGCTTCGCATAATCTGAAATTCTTGCGACGTCTCGCCGAAGGAAAGCGAAGCGAATTGGCTAAGGCGTGGCCTCAGGATCAACAGCGCTACAAGGCTTGGTTCAATATCGTCAACGAAGCTTACGTCAAGGGCCGTTATTCACCTCACTTCGAGATCACAGAGGAAGCATTAAAATGGCTATTAGCACGCGCGAATATCCTAATCGCTTTAATAGAAGAGCTTTGCACCCAACATCTGAACGCAATAGAACCCGAATGATAGGCGTTCTATACATGGCTCTTTGACGAATTTTCAGGTTGGTATTTTTCATTTTGTTCTGCCGTGAGAGGCTCAGACAAGTAAAAAACCGTGAATTGTTGAGCTTTGGCTCAATGAGATAAGTCGCGTCCCCGATTGATACGGCGTTGCTGACGTTCGGCCAAGATTTTCTGGCTTGCCTGCAGCCGTACGGTCTTCTGGAGGGTCTGTAACCGCTCACAAAGTGCTTCAAATGCCAGACGCTGCATAGACGACGCATTCGTGATGAGGTTCGTCTCGCCCTTCAAGATCGCATCGCGACCGAAACGGAGGTCGAGTGCCCGACTGACACACTTAAATTCCTCACGGATATCGGCATTAATTAATCGAGCCGCAATGTCGAGCTTGGCATCTTTTTTCTGCATCGCCATTGTCAGCTCACGCAATACCACTTCGGCTGCAGGTGACAAACCTGGAATGGCAATTCCCATACGCTGGCGCTCCCCGGTAATCGCTTTGGTCTCGTTGCTCAGCGCCGTCGCGTAAGATGCACCCAACGACCGAACACGGCTTTCTGCGTCCGGGACAGCCAAAAGGGCTTCCTTTCGTTCACGCCCAGATGCCAGAAATTTATCCATGATGCGGTCAGAACCACGCAATGCCCCATAGGCTGCGGGATCGTTAGCAACCGCCGCCGCGATGCGCTCAGCCGCAAAACCTTTGATAATCAAGGCTTCAATTTTGTCGACGGCACCTGCCGGATCACGCCAGATGTTGGAGGCTGTTTTAGCAAGGGCTGCGCGATTGTATTGGTAATGATTGGCTGTGAACGCCCTCTCCTTTGCCTCATCTTCTATTGGCGCTTTGAACTCCGTCACAGCTGACAGCATCGGCAACACGGCATTTGTTTTCGCGCCTGGCTCGATGCTGGCAGTTGTAACGACCTTCGCGCGGTCCCTTGTTTCGACAAGACGCTGTTCCTCGGCAAAACGGCGTATAATGGTAAAAAGACGCGTCAGTTTCTCGCGCCGATCTGAATTGAGGTTCTCCGGCATGCGCTCGAGGATATTGCGTTCAGCCACGGCATCAGCTTTGTCGGTAAAGGCCGACCAGCCAAAGCGCGCGGTCAACGCCTCATTGATCGCCTTCACTTGCTGGACCAACTGATGGTCCCCCGCAGCATGGGAAAAGGCCGTCTTATAGGCATCTGTTACACCGCGCTTGCTCTCCGCTTCGACTTCGATAAGGCGGGCCATTGCCTGCTGCGAGGGTGCAGGGATCGACAGTGCCATATAGCCGCGACGTTGCTCTTCGCGCTTGCCAAAGCGTTCCGCCTGACGACGGAATTCTGTCGCATGCGCACGCGCCAGCGGAACAAGTTCAGAAAGAGCGCCAAGCGCGGCCTTGCGTTCATCCCGAGCGACGCGACCGTCAAACAGAGAACCCGATCCCCGGATCGGGCCAAAACGTTCTGGTTTAGCGGCAATATCCTCAGCAAGGCTTCGCGGTTCTATTTGCCTGTTGGAGGCAAGTGCATTGAGCCTTGCCAGCGCACCATCTGGATCTCGATATATCTTCCCCAACACTTGTCGAAGAATGACCTCCCGCTCCTTCCAGCGATCTGAATGTAATTGCGCACGTCGGGCATCCTCTTCGAGGCTGCGGGCGAACTGGGTTATTGGGGGAAGAAGATGAGGTCCGTTGTTGCCTCGTTGCTCTGATGTTTCAGGTGGTCGTGCTGCAAGCTGCTGCGAACGTTGTTCAGTATAGGAAACGCTTTTGTTGCGTTCGATCATGATATCGAGCGCCACACTGGCCCGTTCCCAAAGCTTTGCCACTTGTCCGCGCTTGTCATCAAGCCACGCCAGCTTTTGTCCGACACGCTCTTCTATGCTCGCCATAACTACGGCAAGCGTGTCGATACCTCGCCGACGGGCAAAGTCATGCGCATGCGCCCGATAACCAGCTTCATTCTCAAAATCGAGCGTCGTGGTTTTTGCGCCTGAACGGCCAAGACGTTCAACCAGTTGCCCAAACAATTCCGGCCTATGGTTTTCGCGCTCGATCCGCTCACTTCGTATAATAGCAGTTTCGAGCTGCTTTGCCGTCCAGACGTTTCGCTCGACTTCGCGTTCCTCAAAACTCTTCCGGCCGGTCAACTTGTCTGTGACAGGGATTTTGACCTTGACGATTTCAACGCCGTCTTTTCGGAGAAGTGCGGTATCATCTTTTGATACACCTCCGTCAGCCAACGCCTTGGGCAAACTGACGCCCCAGAGCCGATGCACGGTTTCGTCATCTATCTTCACATCAGCATAGGGACTTTCATCCGTATCCTTATCCTGTGGCCGGAACTTTGCCATACCGGTCGCAATCAGTTCGCCGGCAACACCGGCTGCATGATCAACCCGCGGTTTCCCGCCCCATTCCGCTTTTGGCTCAAAATCCTCCCGCGCCGCATAAAGATCGGCGCGGTCATGATGACGGGTCATGGACACATAGGTCAGATGCTGATCCATCATGCCGGTAGCAAGCACAAATGTCCGACCAACGGTCACGCCTTGCGATTTATGGATGGTCACAGCATAGCCATGATCGATATTGCGATAGCTGTCCTCGCTGAGCACCACATCCCGGCCAGTGTCGAGACGGATCGATAACAGCGGACGCCCACCTTTGCCACCGGTGGAAACGACAGTACCGAGCATACCGTTTTTGACATATTGCGGACGAAGATGCTTTGCGCGCGTTTCGACAAAGCGGGCATTTTCTAGAAAGATGACCCGGTCGCCGCAGCCAAATTCTCGAACGCCGCGCTCTGTGCGAAACTCACGAGCGTTTGTCAGAGCACCCTCCCTGTGCATGACGATGCGCAGGGATTCGTTCAAGCGCCTTACATCTTTATTGGTATGAGCGAGCACCAGCATCTCGTCGCCGCGCAGCTTTCCATCTTTCCCTGCCGTCCGCGACTGTGCGATCGCCTCTCGGCGCCCATCGCTCCAGTCGGCAACAAGACGTTCTATAACCTCAGCGCGTCGCTCGGCTTCGATTATGTGCCCCTTTTGAGCATAGGCATCGAGCCCCTCTTCGACCTTGCCCCGCGCAAAAAGCCTGGAGGCATCGCGTGCCCAGGCTTCTCGTTGGCGGCGGACACCGGCAAGCTCGGCGAAACCAATCCGCTCCGTTATTGCCCGGAAGGCTGCACCGGCCTGGATCGGCTGAAGCTGCATCGCATCACCGACCAGAACGGCTTTTGCACCGGCATTCTCAACCGCCTTCAACACGCGTGCCATCTGCTCAGAAGACACCATGCCGGCTTCGTCCACTACGAAGATGTCTCCGCGTTTGAGAAGATCACGACCATTCTCCCAGCCAAGTTCCCAAGCGGCAAGGGTTCGCGATTTTATGCCAGAGCTATCCTCCAATCCTTCCGCAGCTTTACCGGATAAGGCTGCTCCGAAGACATCCCTGCGCTCATTTTCCCAGGCAATACGGGCAGTGGCAAGAAGCGTCGACTTGCCAGCGCCCGCAAGCCCGACCACGGCGGAGATGGCACTGTCGCCAGTAAGATGACGAATGGCGTCAATCTGCTCCAGATCAAGCTTAAAAGATTTGCCCGGATCCGCCGTTTCGAATTTTTGGATGCCCGCTTCAATCTTCGCAGCACCAATTCCAACGCCCTTGCGCTTTGACAAAACCTCAGCTGACTGCGCCATGTCATATTCAATCCGCAGGATCTCGCGGGTGGTAAAAATTGCGGGCTCGTTTGCCTTGCCGGTTTGCTGATCCACCTGTTGCGGCTTCAACAGTACTAGATCGTCAGACGCCATCAGCCGTGAGCGAATATTGGCAAAATCGCCCGGATCATCAACATAACGATGCAATGTCCTGGCGATATCCTTCTCATCAAAGGTCGAACGCTCAATGCCGAGGCGTTTGAGAAGAAGTCCGGGGTCAGCAAGCAGTCGATCAGCCATTTCCTGCCGACGCGCAAGTTCGGCCGGCGCGAAATACATCTCCACGCCCTTGCGAGCCATTGCAGTCTTTGCTGGCCCAAGATGTTTCTGGGCAATTCCATCCAGACCCTGTTCAGCGTAAGAGCGCCCATCAAGGCGAATATCATGGCCAGCCAGAGCCAAGTAGCGGCTCGCCGTCTCTGCCCAAGCAACCTTCCACGCTTTCATGGTCTCTCTGTCACCAGCCCAACACGTATAAACAATATCCCCGTTATGGCGGTTCGACTTTACCTCACGCAATGGTTTCCCGTCAGGTCGGAGAACCGGCACATATTTGGGACCAAAACCCGTTTCTGTCAGGGGTCTGAGCGCAGTCAGCAGGTGAATATGGGGATCACCATCCTTGTCGTGATAGACCCAGTCAGCAATCATACCCTTCACAGTCAGATTGTCCCGGACGAACTCCTGCACCAGGGCAATATTCTCCGCCCGCGTCAGTTCTTCTGGGAGCGCAATAATCAGCTCACGAGCAAGCTGTGCATCCACCCGCGTCTCAAATGCATCGACGGCGTTCCACAACACTTCGCTCGCACCCGCGGCGGTCTTGCCATCTATCGCCAACCGTAACCAACCCGGAACATCTTCCGGCAAAGCCAGCTCTTCATGGACCAGATCATCGTCGCCACCACGATAGTTGAATGAGATTCCGGTCTGTTCGTCTCTCATCCGGGTGCGATGCCGATAAGAAGCCGCGGAGATAATATTACGGCCCGCCCCTCTGCTGATCATCTGTGCTCTGACGAACATGATTGCCACGATGAACTCCTGACCTCACAAACGTGCCAACCAACCCAATCCTGCTGCTTGCCAAAAGTCAGCTCCCAACTCCGGGACGAAAATCAGGTTGGAATTTCGGTAGTGTCGATTTGGATAATTCCACAGACAAACGTTTTTTACTATCTTTTTTAGATTAGTTAAATTCGACCCTTATGTCTGGCTAGAATATGCGTAAGGCGTAAATTGATCTAAATTTCGTATTTTTCGTAACGATGGACAAATAGAGATGCTGATCGAACGTATAAAACAAGTTACAGTTAAACCGGCCGAACCGCTAAGGCAGGACTAGCGCAAATGAGGTCGCCGATGTGAAACTCAATCACAGTTTCGAAGAATTCGTGGCGCGGCTTCGTGAAAGCTGAAAAAAGCGATTGGGGAGAGCGACAACGGCAAAATAAAAAGCCACACAACTTTTAGAAAACGTCTCAAGGACGAGCTGCCAGAACACGACCGGTTCATGAACCCCTGAGGCAGTCGCAACCCCTCCCCGTTGCTTATGCAATCACCTTATCTGCGCCAACGAAAAAGTTGGGGCGCGACAATCGAAACGATTCAACAGTTGAGGTCCACACTGGACGATTGACTCTCCTTCTCAGTTGCCTCAAAAATAAGAACAAATAATGAACACTTGGAGATGATGATGCGCACAACTGGCAAACTCGATTATCTGGAAATGCCCGCCGCCAATGGCTCACTCGACGCGACAAAAAGCTTTTATGCACGGGCATTCGGCTGGTCGTTCACCGATTACGGTCCCACTTATTCGGCCTATTCCGAGGGGCTGGACGGCGGCTTTGACGCCGACCCGCAAGCGACATCGAAGCCCCTACCCGTGCTTTATGCGCTGAGGCTCGAAACCGCGCTTCAAGCCGTGACCGAAGCTGGCGGCACCATCGTCAAGCCGATCTTTGCATTTCCGGGCGGACGCCGCTTTCATTTCACTGATCCGGCGGGTAATGAACTCGCAGTATGGAGTGAAAATTAGAGCAGCCCATGTCCACATCCTTGTCAGCCCTCGAAGCCGCAGCGCGATACTTATCCCAGGCCGACAAGGATCGGTTCTTCCGGATCAAACGTGAAATGGAAGCGGCAGGCGCTTCCAAAAAGAGTATCGAAGACCGCCTTCACGCCTTCATCTGGGAAGTCATCGAATCCGATGACGACGATGAAGACGTGGAAGAAGAATAGACGTCAGGTCTGAAGCACATCCCGAAAAATACGAAGCGTGATCAGCTCGCTTCACGCAGGCGTTCCGCCGTTTGGAGATCGACCGAAACAAGCTGGCTGACACCCTGCTCGCCCATGGTGACGCCGAACAGACGATTCATACGCGCCATGGTGATCGGATTATGCGTGATGACCACGAAACGAGTTTCGGTTGAAGCCGCCATCTCGTCCATCAGATTGCAATAGCGCTCAACATTGTGGTCGTCGAGTGGCGCGTCCACTTCGTCCAGCACGCAGATCGGCGCGGGATTGGTGAGAAACACCGCAAAGATCAGCGCCATGGCAGTCAGCGCTTGCTCGCCGCCTGAAAGCAGCGTCATGGTCTGTGGCTTTTTCCCGGGTGGACGGGCGAGAATTTCAAGCCCGGCTTCCAGCGGATCGTCGCTTTCAATCAGTTGTAGTTCCGCCGTGCCGCCGCCGAACAGATGCGTGAACAGGCGCTGGAACTGCACATTCACCACCTCGAAGGCAGCCAGCAGACGCTCGCGTCCTTCGCGGTTCAGGCTCTGGATCGCCTGGCGCAATTTCTTGATCGCCTCGATGACATCCTCGCGCTCGGATACGATCGCGTCGAGACGGTCCGAAAGCTCCTGGCTTTCCTCTTCCGCGCGCAGGTTCACCGCGCCAAGCCGCTCGCGCTCGATCTTGAGCCGCTCCAGCTGGCGTTCCAGCTGATCGGGGTCGGGAATAGCATCATCGGCCTTCAGCCCGGTATGGCGGATCGCTTCATGCGGCGCACAGTTGAGCGCCTCAACGATACGGACTTCCGCATCCTTGCGCCGCTCTTCGGCTGCGGCAAGGCGTTCTTCGGCGCGGGCACGCTGCTCGCGGCTTGATGCCAGATGCTGAATGGCAAGCGTCGCGGCCTTGTCGAGTTCGGCCTGCGCGGTCTCAGCCTCGGCCAGAATATCAGCGGCTTCTTTACGACGATCATCCGCCAGGGAAAGCTCGTTCAACAGCGCCCGGCGGCGCGCCTCGATCTCGTCCGGCGCTTCGGCCAGACCTTCCGCCTCGTCTGCCGTCTCGGCGCGACGGTCGTTCAGCGACGCAATCTGCCGGTCGGCATTTTCCGCGCGCGAAATCCAGTTGCGTCGCTCCAGCGCAATCATGTCCAGACGGCGCAACCGCGCTTCGGCCTCACGACGCAGCCCTTCATAAGCGGCGCGTGCTTCGGCCAAAGCCGTGCGGTCGGAGAGGACTTCGCTCGTCAGCGCTGCAAGGCGTTGCGCAATGGCCTCCAGATCCGGCATTTCACCGAGCCGGTCTTCCGCTTCCGCGACGCGGATCTGCGCTTCTTCCAGATTTTCTTCCAGCCGCGCCTTGGATTCGTCCAGAGCCGAACGGCGGGTTGCAAGCTGCCCTGCCGCACGCTCGGCGACCGCCAGCGCTTCACGCGCCTCGTCCAGCTTGCGCTGATTGGTGCGCCACTGATCGCGGGCGACACGCTCATGTTCGACGGCTTCGCGCACCGAAGCTTCGGCGCGGCGCACTGCCTGTTCGGCCTCATCGACGCCGTTGCGGGCGACAACCGATTCCTGCTCCAGTTCGCTCAGGCGGTTCTTCTGTGCCAGACGTTGTGCTGCCGGTGTCGGCGCATCGGCGCTTGCCGTATAACCATCCCAGCGCCACAGCGCACCGGCCTTGCTCACCAGCCGCTGGCCGGGACGCAAAAGCGCCTGCAATCGCTGACCATCACTGTCCGACACAACGCCGACTTGGGCCAGCCTGCGGCGCAATTGCTGCGGCCCATCGACCAAGCGGTCGAGCGGCGTTGCCCCTTGTGGCAAGGCCGGATCGGCTTCCGGTGCCGGATTATAAGCCCAATAGACCGGTGCATTGTCGTCGCTTGCCGCGTCGAGGTCTTCACCCAAGGCTGCGCCGAGGGCGATTTCATAACCCTTTTCAACGCGCAGCTCTTCCACCACCGGCGGAAACAGGCCGGTTTCGCCAGCATTGAGAATACGCGCCAGCGTCTGCGCTTCGGTCTCGATGCGGTTCAGTTCCGTGCGCGCTTCGTTCAGAGGCTGTCGGCTTGCCGCTTCCACTTCGCGTGCGCCTGCGACCAGTTCTTCTGCCGCAACAACCGCTTCTTCAGCCGCAGCAAGCGCATCCGCACAGGCATCAACCACGATGCGCTTTTCAGCCGGGTCGAACAGACCGCCGATCTGCTGGACGACAGTGGCAATATCGCGCTCGATGGCGTCCATCTGCACGGCAAGGCGGTCGCGGCGATCCTGCGTTTCCTTCAAAGCGCGTTCGATCTGCGCCCGTTCGGCGGTCGCTTCCGCCCGTTCGGCGGTCACCCGCGCCAGCGCGCCTTCGCTATCGGTCAGGCGAATTTCCGCCTCTTCGAACAGCGCACGCAATTCCTCGTCGCGCTCGCCCGATGCTTCGTTGGAAGCGACCAGTTCCTGCTCTTCTTCTTCCAGTTTCGCCAGAATATCGGCATTCTCGCGCACCATCTGCTCTTCGCGAGCAATGTCGGCAGTCAGCTGTTCCAGCCGCTTCATCAGCTCGGCGCGGCGGGCGCGAATGCGTCCGTCCTCTTCGTCCAGCTGGGTGCGGGCAATTGAAAGGCGCTGCAAGGCGGCAGCGGCCTTGGCTTCGGCCTCGCGCAGTTCCGGCAACTTATGCGCGCCGACCGCCTGATCGCGAGCCGCGTTCATCTGCGCCTGCGCCATATCGCCGACAGTCGCGGTCGCAGCCGACAAGGCGCTTTGTGCCTCCCCTTCCTGCGCTTTGGCCTGGCTCCAGCGCAGATGCAGCAAGGCGGCTTCCGCACGGCGAATATCCGCGGAAAGCGCCTTGAAACGGTTTGCCTGACGCGCCTGACGCTTCAGGCTTTCGATCTGGCTACCCAACTCGCCGACCACATCGTCAAGACGGTCGAGATTGCCCTCGGCAGCACGCAGGCGTAGTTCCGCTTCGTGGCGACGCGTATGCAGGCCGGAAATACCGGCAGCTTCTTCCAGAAGCGCACGGCGTGCCTGTGGTTTTGCCTGAATGAGTTCGCCGATGCGCCCCTGCCCGACCATGGACGGCGAACGCGCGCCGGTCGATTGATCCGCAAAGAGCAACTGCACATCCTTGGCGCGAGCTTCCTTGCCATTGATGCGATAGACGGAGCCTGCCTCGCGCTCGATACGGCGCGACACCTGCAACTCATCGGCGTCGTTATAGCTCGCGGGAGCCGTGCGGTCGGAATTGTCGAGGAAAAGCGTCACTTCCGCTGTATTGCGCGCCGGGCGCGTGGCGGAACCGGAAAAAATGACATCGTCCATGCCAGAAGCGCGCATGTTCTTGTATGAGTTTTCACCCATCACCCAGCGCAAGGCTTCCACCAGATTGGATTTGCCGCAGCCATTCGGCCCGACAACGCCGGTCAGCCCGCCTTCGATGACGAACTCCATCGGCTCGACGAAGGACTTGAAACCGACAAGGCGCAGTTTGGAAAAGCGCATCAGCAAGCGCCTCCAGTTTTATCGCCCATTCCAGAAACGACAAAAGCGGACGCAATGATACGTCCGCTTTTCATCCGGGAAAACGGGTCAGAGAAGCTTGTCGATGATTGCCGACATTTCGTCAACCGAAAGGGCTCCAGCGTATTTTTGGCCGTTGATGAAGAAGGTTGGCGTCGCGTTGACTCCATAATCCTTCGATCCACGTTCCATCGTGGCTCTCACATCATCGAGAACTTGCTGGTTCGTCAAGCAAGCCTTGAAGGACTCCTGTGTAAAACCGGCAAGTTTTGCGATTTGTAGCAGGGCGGCTTCACCATCTTCGGCGGTTGCCCACTGTTGCTGCTGCTTGAAGAACACGTCGACCATCGGGAAATAGCGATCTTCCGGAGCGCAGCGCGCCAGCATGAACGCAGCGGTTGCGCGCGGATCGAACGGGAATTCGCGGAAGATGAGCCGCGCCTTGCCTGTATCGATATATTTTTCCTTGATCTTCGGGAAAGTATTGATCGTGAATTCGGCGCAATGCGGGCAGGTCAGCGATGCATATTCGATGATCGTCACCGGTGCATCGGCCTTGCCGTAGACCATATCCTTGAGCTTGCCCGGCTCGGCGATCTTCGCCGCATCGACAGTGCCTTCCGGGGCACGGTCCTGCGCCAGAGCGCCCGTTGCAGAAGCTCCTGCAAAAGCCAGTCCGGCAGCAGCCGATCCAGCGAGAGAAATGACGTGTCTGCGATTAAGCACTGCAGGCATCCGAATCATCCAGTCCTGTTTCATTTGGTTGTTCGATATATAATCTAAGGCGGCCGAGAAATATTCGCCAGACCCGCATCGTTCACATGAAAGTCAGCAGACCACCGATATTGTTTCCATATGCAGAACGACTAGCCCAGTTCTTGCTTCAACTCGCTGCAAACTGCCGAAGCCTTGCATCAAATTTATGGCGGCTTGTATCGCAATTAAGCGTTTTTGCAATTGCAGGAAGTTTCTGGCAACGCACTGAGCTTAATCCGTCTTTTTGCCGGAACTTCGCTTTTCCGCCAGAATATTCTTGCCAAGCCGTGCAAGTGCCGCCCGCAAGGCATCATCCTCGATTCCGTCCGTTGCCTTGTCGATCCGGCGCTCTTCCGAAGGGGCCAGCGGAGCAAGCCGCTTGGCCCGGCGCTTGGCCGGTATAGCGGGTGGCTTTTGCTCGATGCGGATGCGCCCGATGGCCGAAAAGCCAAGAAAGCCATTGACGCGACTGATGATTTCGCCGGTCTCGTGCTGGATCTGTAAGGCGGCAAAACCTTCGCAAGCGATGATCAAGGTCGCAGGTTTGAATGGGTCATCTTCATGCAGGCGACGCGGCCAGAGAATACGCAACGGGCGCGATGTGGCGCCAATGGCCGGGCCGACGATATCTTCCCAGGATTGCAGGAGCGAGAGATTGATGCCCGCACGTTTCTGGAGCATCGGGTCCATCAGACCCGAGGTCATATCCGCCAGCGGTCGAAATCCGCGTTTTGATTTTGGCTCGCTCATCGCGCTCCATTATAGCCGCGAAACCACTCCACAAACAAAGGAATACCTTCATCGAGCGTCGTTTTGGGGCTGAAACCCAGATCGCGGGTGGCCAGCGTGATATCCGCATAGGTGCGTGGAACGTCTGCGGCAGGCATCGGTTCAAGCCTGCGGATCGCTTCCCTACCTGTCGCCTTCTCGATTGCCGCAATGAAATCATTGAGCATGACCGGGCGGTTGTTGCCGAGATTATAGACCGGTGCCGTTTCCTGCGGCTTTTCCAGAATGCGCTTTACCGCGCCGACAACGCCGCTGACGATATCCTCCACGAACGTAAAATCGCGCTGCATCTCGCCATTGTTGAAAACGCGGATGGGCTCCCCTTTCAGGATCGCCGAAGTGAAAAGCCATGGCGCCATATCCGGTCGTCCAAAGGGGCCGTAAACCGTGAAAAAGCGCAAGCCCGTCGAATGCAGCTTGTGTACATGGCTGTAGGAAAAAGCCAGCAATTCGCCCGAGCGCTTCGTCGCGGCATAGACCGATACCGGATGATTGACCGGATCGCTTTCTGAAAAAGGAATTTTCTCGTTTGCGCCATAAACCGAAGACGAACTGGCATAGACCACAGGCGGGCGCTTCTCGAGCTTCAGCGCGGTCTCGAAAATATTGACCTGCCCCATGACATTGGCCGAAACATAGGCAGCCGGGTTTTCGATGGAATAACGCACGCCCGCCTGCGCGGCGAGATGTACGATCACATCGGCGTCCCTATCCGCGCCAATGGCATTCTTGATCGCTTCCGCATCCGCAATATCGGCTTTGGCAAAACGAAAGCCGTCGCGTGCGAGGAGCTTGGCGAGCCGCGTTTCCTTCAGCTCGACCTGATAGTAGTCATTGACATTATCGATGCCGACAACCTGCCAGCCTTCGTCCAGCAGGCGTTGCGCCGTGTGGTATCCGATGAAACCGGCGGCCCCCGTTACTATCGCTTTCATGCAATCGACTTCTTTCCGAATACGCACATTTCAAGTCCGGCACGCCGTGCGGCCATGACCCGACGGGACGCGGCTGCATTCAGCGCCGCAAGGAAGAACATGGTCGACGAAATCGTGACTTCGTGCAGCAGCGGATTGTGCAGCATGCCGTAACTGCCGCTGACCACCGCGAAATAAATCAGGGCCCTGCGCATTGCCCAGCTATCTGCGGTTCGCCACAGATAGACGAAAATAGACAGGAAGGCACCGGTCATGAAGATCAGGCCGATGATACCGTCATTCAGCAATTCGTCGAGAACAGTATTGTGCACATGGCGGAAACCAGCCAGCATCGGAGCCTGTTCGCCCGCTTCCGTCCGCACCTCATCCATTTTGGAATAGGAACCGACGCCCGCAATCGGATGCTGCACGATGATCTTGCTGGCGCTTTTCCACAGCACCTCACGAATATCGGCAGAAATCTTGTCTTCCCACTGCTTGCTGTCACCGGTGTCGTAATACTCGATCATGCCCGAAAAGCGCTTCGAAATGATGTCGCCGACAGGACCGACGACAACCAGCGCCGCCAAAGCAACGCCCAGCGCGGCGTAAACACTCCCCTGCTGGCGGATGCTGAAACGCTTCAGAAAGAAAATGATTTCAATCGCAGCAAAGATAGGCAGAACCACGATCACGGCCCGGGTTTCGGAGGTCAAAACCGCCGCCAGACCAAGCACGAGCCAGTGCGGCCCGTTCGGGAGATAGCGCGATGCCTGGCGCAAAGGTATCGCTGCCGAGATGGCCGAGACGCCTACAACAAAGGCAAAAACCGCCTGATTGCCGCCGATCCCGATACGTCCGCCAGCGGTGACCGCCAGATACAGCGCAGCAATAGTGGCGACGAGGACGCCGACACGCGCGCCAAGCACATAGGCGCGCAGCGGGTCGCGGATCAAAGCCATGCCGGAGCCTGCAAAGGCGAAAACCGCAATCAGCAGCGTATAGCCGATCTGACGGTTATCGTTGAACGGTTCACCGCGAAACAGGATCAGCCCAAGCGACCAGGCCGCATAAAGCAGAATGAAAATATAGAATTTCTTGCAATGGAGCCGCGCGACCGCATGGCGGCCGCAAGCCATATAGATCCCGATGCAAGAAAAGACGAATAAAATCAAAGGACCGAGGCCGACCCGGATAGGCATCGCCGCCGAGGCCACGCCCAAAATCCAGGGATCTACCTTGCGGCGAACTAAAAAGGATTTTTTGAAATAACTCAATCGGTTGCCTCTCTGAGATTCCTCTTCGCAAGTGCATAAACGATTCGCCTGACATAATCGGCAGTCCTGAAAAAAAGCGTAGTTAGCCTTTTGTATGGCGGCAATCGCTTTTTAGCGTAAGCTGAACGGCCCTGTGCAATTGTCGATACAGCAACCTCGGAGAATTCCACCACCGGTTTGTCGGTAGTGAAAATCTCGTAATGGCCAGCCCATCCTCGTTCAAGTGCAACATCGTAAGGGACCCGCATGGGGCGTATCCCAGCCAGCAGTTTCGCAGCCCCTTCCCGTGTCACGATATAAGCAGCAGAGCTTCCCAGCGGTCCATGCAGACAACGCCCGATCGCGAACTCGTCATCGACTTGACGGAAAGACCGGAATGCCGCCGTGCGGTGATTGACCAGTTTGATCGCATCCCAACCGCTGATTCGGATCGCTTTTTCAACGAAGGGCATAAAAGCGGGCGTAAACAGGACATCGTCCTCGACCAGAACGGCAAAGGGTTCCGGGGCCGCAGCGATGACTTCAAGGGCGCTAATGTGGCTGAAATAGCAACCAATTTCGGCAGGCATGGCGATTTTGCCATGGCAGCGCCGGAAACCGGCCTCATCGAAATCGCCAAGCTCGTCCGGCTGCAACAGCTTGCCTTCCACAGCCTCGACGCGCCGCAGATCGAGCGAAAACGCGTCAGCGCTTTGTTGCAGGCGCTCCCATCGGTCTCGCGAACGCGCGAGATTGATGACATAAACCGGTACGGAATTAATCACTGATTCTCTTTCCACGGCAAAAGCGCGATGGGAGGATTTGTAACGCGCCAGACCCATTTGCCAAGTGCTGACAATGTTTGGCTTTACACTATCGCTGTTTTTTCTATCAACTACAGTAAACGTGACATTTTTTGGAAAGCCGCTGCGACTTTGAACTCCACCGCCCGCCCGATCACTGCTTCGCCTCAAGCCAAAAGCGGCTCCACACGCAGCGGCCAGCTTTTGAGCTGGTATGATCGCCATCACCGTGTTCTGCCCTGGCGCGTGACGCCCTCAGAACAGACGCGCGGCATACGGCCCGATCCTTACCGGGTCTGGCTTTCGGAAATCATGCTTCAACAGACGACTGTTGAGGCCGTGAAATCCTATTTCACCGCTTTCGTCGCACGCTGGCCGAACGTGCGCGCCATGGCGAACGCCAGCGAAGACGACATTCTGCGCGCATGGGCCGGGCTTGGTTACTATTCCCGCGCCCGCAACCTCAAGAAATGCGCCGACCTCGTTGCCGCACAATATGGCGGCAAATTTCCAGGCAACGCCGCAGCCCTGAAGGAACTGCCCGGCATCGGCGACTACACATCGGCAGCCATTGCCGCAATTGCCTTCGGCGAAAATGCCGCAGTGGTGGACGGCAATGTCGAGCGCGTCATTTCGCGGCTCTATGCCATCGACACGCCACTGCCAGCCGCCAAGCCGCAAATCCGCGCCCTGATGGCCGGGATGACGCCGTCAGACCGCCCCGGCGACTTCGCACAAGCAATGATGGACCTCGGAGCAACGATCTGCACACCGCGCCGACCGGCCTGCGCGATCTGCCCGGTCAATGATAACTGCATCGCACTCGCCACCCGCGACCCGGAGGAATTTCCGGTCAAGGCGCCGAAGGCGGAAAAGCCGATCCGCACTGGTGCGGCTTTCGTTGCCATGAGCGGAGACGGCGCAATCTTTCTGCGCAAGCGAAAAGGCGAAGGCCTGCTTGCGGGCATGACGGAAGTGCCGGGCAGCCCGTGGACCGCGCGTATCGATGGCGACGCGACCGTCAACGCGGCCCCCTTCCCGGCTTCATGGAAACCGGCGGGCAGCATTACCCATGTCTTCACCCATTTCGAATTGCGCCTCTCGGTCTACCGCGCCGAGAATGTGAGCGAGCGTTTGGCCGCAAATGGCTGGTGGTCAGCGCCGGACGAGCTCGCCGGAGAAGCTTTGCCCACCGTGATGAAGAAAGCCATTGCAGCGGCGGTGCCGGATGCCTTCAAACAGACTGGCAAACCCAAAAGGAAGAAACCGTGATCTCTCCAATCAAACATGTCGTTTTCGATATCGGCAAGGTTCTCATCCATTACGATCCGGAACTGGCCTATCTCGACATCATTCCCGACACCGAGCGGCGGCGCTGGTTTCTGGAAACGGTCTGCACGGGTCCGTGGAATGTCGAACAGGATCGCGGGCGTAGCTGGCGGGATGCCGAAGCGCTGTTGATCGACACCCACCCGGAATGGCGCGAGCAGATTCTGGCTTTCCGGCAAAACTGGTCGCGCATGGTGCCGCATGCCTATGATGAAAGTGTCGCCATTCTGCGCGGGCTGATCGCCTCGGGGAACGATGTCACCATGCTGACCAATTTCGCCTCAGACACCTTCCGCGAAGCGCAGGTCCGGTTTCCTTTTCTGACGGAAAGCCGGGGTGTCACCGTTTCGGGCGACGTGAAGATGCTGAAACCCGACCGGGAAATCTACGACGCGCATGTCGCGGCGTTCGACCTTGACCCGGCGGCAACGCTGTTCATCGATGACTCGCTGCATAATGTGGACGGCGCAAAAGCTGCCGGCTGGCAGGCCGTTCATTTCACCGGTGCACCCAAACTCGCCGTCGACCTGAAGTCCCTCGGCCTTACGTTCTGATAAAAGCGAAAGCGCCCGAAGCATTCGCTCCGGGCGCTCCATGATCAGACTTTGCTGGAGGCCGTCCGATGAGAATTATGCTCAGGCGCCTGCTGCTGCCATCTCGTCGCGGATAACTTTGCGCAGATCGTCGATAGGTTTCAGCACGCCTTCTTGTTCAAAATGCCAGAAGGTCCAGCCATTGCAGGCGTCGAACCCTTGCACCTTGGCGCCAATACGATGGATCGAACCAGCTTCGCCATTGGCCGCCAAAGTGCCGTCAGCGCGAACGATCGCCGCATAACGACGGCGCGCATCGCAAAGAACCGTTCCCGGACGTAAGAGACCTGCTTCCAGCACGCTGGTGAAAGCCACACGCGGTTCAGCGCGCTTGCCGGTCATGACGGTCAGTTCGGCCTTGCCGAGCGGCTCGACTGCATCGATGCGAGCGGTTGCGGCGTCGATATAGGTCTGTTCGCGTTCGATACCCACAAAATGGCGTCCGAGACGCTTCGCCACCGCGCCGGTCGTGCCGGAACCGAAGAATGGGTCGAGAATAACGTCTCCCGGCTTGCTCGAAGCCATCATGATGCGGGCCAGGAGCGCTTCCGGCTTCTGCGTCGGATGAACCTTGTCACCGTTCTCGTCCTTCAGGCGTTCTGAACCCGTGCAGATCGGGAACAGCCAGTCCGAGCGCATCTGCACATCGTCATTGGCGGCTTTCATCGCTTCATAATTGAAGGTGTAGCCTTTGCCCTTCTGGTCGCGCGATGCCCAGATCAACGTCTCATGCGCGTTCTGGAAACGACGTCCGCGGAAGTTCGGCATCGGATTGGTCTTGCGCCAGATCACGTCATTAAGGAGCCAGAAGCCCAGATCCTGCAACTGTGTGCCGACGCGGAAAATATTGTGATAGGAGCCGATAACCCAGATCGTGCCATTCGGCTTCAAAACACGGCGGCAGGCCAAAAGCCAGGCGCGGGTGAAAGCGTCATAAGCCTGAAAGCTCTCGAACTGGTCCCAATGATCGTCAACAGCGCTGACCATCGACTGATCCGGGCGATGCAGATCGCCACCCAGCTGAAGATTGTAGGGCGGATCGGCAAAGATGACATCGACGGAATGATCCGGCAGGCGCTCCAGAGCGGAAACGCAATCACCCTTGATGATGGAGTCGAGCCAGGCGGTACGCGGGGCCTCGATGGGCAACTCATGGGCAAGACGTACTAGGGACATGGGATACTCGATTACCTGTGGACGCGAAAACTTGTCCTTATGGTTACCGGGTAGGGTAAATATGGCGTTAACGCCAAGGTATTGAAATCGTAAACCTTTTCTTAAAAAGGCAACAAAGTCCCGGCTTTCCGGGCTTTTTCCTTTCAAACGATGCTGAACAATTTCACGACTGCCATCTTAACGCCGTCATCGAAATGCAAAGGCCGACGGGTAATGCGTCGTCACCAATAAGGCTTGGTTATCCCTTTCCGGCTATGATTTGCGAACAATCAGCCTTCGAGGCAACTGAGCCGACCGAACCGCGCCTGTCAGGTTTTTGCATATGAATTTCGCAGAACTGCGCCATAACCGTTATTTGAGGGTGTTCTTCGTTCCCTTCCGAATGCGCGCCGTTGTGCGCGGCAGCGAAATCGGTCTCGTCATCGCGGGTGTGGTGATCGGTATCATATCCGGCCTTGCCGTTGCGGCCATCGGCGGCATATCGCAATGGATGCATCAGGCGCTATTTGCGCTGGAACCCGGCGAAAAGCTCAGTTCTGCGGCGCAGCTTTATCCCAGCGCCTTCATCGCGCCGCTGGCTGGCGGCATCCTCATGGGGGTGGTCATCTGGGTGCTGGCGCGTTGGCGCAAGCGCCCCATCGTCGACCCCATCGAAGCCAATGCCTTGCATGGCGGTCGCCTGTCGCTCACCGATAGCTTTATTCTCGTCGGGCAAAACCTGATTTCCAACGGCTTTGGCGCTTCGGTTGGCCTTGAGGCCGCATATACGCAGCTTGCCAGCGGCTTCGCATCGCGCATCGGGCGTGCACTCAAACTGCGCCGGGCCGACTTGCGCACGCTGGTCGGCTGTGGTGCGGCAGCGGCCATTGCCAGCGCGTTCAACGCGCCCCTCACCGGCGCATTTTATGCATTCGAGCTTATCATTGGCGTTTATTCCATCGCCACACTGGCCCCGGTGGTCGTCGCGGCGATTGTCGGCACTTTGGTGACGCAGGCCATTGGGGGCACACCTTTTCTGATCGATATCGGCAACATCGACGCCATCACCCCACGTGACTACGTGCCCGCATTGCTGCTGGGCTTTGTTTCGGCAGGGATCGCCATTTTGATCATGCGCGGCGTAACATTCGTCGAGCAAATCACCCGGCGCAGTTTTCTGCCCAATGTACTGACACCGGCTATCGGCGGGGCCATCGTCGGTCTGATCGCCTTCTTCTCGCCGCAGGTGCTGGCGTCCGGCCATGGCGCGCTGCATCTCGATCTGAATGCGAATATTACCATCTCGGCGCTGCTGTTGCTGATCCTGACGAAATCGCTGGCCTCGGCAATTTCCATCGGCTCCGGCTTTCGCGGCGGCCTGTTCTTCGCATCGCTGTTTCTGGGCGCATTGACCGGCAAGCTTTTCGCGGCGGTCGCGGGCGTGGTGCTGCCAACCAGCCTGACGCTTGCGCCGGAAGTCTATGCGGTGATCGGCATGTCATCACTGGCCGTCGCCATCGTCGGCGGCCCTATGACCATGACCTTTCTCGCGCTGGAACTGACCGGCGATTTTCCGATTTCCATGCTGGTGCTGGGCGCCGTCGTGTCCTCCTCGCTGATGGTCCGCAAGACCTTCGGCTACTCCTTCGCCACCTGGCGCTTCCACCTGCGCGGCGAAGCCATCCGCTCGGCGCATGATATTGGCTGGATACGCAATCTGACCGTCAGCCGCATGATGCGTCACGATGTGCGCACCGTGCTGATCGACACGGATATCGAAACCTTCCGCCACGATTTCCCGCTTGGTTCCACCCAGCGGGTCATCGCGGTGGACGCGCAAGGACGCTATGTCGGCATGATCCCCGTGCCGGAAGTCTATGCCGACAGTTTCGACAGTTCGGAAAACCACAGCATCAGCGAGCTTTTGAAGTATCAGGATGAATTCCTGTTGCCGCAAATGAACGCAAAGGAAGCTGTCGTGCGGTTTGACCGTTCCGAAAGCGAAGCGCTCGCCGTGGTCAACAATGCGCAGGAACGCAAGGTCATGGGCCTGTTGAGTGAAGCGCATACGCTCAGGCGCTATAGCGAAGAGCTGGACCGCAGACGGCGCGAGGTCTCCGGTGAAGTTTGACGCTAGGGCTATAAAGTTGTAGCTGATCCTTCAATATTCCCGATGCGTTCCCGCAAGTGTGAATGCGTCCTCCTCCCGATAAGAAGGCTACCCACATGGCGGCTCCGTCCCTCATCATTTTCGATTGCGATGGCGTTTTGGTGGATTCCGAAATCATCGCTGCGGAAGTCGAATCCGTGCTTCTGACCGATGCCGGTTTTCAGATTTCCGCCGACGAACTGGCCGAACGTTTCGCCGGTCTCACCTGGCAGGACATCCTGCTGACGGTCGAGCGCGAGGCAGGCATAGCGCTTTCCGCTTCGCTGATCGATAAATCGGAAAGCATTCTCGATGAGCGCCTCAAGAACGAGGTGCAGGCTGTCGATGATATTGTGGAAGTGGTTTCGGCATTGAAGCTGCCGAAATGCATCTGCTCCAACTCGACCAGCGCACGGCTGGAAACCATGCTGAAGCGCGTTGAGCTTTACGATCTCTTTGCACCGAATATTTTTTCGGCAAAGGAAGTCGGCACCAAAAAGACCAAGCCCGCGCCGGATGTGTTCCTTTATGCGGCCAAGCAATTCGATGCCGATCCAAGCAATGTGATCGTGATCGAGGATTCCGTGCACGGCATCCATGGCGCGCGTGCCGCCGGTATGCGCGTCATCGGCTTTACGGGTGGCGCGCACACCTATCCCGGCCATGCCGACCGCCTGACGGATGCTGGCGCCGAGACGGTGATCCACCGTCACAAGGATCTGGCGAGCGTCATCAACGCGCTATCGATCTGGACCGACGCCTGACACACAAGATGCCGGCACGCTGTCCGGTTTGATCCAAATATCGCGATAGCCCGAACGTTCGGGCTATCGTCTGTACTGCTTCAGTGTCTGAATCAAAAAGCGACAGGCCGTGGCGAAAATGGTGATTTCGAGAACCGGAGCTTGAGCCGTACTTTTGGGTACGTGAGCACCGGGAGCCTCGCGCAATCCAGAAAAGTTGCAGACTTTTCGGATCAGATTATGCGAATACAAAACTCAGATTGCCATTTGCAGTCCGGCATGGCGACTTTTGGAACAGACACTCAGGCGGCGGAGCGTTTGCTGCGCCCCTTCGGCGGCGCGTTGAGGATGGCCAGCAGCTCTTCGGCTTCCTGCTCGGCAAGACCGATCAGCAGCCGGGTCCCCATCATGACAGGCTCACCCGTAGACGTCTCGAAGATCGCCCAGGTATCCGTCGGTTCGAGAATACGTTCATATTTCTGTTTCATGGGTGCAGACTAGCGCAGACTCGTTGCTTTTCGTTTGAACATCGCTGTCGAATTTAATTCGAATTTTAGCTAAAGCGCGTTTTGCTTTTAGGATATTCACAGAATGCGGTAAGACATCAGTCTATCTAACCACGCGGCTCGCCGCCAATGCCCAGAAACGAGCCTTTTCGGGTCGTCTTCCGGCGTTTTACGGGTTTTGCGGGTTTTGCAACCACCAGCGTTCGCGCGATGATCGCAGAGACCGGCTTGCCGAAATACCAGCCCTGCGCCTTGACCGGCGCGCTGTCGCCCGCACTTTCCCTGGCGAAATAGAGCGCCTGCGCCTCCGTTTCCACACCTTCAACAACCACGTCCAGACAATGCTGCCGCGCCATGGCCAATATCTGCGGAACGATCGAAACCGTGCTGCCATTATCGACGGTCCGCGTGAACGTCTTATCGATCTTGATCGCATCCACATTCAACGCGCCGAGATAAGCCAGGCTGGAATAGCCTGTTCCAAAATCATCGATATAGATGCGATGCCCCTTCTCGCGCAAATGATGGATCGCACCGGAAGCCTTCGCAAAATCCACCGCTGTACGCTCGGTCAGCTCCAGACCGATCTGCTGCGGGTCGATGGACGCTTTCACCAGCCGCGCCTCCAGCCGGTTGGCGAATTCCATGTCATGCAGGTCGCGGGCGCTTATGTTGATATTGATGCGCAAGCCGGGCTTGGCGCGCAACAGCTCGCCCATTTCGCTGATCACTGCATCGATTACATAAAGCGTTATGCGATGGATCAGCCCGCTCTTCTCCGCCCGCGTAATGAAAACATCCGGCGGAACAAAGTCTCCCTTATGAATCTCCCAGCGTATCAGAGCCTCAAAACCGACAATCGCGCCACTGGCAACATTGACTACCGGCTGGTAGACAACCTCCAGTTCCTTTTTTGTCAGCGCTCTGGACAGGAGCGTCATCAGCGAACGGTCGCGATTATTATAGACGCGCCAGCCAAGGCCAAGACTGCCAGCCGCCAACATGCCAAGCACAATGGAAAGAAATGATCGCAGCCGCGCATGCAGGCTTGTGCGGTCGATCTCCGTCCTCAGCGTGAGACAGATGAGCTTGTCCGGTTCGCAGGCATAGGCGTTCAGCTGGTCATGCTTTTCGACAAAGTCCCTTATACGCCCGCCCGATAACGGCTCCAGATCGGCATTGGCCGGATATTCATAGAAGCGGGCGAAATTCTCGCGCGACTGGTCGCTCATGAACAGGGCGAAGGCATAGCCCGGCGTATGCATGAAATCGAAGGCCGCCGGGCTTAGAACGACATTGGAGTTGCCCTTGCCCATCACCGGGCCATAGGTTCCCGGCGTAACCAGCGGGCGGTCGGCATAGACGTAGGTTCCGTCAGGCAGCAGCACATCCGCCGTGGAGCGCGGTTCCTGCCGCGCCAGATCCGGCAGCAGCGTCGAACAGTTCAACCGGCCATCGATCAGCCGGCCGATATCCTTGATCTGATAGGCTTTGAAGAGAATTCTGCGCAGATAGACCCGCTCATCGGCGGAGCAAACCCTGTGGGGCGACTGTTCCGCCTGATCGAGAGTATTGTGCGCCGAGTCGATCAGCCGCCCCGCATAGGAAAGCAATGCCTCCATATAGGCATTCACCTGTCGCTCATCGCCCATTCTTCGTAGTTTTTCGCCAACCCAATGCCCGGCGACCGCTCCACAGAGAAGCAGCAAGAGAAGGATAAGAGGAACTGGATTGAAAAGGCTGCCGCCACTGCTCCGCCTGCGCACCATCCGCCCTTGAAACCTCGCAAACGATCTGTGGCAGGGACTATACTGCTTATCCCGCATAAGCAGCTATATTAAATATAAGCACAGACCCACAGCATCAATATAAACATATAAAAACGATATGACTATTACACGAACCGCATCTTTTGGGAACAATATTAATTTATTGGCAGTTTTGTTTTTGTATTAGAGCTCGCAAATATATCGACGTTCGCGACTGTACCAATATCGCGCGCAGGCAACAAAAAATGCGCGGGTTTTGCCCCGCGCATCTGGTTTTCCGATAAGCGCTCCGCCCTATCAGGCGCTGCGAAAATTACTTGGGATTCGGGCCTTCATCGAAGCCGACGAAAATCTGGATATTCTGCTTGTCCGGCATTGGCAGCGAAATGCCCTTGTCGTTGAAGACGAACTGGGTCGCGGTATCGCCGTTGGTGATGGTGACCGCCTGCTTGTGCAGCTTGGAATAGACCACCTGATCACCCTGACGCACGGCCACACGCACCGGCATGGTGATGGTGCCGCTCTTATATTTCGGACCGGGCACAACCTTGCCAGCGGCAGCCACATCGATGGTAATGTTGCCGTCGCCATACTGGCACGAACGCGTCACATCGGTCAGCGATGCCTGATAGACCACCTGTGCCGGGTCCTTGTCGCCGCCCTTGGCATAGGTGCTGAAGAAGGCGGTTCCGTCACGCAGCGTCACCGTCGGGCAATAGGCGCGAAGCTCAGATGCGCTGATGCGCTTTGGACCTTCAGCCGCCATATCGCCAGGCTTTTCGCTGCCACTGGTCGTGCAACCCGCAAGCGCTGCGAGCAAAACCGTTGCAAAGACTGGAAACAACGATGAACGATTCTGTGATGCTTTCTGCATAAACCGGGCTTCCCTGCATTAATTCGTTTGTTTGAGAGCGCGCCGATTTCATTGAAACCGCCGGACCACCCCAATTTGTTCCGCCGCCACATTTCCCAACGCAAAACCGCTTCGCACTTTTGCTGGAAATGCTTTATACCACTGCGCACAAAACAGTGCGCGATGACGTTTTCCCGTTTTTTGCCGCGAAGAGCAACCCCACCCCCTCCGGGATGTTTTAATTTCTTGCGGCTTTTTTATGGACGCCCTATTGCATTTGCACAGCTTTGAAACGCATCCCAATAAGATGCGCGTCGAATGAGACATGCGCAGCCGATCTGGGCAGATATCTGGAATGAAGGCCTGACGAAATGAAATATGTAAGCACACGCGGCGAAGCCCCGGTCCTGGGTTTTAGCGATGCATTGCTCGCCGGACTTGCCCGCGATGGCGGCCTCTATCTGCCGCAGGAATACCCGCAGTTTTCTCCAGAACAAATCCGCAGCCTGCGCGGAAAATCCTATGTCGAAATCGCGCTGGCCGTGCTGACGCCCTTCACCGGTGGCGAAATTCCGCAGGCCGATTTCGAACGCATGGTGCGCGAAGCCTATGGCACCTTCCGTCATGATGCCGTGTGTCCGCTCGTCCAGACCGGCGCGAATGAATTCGTGCTCGAACTCTTCCACGGCCCGACGCTCGCCTTCAAGGACGTCGCCATGCAGCTTCTGGCGCGCATGATGGACTATGTGCTGGCAAGCCGTGGCGAGCGCGCCACCATCGTCGGCGCAACCTCTGGCGATACCGGCGGTGCGGCAATCGAAGCCTTTGGCGGTCGCGACAACACGGACATCTTCATCCTGTTCCCGAATGGCCGCGTCTCGCCGGTGCAGCAGCGCCAGATGACTTCGTCGGGCTTCGCCAATGTTCATGCGCTGTCCATCGAAGGCAATTTCGACGACTGCCAGAACCTCGTCAAAGGCATGTTCAACGACCTCGCCTTCCGCGATGCGCTGTCGCTTTCGGGTGTGAATTCGATCAACTGGGCGCGTATCATGCCGCAGGTGGTCTATTATTTCACCGCTGCGCTGAGCCTCGGCGCGCCGGACCGTCCGGTGTCCTTCACTGTTCCGACCGGCAATTTCGGCGATATTTTCGCAGGCTATGTGGCCAAGCGCATGGGTCTGCCCATCGAACGCCTGATCGTCGCAACCAACGACAACGACATTCTGTCGCGCACGCTCGACACCGGCGCTTATGAAATGCGCGGTGTGGCCCAGACCACCTCGCCGTCGATGGATATCCAGATTTCGTCCAATTTCGAACGTCTGCTGTTCGAGGCCCATGACCGCGATGATGCTGCCGTGCGCGGCCTTATGCAGAGCCTGAAGCAATCGGGCGGCTTCACCATTTCCGAAAAGCCGCTTTCGGCGATCCGCGCCGAATTCTCCGCAGGCCGCTCGACGGTTGCGGAAACGGCGGAAACGATCAAGTCGGTGCTGGCTGATGACGGTTATCTTCTCGATCCGCATTCGGCCATTGGCGTAAAAGTGGCTCGCGAAAATGTGTCCGGCGCAGCACCGATGGTAGCGCTCGCCACCGCGCATCCGGCCAAATTCCCCGATGCCGTAAAGGCTGCATGCGGTGTCGAACCGCAGCTCCCGGCATGGCTGTCGGACTTGATGCAACGAAAAGAAAGCTTCACAGTTCTTCACAACGACCTGAAAATCGTAGAAGAATATGTAAGCCGCCATTCCAGAGCCCACGCCTGAGGCTCCGGAAAGGAAATTTGAGCCCGACCCCGAACCGGATCGGGCCCATGAAAAGTCAGAGCGGGGAATGCAGGGAGCAGTTCGCTTATGGGTGTTGAAGTAACGCGTCTTCCCAATGGGTTGACGATAGCCACCGATACCATGCCGCATGTGGAAAGCGTGGCGCTTGGAATCTGGGTTAAAGCCGGCGCGAGAAACGAAGCCGCCAACCGGCACGGAATAGCCCATCTCCTCGAACATATGGCCTTCAAGGGCACGGAAAACCGCTCTGCCTGGCAAATCGCCTCGGATATCGAAGATGTGGGCGGCGAGATCAACGCCGCAACCAGCGTCGAGACTACATCCTATTACGCGCGCGTGATGCGCGATGACATGCCTCTCGCCATTGATATCCTCTCCGACATCCTGACCGCATCGAAGTTCGACGAAGCCGAACTGGAGCGCGAAAAGCAGGTGATCATGCAGGAGATCGGCGCGGCGCACGACACGCCGGACGATATCGTCTTCGACCGTTTCACCGAAACAGCCTATCGTCACCAGCCCATCGGCCGCGCCATTCTTGGCGAGCCGGATACGGTGATGTCCTTCTCTTCCGCCGATCTGCGCCAGTATATGGACGAGCAATACAGCGCCGACCGCATGGTCGTAACGGCTGCCGGTGGCGTGGACCACGATGCTTTCGTCAAGGAAGTTGAAAAACGCCTCGGTGGTTTCCGTGCCCATAACACGGCCCCGACGCTTGAGCTTGCCACCTATGTCGGCGGCGACTTCCGCGAAAACCGCGAATTGATGGATGCGCAGGTGCTAATCGGCTTTGAAGGCCGCGCCTATCATGTGCGCGACTTCTATGCCTCGCAGCTTCTGTCCATGGTGCTGGGCGGCGGCATGTCTTCCCGCCTGTTCCAGGAAGTGCGCGAAAAGCGCGGCCTGTGCTATTCGGTCTATGCCTTCCATTGGGGCTTTTCGGATACCGGCCTGTTCGGCATCCATGCCGCCACGGGTCGCGATGAACTGGTGGAACTGGTTCCGGTCATCATTGACGAGCTGCACAAGGCGGCGGATTCGATCAGTATCGAGGAAGTCAATCGCGCCCGGGCGCAATATCGCGCCAGCCTTCTGATGTCGCAGGAAAGTGCAGCCAGCCGCGCAGGCCAGCTGGCCCGCCAGTTCCTGCTCTATGGCCGCCCGGTCGACAATAACGAATTGATGGAACGCCTTTCCCTGATCACGCCGGAACGCCTGACGGACCTTGCAGGTCGCCTGTTCCTCGACAGCAAGCCGACCATCGCGGGTGTCGGCCCCGTTGGCCGCCTGATGAGCTTCGGCGACCTCACCGATGCGCTGTCGACCAATGCGCATACGAGAAAGATAGCTGTTTAAGGCCGTAGGGGAATAAGGGAATAGGGGAGTATGTGGCCGTGAAGATTTCGTTTTTCCTACTCACTTATTCCCCTACTCACCTACTCCCCTAACTCCGATGATCGGCCTGTCGTTTCGGCGCAACAACCCGACGATCCTGCGTGGACAGCGCATTTATCTGCGCGAGCCCATGATGGGTGATTTCGCGGGCTGGGCAAATCTGCGTGAGCAAAGCCGGGCGTTTCTAACCCCGTGGGAGCCGACCTGGCCCGACGATGACCTGACGAAAAGCGCCTTCCGCTATCGCATGCGGCGTTTTCAGGAAGAAATTTCTGCCGGAACCGGCTATCCTTTCTTCATTTTCCGCAACAGCGATAATCGCATTCTCGGCGGTATCACGCTCGGCAATATCCGGCGCGGCGTAGGACAGAACGGCATGATCGGCTATTGGAGCGGCGCTCCTTTCGCGGGTAAAGGCTATATGACCGAGGCGCTCTCTCTGGTTATCCCCTTTGCATTCGACCAACTGCGGTTGCACCGGATTGAAGCTGCCTGTATTCCCCATAATGTACGTTCGGTCCGGCTTCTCGAAAAAGCCGGATTTCAGAGAGAAGGACTGTTGCGCTCCTATCTCAAGATAAATGGCTTCTGGCAGGACCACCTGCTGTTCGCCCTCATAGAAAGCGACAAACGTATGTTGGATGGCCGCATGATCAATGGCAAGGTTGAACGCTCGTGAGCGGTTTTTCTGAAAAGCTATTCCAGAACGCCGCGCGGTTTCTCGCGTTGATCGTCTTTCTGGCCTTTTCGACCGTTCATGCATCTGCCATCGAACCGATCAAGATTTCCAAGGACGACACCGCTCTCGATCTGTCGCGCGCCGTCGAACTCCTGCGCAACAAGGGCGAGAGCGTTCAGGTTTCTACCGCGCCCGGCCCCGATGGCATTGTGCGCCGCATCGAAGTGCAGGCCGATCAGAACAGCAATGCCTCCGGCGACTGGGCCGCTTTCTCCATCGCCAATCCGACCGACCAGCAGATCGACCGCCTGATCGTCGCGCCGCATTTCCGTCTTGTCGGTTCAGGCATTATCTGGCCGGATCTCGGCTCGCCGCGTATTGCGTCGATCACCCCCAGCGAAGGCTTCGCGCTCGACCGCCAGCCAAGCGCCGATGCGGATGTGTTCCGCATCACGCTCAATCCGGGCAGCGTGGTCACCTTCGTCGCCGAGCTTTCCTCGCATAATCTGCCGCAGCTTTATCTGTGGGAACCGGAAGCCTATAAGGACACGGTCAATTCTTATACGCTCTATCGCGGTATCCTGCTTGGCATTTCAGGCCTGCTGGCGCTGTTCCTGACCATTCTCTTCGTCGTCAAGGGCACCTCGCTGTTTCCAGCCACGGCGGCGCTTGCATGGGCGGTTCTCGCCTATATCTGCGTCGATTTCGGCTTCTGGAACAAGCTGATGGAAATCACACCCGGCAATGAGCAGATATGGCGCGCGGGCACAGAGGTGGCGCTTGCCGCCTCGCTGGTGATCTTCCTGTTCGCCTATCTCAATCTCAACCGCTGGCACGACCATTTCAGCTATGGCGCGGTGACGTGGGTTCTGGGCCTGCTGGCGCTTGCAGGCGTTGCGGTTTTCGATCCGCCGATTGCCTCGGGCATCGCCCGCATCTCGCTCGCACTGACCGTCGTTTCCGGTGTGGCGATTATCGGCTATCTCGCGGTGAAGGGCTATGACCGGGCGGTCATGCTGATACCCGCCTGGCTTCTCACATTGATATGGCTGCTCGGCGCATGGATGGCGGTCACGGGCCGTCTCGACAACGATATTGTCCAGCCAGCGCTGGGCGGCGGCCTCGTGCTGATTGTGCTTCTGATCGGCTTTACCGTCATGCAGCACGCCTTTGCGGGCGGTGCGCTGCAGCAAGGGCTGCTGTCCGACATGGAACGCCAGGCGCTTGCCGTCATCGGCGCGGGCGATATCGTCTGGGACTGGGATGTGCCGCGCGACCGCGTGGTTACGACGCCCGATATCGCCAACCAGCTCGGCAATTCGGCAAGCAGCTTGCAGGGACCGGTGCGCAACTGGCTGCCCGTCATGCATTCCGACGACCGGGATCGTTTCCGTTCGACGCTGGACGCCATTCTGGAAAACCGCCGCGGACGCATCGGCCAGATTTTCCGTATGCGCGCCAATGACGGCCATTACCACTGGTATGCGCTGCGCGCCCGCCCGGTGATCGGCTCGGACGGCGAAGTCGTGCGTTGCGTCGGCACGCTCGTCAACGTTACCGAGCAGAAGAAGGCCGAAGAGCGCCTGCTGCACGATGCCGTACATGACAATCTGACCGGCTTGCCCAACCGTGAGCTTTTCCTCGACCGCCTCAGCAATGTGATGAACATGGCGCGCGGCGAGAGCAATCTGCACCCGACCGTGTTCATGATCGATATTGACCGCTTCAAGCAGGTCAATGACAGTCTGGGCATGTCGGCGGGCGATACAATCCTTTTGACCATTTCGCGCCGTCTGGCGCGATTGATGAAGCCGCAGGACACGCTGTCGCGCCTGTCTTCCGACCAGTTCGGGCTGCTGCTTGCATCAGAGAGCGACCCCGGCCGTATCGCGGCCTTTGCGGAAGCGCTGCGTCAGGCCACCCGCGCGCCCATTGCCTACGCCAAGCGCGAGATCGTCCTGACCGCCTCCGTCGGCCTCATCACATGGACGAAAACCGCCACCACGGCAGAAGATTTCGTGAAGGACGCGGAACTGGCCATGTATCAGGCCAAGCGCTTTGGCGGCGACCGGATCGAGCCGTTCCGCCCAGCCTTCCGCGCCATCGGCAGCGACAAGCTGCAGCTGGAATCCGATCTGCGCCGCGCGCTCGAACGCGACGAAATCAGCATGGCCTATCAGCCGATCGTCAAACTGGAGGAAGGCACCATCGCCGGTTTCGAAGCGCTAATGCGCTGGGAACATCCGCGCCGTGGCGCAATCTCGCCGTCGGAATTCATTCCGATTGCCGAAAACTCTGGACTGATCGTGCAGCTTGGCCTTTTCGCCATGCAGCGCGCCGCCGAAGACCTCTTCGCCTGGCAGGAACAATTCCCGAAACTCGACCTGTTCGTCTCGGTCAACCTGTCATCCACGCAACTCATCCGGCAAGACCTCATCAACGATGTCCGGTCCGTACTGTCGCGCATCCACCTCAATCCGGGCAGCCTGAAGCTGGAGCTGACCGAATCCGTCCTCATGGAAAATCCCGAGCAGTCGGCCCATGTGCTGGCGCGGCTCAAGACGATGGGGATCGGCCTGTCACTGGATGATTTCGGCACCGGCTATTCGTCGCTAGCCTATCTGACGCGCTTCCCGTTCGACATCATCAAGATCGACCGCTCCTTCGTGAAGGGCGACCAGCCGCAGAAGACCACCCTGCTGCGTTCCATCGTCAGCATGGCGCATGATCTGGGGCTGGCGGTTGTGACGGAAGGTGTGGAGAGCGAAAGCGACGCGCTCCAGCTGCGCCAGATGGGCTGCGAATATGTGCAGAGCTTCATGTTCGGCCAGCCGACCAGCCGCGAAGACGCCACCCGTATGATCAAGGAACAGCTGGAAGCAGCGGCAGCGTGAGATTAGGGGAATAGGGGAATAGGGGAATAGGGGAATAGGGGAATAGGGGAATAGGGGAATAGGGGAATAAAAACTGAATCGGGTCAGCCGAAGCAAGTCTTTTTGACCTACTCCCTTACTGCCCTATTCCCCTACTCCCTTGACTCACGCATGCCCCGCGTCGGAAACCAGTCGCGACATGTCGATGCCCATATGCATCATGAGGCGGGAATATTTGCCTTCGATGTCGCTGTCGAAAAGCATGTCGAGCGGCGCATCGCAACAGAGCCAGCCATTGTCGGCAAGTTCTGCTTCCAGCTGCCCCGGCGCCCAGCCGGAATAGCCCAGCGCCATCAAAACCTGTGACGGGCCCTTGCCGCCATAAATGGCGCGCAGAATATCAACCGTTGCGGTCAGGCAGACATCTTCGGAGACCGGCATGGTGGAATCGACCATGTAATCGTCGGAATGCAGCACAAAACCGCGCGAGGTATCTACCGGCCCGCCATTGCGCACCATCATATGCTGCGTGCGCTCTGGCAAAATGATCAGTTCATCCTCATCGATCACGCCAATCTGGCGCAAAATATCCGGGAAGCCGATCGGCTGCAGTTGATTGATGATGAAGCCCATCGCGCCCTCGTCCGAATGGGCGCAGATATAGACCACCGACCGGGCGAAACGCTCGTCGCTCATGCCGGGCATGGCCAGCAGGAACTGCCCGTTTAAGAACCCCTGCTCGTGGTTTGGCTTCCGCATCGTGGTCATAGTGATGAAGGTAGCAAGCCTGCAGAAAATAACAATGGGCGTCGCAGAATTGTCTTCGACGGACGCAAAAATATAATTGCTCCCAACAATGTTGGACTTGAAGCAACCATGATTTCATTTCATTTTTGAACAATGAAAACACGTCTGAATATTCTTGCGTTTGGCCTGCTGGCCACCTCGGCCCTGCCCGCCCACGCTTCAACGTCCGCCTGGACCGACACCCCCGGCGGGCGCGTCCGCGTCATCATCGAAGATGGTGCGGTTTCAGCTGAAGCGGGCCCAAAGCGCGAGATACGCGGCGCGTTGCAAATCGAGTTGCAGCCGGGGTGGAAAACCTATTGGCGCAATCCGGGCAGTGCCGGTGTGCCGCCACAGATCAATCTTGATGGCAACGCCAACGCACAGATCGACTATCCCGCGCCAGTGCGGTTCGGTGGAGATGACGACGGCATCGGCTACAAGAAGCCGGTTTCGCTCCCCATCATCTTCAAGCTGCAACCCGATGACACACGCCTCAAAGGCCATGCCTTTCTGGGTGTTTGCGAACATATCTGCATCCCCGTGCAGGCCGAATTCGACTTCCCCGTGAGTGCAAATGCCGAATCCGCCGAGCCGCAGGCCATTGCCGCGCGTACCATTGTGGAGACGGCCTTCGGGCGGCTTCCGGCGACGGCCTCCCCCACTTTCGGCGTCAGCGCTGTGAAGCGCGATGAGGACACGGCCGTCTTCACCGTGGCCGTGCCTGATCCCAAAGCACCTGCCGAGCTTTTCGTCGCCAGCGACAAGCTTCGCCTGTCTGATCCGGTGGCGTCCGGCAATCGCAACTTCACCGTTACGATCAAGGGCAATGCGCGCTATGCAACAGTCGACTATACCGTCGTGCAGAACGGCAAGGCTGTATCGGGACAGGTCACGCTCGACTGAAGTCGTGTGCGCCCTCGCCCTTTTTGATGGCAATATCAACGTTTTGAAATTGTCGAGCGCCCCGTTATCGGTTTAACTGTCGCTGCCTGCGCTTCGCAGTGCGGCAATGACAGTTTTAAAATCAGGCAGCGGATCAGACGGCGATTTATCCCCTGCCCTCAGGAGAGAACAGATGACGATCAAAGTTGGCGACACGCTTCCCGCAGCAACCTTCAAGGTCAAGACTGCGGACGGTGTCAAGGAAGTGACGACCGACGAAGTCTTCAAAGGCAAGAAGGTCGTCCTCTTTGCCGTTCCGGGCGCTTTCACGCCGACCTGCAGCCTCAACCACCTGCCGGGCTATCTCGACAATCGCGATGCAATTCTCGCCAAGGGCGTGGATCAGATTGCGGTCGTCGCCGTCAATGACGCCTTCGTCATGGGCGCATGGGCGCAGAGCACCGGCGGCGAAGGCAAGATTCTTTATCTCGCAGACGGTTCAGCCACTTTCACCAAGGCAGCAGGCCTTGAACTCGACGCCACCGCGGGCGGCCTTGGCATTCGCTCCAAGCGCTATTCGGCCATCGTCGAAGATGGCGTGGTCAAGACGCTCAATATCGAGGAACAGGCCGGTCAGGCCGTGACCTCCGCTGCTGCCGGAATTCTCGAACAGCTTTGATCCAATGCAAAAAAGGGCGGTGAAAACCGCCCTTTTTAGTATCCAGAATGATGTCTAAAGCACCTTCAAAGATTTGTGGCCGCCATATTTGAACGGCTCCATACCGGCGCGGGCCAGTTCGTCGGCCCGTTCGTTTTCCGGGTGCCCGGCATGGCCCTTGACCCAGTGCCAGTTGACCTTGTGCGGCTTGCGCGCCTCATCCAGCAATTGCCATAGCTCGGCATTCTTCACCGGCTTCTTGGCCGCTGTTTTCCAGCCATTGCGCTTCCAGCCTTCAATCCAGCCGGAAATACCGTCGCGCACATAGACCGAGTCCGTATAGAGATCGACTTCGCAAGGTTCCTTCAGCGCCGACAGTGCCGAAATTGCCGCCATCAACTCCATGCGGTTGTTGGTGGTCTCGGCCTCGCCGCCCTTCAGCTCTTTCTCATTGCCGTTCCAGCGCAGCACCGCCCCCCAGCCGCCGGGGCCGGGATTGCCGGAGCAAGCGCCGTCCGTATAGGCTTCGATCCGCTTCACGCAGCCACTCCCTGCGGTTCCAGCCCATATTCGGCAGCCGAAACGATCTGGCGGTGGAAGCGCATCTTGCGCACATATTCCATCGGGTCCTTCTTCATGACGAAGCTGCCGTCGGGGACGGTCAGCCAGTCATAAAGCCGCGTCAGCATGAAGCGCACCGCAGCCCCCCGCGAGAGGACCGGCAGCGCATCGGCTTCCGCCGTCGAAAGCGGACGGATCGATGTGTAACCACGCAACAGCGCTGCGCCCTTGGTGCGATTATAGGAAAAGTCTTTTTCGAAGCACCACGCATTCAGGCAGACGGCAACGTCATAGGCCAGAATATCGGTGCAGGCGAAATAGAAATCGATGAAGCCCGACAGCTTGTCGCCGAGGAAAAAGACATTGTCCGGGAACAGGTCGGCATGGATCACACCGTGCGGCAGTTCGGCCGGCCAATGCTTTTCCAGAAAGTCGAGATCGGCTTCGGCTTCTTCGACCAGCCCCGGTTCGACCGTATCGGCGCGTTCGCGCGACAGGTTCCACAGCGGGCGCCAGTCGGGCAGCGTCAGACCGTTGCGGCGGCGCATGGCGAAATCCTCGCCTGCCAGATGCATGCGCGCCAGTCCCTCGCCCACGGCCTCGCAATGCGCCACCGTCGGCTTGCGCATCCACATGCCTTCCAGAAAGGTGACGATGGCCGCCGGGCGCCCGGCCAGTTCGCCGATCGTTTCGCCGTCGCTGCGTATCACCGGCTGCGGGCAATCCACGCCATGCCGGGCCAGATGCTGCATCAGGCCCAGAAAGAACGGCAAGTCTTCGCGGTTGGTGCGCTTTTCATAAAGCGTCAGAATGAAGGAGCCGGAAGTGGTGTGCAGGAGATAATTGGTATTCTCCACGCCCTCGGCAATGCCCTTATAGGACGTCAGCGTGCCGATATCGTATTGCTGCAGGAATGCGCCAAGTTCGATTTCGTTGATATCAGTATAGACGGCCATGCCGCTTATTTCCCCTATATGACCTTGGGCATTATTTTGGGCGCCAGTTTCGGAATGCCGACAACCCTGTTCTCGCCATTGACGAATGCCATATCCTGCACCGTCAGTTCCACATCGCGAATTTCACGATTCACAAGGAAGTTTTCCGTTTCCACTGCCGTTTCCGCCAGTTCGATGCGCACATCGAAGCGGTCGCGGAACGATGCGATGATTTCGTCAACGATGATTTCCGGGGCGGAAGCACCCGCCGAAAGACCGACGACCGAAATATCGCCGATCTTGTCCCACTCGATATCAGCCGCGCGTTGCACCAGCATGGACATGCGCGCGCCCGCCTTTTCCGCTACTTCGACCAGACGTTTCGAATTGGACGAATTCGGCGCACCGACAATCAGGAACAGGTCGCAGCCGGGCGCTGCCGCGCGAACCGCATCCTGACGGTTGGTGGTGGCATAGCAGATCGATTCCGCAGCCGGAGCCGAAAGATTGGGGAAGCGCGCCTGCAATTCCTCGATAATGCCTGCGGTATCGTCCACCGAGAGCGTCGTCTGCGTGACGAAACCGAGATTATCCTCATCAGCAAAATGGCAGTTGCGGGCGTCCTCGACCGTTTCGATCAGCGTGACAGCGCCTTCCGGCAGCTGGCCCATCGTGCCGATGACTTCCGGATGGCCGGAGTGGCCAATCAGGATGACATGGCGTCCAAGCCGCTGATGGCGCATGGCCTGCTTGTGCACCTTGGAAACCAGCGGGCATGTCGCATCGAGATAGAAGAGGCTCTTCGATTCCGCATCGGCAGGCACGGATTTCGGAACGCCATGGGCCGAGAAAACCACCGGCTGATCGCGATGCTCCGCCGGGATTTCATCAAGCTCTTCGACAAAGATCGCGCCGCGCGATTGCAGCCCTTCGACCACATAGCGGTTATGCACGATCTCATGGCGGACATAGACCGGCGCGCCGTATTTCTTCAGCGCCAGCACGACGATCTGGATCGCCCGGTCAACACCGGCGCAAAAGCCGCGCGGACCGCAAAGGCGAATTTCCAATGGGGGGCGCTGATCGGTCATGAAGAAGCTCGCAGGTTCGGCGTGACGAAATACTTAAGATCTGTAGCCTCCGAGTTGGGCCGCAACGCGGCCAATGTCAACCCCTTGGCGATTTTCGATAGCGCCAGAGCCACGTTCCGACAACCCCCATCAGCGCCAGAGCGAGGCCGTACCACGTCACAGCATATTGCAGATGATTGTTGGGAAAATCGATGATCGTCACGCCGCCGATGGGTAGACCGCCCGGATTGGGCTTGCTGTCGGCATCGATGAAGAAAGGCACCACCTGATTGAGATCCGGCAGATCGGCGCTTTCGGCCATCGCCGCCCAGTCTTTCCAGTAGAAGATATTTTTGGCGATATCGTTTTCGGGCAGGAAGAAACCGGGCTTTGCGGATAGCGGGTCGCGCGCCAGCCCGGTTATGCTCACCGGCCCGTCCAGCTGGCCATCGGCGCGGGTGGCCGGGTCCTTCTTCTCGTAGGGAACGAAGCCGCGATTGACCAGCACGAAGCGTCCGTCTTCCAGCATCAGCGGCGTATAGACATTATAGCCTGCCGCACCTTCATAGGTGGACAGGAAATGCCGTTCGCCCTGATGCATGAAGGTGCCGGAAACGGTCATAGGCAGATATTCGACCGTGCCCTTTTCCTTATAGAGCTTTTCCATCTCCGCCAGCGGCAAAGGCGGTTCCTTGATGCGCTCATTGGTGGAAGCGATCAGCGCTTCCTTCCAATAGAGCCGCTCCACCTGCCAGGTGCCGAGCGCCAGAAGGATGACGAGCGCGATACCCGATGCGATGAGAACGCCCCATGGAAAGCGGCGCGATGCCTGACGCTCTGTCATTCTTTGGTATCCGGATGGCTATCGGCACCTCGTTGTATCGTGCCGGGCGCGGCCTTGTTGCGATATTGCATATTGATGAGAATACCCTTCATCCATCGCATGGCCACGAGGCTGAGAATGATCGCCAGCGGCACCCAAAGGATGAAATGCACCCAGAGCGGCGGGCCGAGATTGACTTCCATCCAAAGCGCCAGCCCGACCACGATAAAGCCGATGATCAGGATCACAAAAGCTGCCGGACCGTCGCCGGAATCGGCAAACGCATAATCCAGCCCGCAGGCATTGCAGCGCGGCGCGACCGTCAGAAAACCATTGAACAGTTTGCCCTCGCCGCAGCGCGGGCAGCGCCCGGCAATACCGCTTTTGATCGGATCGACCGGCGGATAGAGATTGGCATCAGGCATCGCGCGCTCCAAGATCTTGACGGTGTTTCAAAACAAAAGGCGGCCATGTTGCCAGGGCCGCCTTGAAACTCAGATTACGGCCAATCAGCCGGCGTGCATCGGCGCGCCCCAACCACCCCAGACATAGATGGCGAAGAACAGGAACAGCCAGACCACGTCAACGAAGTGCCAGTACCAGGCGGCAGCTTCAAAGCCGAAATGCTGCTTTGGCGTGAAATCACCACCGATTGCGCGGAACAGGCAGACCAGAAGGAAGATCGTGCCGATGATCACGTGGAAACCGTGGAAACCGGTGGCCATGAAGAAGGTTGCGCCGTAGATCGAGTCCTTGAACGCGAACGGGGCGTGCATGTATTCATAGGCCTGCACGAACGAAAAGATAATGCCCAGCACCACGGTGATAGCGAGGCCGGTGATCATGCCCTTGCGGTCATTGTGCAGCAGCGCGTGGTGCGACCAGGTGAGCGTCGTGCCCGACAGGAGCAGAATCACAGTGTTGTAGAGCGGCAGGTGCAGCGGGTCGAGAACCTCGATGCCCTTCGGAGGCCAGACGCCGCCCGTAAACGTGGCGCGCGCCACCTGATGAACTTCGTTCGGGAAGAGGCTTGCATCGAAGAAGGCCCAGAACCATGCCACGAAGAACATCACTTCCGAAGCGATGAACATGATCATGCCGTAGCGCAGATGCAGCGACACGACGCGGGTATGGTGACCTTCCTTGCCTTCCTTGATGGTATCCGCCCACCAGCCATACATGCAGTACAGCACGATTGCGAGGCCGATGAAGAAAATCCACGGCGTGACGAGGTTCAGGCCGAAGAACGGCACCTCACCCGCATTGATGTAACGCATCCAGGCGATGCCGCCGATTGCGAGCACAAAAGCGCCCATCGAGCTCAGGAACGGCCAAGGGCTGGGCGCTATGATGTGATAATCGTGGTTCTTCTCGTGTACGTCCGCCATGTCTCTCCCCGTAATCCCCTGAGGGGCTCCTCTCTCGTGCCTGCCTGCTGAAATCCGCCAAGGGACACAAGCAAGCGCGACTATGTTTTGCGTCAGATGGCTCCCTGACCAGATGCCGCATACCGTCGATATTCAAGCGGTTTTACCAACGGTTTGATTCCGACAATAAAACCAGTCTTCGCATTTGTCTTTGCGGCATTATGTGCCGCCCCGGAACTGGCGTCCCGTTATCCCCCATTGCTCGCCGCATCATCCGGCTTCGTTGCTGCCTTTGCATCGGCAACCGGCTTCGGCTTGTCGATCGGGAAAAATGTGTAGGAAAGTGTGATGGTCTTCACATCCTTCAGATCGGGATCGTTGACGATCTCCGGATCGACGAAGAAAACCACCGGCATTTCCATGTCTTCGCCCGGCTTCAGCGTGGTATCCGTGAAGCAGAAGCACTGGACCTTGTTGAAATAGGCGCCTGCCCGGCCCGGCGAGACATTGAAGCTCGCACGACCAAAGGTCGCTTCATCGAACAGGTTGCGCGCTTCATACTTGATCATGGTGGTTTCGCCGATACGCACCGTCACTTCGCGCTGCACCGGCTTGAAATCCCAAGGCAGGCCATTAGCCGTATTGGCGTCGAAACGCACCTTGATGGTCTTGTCGAGAATCGTATCGGAATATTGCTCAACGCGCTGCGTCGTGCCGCCATAGCCCGTGACCTGACAGAACAGCGTGTAAAGCGGGACGGACGCATAGGCCGCACCGATCATGCAGACGAAGAAAGACACGCAGGCAATCGCAATGGTCCGGTTGGAACGCTGCTGCCGCTTGAGCTTATCGTCTTTGTTCTGCTGATCTGCCATGGTCTCCTCCCAGTTTCCCTCCCGAAACAGCCTAACCCGAACTGTTTGTCAGAGCGGCCGCACCAGAATATTGGCACCCAGTTTTGCTATCGTGCCGACATAGACGAGCAGCACGAACAGCGCCAAGGCAATTGCCAGTCCCCAGGACCGGTTGCGCTGGGCTTTCTTCTGCTGCTCGGTCGGCACGACCAGTTCCAGCTTCTCATGAACCGGATTTTCTGCCGTTTTATCCATTACAACACTCCAAAGGCGTGAAGCGCCTTCAACGTCAGTGCCTCGACAAGCATAACCGCGAACAGGCCGGACAGATACACCAGCGAAAAGCGAAACAGCTTGCGCGCGGCAACCAGCATTTCCGGCTGCGATGCGGCCATCCACATGCGCCAGGCATAATAGATGAAGGCTCCGCCCAGCAGCACCGATACGGCACCGTAGACCGGGCCTGCAAAGCCCATCACCCATGGCAGCACGCCGACCGGCGCCATGAGCAGCGTATAGAACATCGCCTGACGGCGGGTCGAAAGCTCGCCCCTCACATTCGGCATCATCGGAATGCGCGCGGCTTCGTAATCATTGGTCGAAAACAGCGACAGCGCCCAGAAATGCGGCGGTGTCCAGAGGAAAATGATCATGAACAGCACGACGCTGTCCCAGGTGATCTCGCCCGTTGCCGCAGCCCAACCGATCATCGGCGGGAACGCGCCCGCAGCACCGCCAATGACGATATTCTGCGGCGTCGAGCGCTTGAGCCACATCGTGTAGATGACGGCATAGAAGAAGATTGTGAAGGCCAGAAGCGCTGCCGACAGCCAATTGACCATCAGGCCCAGCGTCAGCACCGAAAAGACCGACAGCGTCAGACCGAAAGCCAGAACCTGATTGGGTGCAATCACACCAGCTGGAATCGGGCGGCTGCGGGTGCGCTTCATCACCGCGTCGATATCGGCGTCGTACCACATGTTCAGCGCGCCGGATGCGCCCGCACCAACCGCGATGCAGAGAATGCTGATGGCAGCCAGAACCGGGTTCATCGTGCCCGGAGCAAGGACAAGGCCGACCAGCCCCGTGAAAACCACAAGCGACATCACGCGCGGCTTCAGCAGAACCAGATAGTCCCGCGCCGTTGCCTCCGAGAACGCGACTGCGTCATTCGGACCTGAAGCGCTTACGTTTTTTTCCACCAGCGACATTAGACTTCAACAACCTCAAATTCACCGGTCCGACCACCGCATCTTGTTCGATGCAGTTCGACAACCAACACAACCTGTCCCTCCCGGAGAACATCCGTTCCTGCCGGAAATGCCGTGCAATTGTCGGCAGGCCAAACCTGCCAGTACGGTCATAACGCGATGGGCGGAACAGAATGTCGCCCGCCTTTAGCACAATTTGTTGGAAAGGGCGAAGCCTTTTGCAGACCTCCCCCTCCCCATCGCATCATCCTACGCAAAACCGCTTCGCACTTTTGCTGGAAATGCTCACTTTTCTCTGTCGCATTATCCTAAGCAAAACCGCTTCGCACTTTTGCTGGAAATGCTCATGCCCTTCGCGCGATTACTTGATGCGCGGCAGCTGTTCCCACTGGTGGTACGGCGGCGGTGAAGGAAGCTGCCATTCCAGCGTGGTTGCGCCTTCGCCCCATGGGTTTGCACCCGCTTCACGCTTCTTCGCGAATGCCTCGAAGACATTGTAGAGGAAGATCAGCACGGCAAAGCCCGAAATATAGGAGCCGTAGGACGACACCATGTTCCAGCCTGCATAGGCATCCGGATAGTCGATGTAACGGCGCGGCATGCCGGCGAGACCGAGGAAATGCTGCGGGAAGAAGATCAGGTTCACACCGATGAAGGTGACCCAGAAATGCAGCTTCGCGGTGAACTCGTTATACATGTAGCCGCTCATCTTCGGGAACCAGTAGTACCAGCCCGCGAAGATCGCAAAGACAGCGCCCAACGACAGAACGTAGTGGAAATGCGCCACCACGTAATAGGTGTCGTGCAGTGCACGGTCGAGACCGGCATTGGCGAGCTGAACGCCAGTCACACCACCAACCGTGAACAGGAAGATGAAGCCGATTGCCCACAGCATCGGCGCGCGGAAGGTGATCGAACCACCCCACATGGTCGCGATCCATGAGAAGATCTTGATGCCTGTGGGAACCGCGATGACCATCGTGGCGAACACGAAATAGCGCTGGGTGTCGAGGGACAGGCCGACTGTGTACATATGGTGCGCCCAGACCACGAAGCCGACGACACCGATGGCGACCATGGCGTAGGCCATGCCGAGATAACCGAAGATCGGCTTGCGCGAGAAGGTCGAGACGATGTGGCTGACGATGCCAAATCCCGGCAGAATCAGGATGTACACTTCCGGGTGACCGAAGAACCAGAACAGATGCTGGTAGAGGATCGGATCGCCACCGCCATCCGGCGCGAAGAAGGTCGTGCCGAAGTTACGGTCGGTCAGCAGCATGGTGATGCCGCCTGCCAGAACCGGCAGCGAAAGCAGAAGCAGGAACGCCGTGACCAGAACAGCCCATGCGAAGAGCGGCATCTTGTGCAGCGTCATGCCCGGCGCGCGCATGTTCAGGATCGTGGTGATGAAGTTGATTGCACCGAGGATCGACGATGCACCCGAAATGTGCAGCGCCAGAATGGCGAAATCGATTGCCGGACCCGGCTGACCGCTCGTCGAAAGCGGCGGATACAGTGTCCAGCCGCCGCCAGGACCCCAGCCGCCCGGTGCCGAAGGCATGAACAGCGAGATCATCAGCAGCATCAGCGCAGGCGGCAGAAGCCAGAACGAAATATTGTTCATGCGCGGGAAGGCCATGTCCGGCGCGCCGATCATCAGCGGCACCATCCAGTTGGCGAAACCACCGATCAGCGCAGGCATGACCATGAAGAAGATCATGACCAGCGCGTGCGCCGAGGTGAACACGTTGAACATCTGCTTGCCGGCATCAAGTGCGGCATCGCCCTCGACACCGTAGACCATGGACGCAAGGCCATGGAAAATCTGAATGCCCGGTTCCTGCAGTTCGGCGCGCATCGCGATGGACAGCGCGCCGCCGATGATACCGGCGATGATTGCGAAGATCAGGTACAGCGTACCGATGTCTTTATGATTGGTCGAGTAAACCCAACGAACCCAGCCGTGTGGCTTGTGGTCGTCATGGGCACCCTCGTGAGCTGCTGTGCCAGCCATGGAATTCGCTCCCGTTTTTCAACAGTTTGGCGTTCGGGATCAGAGACCCGCCGCAGCCACTTTATTGTTTGCGCCACCTTCGACGGCAGCCTGCAGCGCCTTGTTCGCGCCGTTCAGATCCGAGCCCGCAGCGGCGAGCCATGTCTGGTACTGCTCTTTCGAGACAACGCGCACGGCGATTGGCATGAAGCCATGATCCTTGCCGCAAAGCTCCGAGCACTGACCGTAATAGAGGCCTTCCTTGTCAGCCTTGAACCAGGCTTCGTTGATACGGCCGGGAACGGCATCCATCTTCACGCCGAAGGCGGGAATGGTCCAGGAATGGATCACGTCGGCGGCGGTTACCAGAAGGCGAACGGTTTCACCGACCGGAACAACCACTTCATTGTCGACGGCCAGAAGGCGCGGATAGCGGGACTTATCCTCTTTGCCCGCGGCGGCGCGATCTGCATCCTTCAGAAGAAGGGCGTCAAAGCTGACCGGATTGTCGACCTGATATTCATAGCCCCAATACCACTGGTAGCCGGTTGCCTTGACCGTCAGGGACGGGTCTTCCGGCGAATATTGCGCGGTCAGAAGCTGGAACGACGGCACAGCCAGGAACAGAAGAATGATCACGGGACCGACGGTCCAGATCACTTCGATCATCGTATTGTGGCTGGTCTTCGATGGTTCCGGATTGACGCTCGCCCGGAAGCGAAGCACGACGATAACCAGCAACGCCAGAACCAGCAACGTAACCGGAATAATGAACCAGAGCGTATAGCGCTCAAACCAATGAATCTGCTCGGCAATACCCGTTGCAGCGTCCTGAAATCTCCATTCCCATGGACGCGGCTGATCCGCAAAAGCGGCACCGGTCATCCACAGCACTGCAAGAGCACCAACGACGGCGCCCTTCGTTGTGGCAACAATCTTATCCACCAGAACTCTCTCCCTTTTCGCCCTTTCAGGCTGGACGCCGGACGCAAATGACGGCCGCATCCCCCGTCGGCGTTCAAATCACACCTTAACGCACACCGCAAGGAAGGCGAATATGTTCCTGTGCGGCATTTTTGCGCGCAGCTTTTGCCCGCCGACGGAACCACTCCCAATTCCGCCCGGATTTCTAGCCTTATGCCTGCGCATCCGTAAACCGGCAAAAACTTGGGAAAAACCTGTAAATCTCATAATGAAGCCATGATTTGAAAAGAGGTTTCGCCGCACGTGCTACGTGACAATCGATCCAACAGGCGATATCACCGTTGCAATGATAGCTATGATTGACGATGACTGATAATCGCGTCTCTGATTGCTTTTCATGGCTGATGCTGCGCGTTAACGTCCCACTGATTCGATCAGGGATTCGATCTGGAGATTTCATGACTGTCCGCATGCTTGCCAACCGCCCGATTCTTCAGCGCCTGATGGCTCTTGCCGCTGGCGTCAGCCTGTCGCTCGCAGCCGCAACCCTGCCGTCCGCCGCGCAGAATACGCCCGCGCCGTTGCAGACACCGGATCAGGCCCCGGCTGCGCAGTCGCAGGCGGCCCCGTCCAACCCGCAGCAAAGCGGCAAGCTGAAGTCGCAGCACGGCGCTTGGGCTGTGCTTTGCGATACGCCCGCTGGCGCCAAGACCGAGCAATGCGCGCTAATCCAGAATGTGGTTGCCGCCAAGCGTCCGGAACTCGGCCTTTCGGTCGTGGTTCTGAAGACCGCCGATAACAAGGCGCGCATTCTGCGCGTACTGGCCCCGCTCGGCGTTCTGCTGCCGAACGGCCTCGGCCTCAACGTCGACGGCAAGGATATTGGCCGCGCCTATTTCGTGCGCTGCTTCGAAGACGGCTGCTATGCGGAAGTCATTCTCGAAGACGAGCTGTTGAAGACGCTGCGTTCCGGCAAGGCCGCAACCTTCATCGTCTTCCAGACACCGGAAGAAGGCGTCGGCATTCCCGTGGATTTGAAGGGGTTTGGTGAAGGCTTCGACGCCCTGCCCTAAGAACTATCGATATTCCGGCGCTGGCGGGCTGCAAACCGCATCCCGCTGCGCTTCCGGTGCTCATGTACCCTTAAGTACATTCCGCTCTGGTTCTCGCGGCCTACGGTTTTCGCCTCACCATCACCAGAATCTCAACAGTTCTTCATCGCGTGGTTGTTCTCAACCGTTTTAAGGCTTACATCCTGCAGCAGACCCATGCTGCAGGATTTGTTTTTATGAAAAGCCTGATCGACAGTTTCGATACCGGACGCGACGATATCGAACGCCTCGTCGCCGCAAGCCTCAAGGGCAGCGACGACGGCGAACTCTTCATCGAATATCGCGAAGCTGAAGCGCTCGTTTTCGACAATGGCCGTCTCAAGACCGGTTCCTTCAATCAGGATCAGGGTTTTGGCCTGCGCTCGGTTGCCGGTGAAGCCATCGGCTATGCCCATGCGGGCGACCTTTCGATGGCCGCGCTGAAGCGCGCCTCCGATGCGGTTTCCGCCACCATCAAGGGCTATGGCGGCACCTACGCCGCTGCACCGGCTGGCACCAATCGCCACCTCTATACCGACGAAAACCCCATCGGCTCGCCGACCTTTGATGCGAAAGTGCAGCTTTTGCAGCAGATCGATGGCTATCTGCGCGCCAAGGACCCGAAAGTCCGTCAGGTTTCCGTCTCGCTGGCCGGTTCATGGCAGCAAGTTGAAATCCTGCGCGCCGACGGCCATTTCGTGCGCGATATCCGCCCCATGGTGCGGCTCACCGTTTCGGTCGTGGCAGGCAGCGGCGACCGTCAGGAATCCGGCTCGCACACGCTGGGCGGTCGCAAGGGGTTCGGCGAATTCATCACCGTCGAAAGCTGGCAGCATGCCGCCGACGAGGCGCTGCGTCAGGCGCTGGTCAATCTGGAAGCGATCCCCGCCCCGGCAGGCACGTTCGACATTGTACTCGCCAATGGCTGGCCGGGCGTCATGCTGCATGAAGCGGTTGGTCACGGCCTTGAAGGCGACTTCAACCGCAAGAAGACCTCGGCCTTTGCCGGGCTGCTCGGCCAGCAGGTTGCATCCAGGGGCGTGACGGTCGTGGATGACGGAACGATTGCCGAGCGTCGCGGTTCGCTGACCATCGACGATGAAGGCACGCCGACCAATCGCACGGTTCTGATCGACGACGGCAAGCTGGTCAATTACATGCAGGACCGCCAGAACGCCCGCCTGATGGGCATGGAGGCGACCGGCAACGGACGCCGTGAATCCTATGCCCATGCGCCGATGCCCCGCATGACCAACACCTATATGCTGTCGGGCGACAAGACACCGGAAGAGATCATCGCCTCCATGAAGAAAGGCATCTATGCTGTTTCGTTCGGCGGCGGACAGGTGGACATCACCTCCGGCAAGTTCGTGTTCGGCTGCACGGAAGCCTATATGATCGAGGACGGCAAGATTGCAGCGCCAATCAAGGGCGCCATGCTGATCGGCAACGGCCCGGATGCCATGCAGCGCATTTCTATGATCGGCAACGACATGAAGCTCGATACCGGCAGCGGCAATTGCGGCAAGGGCGGCCAGTGGGTTCCCGTTGGCGTCGGCCAGCCGCATCTGCGTATGGATCAGGTCACCGTCGGCGGTACGGCGGTCTGAGGACCGTCGTTTAGCCTGAAACGCCGCGCATTTGATAAACCGCACCGAAGGCGTTTATAAAGCTCTCTGAAGGCTTATAGAAAATATAGGCCGATCTGGAGATGCATATGCCTGGTTCTTCATATGACTGGACAGGGAAGCAGCCCGACAAGCGCAACCGGCAAAAGCGCATGCTCATCATCACGGCGATCACGATGGGCGCGCTCATCCTGCTATTAGGCATGGTGGACGGACTTTTGATCCTGCTCGGTTGATGGTGCCCGTTTACGAAATCGACTGCGCAGGTGTGACAACGCCAGACGAACTCTGGCGACGCTACCTTGCCGCGGTCCCGGCGCAGGATGTGCAGTCCTTCGGCTATACGCTCGATTCTTTCTGGGATGCGGTGCAATGGCAAGGGCCAGGTTGGCCCGGCGAATGCGAGATTGTGTTTAAAAACACAGAAGCGCTAAGCAAATTGCGCACGCTCGGAGGCAAGCCTTTTCTGGAAGCCTTCAGACGGCTGGTGCATGACACCAGCCGCATTTCGATAAGGCTAAACTAGATCGTCAGATATTCTGACCGCCGGACACTTCGATGCGCTGGCCGGTGATCCAGCCCGTGCCGCCCGACAGAATGGCCGCTACTGCACCGCCAATATCATCCGGACGTCCCACGCGACCCATGGCAGTGGAGTTCGCCACCATCTTGTTGACTTCCGGCATGTCGCGCACCACGCCACCGCCGAAATCCGTTTCGATGGCGCCCGGCGCAATCGCGTTCACCGCAATGCCGCGCGGGCCAAGTTCGCGGGCGAGATAGCGGGTCAGAACCTCGATGCCGCCCTTCATGGTGGCATAGGCCGAATAGCCCGGCAGCGCGAAACGCGCGAGACCGGTCGAGACATTCAAAATCTTGCCGCCATCCTCGATCAGCGGCAGCAGGGACTGCGTCAGGAAGAAGACGCCTTTCAGATGCACATTCACCAGACCGTCGAAATCTTCTTCCGTGGTTTCGGCAAATGGCTTGTGAACGCCATGACCGGCATTGTTCACCAAATAGTCGAAGGTTGTGCGGCCCCATTTTTCCTGAAGCGCCTGCTGCAACTTTTCAGCAAAAGCAGCAAAACTTGCCACCTTCCCCGTGTCGAGCGGCAGGGCAATGGCGGTGCCGCCCTCGGCTGCAATTTCAGAAACCGCCTCTTCCGCGGCCTTCGCATTGCTCTGATAGGTCAGGACGATGCCGACGCCCTGTCTGGCCAGATGCAGCGCTGCGCTGCGGCCAAGGCCCCGGCTACCGCCCGTGATGAGTGCAATCGTCATGTCAGTTTCCTTTCGCTCAACGAATTCTGGTTTCTATATTGCCGCTTTCCCGTTCGTTCGGCCTGCCACATTCTCCATGAAACATGCCCATTCCTCCGAAGGCTCCGATTTCTGTGTCACGGAAAACAAAGGCTTGCTATGCTTTTCCCATGTCCGAACACGCTTCAAATCTCGCAGCCCGCTGCATCGAAATTGTCCGCGAAACTGGGGTGGGGCCTTATCCTGCACCGACCGGCATCGACGGCGTAACCGTGGTCTGCTCCCCGGCCATATCGGCCATTCGGCCCGATATGTATCAGCCGATGATTTGCCTGGTCCTCCAGGGCGCCAAAGAAATCCTGCATGGCGAACGGGCCGTTCGTTTCGATGCGGGCATGACGGCGATCGTCTCGCACGAATTGATCACAGGTGCGCGCATTGTCGAAGCCAGCCCCGATAATCCCTATATAGCCCTTGCTTGCCGGATCGATCTGGAGATTTTGCGCGCCCTTCAGGGCGAGATTGAGCCGGAGATGATCGCGGCGGCGCGTAGCGAAGCCGTGGCCACCGGCAGGGCGGATGCAGGCGTGACCGATGCCATGACGCGTTTGCTCGATCTGCGCGACAAGCCGCTGGAACGCCGCGTTCTTGAGCCGATGATCCGCAAGGAACTGCATTTCCGCGTGCTTCTGACCCGCAACGGCGCGATGTTGCGTCAGCTTGCCCAGCCGGGCAGCCCGGCAAGCCGCATCGCTAAAGCAATCACCCATATCAAGCAGCACTGGAACAATCCGATCCGCACGGAAGAGCTGGCGGATATTGCCGGAATGAGCCCTTCCAGCTTTCACGAGCATTTCAAATCCGTCATGGCCACCACGCCGCTGCAATATCAAAAGGCGTTGCGGCTTCTGGAAGCGCGCCGCCAGTTGAGCGAAACCGCAGTGCCGGTTTCATCGGTTGCTTTTGCTGTCGGCTATGAAAGCCCGACGCAGTTCAGCCGCGATTATCGCCGCGCATATGGCGCCGCGCCTCGCGAAATGCGAGCATAGAAGAATTGCCCCGCATTGCGGTGAAGATGTGGGAAACGCCGCGAAGCGTGCCCTCGCCTGACAATTTTCAGTCTGGCATCCATAAAAATAAAACAGCCTCAAAAGGCGGTTTTATTGTTCAGCAGAATGCTCAGATGCCCGGCTCTTCTTCGAGCAGGCCTGTCACGAAATCGAACAGGCCGGGGCGGCGGTCGCGACGCAGGCGCTCGGCCTCAATGATCGACTTGATCGCCGCAAAGGAGCGGTCGAGGTCTTCATTGATGACAATATAGTCGTATTTCACCCATTTCTGGATTTCAAAACGGGCATTCTGCAAGCGTGTCTCGATCACTTCCGGCGTGTCTTCCGCACGGCGGTTGAGACGCTGCTGCAATTCGCGCATCGTCGGCGGCAGGATGAAGATCGACACCACATCGGCAGGCATCTTGGCCTGAAGCTGGTCCGCGCCCTGCCAGTCGATATCGAACAGCATATCCTGACCATCGGCCAGTGCAATCTCGGCGGTTTCGCGCAGAGTGCCGTAAAAATTGCCGTGCACTTCCGCCCATTCGATCAGTTCGTCATTGTCGCGCAGACGCTCGAACTCGCGAATGGTCTTGAAGTGATAATGCACCCCTTCGATCTCGCTCGGACGGCGCTGGCGCGTCGTCACGCTGATCGACAGCGAAAGGTCCATCTTCTTGTCTTCCAGCAACAGCCGGGCAATCGTGGATTTTCCAGCGCCCGATGGCGACGAGATCACCACCATCAAGCCTCTGCGCGCGACGCCATTTTCAACTGAAGTGATGGCCATGTTACTCTTACTCCAGATTCTGTACTTGTTCGCGAAACTGATCGACGACCGCTTTCAGTTCCAGCCCGATGGCCGTGATCGACGCCGCGTTCGATTTGGAACACAGTGTATTCGCTTCACGATTAAATTCCTGTGAAAGAAAATCGAGCTTGCGCCCGACCGGCCCGCCATCGGCGAGCAATTTATGGGCGGAGGCGACATGGGTGTCGAGCCGGTCCAGCTCTTCCTGAATATCCGCCTTGGTCGCAAGGAAAGCCGCTTCCTGATAAAGCCGGGCCTCATCCAGTTCACGCGGGCCGTCAAGCAGCAGCGCAACCTGCGTCGCGAGCCGCGCCTTGATGGCATCCGTGCTTCGCGACGGATCCTGACGCGCCGCTTCTGTGAGACGGCCAATCGTATCGACATGACCCGACAGGATCGTGAACAGCGCCTTGCCTTCCTGCGCCCGCGCCTCGGCAATGGCCTTCAGCGCGCCTTCAAAGGCTGCCACGACGGCTGCTTCCAGTGCTGCCCGGGCATCGTCGTCTTCCGAGACCTGCGCCTGATCGATCATGCCGCGCAGCGACAGAACACCATCGACGCTAGCAGGTGTCAGACCGTGCTTTTCCTGCAATTCGGCACCGAGTTTCAGCACCTCGGACAGCATGGCGTGGTTGATGACGAAATTGGCCTGCTCGTCGGTCCGTTCGACACTCAGGCTCGCCTGAAAATTGCCGCGGGAAAAATGACGCGCCAGCATGGAACGCACCGGATGCTCGACCGCTTCCAGCCCCTGCGGCAGACGCAGGCGCAGATCAAGCCCCTTGCCATTGACCGAGCGCACTTCCCAAACGATACGCGCTTCGCCATTGGCGCCGTCATGCTGCGCGGCATAGCGCGCAAATCCGGTCATGCTCTGGAGCGCCATGCGTCCCTTCCCCTCAACCTGAGCCCGGAAGCGATAGTTCGCCGCCCGTGCACCGAAACTCAATCATGCACTCCAATACGCGGAATGCTGCATTCCTTTAGACATACAGAGCCGGCGCTTTTCAGCAACCGGCTCTGTCGAATCACACACAGATATGTCTGGCAGTCAGGTCACTCCGCAACCTTCTGGCTGCCAGCAGCGCCACCGGCGCTGTTCTGCTGTTCGACATTGCGCCACTTGCGGACATTGGCATTGTGTTCCTGCAAGGTCTTCGAGAAGACATGCCCGCCGGTGCCATCGGCAACGAAATACAAATCCTCGGTCGCAAGTGGATTGGCGACCGCTTCCAGTGCCGCCTTGCCCGGATTGGCAATCGGCGCCGGTGGCAATCCGTTGATGACATAGGTGTTATAGGGCGTCGGCTTTTCGATATCCGACTTGAAGATCGGACGGTCGGACGGTTTGCCCGCACCACCGAACAAGCCATAGATGATCGTCGGGTCCGATTGCAGCCGCATGCCCTTGTTCAGACGATTGACGAAAACCGAAGCGACATGCGGACGCTCCGACGCGATACCCGTTTCCTTCTCGACGATGGAAGCGAGCGTCACGAATTCATTGCGGTCCTTGACCGGCAGGTCGGGGCCGCGCTTCGCCCAGATATCGTCAACCAGCTTCTTTTGCGAAGCGATCATGCGGTCGATGATTTCGGTCCGCGTGGTGCCACGCGTGAAATGCAACGTGTCGGTGAAGAGCGAACCTTCCGGCGGCATGTCTTTCGGCATATCGCCGACCAGAATCGGATCGGACGAAATACGATCGAAAATCTGCTTGACCGTCAGCCCTTCGGGCACCGTCAGCGGATACATGATCGACTTGCCGCTGATGAGAATATTCATCACGTCGCGCATGGTTGCACCCGCTGGAATGGCATATTCACCGGCCTTGAGGTCGTTTTCGTGACCATAGGCGCGCATGCCGAAACGGAAAATACGTCCATCGCTGACGATATCGCGGGCTTCGAGGCTGTTGGCGACTTCGGAAATGCCCGCGCCGCGCTTGACCACGAAAGTCGTCTCGCTTGCCAGCGGGCCCTGCCCGTCAAATTGCATCTTGCCGAAATAAAACAGCGCCGACGCGCCCAGCAAAGCGAGCACGACCAGCGACAGCATGAAATTCATGAAGACGACGATCTGGCTACGCGCATGGCGCGAACGCTTGCGCGGCGGCGGCGTGCCGGGTTCAGGACGCAGAGCTTCCGACGCAGATTTGGGAACAAACGGCTTTGTGGCCGCAGCCGTTTCCGCCGGCGCTTCCGTTGGCGTCTCCGGCTTGCCAGCCTTGGCTTGCTCTTCAGCAGAGTTGGTTCCGGGTTGTGCCCCGGGCTGTACCTCTGAATTCACTCCGTCACCTCGGTCTTGTAGCCTTGACCGGCCTTGCCGCCAAGAGGCGTCAACGACCTGTCCCGAGCGGCTCTCCGCACTTGATGCCCAAATCCGCTCAGGCCGAAGCCTTCCGTCAATTCGAGCGTGCTCACCCTAACCACTATTAGCGATTTTAAATATCGCATCCGGTTATATTTTGACAAAAACGCGGAGAAATCCCCGCGTTTTTATTTATTCCTATCAGATTTGGTCTGTCCGGCCAGAAATGCCGGTCAGGAATAGCGACGCAACACCAGCGAAGCGTTGGTTCCGCCGAATCCGAAGGAGTTCGAAAGAGCCACGTCGATCTTGCGTTCGCGTGCCTTGTGCGGCACCAGATCGATCTTGGTCGAGACAGCCGGATTGTCGAGATTGAGCGTCGCAGGTGCGATATTGTCGCGAATGGCCAGCGTCGAGAAAATCGCTTCGGCAGCACCGGCAGCACCCAGAAGATGGCCGATGGACGACTTGGTAGAGGACATGGAAATCTTCGAAGCCGCATCGCCGACCACGCGCTCCACAGCGCCCAGTTCGATCGTATCGGCCATGGTCGATGTGCCATGGGCGTTGATGTAGTCGATCTGGTCCGGCGTGATTTCAGCACGCTTGAGAGCCGCAACCATGCAGCGCTCCGCACCTTCACCGCTCTCGGTCGGAGCCGTGATATGGTATGCATCGCCCGAAAGGCCGTAGCCGATCACTTCGGCATAGATCTTCGCGCCACGCGCCAGCGCGTGTTCGAGTTCTTCCAGAACCACAACGCCTGCACCTTCGCCCATGACGAAGCCGTCACGGTCATCGTCATAAGGACGCGATGCGGCGGTCGGATCGTCGTTGCGCTTGGTGGACAGCGCCTTGCAGGCGGCAAAGCCCGCCAGCGAAATGCGGCTGACCGGCGATTCCGTGCCACCGGCAACCATCACCTCGGCGTCGCCGAAAGCGATCAGGCGGGCGGCATCGCCAATGGCGTGCGTGCCTGTTGCGCAGGCGGTGACGACCGAATGGTTCGGGCCGCGCAGATTGTGCTTGATCGACACATGGCCGGAAGCCAGGTTGATCAGACGGCCGGGAATGAAGAACGGGGAAATGCGGCGCGGGCCCTTGTCGCGCAGCGTGTAGCCTGCTTCGACGATACCTTCGATGCCGCCAATGCCGGAACCGATCAGAACGCCGGTGCGCACCTGATCTTCATCGCTTTCGGGATGCCAGTTCGCGTCATCCAGTGCCTGATCGGCCGCGCCGACGGCATAGACGATGAACGGATCGACCTTGCGCTGCTCCTTGGGCTCCATGTGGAGATCGGCATTGAACGTGCCGTTGGTGCCATCGCCAACCGGAATACGGCAGGCAATCTGGCAGGCCAGATCGTCAACCTCGAATTCCGTGATGCGGCGAGCCCCGCTTTCGCCAGCCAGAAGCCGCTTCCAGGACTCTTCCACACCGCTTGCAAGCGGTGACACCAGACCGAGACCGGTGATGACGACACGCCTCATATCCACCCCTTAAAACTGTTATGTCACGAGCATCGACCCGCAGGCTTTCACCGGCAGATGCAATGTCCGGGCCTGGCTTTGAAAGGGATGATGCTCCAATCGTTAAATCGGAGTCTGCCGCAAGAGCCTGTCGAAACGATCCGACACCGGCATGCCGGCAAATTCACTTGGATGCCGAAACGGCCCGTACAGACATGTCTGTACACTGTATTTTCTACACGCTTTATTCCCGGCCATTCCCGGATGCGAGGCAACCTTCATTACAAAGGCGCAGCATCCGGCAATGTCGGAATAGAGCTCAGAATACAGGCAGGGCCGGGTTCCGAAGAGCCCAGCCCTCAGCTCTGGTCCTGATTAGGCCGAAGCCTTGTCGATGAACTTCACAGCGTCGCCGACCGTGAGGATCGTTTCTGCAGCGTCGTCAGGAATTTCAACGCCGAATTCTTCTTCGAAAGCCATGACCAGCTCGACGGTGTCGAGGCTGTCTGCGCCGAGATCATCAATGAAGCTTGCGCCTTCCGTGACCTTGTCGGCATCTACGCCCAGATGTTCAACAACGATTTTCTTGACGCGCTCTGCGGTATCGCTCATGTCGGAACCTCGACCTGTTTGTTTGTTGCTCTGCCTTGGTTAGCGGCATGCAGGATTGTAATCAAGTTCTAAGATGACTGCCAGTTTCGAGCGAAGCCGCCCGGACAGTCATCCTGTGGATATTCCTTTCGGAACAGGATCGCGGCAAATTCTACGAAATGCCACAACTCTCGATGGGCGCATTACCATGCTTCTTGAGCAAGGCAAAGCGCCTTTTCCCGTCACGCCCCATGTATTAAGGTGTTTTATACCATAAACTGGCGGCGTGAAGGGGCTTAAATCATGGCCATGCCGCCATTGATGTGCAGCGTCTGACCCGTCACGTAGCCGGCCTGATCGCTGGCGAGATAGACCACGGCAGCAGCAATATCGGCGCCAACACCCATGCGCTTCATGGGAATATTGGCCATGATCGCTTCTTTTTGCTTGTCGTTCAGCTTGTCGGTCATGGCCGATTCGATAAAGCCCGGCGCAATGCAGTTCACCGTCACATTGCGGCTTGCGATTTCCTGCGCCAGCGACTTGGAGAAGCCGATGAGGCCCGCCTTCGACGCGCAATAATTCGCCTGCCCCGGATTGCCGGTCACGCCGACGATGGAGGTGATGTTGATGATGCGGCCATTGCGGCGGCGCATCATCGGATGGGTCAGCTCACGCGTCAGGTTGAAAACCGAGGTGAGATTGACATTCAGAACGGCATCCCAGTCTTCATCGCTCATGCGCACGAACAGGCCGTCACGGGTGATACCGGCATTGTTGACCAGAATATCGACGCCGCCCAGCTCTTCTTCCGCCTTCTGGCCGAGCGTCTTGACGGCTTCGCGGTCCGACAGATTGGCCGGGAAGATGAAAACACGATCGCCGAGTTCGGCGGCCAGTTCCTTCAGCTTTTCTTCGCGCGTACCGTGCAGGCCGACAATAGCGCCCTGTGCATGGAGAGCGCGAGCAATCGCTTCACCCAGACCGCCGGTCGCACCTGTTACGAGAGCCTTGCGGCCAGTCAGATCAAACATATCGGATCCTTTTAGCTAATGAGCTTTTATGCCAGAGCAGCAAGCGCTGCTTCGATTTCTTCAGCCGAACCAACAGCGGCGCCCGACACATCCTTGGAGATGCGGCGCGCCAGACCGGTCAGAACCTTGCCCGAACCTACTTCATAAAGCGAGGTCACGCCATTGGCGGCAAACCATTCCACGGTCTCGCGCCATCGCACCTGACCCGTCACCTGCTCAACCAGCAGATCGGCGATTTCACTGGCGTCCGTCACCGGCGCGGCGCGCACATTGGCGATGAGCGGGACAACCGGATTGTGCTTCTCGACACTGGCCAGCGCTTCGCGCATTGCTTCAGCAGCCGGAGCCATCAGAGTCGAATGGAAGGGTGCGGAAACCGGCAGCATGATGGCGCGCTTTGCGCCCTTTTCCGAAGCAAGCTTTGCCGCCAGTTCGACCGCAGCCTTGGAGCCGGAAATTACCAGCTGGCCGCCGCCATTGTCATTGGCGATCTGAACCGAACCGGAAGCCTTTGCTTCCGTGCAGATTGCTTCCACATCGCCATGTTCCAGACCGATGATGGCAGCCATCGCGCCTTCGCCAACCGGAACAGCCTTCTGCATCGCATTGCCGCGAATGCGCAGGAGGCGCGCCGTATCGGCAAGCGAGAAGGTGCCGGCAGCGCAAAGTGCAGAATATTCGCCCAGCGAATGACCGGCCACATAGGAAACCTTTTCCTTCAGCGAGAAGCCACGCGCTTCCATGACGCGCAGGACGGCCATCGACACGGCCATCAGCGCGGGCTGGGCATTGGCGGTGAGCGTCAGAACGTCTTCCGGGCCTTCGAACATGGTGGCGGACAGCTTTTCGCCAAGCGCTGCGTCCACTTCGTCGAAGACAGCGCGCGCTTCCGCGAACTGTTCGGCCAGGGCTTTGCCCATGCCTACCGCCTGGCTGCCCTGTCCGGGAAAGGTAAATGCTACCGCCATTGATGCCTCGTTCTGGTTCTATGCATATGATAAAGGTGAAACCGGTATCCGTTTTCGCCGCCATGCCTGCAATGAAATGCACAATTTGGCGCGATGTGCCTTAGCCTTGGGCGAAAAGTCAAGCATTTGTCGGTTTTTCGGGGATATCGCGCTTGCAAACAAGGGGAAAAACACGTAATAGCCGCCCGTTCATTGTTCGGCACCAGCTGGGGGCTGAACGGAGGGCCGTGTCTTCTTGCCGTTAAAAGCAGGATAGCACGTTGGAAGTCATAAGCGCTTCTGCCTCCCGTGTCTCCGCTCTCGACCGTCTCAAATACGCGTCCTTTCTTCACCGGTTTCCGGCAAAAGAGAAGTCGCAGGGGCTTAGCCGCTGGTGTCGGCGTGATATAACGAAGAAAGGCAAAGCCAATGGCTCTTTATGAACATGTGCTTCTTGCCCGCCAGGACATTTCCCAGCAGCAGGTCGACGCTCTTGTCGAACAGTACAAGGGTGTCCTCGAAGCTAATGGCGGCAAGGTCGGTAAGGTTGAAGCTTGGGGTCTGCGTCCCCTCACCTACCGTATCAACAAGAACCGTAAGGCGTATTATACGCTTCTGAACATCGACGCTCCGGCTGCTGCCGTTGCTGAAATGGAACGTCAGATGCGTATCAATGAAGACGTCCTGCGCTTCATGACCATTCGCGTTGAAGAACACGAAGAAGGCCAGTCGGCTATGCTGACCCGCCGTGACGACCGTCGCGAGCGTGATGGTGATGACCGTCCGCGCCGCCGTGAAGGTGGTTTCGACCGCGGTGATCGTGGCGATCGCGGTGATCGCGGCCCACGTCGCCCACGCGACAACGAAGCTGGTGAAGGAGCATAATCATGGTTGATATCAATCAGATCCCGACCCGCCGTCCTTTCCATCGCCGTCGCAAGACGTGCCCGTTCTCCGGCGCAAACGCACCGAAGATCGACTACAAGGACATCAAGCTTCTGCAGCGTTACATTTCCGAACGCGGCAAGATCGTTCCTTCCCGTATTACGGCTGTCAGCCAGAAGAAGCAGCGTGAACTCGCCAAGGCGATCAAGCGCGCCCGTTTCCTCGGCCTGCTGCCTTACGTTGTGAAGTAAGACAAGATTTTCGGGAGGCATCTCATCAGAGTTTGCCTCCCGGACCCTTTCCTCCCTTGCGATGGGCGCAACGGAGCGTACTGAAAACCCAAGTTGGGGCATTTGCCTCTAACTGCACGAGCCGGCAAGACCGGGGCAGGACAGCGAAACTGATGAAATTCAATGGAACCATAGTTGGTGTCGGCATATTGGCGGGGCTTGCCTCGGCACTGATGTCGTCCGGCGTCATTGTCCAGTCGGGCATGGCGATGGTTCTGTATTTCCTGACACCGCTTCCCATTTTCGTTGCAGCACTCGGCTGGGGTTCGACCGCCGGTATTGTCGCAGCAGCCGTAGCAACTGTAGCGGTCGGCGTTTTCGCCGTTCCGATGGCGGCCCTCCTGATGGCGCTGACGAGCTATATTCCTGCGGCCATCGGTGCATATCTGTCCGGCCTTGCGCGCCCCGCCGAAGAACTGGGCGGACCGAAAGGCGTGATGGTCTGGTATCCGCTGTCGGATATCGTTTTCCGCCTCGCCCTGATGGTGGCGGTTTCCTTCATCGTCATCGGCGCAGTTCTGGGTTTTGGCCCGGATATGGCGCGCGAACTTGCCAATGCGGTTATCGACCGCGTTGCCGAAGCCGACCCGCAATTCACCGCCAGCGATGAAATGCGCAACACCATGTCGGCGCTGCTGATGTTCGCCCTTCCGGCGATCCAGCCCGCCACGTGTCTTGCCATTCTGGTCGGCAATCTCTATCTGGCGCTGCGCCTGACTGCCATGTCGGGCCGCCTGCGCCGTCCGCGTGACGACTGGCCCGCAACGCTGCGCATGCCGCGCACGGCGCTGATCGTTTTCGCAGTAGCACTTGCAGTCGCTTTCCTGTCGGGCGCCGCCGGTCTGGTGGCAACCGTCGTGGTCGGCTCGCTCGGCGCAGGCTTCATGATGGCGGGCCTTGCCATCATGCATATGCGCACACGCGGCAAGGTATGGCGCCCGGTGGCGCTGTGGTTTGCCTATTTTGCGATCATTCTTTTCGCATTTCTGCTTTTCGTCTTCATGGTTCTCGGACTTTTCGATACGTCGCGTGGCGCGCCGATCTCGAAAATTCCGGGCAATGACAAACAATAACCCGGATTAAACACTCGAAAGGAAACTCCAATGGAAGTCATTCTTCTGGAACGCATTGGCCGCCTCGGCCAGATGGGCGAAACCGTCAAGGTCAAGGACGGCTATGCCCGTAACTTCCTGCTCCCGCAGGGCAAGGCTCTTCGTGCCAACGAAGCCAACAAGAAGAAGTTCGAAGGCCAGCGCGCTCAGCTCGAAGCCCAGAACCTGGAACGCAAGAACGAAGCAAGCGCCGTTGCTGAAAAGCTGAATGGCCAGAGCTTTATCGTTGTGCGTTCGGCTGGTGAAACCGGTCAGCTCTACGGTTCGGTTTCGACCCGCGACATCGCCGACATCATCACCGCAAACGGCTTCACCCTGCACCGCAACCAGGTTGAACTGAACCATCCGATCAAGACCATCGGCCTGCACGAAGTTTCGATTTCGCTGCATCCGGAAGTTCAGGTTGAAGTGACCGTCAACATCGCTCGTTCGAACGAAGAAGCTGAACGTCAGGCAAAGGGTGAAGACCTCACCTCGATCGAAGCCATCTACGGCATCGAAGAAGCCCCGCTTTCGGAAGAAATCTTCGACGAAGACGAAGAAGCTGAAGACCAGGCTTAATTGTTACACTTACCTCCGGAAAAGCCAGCTTTGTCAGCAGGCGTTCCAATGGTGGTAAACTTTAAATGATCATGCCCGGCGGCCTCCGCCGGGCATTTTCTCTTTCCAGAACGGGAAAACTGCCTATTCTTCTCCATGGTAATGTATTGGAGAGGGTGCAGACGGAAACGTCCGCGTTGCTTAAGACAGCGTTCCCAGGGCCGGTAGACCTTACGGAAACTGCCTGAAAATCTGATGACAGTGTGGCTCGAGAAGAGGATACACAAGCCGCCTGCCATGCAACCGCATGGATGCTACGCCTGTCTCACTCCATAAAAGGAGATGGGGCCGATGTATGGAATGATGCGTACTGTTCTTTCGCATATGATTAAAACCGGAGACCTGACGGTCACCGATTCTAGTGGTGCGCGTTCGCAGTATGGCGACAAGACCGGGGTGCCGGTTCATATACACTTCAAGACAAAGCACGCCGAGCGCGCCGTAGCGCTCGACCCCGAACTGAAGCTCGCCGAATGTTTCATGGACGGCGAGATCGACTTTCTGGACGGCGATATCTACACGCTGCTTCAGATCGTGTTCGAAAACACCGGGCCGACCGCCGCGACAGAACCGTGGATGAAGGCGCTGGCGAAACTGCGCATCCTGTTCCGCCGCTTCCAGCAGATGAACACGATTGCGCGCTCGTCCGACAATATCAAAAGTCACTACGACCTTTCCGGCGAGCTTTACGACCTGTTTCTCGACCCGGACAAGCAGTATTCCTGCGCCTATTTCGAAACACCGAATGCAACGCTTGCCGAAGCGCAACTTGCAAAAAAGCGCCATATCGCCGCGAAAATGCTGGTGAAGGAAGGCGACAAGGTGCTCGATATCGGCTGCGGCTGGGGCGGCATGGGGCTTTATCTCGCCCGCCATCTCAAGGCCAATGTGACCGGCGTGACCCTTTCGGAAGAACAGCACGACATCGCCAACCAGCGCGCCGCCGATGAAGGACTTTCCGACCGCGCCAAGTTCGAGCTGACCGACTATCGCAATATCGAAGACAAGTTCGACCGGCTGGTTTCGGTCGGCATGTTCGAGCATGTCGGTGTCGGCCATTTCGCGGAATATTTCCAGCATGTGGCGCGACTGATGAAGCCGGATGGTGTGTTCATGCTGCATGCCATCGGGCGTGCCGATGGACCGGGCGCGACCAATCCGTTCATCCGCAAATATATCTTCCCGGGCGGTTACATTCCTGCTTTGTCGGAAGTGCTGCCGCATATCGAAAAGGCCGGGCTCTATGTCACCGACATCGAAATCCTGCGGCTGCATTATGCGGAAACGCTGAAAGCCTGGCGTGAGGCCTTCATGGCCAATCGCGAACGGGCCAAGGCGCTTTATGACGAACGCTTCTGCCGCATGTGGGAGTTTTATCTGGCCGCATCGGAAAGCGCCTTCCGCTGGCAGAACATGATGGTGTTCCACATCCAGATCGCGCACCGGCAGGAATCCGTTCCGCTGACGCGCAACTATATCGAAGCGGAAGAAAAGCGCCTCAAGCGGCTCGACAGCGCGCCAAAGGGGGCCAATAGCGAGGCCCGCGCCGTCAAGAAAAGCGCGAACGCCTGATCCGGCGAGCACCGGTTCACAAAAAGGGCTGCCGTCTCCGGCAGCCCTTTTGCATTTTCACTCGACCTTCGGCACTGGTCCTAATTTTAGCCAGCCTTCGGCACTCATCCTTATTTTAGTCGGCCTTCGGCACTCCGGTTTCCCACTTGTCCCAATGGGTAACGATATCATCGACCAGCGGCGAACCGACGAGATAGATGTTCTGCACCGTCTCCGCAAAACCGCCTGCCGTCTGACCCGGCGCTGGATCAAGATGCTGCAAGGTGGTTTCGTTCGGGTTGCCCTGATCGAAGTTCACCGAGCCGCGCAGGCTGGCGATACGATCCGTGCCGAACTGGCGCTTGATGACCAGCGTAATTGCAGCCGCTTCCATTTCCGTCACCAGATAATCATCCGCACCGTAGAGATGCGCGATATATTGCGCCTCTTTCGACAGGCCGGGCCCGTGGAAGAACGTATCGCCGGTCATATGCGTGCCTGTCTTGAGCGACGGCTTGGCCTGTGCGGCCTTGTCGGGATAACGCATGCGATAGTTCTGAGCGTCCTGCGAATCAAGCAGTTCGACCTTCGAATCGAGGCGAAGCGCGGCGGCGATCAGATCTGGATTCAGCTTGAAGACCCGGTAATCCTCATAACCCTTCCGCGGCATGAAAACCGGCTCGCCGGGCTTGCCTTCTTCCGGCGCCCAGCGATGGCCGAGATCGTAATCGACCAGCCAGGTCGCCCAACTGACATCGCCGATGGTGCCGCGCGATGGCGGCGTACCACCGACGCCCGACAGAATATAATAGCTCTTCGAGAAATCGAAGGCCGGATCGAGCAGAATAGCCTGCATGCTGGAGGAGGAATTGACCTTGCCCATGCCAAGCACCGAGCCGCAAACGCCATCATTGTTGCAATAGACCGGCTTCAGCGCGCCCTTCACTTCGATGGGCTTTGCGTCTTTCCAGTAACGGTCATACCACCACTGGAATTCACCGGCGCGATCACCGCTATTCTGTCCGATTTCGAACATGGCGGCGATGAAGACCTTGACCTTGATCGGCTCGGCAGCCGTAGCCGGTGCCGTAAACGAAGCGAGATAAGCAAGGCAGGAAAGCCCGGCTGCGATCAGACGATGCCGCATGAATGAACCTTTGCATGAAGAACCTGTCACCGGGATCTGGCACGACCGTGGACAGGGTGAATTTGATGATCGTGAGGCAGAGTAATATCCACTGCTATTCGCGGCAACGCCCGTCAAGAACATAGCGCTCATTCACAGGCGCAAACTGTGAATCAGTGTGAATCATGGTATAGCTTATCCCTTCCAGCAGGAATCATCCGAAGCCGCGTTGCGTTTGGCATCACATGACGGTTAGCTGGCAGCATCAGGGACAGGATCAAGAATCATGGCGGAAGCGGCGGTACGCAAACTCGAGGATGTGCGCGATCAGAAGGACGCACTCTATCGGGAAGCACCACACAATATCGAAGCGGAACAGGCATTGCTGGGCGCAATCCTGATCAACAACGATGCCTTTTACCGCATATCGGACTTCCTGAAGCCGACCCATTTCTTTGAGCCGCTGCATCGCCGTATCTACGAAATCACCACTGATCTGATCCGCGTCGGTAAGATGGCCAATCCGGTCACGATGAAGACCTTTCTGCCCGAGGGCAAGGTCGGCGATCTTTCGATCTTCCAATATGTCACCCGCCTTGCCACCGAGGCCGTCACCATCATCAATGCTGCCGATTATGGCCGCGCGATCTACGATCTGGCGACCCGCCGCGCGCTGATCGGGATCGGCGAGGACATGGTCAATCTCGCCTATGATGCGCCGGTCGACAACGCGCCGCAGGAGCAGATCGAGGACGCCGAGCGCCGCCTGTTCGAACTGGCAGAAACCGGTCGTTACGATGGCGGATTCCTGCCGTTCAAGGACGCCGTGACCACCGCAGTGGACATGGCCAATGCCGCTTTCATGCGCGATGGCCACCTGTCGGGTATCTCCACCGGCATTCACACGCTTGACGGCAAGATGGGCGGCTTGCAGCCGTCCGACTTGATCATCCTCGCCGGACGTCCGGGCATGGGTAAAACCTCGCTCGCCACCAATATCGCCTTCAACATCGCCAATGCCTATGAGGGCGAACAACAGGCCGATGGAACGGTGAAAGCCAAGAATGGCGGTGTAGTCGGCTTCTTCTCGCTCGAAATGTCGGCGGAACAGCTCGCCACCCGTATCATTTCCGAGCAGACGGAAGTGTCGTCCTCGAAAATCCGCCGTGGTGATATCACCGAGACCGATTTCGAAAAGCTGGTCGCCTGCTCGCAGGTGATGCAGAAAATCCCGCTTTATATCGACCAGACCGGTGGTATTTCCATCGCGCAGCTGGCCGCCCGCGCCCGTCGCCTCAAGCGCCAGCGCGGCCTTGATGTTCTGGTCATCGACTACGTGCAGCTGATGACCGGCTCGTCCAAGGCCTCGGCACAGAACCGCGTGCAGGAAATCACCGAAATCACCACCGGCCTGAAGGCGCTCGGCAAGGAACTGAACGTTCCGATCATCGCGCTTTCCCAGCTCTCGCGTCAGGTGGAAAGCCGCGACGACAAGCGCCCGCAGCTCTCCGATCTTCGTGAATCGGGCTCGATCGAGCAGGACGCCGACGTGGTGCTGTTCGTGTTCCGCGAGGAATATTACGTCAAGAACCTCGAACCGCGCGACGAGTTCGACCCGAAATACGAAGAATGGAAGCAGCATTTTGAAAAAGTGCGCGGCACTGCCGATGTCATCATCGCCAAGCAGCGCCACGGACCGACCGGTACGGTCAAGCTCGCCTTCCAGTCCGAATTCACGCGATTTGCAGATCTGGCCGAGGGTTCCTATCTTCCCGAACAGTATGAATAATATCTCTTCGAAAAAGGCGCGTATCTGATGGCCAAGGCGCGCATTCAGTTCATCTGCCAGAATTGCGGCACAGTGCATACGCGCTGGGCGGGCAAGTGCGATTCCTGCGGCGAGTGGAACACGCTCGTCGAGGAAGGCACCAATAGCGGTATCGGTTCCGGTCCGGGCGCGATGCTGTCGAAGCGCAAGGGCCGCGCCGTGGCGCTGACCTCGCTGTCCGGCGACATTGAAGATGCCCCGCGCATTATTTCCGGCATCAGCGAACTCGACCGTGTAACCGGCGGCGGCTTCGTGCGCGGGTCGGCGCTGCTGATCGGCGGCGATCCCGGCATCGGCAAGTCAACGCTTTTGACGCAGGCGGCAGCAGCCCTTGCCAATCGCGGCCACCGCATCGTCTATGTTTCAGGCGAAGAAGCGGTCGCGCAGATCCGCCTGCGCGCGCAGCGTCTCGGCGTCGCCACATCGGCAGTGGAACTTGCCGCCGAAACCAATGTCGAAGACATCATCGCCACCATTTCCGACGGCAAACGTCCCGATCTCGTCATCATCGATTCGATCCAGACCTTGTGGACCGACATGGCGGATTCTGCCCCTGGCACGGTCACGCAGGTGCGCTCCTCGGCACAGGCCATGATCCGTTACGCCAAGCAGACCGGCGCTGCGGTTGTTCTGGTCGGCCATGTCACCAAGGACGGCCAGATTGCCGGTCCCCGCGTGGTCGAACACATGGTCGATGGTGTTCTCTATTTCGAAGGCGAAGGCGGGCATCATTACCGCATCCTGCGCACGGTGAAGAACCGCTTTGGCCCCACCGACGAAATCGGCGTTTTTGAAATGTCCGATGGCGGCTTGCGTGAAGTGTCCAATCCGTCCGAGCTTTTTCTGGGCGAACGCAACGAAAAAGCGCCGGGGGCAGCGGTTTTCGCCGGGATGGAAGGCACGCGCCCGGTTCTGGTGGAAATTCAGGCCCTCGTCGCGCCCTCCTCGCTCGGCACGCCGCGACGCGCGGTCGTGGGCTGGGATGGCGGGCGTCTCGCCATGATCCTCGCAGTGCTCGAATCGCATTGCGGCGTTCGCTTCGGCCAGCATGACGTCTATCTGAATGTCGCGGGCGGCTATCGGATCAGCGAACCGGCTGCCGATATTGCGGTTGCATCGGCGCTTGTTTCCTCCATGGCCGGTATTGCCCTTCCGCCAGATTGTGTTTATTTCGGCGAAATCAGCCTTTCCGGTGCTGTTCGTGCGGTGACGCATGCAGTACAGAGATTGAAGGAAGCGGAGAAACTCGGCTTCCGGCAGGCGGAAGTGCCAAGCGGCAGCGGCGAACTTTGGAAAGATCGCAGCTTCCGTCTCATGGAAACCGCCGCCCTGCCCGACCTCGTTGCGCGCATTGCAGCATCGGGTGCCGGAAAGAAGTAATAATTCAGGGGCTTAACGCGGGAAGATTCTGTCAACCTTCCGATGTTAAGCTTCCGCGTCTTTGACTGCCCTGCGCACCGGAACGCATGCGCGAAACACTGAGGACAGGCCAGAATGCCGATAACCATACTTGATGGAATTCTACTCGGAATAACGCTGGTATCAGCGGTTCTGGCGATGGTGCGCGGGTTTTCCCGCGAAGTGCTGTCGCTGGTATCCTGGGCCGCTGCCGCCGCTGCTGCATTCCTGTTCTACAAGCCGGTGCTGCCCTACATAAAGCCCTATATCAATAACGACACGCTAGCCATGATCGCCGCCATGGCTGCGGTTTTCCTCGTGGTGCTGATCATCGTTTCGCTGATCACCATGAAGATCGCGGATTTCATCATCGACAGCCGCATCGGCGCGCTCGACCGCACGCTGGGCTTCCTGTTCGGTGCGGCTCGCGGCGTGCTTCTGATGGTCGTCGCCATGCTGTTCTTCAACTGGGCGGTGCCGGATAACCAGCCTGCCTGGATCACCAACGCCAAATCGAAGCCGATGCTCGATTCCTTCGGCGAACAGTTGCGCAATCTCCTGCCGGCTGACCCGGAAAAGATGGTCGACAAGTTCAAGCCGCAGCAGAACAATGCTCCGGCCACTGGCGAGCAGGAAGAAGCGCCTGTCCCGGATGACGCGCCTGCGCAGCAATAATCACAATCTGATGTGAAAAATTGAAACCGGCTTGTGCCGGTTTCATCTGTTTTTGGCCCCAATAAAGGCCTATATGATCAGCTTAACTGACGCGGGTTCAAGGGATCGCTTTCAAAACGGCGTCCTTTCATGTAAATGTTGTTTTTAACAACCCGCAATCGAAAGGCCTTGCGGACAATGTTCCAACAGTCGCATGATGAGACTTCCTTTATGCTGGATGACGACACCCTGCATGAAGAGTGTGGTGTATTCGGCATTTTGGGTCATGAAGACGCCGCAGCGCTGACAGCGCTCGGACTGCACGCCCTTCAACATCGCGGGCAAGAAGCCGCCGGTATTGTGTCCTATCACAATCGCCGCTTCCACTCCGAACGCCATATGGGCCTCGTCGGGGACCATTTCACCGACGCCGCCACGCTGAACCGCCTGCCCGGCGACCGCGCCATCGGCCATGTGCGCTATTCCACCACCGGCGAAACGATCCTGCGCAATGTGCAGCCGCTTTTCGCGGAACTGGAAGTCGGCGGCATTGCGATTGCCCATAACGGCAATTTCACCAACGGCATTTCGCTGCGCAAACAGCTGATCGCCTCGGGTGCGATCTTCCAGGCGACTTCCGATACGGAAGTCGTTTTGCATATGATCGCCCGGTCGCGTTTTGCCTCGTCTTCCGACCGTTTCGTGGATGCGATCCGTCAGGTTGAGGGCGGTTACGCCATGCTGGCGCTGACCCGCACCAAGCTGATCGCTGCGCGTGACAGCATCGGCATTCGTCCGCTCGTCATGGGCGAACTGGACGGCAAGCCGATCTTCTGCTCGGAAACCTGCGCCCTCGACATCATTGGCGCCAAATATATTCGCGACGTCGAAAATGGCGAAGTGATCGTCTGCGAAATCCAGCAGGACGGCTCGATCACCACCCAGTCCATCAAGGCGGAAAACCCCCAGCCGGAACGCCTGTGCCTGTTCGAATATGTCTATTTCGCCCGCCCGGATTCGGTCGTCGGCGGACGCAGCGTCTACGTGGCGCGCAAGAACATGGGCATCGAACTTGCCGGTGAAGCCGGTGTCGAAGCGGATGTCATCGTGCCGGTGCCCGATGGCGGTACGCCTGCGGCGCTCGGCTTTGCGCAGGCAAGCGGCATTCCATTCGAATATGGCATCATCCGCAATCATTATGTGGGCCGTACCTTCATCGAGCCGACCCAGCAGATTCGCGCCCTGGGCGTGAAGCTGAAGCATTCGGCCAATCGCGCCATGATCGAAGGCAAGCGTGTCGTGCTCGTGGATGATTCCATCGTGCGCGGAACCACTTCGGTCAAGATCGTGCAGATGATGCGCGATGCGGGTGCGAAGGAAGTGCATATTCGCGTGGCAAGCCCGATGATCTATCATCCGGATTTCTATGGCATCGACACGCCGCATGCCGACAAGCTTCTGGCCAACCAGCATGAAGATCTGGAATCCATGTGCCGTTACATCGGTGCGGATTCGCTGGCCTTCCTGTCCATCGACGGTCTTTACAAGGCTGTCGGCGGCAAGGTTCGTGATCCGAAGGCGCCTGCCTTCACGGATCACTATTTCACGGGTGACTACCCGACCCGCCTTCTCGATCAGGAAGGCGAAAGCAACATCCACACGCTGTCGCTGCTTGCGAGCAACGGCTGACGCATATTCGCGAACGGGCGGCCTCCGGGCCGCTCCAATCTCTTCATAAAAGTCATTGGGGACGGAATGACAATCGACCTTACGGGCCGGCTGGCCGTGGTAACGGGGGCATCGCGCGGCATTGGCTATTTTCTTTCGCTGGAACTGGCAAAGCGCGGCGCGCATGTGATCGCCGTGGCGCGCACTGTCGGCGGCCTTGAAGAGCTGGACGACGACATTCGCAAGCTCGGCGGCAACGCGACTTTGGTGCCGCTCGACATCACCGACATGGAAGCCATCGACCGCCTTGGCGGCTCGATCCACGAGCGCTGGGGCAAACTGGATATCATGGTCGCCAATGCGGGCGTGCTGGGCACCATCTCCCCGATCGGCCATGTGGAAGCAAAGACCTTCGAGAAGGTCATGAATGTCAACGTGACGAGCGTTTGGCGGCTGATCCGCTCTACCGATCCGCTGCTGCGTCTTTCCGATGCCGGGCGCGCCATTCTGCTTTCATCCGGCGTTGCGCATAGCTGCCGCGCCTTCTGGGGGCCTTATGCGGCCTCCAAGGCGGCTGTCGAGGTCATGGCCCGCAGCTGGGCCGAAGAGACCAGGCAGATGGCGCTGAACATCAACTCGGTCAATCCCGGCGCAACCCGCACCGCCATGCGCGCGCAAGCGATGCCCGGCGAAGACCCGGACACCCTGCCGACACCGCAGGAAGTGGCCGAAAAAATCGTGAAGCTTGCCGATCCGGCGCTCAATGTCACGGGCAAGCTGTTCGACGTGCGGCAGGACCGCTTCCTCGACTATCACATGCCGGATTGAAAATCTGATCCAAAATAGTTATGTTTGGAATGGCGGCTGAAGCTGTAACTCCAGCCGCCGCGTACTTAGGCTAAGATGATTACCCGCACATATGCTTGCCAGCCTGTGCGGGTTTTCTTTATCCTAAGCGTGAACCTGATGGGTATCAGCCACATAGTTCACCTCCAAAAGGAGAGCAAAGCCCTTGCCTGGGTCGGGGTGGCTCATCCTCCCCGACGCGCCCGCTGGCTTGGCGCTTGCTGCTTTTGCCCCCATCCCGAATTGATGAACCAATTTTCAGTTGGTGAATAGCCTTTTTCAACATGAGGACGAAATGACTGACGCCACTACGCGCTTCACCGTCATCAGCGGCGGCCCCGGAACGGGCAAAAGCACGCTGATTGACGCACTCGAACAGCACGGCTACGCTCGCACCGTGGAGGCCGGACGCGCCATCATTCAGGATCAGGTTGCCATTAGTGGCACGGCCCTGCCCTGGGACGACCGCGCTCTCTTCGCCGAGCTCATGTTGTCGTGGGAAATGCGCTCATACCGCTTGGCGCAAGACCAAACAGGGCCGGTCTTCTTTGATCGCGGCGTGCCGGATGTGATCGGCTATCTTTCGCTTTGCAACTTGCCCGCACCACCGCATATGGAAGCGGCAGCACAGCAGATTCGTTATAACAAAACAGTGTTTCTCGCCCCGCCATGGCCGGATATTTTTGGGCAAGATGCCGAGCGCAAGCAGGATTTCGACGAGGCTGTGTGCACCTTCACGGCGATGGAAACAACCTATCGCCGGTTCGGATATGAAATCGCGCTCCTGCCGAAAACTTCGGTTGAGGAGCGCGTTGCGTTCATTCTGGAAAAGCTCCCGTCAGTTTTCTTCTGACGCCGACGACTTTTCTTCCTCGCTCTCGGTCGCGGTTTCTTCCGCCGCTGCCCGATCCGCAGCCTCGCGGCGGTTCCACGCGGCAAGGCTGAACGGCAGGAACGCCAGATAGGCGAGAGCTGTCAGGCTCAGCGTCTGCCATGTGAAGCTCATCAGGAACGCCACGTAGACGACCACGCAGAGAATCAGCGGCATGACGATATCGCGGCGCACGAGGCTGCCGGCCGACTTGCCGTTATAAACTGGCAGGCGGCTCACCAGCAGAAACGCGATGGCTACTGTATAAATCGCAACACCGAAGGCCAGCCCGCGCGAGGGCGTCAGGCCGAGAAAACCGAGATAGACCGGCAGCAGCACCAGCATAGCGCCTGCGGGCGCAGGCACGCCGATGAAATAATTGCTCTGCCATGCAGGCCGGTTCGGGTCTTCCAGCATCACATTGAAGCGCGCCAGACGCAGACAGCAGGCAATCGCATAGAGAAGACCGGCGATCCAGCCGAAGGAACGCGCCTGATCCAGCATGAATGCATAAAGCACCAGCGCGGGCGCAACGCCGAAATTGACGATATCGGCCAATGAATCCATCTGCTCGCCGAATTTCGACGAGCCTTTCATCATGCGCGCGACACGTCCGTCGATGCCGTCGAGAAATGCCGCAACCAGCACCATAGCGACGGCCAGCTCGAAGCGGTTTTCGAAAGCAAGACGAATCCCGGTCAGACCAGCGCAAATGGCCAAAACCGTAATGAGGTTCGGAATAACAATACGCAGCGGTATCTGCGACAGCTTTGGGCCGCGGGATGACTCCACGCGGCCATTAGGCTCAAAAGGCGGAAAAGGTGTTCCCATCGGCTACGCAATCCGGACGACGGGTTCGCTACGGTTGCTGCCATAATCGGCAAGCACCGTTTCACCAGCAACAGCCGTCTGACCGACGGCAACGCGCACAGTCGCATCGGCGGGCAGATAGACATCCACGCGGGAACCGAAGCGGATAAGGCCAAAACGTTCTCCGACCGACAGATCGTCATCCTGATTGGACCAGCACACGATGCGGCGCGCCACCAGACCAGCGATCTGCACCACGCCGACCTTGCCATGCGGGCTCTCGATCAGAACGCTGTTGCGTTCGTTTTCGGTGCTGGCCTTGTCGAGTTCGGCATTGAGGAACTTGCCCGGGCGATGCTCGACCTTAACGATCTGACCACGAACCGGCGAGCGGTTGATGTGCACGGAAAAGACATTCATGAACACGGAAACGCGCGTCAGCGGCTCGTAACCGAGATCAAGCTCCGCAGGCGGAATGGCCGGGCCGACGAAGGATACCTTGCCGTCAGCCGGGCTGATGACGAGATCGTCGTCCATCGGCGTCACGCGTTCGGGATCGCGATAGAAATAGATGCACCAGACCGTCAGCACCATACCGATCCAGAACAGCGGGTCCCACAACCAGCCAAGAATCAGCGAAACCACGAAAAAGCCCGCTATGAACGGATAGCCTTCACGGTGAATCGGCACGAAAGTGTTGCGGATAGTGTCAGTCAGGCTCATCGCTTGTTCCTCGCGTTTCGCCGTATGTAGCGCATCCCTTCCAGAATCTCAAAATGCATTTCGCAATTTATGCACGACTGTCAGGTGGCGTGATCACTCCGCCGCAGGCGTTCCGCGCACAACCACGCCCATATCGTCGCTTTCGCGCACCTGACGCAGGCGTTCTTCGGCCTCGTCAGCCTCACGCTGACGATCCCACATCGAAGCATAAAGGCCTTTGTGCTTCAGAAGCTGGCGGTGGGTGCCGCGTTCGGCGATCAAGCCATCCTTCAGCACGATGATTTCATCAGCACCGATCACCGTTGAAAGGCGGTGCGCGATAACCAGCGTCGTGCGGCCACGGCTGACGATATCCAGCGCCGACTGGATTTCCTGCTCGGTCGCCGTGTCCAGCGCCGAGGTCGCTTCATCGAGGATCAGGATCGGCGGTGCTTTCAGGATCGTGCGCGCAATCGCCACGCGCTGCTTTTCGCCACCTGAAAGCTTCAGGCCGCGCTCGCCCACCATGGACTTATAGCCGTCCGGCAGATGCTGGATGAAACGGGAGATCTGCGCCATTTCGGCTGCCTTCTCCACCTCTTCCTCGGTCGCATCGGTGCGGCCATAGCGGATATTATAGGCGATGGTGTCGTTGAACAGCACCGTATCCTGCGGGACCATGCCGATAACCTTACGCAGGCTTTCCTGCGTCACATCGCGGACATCCTGCCCGTCGATGGTCACCGAGCCCGACTGGATATCGTAGAAGCGGAACAGCAGCCGCGAGATGGTGGACTTGCCCGCGCCCGAAGGCCCGACAATCGCCACGGTCTTGCCCGCCGGAACTTCGAAGCTGATGCCCTTGAGGATCGGACGATTGGAATCATAGGCAAAATGCACGTCATCGAAGCGGATTGCGCCCTTGTCGACCTGCACCGGCTTGGCATCCGGCTTGTCACTCACTTCCTGCTTTACGTCGAGCAGGTCGAACATCTGTTCGATATCGGTCAGACCCTGACGGATTTCGCGATAGATGAAGCCGATGAAGTTGAGCGGAATGGAAAGCTGCATCAACAGCGCATTGATGAACACGAAATCGCCGATGGATTGCGTTCCGGCGCGCACTTCCAGCGCCGACATCACCATGACGATCGCCATGCCGACACCGAAGATCACCGCCTGACCGAAGTTCAGCCAGCCGAGTGAGGTCCAGGTCTGGGTCGCAGCTTTTTCATAACGCGCCATGGAGCTATCGAAACGCTTGGCCTCCATCGCCTCGTTGCCGAAATATTTCACGGTTTCGAAGTTCAGCAGGGAGTCGATAGCCTTGGTGTTGGCGTCCGTATCGGAATCATTCATCTCGCGACGGATGTTAATGCGCCAGTCGCTCGCCTTGATGGTGAACCACGTATAGAGCCACACCGTCGCCGCGACGACGACCAGATAGGAAATGCCGTAGGAGACGGCGAAGATCACCGCCGTCATTGCAAATTCCAGAATGGTCGGCAGCGTGTTGAGAATGGTGAAGCGGACGATGGTTTCGATGCCCTTCGTGCCGCGCTCGATCACGCGTGACAGGCCGCCCGTGCGCCGCTCCAGATGAAAGCGCAGCGAAAGCTGGTGCATGTGCACGAACGTCCGATAGGCGAGCTGACGCACAGCATATTGGCCGACACTGGCAAACAGCGCGTCACGCAGCTGGTTGAGACCGGCCTGCACGACCCTCGATCCATTATAGGCCACCACCAGCATGACCGTACCGGTCAGGAAGAGCGGCACATAGCCCGGCGCTTGCAGCTGTCCGTTCAGCGCATTCGTCGCCCATTTGAAGAAATAGGGAACGAGAATGAGTACGATCTTCGAAATGACCAGATAGAACGTCGCCCACACCACGCGCATGCGCAGGTCCGGCCTGCCCTCGGGCCACATATAGGGCCAAAGATTGCGCAGGGTCTTGAATGTTTCGCCGGATTCGGCAGAAACCGTTTTGGAGGAGCTCATCAGGCGTTCTTTCGGGTCAGATCATAACGTGCAACAACCACCGGCAAATGCGGCAAGGTGGGTGCGAATGGCATTGATTTGCTGCCAGTTGACGCTGTAGCGCGAAGACTGGCGTTCGGGTCGATAGTCGATCAGCCTTGCGGTCACGAGAACCTTCAAATGCTGCGAAACAGTGGATTGGGCGAGATCCAGCCTGCCGACAATGTCCTTGCAGCAGCAGGCGTCCTCAAGGATCAGCTGCCGTAAGATGGCGATACGCACCGGATGCCCCAGCGCGGCATAGATCCGCGCGGCATCCTCGTCGCCTTTCGCCATCGTGCCGAGATCGGCTGCGGGCTGATCATTCATGGAAATCTTCATCGTATATCGACGATAAACGATTATACCTTAAAGCACAAGATTTCACGGCGTCTTTTCCAAAAAACGCCGTGAATGTAAAAACAAGCTATCGTGATTGTTAAGTAGCACGACAGTTGCAAATTCGTCAGGCTGTGGCGAAACGAGTGATTTTCGAGCACCGGAGCACAGGAAATTGCTCGTTGCAGACCGGCATCACGAAGAATGCAACTGTCGTGGTAGAACGAAGACTGGTCAGTTTTGACGTTCCTGCCTCTGGCGCTTCACTTCCTCATCGCCCAGTGGCTCTTTGGGCATGTGGAACACCTGCCCCGGCCAGATGAGGTCCGGATTCCTGATCTGCTCGCGATTGGCCAGATAGATCGTCGTGTAGCGTGTGCCCTTGCCATAAGCGCGCTTGGAAATCGTCCACAGATTATCGCCGCGGCGGATGATCACCGAACCATCGACCTTTTGGAGCGCGGCCTTGTCCTCGGCACCGGCTTCCGCGGGCGCAGCGCCGCTGGCGGCGGGGGCGACCGCCGAAATATTCGCGCCAGCCTCGCGACGGAACGGCACACGCGCAGTTGCGACGATACGATTGGCATTGTCGAGAAGATCGGCGCGAATGATGTAATCGGCAACAGCCAGCGGCTGCGTGCTCTGCACGAGGAAACGGCCTTCCGGCGAAACGGCACTGGAGCCGATCAGAATATCGTTGGCATGGACGATCACGCGGTTTCCGCCCTTGGCGTTGCCTGCCACGAAGATGGCGTCTCCTTCGATTTCCACCGCTTCGATGGCAATCGGAAGTTCCTCCGCAGGCTTGGCCTGCGAACTTTCGCCCGGTGTCGGCGCTGTAGCCGCGCCATTCGACGGGCCGGAGGCGCTGTCGGCGGGCTGCGCGGGAGCCGCTTCGGGCTTGGTGATCAGGCGGCTTGCTGCGCCCGGCTCTTCAACCAGCGCCAGAACCTGTCCGCTTTTTGAATCCGGCACGGAGACAATGGCGGTTTGGGCGGAAGTGGCAACCTTGTCCTGCCCCGAGGCGCGCAACACCAGCTGATGATCGCCCGGCTTCAAAGGATCGTCCAGCACCACGACGAAATCGCCATTGGGGCCTGCCTTGGCCTTGCCGAGAACACTGGCGCCAGCCACGACTTCGACGTCCGAATTCGGCATGGCCTTGCCTGCAATCACCACGGAACCGTCCGGTTCTACGCGCAAGACGTCGAAGATCGGCGTCTGGTGTTGCTGTTCCGGTTCAACGGCAGCCTGTTCGGCAGGGGTGGTCGGCTTATCGGCCTTTGGCGCAGCCGCAGCGGATTGCGCTGGGGGTGTTTCCGTCTGGGGCGTTTGCGGCTGTGCTGCCTGTTGTTCGCCGCCGGAAGCGGCGGGCGCGGAAACGCCGGCCTTCGGCGTATCTGGCTCTGTCTTTTTCGCGTTCCAATAAAGACCGAGCCCGACAATAACCGCCATCACGCCAGCGCCGAGCAATCCAAAGCTGTTCTTCTGCATTTCGTTTCGAAACCCACGCCAGAGACTTGCGCGTTTCCGGTTAAAACGGAGACTTTGGAACCGCGCTATCTATTTTTTTCTGCGCATCATCCAACGCAAAACCGCTTCGCACTTTTGCTGGAAATGCTCTCTAGAACGGGTTTATAGCTTTTGGCTTCCCCCCACAACAAATCTGCACCGAATTAGAGAAAGCTACGAGGGTTTTTCTTAGCTTGCTTATTGTTCTGCACAGCTTGTAGGCTTTTCCTGCTCCGGGTCGTCCATAAGATTGTAGAGACTAGCCTCCGGGCCCTTGGTCCACCAGACATAAACCCCACCGGCATATTTCGCGCCTGAGCCAGAAATGACGTTGGAAGCGACGACGGTTTCATCATCCAGCTCAAGCTCGGCCAGCGAAATATCACCGGCATTGTAATAGGTGACGGACACGTCCTTTTCGCCGCATTTATAAAGGACGGAATTGGTCGTCACCGCCGTATCGTCCGGCAGTTTGATGGTAATTTCAGCAGCCGATGCCGCGGAGGCGGTCAGGGACAGTGCAAAAAGCGCGACGGACAATTTCATTGGTGACAACATTTTCAAATTCACTCCGATTTGATTTGCAAAATAAGACTTAGAATACTGGCGCTGAATGTACAGGACATGAACGGATTTTACGGCTCTGCGGCGTGACGCCCGACTTGACGCTTACGCAGCAAAAGCCCAAAAAAGCACTATGTCTGAGATTCGATCCATTTGCGTTTATTGCGGCTCTTCCATGGGCCAGAACCCCATCTATCGCGAAGCGGGCCTTGCGCTTGGCCGCTCCATCGCCGAACACGGCCTGCGCCTTGTCTATGGCGGCGGCACACGCGGCATCATGGGCGCGGTGTCGCAGGGCGTGATGGAAGCTGGCGGCGAAGTCACCGGCATCATCCCGACTTTCCTGCTCGACAAGGAAGCAAGCCTCGAAAAGGCGGAACAGCTGACCGAACTGATCGTCGTTGACGATATGCACGAGCGCAAGCACCTGATGTTCCAGAAGTCGGATGCATTCGTCACACTGCCCGGCGGCATCGGCACGGTCGAGGAAATCGTCGAGATGATGACTTGGGGACAGCTCGGCAAGCATCGCAAGCCTATGGTCTTCGCCAATATCAACAATTTCTGGCAGCCTATGCTGTCGCTGCTCGACCATATGCGTGCGGAAGGGTTTCTCCATACCGCCCATCAGGTGCAGCCGCTGGTCATCGACCGGGCGGAAGACATTGTGCCGGCCATCATCGCCGCCAATGGCAAGCCGCGCGAAGGCGATCCCGAAATCATCGAAAAGATGTGAGCCCTCCCCCTCGCAAGGGCGGCCTTCTTATTCGTTTTGCATTGAACCATCTGTACCGCCCGTACAGATGGTTTTTGTTTTTAGAGCATAATCCGACCGGAGCGAAACAAGGATCGATAAGATTATGCTTGAAATATAGCAGCTTAGAGCGCCGATCTGATTCATTCAGATCGAAACGCGCTCAAGCACGCAACCGCCACCACGGCCCATTGAAAAACGTTCACCCATATGGTTGACTATTTCCGTGGATGGCGTATATTCAACCTTACGGGTGAATAATGAACGAAGATGCTCTGTCACATATTCTCAAAGCCGTCGGAGACGTTACGCGACGGCATATCTTGACGCTGCTCGTACAGGAGGGGCCATCAAGAGTGACTGCGCTCGCCGCTCATTTCGACATGTCGCTCAACTCGGTCTCCAAGCACATCAAAGTGCTGGAGGAGGCTGGATTGGTCACCCGCAAGACTTTGGGCCGCGAGCATTTCATTGCCGCTGAACTGGAACCGGTACGGGAAGTGGAAAACTGGTTTGCGGAACTGAAGTCTGTCTGGGAACTGCGCCTGACGGCGCTGGAGGATGTACTCGTTTCGAAGGAACAGGAAAATGAGTGAGCTTGAACTGACAGTCAATCGCAGGATCGCCGCTCCCCGGGAGAAGGTTTTCAACGCATGGCTCTCGCCCGCAACGCTGGCGAAATTCATGCGCGCATCAAGCGACAGCACCGGTCCGTCCGATGTCAGCACGGATGCGGTGAAAGGCGGTCGCTTTTCCATTTTGATGCACATGGTCGACCGCGACGTGCCGCATTCGGGCACCTATCTGGAAATAGACCCCCATGCGCATCTGGCGTTCACGTGGAATTCGCCGCATTCGCTGGACGACAGCGTGGTGACGATAGACCTGAAGGAAGTGGACCCGAACACCACGGACATCACGCTGAAGCAGGTCAAATTCCGCAGCCCCGAAGCGCGCGACGGCCACATCAAAGGCTGGACCACCATTCTGACGAATTTCGACGGACTGGCCAACTGACCCTGATGATCGAAATAAAAATGCCGGGCGCTCTGCCCGGCATTTATCGCATTATTTCTTCACCAGCGTCGCCACCGCTTCCACATGCGGCGACCACAGGAACTGGTCGATGGGCGTGACGCGCTGGATGCGATAGCCGCCCTTCAGCAGAATGGCGAGATCGCGGGCGAGCGTCACCGGGTTACACGACACGGCAACCACCCTTTCCACCTTGGACTTAGCCAGTTCCTGCGCCTGTTCTTCGGCGCCCGCACGCGGCGGATCGAAGACCACGGCGTTGTATGGCAGCAATTCCTTCGGCATCAGCGGACGGCGGAACAGGTCGCGCCGCTCGACCGAGACAGGCTTCAAGCCCTGCACATGGCGCACGCCACGATCGAGCGCCGCCAGCGCAGCCGCATCGCTTTCCACCGCATGCACAGCGCTTTTCTCTGCGATTCTAAGGGCAAACGTGCCGACGCCGCAGAAGAGATCAGCGACGCGCTTCGCCTTGCCGACGTGGTTCAGCACCAGCGCTGTCATGGTTTCCTCGGCTTCGGCCGTCGCTTGCAGGAAGCAGCCGGGCGGCACCGGCACCGGAACCTTGCCGAAATGGATCAGTGGCTTTTTCGGCTCGACGATGATTTCGCCCTCGTGCGAAAGACGCGCAAAGCCTTTCTTGATGACCAGCGCGGTCAGGGCGCGGCGCTGGTCGTCATCCAGCACACCGCAGCCGCTTGCCGCCAGATCGAGGCCGGATGCCGTCAGTGTGGCCGCCAGCTTGAACGGTTTGGAACCGGGGGCCAGCAAAGCGCCGACATCGCGCAAATCGTCGAGGCGCGCGATGATTTCCGGCACGGTGACCGGGCATTCGACAATATCGATAATTTCGTGGCTGAGATGGCGATTGAAGCCGAGCAGAACGCCCTTCTCGGTCTTGCGCACCGCAAAAACGGCCCGGCGGCGCGTATGCGGCGCGCAAGCCACCAGCGGTTCAACCTCTACGTCGATGCCCCTGCCCTTCAGGGCCGAGACCACCAGTTCGCGCTTCCAAAGGCGATAGGGTTCGTCCTGCCAGTGTTGCAGCGCACAACCGCCGCAGGCTTCGAAATGCTCGCAGGCCGGGTCCTGCCGTTCTGGCGAGGCTTCCAGCAAGGCCATCAGTGTCGCGCGGTTCTTGTCGCGCGCCACATTGGCCACTTCGCCCGGCAGGGTGAAAGGCACATAAATCTGACCATCGGGAAGATTGGCGACGCCATCGCCGCCCGCACCAATCGAGCGGATATTAACTTGCCCCGTTACTGGCGTCGTCATTGGTCTTTCTTTCCTGCCAAGAGATATTCACGATTGCCATCACCACCTTCGATGGGCGACGGGCAAAGGCCGAGCGCGCGCCAGCCAGGCTGCGTCTCAAGCCAAAGTTTGAGTTCTTCTGCGATGCGTTCGCCGTCTGCCGTGTCGCGCAAAATGCCGCCCTTGCCGATGGCTTCACGTCCTGCCTCGAATTGCGGCTTCACGAGAAGCGCGCAGATAGCATCTTTTTGCGCAAAGGCCAATGCCGGGGGCAGCGCCAGCTTCAGCGAGATGAAGCTCACATCCGAAACGACGCAGTCGATGTCGCGTCCATCGAGATGGATAAGCTCCAGCGCGCGGGCGTTAACGCCTTCCCTGTTGGTTACTTGGGCGTTACCACGCAGGCGCTCGTGCAACTGGTCGTGTCCGACATCGATGGCGATGACATGGCTTGCGCCGCGTTCCAGAAGCACCTGTGTAAAACCACCAGTCGATGCACCGATATCGAGCGCCGTGCGCCCCTTCACATCGAGATCGAAATGATCGAGCGCCGCAATCAGCTTGAGCGCCGCGCGCGAGACATAGGCGCTGGCCGGATCGTCCACCGTGATCGCCGCGTTGTGGGCAGCCGTCTGGCCCGGCTTGGTGACGGCTTTGCCATCCACCTTGACCGTGCCGCGCTGGATCGCATCGCGAGCGCGCGAGCGCGTGGCGAACAATCCGCGTTCCACCAGCAACTGGTCAAGGCGCGCCCTGAAATCAGGCACGGAACGGTGTCGCGATATCTTCGCGGCCAAGCGCCGAAAAGACCGTGTGCACGATACCGGCACGGTCGAGACCGGCGCTGGCATACATCGCATCCGGCTTGCCGTGATCCTGATATAGATCGGGCAGCGTCAGCGCACGAACCTTGAGGCCACGATCCAGCAAACCATCGGTGGCGAGGAATTGCAGCACATGCGAGGCAAAGCCGCCTACCGCACCCTCTTCTACCGTCACCAGCACTTCATGCTCACGGGCGAGACGACGGATGAGATCGTGATCGAGCGGCTTGGCAAAGCGCGCATCAGCAACTGTCGTCGAAAGTCCGGCAGCGCCCAGCTCATCGGCGGCGGCAAGGCATTCCTGCAACCGCGTCCCGAAGGATAGCAGCGCCACTTTGGTGCCTTCGCGCACGATGCGGCCCTTGCCGATTTCCAGCACCGAGCCGCGTTCCGGCAGATCGACGCCGACGCCGTCACCACGCGGATAGCGGAAGGAAATCGGGCTTTCGTCATATTCGGCGGCAGTGCGCACCATATGGCGCAGTTCGGCCTCGTCGGAAGCCGCCATGACGACAAAGCCCGGCAGAGCGGCGAGGAAACCCGTATCGAAGGAGCCTGCATGGGTGGCGCCATCGGCACCCACCAGACCGGCGCGGTCGATGGGGAAGCGAACCGGAAGGTTCTGGATCGACACGTCATGCACGACCTGATCGTAGCCGCGCTGCAGAAAGGTCGAATAAATGGCGCAGAACGGCTTGAAGCCCTCGCTGGCGAGACCGGCTGCAAATGTGACGGCGTGCTGTTCGGCAATGCCCACATCGAAGGTGCGCTGCGGAAAAACTTCGCCGAAAAGGTCAAGCCCGGTGCCGGTCGGCATGGCGGCGGTGATCGCCACGATCTTGTCGTCGTGACGCGCTTCCTCGATCAGGCTCGTGCCGAAAATCTTGGTATAGCTCGGCGCATTCGCAGGCGGCTTCGCCTGTTTGCCGGTGATGACATCGAACTTGTTGACGCCATGATATTTGTCGGCGGCAGCTTCGGCAGGCGCATAGCCCTTGCCCTTCTGCGTCACCACATGGATCAGCACCGGGCCTTTTTGCGTGTCACGCACATTTTTCAGCACGGGCAGAAGATGGTCGAGATTATGCCCGTCGATAGGCCCGACATAATAGAAGCCCAGCTCTTCGAACAGCGTGCCGCCGGTGAAGAATGCGCGGGCATATTCTTCCGACTTGCGCGCCTTGTCCTGAAGGAATTTCGGCAGTTTCTGCGCTACCTGCTTGGCGGCTTCGCGGACGCTGCGATAGGTGCGGCCCGAAACGAGGCGCGCCAGATAGGCGCTCATCGCGCCGGTCGGCGGCGCGATAGACATGTCGTTGTCGTTGAGGATCACGATCAGCCGCGCATCCAGCGCACCGGCATTGTTCATCGCTTCATAGGCCATGCCCGCCGACATGGAGCCATCGCCGATGACGGCAATGACATTGCGCTTTTCGCCGGAAAGATCGCTGGCCACCGCCATGCCGAGACCGGCGGAAATCGACGTCGAGGAATGCGCCGCGCCGAATGGATCATATTCGCTCTCGGAACGCTTGGTAAAACCGGACAAGCCGCCTTCCTGCCGCAGCGTGCGGATGCGGTCGCGACGACCGGTCAGGATCTTGTGCGGATAGGCCTGATGGCCGACATCCCAGATGATGCGGTCATGCGGCGTATCGAAAACATGGTGCAGCGCGACCGTCAGCTCGACCACGCCCAGCCCCGCGCCCAGATGCCCGCCCGTGGTGGACACGGCGTCGATCAGCTCGGCGCGCAGTTCTGCCGTCAGTTGCGGCAGGTCCTGCTCCGGCAAAGCGCGCAGGCGATCCGGGGTCGGCGCCTTGTCGAGCAATGGGGTGTTGGGTCGGGACATCGAAACAACCTGTCTTTGGGATTATCTGGATTGGTCGTCGGTATAGCAGCAGCGTGGCCAGATCAAGCAGCGCAGGCCGATCTGGGCCAATATGCCCAAGCTAACACCATAAGGCTATCATTCAGGCAAAGGTATGAAATCCTGTTCGTCGCCCGGCACGATATCGAACCGACCCGTGCGCCATTCTTCCTTGGCCTGCTCGATGCGCTCTTTGGAGGATGAAACGAAATTCCACCAGATGTAACGTTTCGAGCCAAGCGCCGCACCGCCGAAAAGCATGATATGCGCGCCTTCAGGCCCGGCCTGCACGACGATATCGTCACCGGGGCGGAAGGCCAGCAGCCGGTCGGGCGGAAACACTTCGCCGCCAATGCCCACATTGCCGCTCAGCGTATAGATCGCGCGTTCTTCCGCTGTCGGCGGGATGGGAAAACGACCATGCGGCTTGATGCGGATATCGGCATAAAGCGTATCGGCATGCTGGATGACCGGCGATTTCAGCCCATGCATCGAACCGATGATCAGGCGACCGTCAAATTCGGGATCCGTCATCAACGGCAGATCGGGCGCATTGGTATGATAGAAATGCGGGTCGATTTCTTCCAGCGCATCGGGCAGCGCCAGCCATGTCTGCACGCCGGAAATCGAGAGCGGCCCATTGCGTTCTTCTTCGGGCGAGCGCTCCGAATGCACGATACCGCGCCCGGCTGTCATGAGGTTCACATCGCCGGGGCGCACCACCATTTCCGTACCGAGGCTGTCGCGGTGGCGGATATGACCATCAAACAGATAGGTGACCGTCGAAAGGCCGATATGCGGATGCGGGCGCACGTCGAGCGCATCGCCATCGCGCAGCACTGCCGGCCCCATGCGGTCGAAGAAGATGAACGGCCCCACCAGCCTGCGGCGAACGGTTGGCAGCGCGCGGCGCACTTCCAGCCCGCCAATGTCGCTTGTGCGCGGAATTACCAGCGTCTCAATCGCATCCACTGTCGTCTTGTCGCCAAGCACCGGATCGGGACAGGGGAAAAAGCTCATGAGACATCCTTCCAACCGGATCAGCCGCAAAACCAGCCGATCAAATCTGTTCAAAACAAAACCGCACCGGCAGGCCGGTGCGGTCCGCATTCATCAATATGGCGCTAGCTCCACGCTTTTCCAGAGCCGCATTATCCTACGCATCGAAGCGGGATCAGAAATCAGTCCAGTGGACTGATTTCCCCGCGTAGGCGCTACGCACTTTTGCTGGAAATGCTTTAGCGACCCTGCAACAGCTTGGAAAGCGCGTTGGTGTCCGGCACCTGACCGTTGGCGGTCAGCTTGTCCACCAGACCCGGCAAAACCTGCGAAAGCTGGTTCAGCAATTCCTGCTGGTCAATGCCTGCATGCTGTGCAATTTCGCTGAGCGTCTTCTGGCCAATAGCATCGCCAAGCTGGCCCGGCTCGATGGGGTGGTTCTGCCCCTGGCCGACCCAAGATTCAACCTTTTCACCAAGACCTGCCTGGTTCAGTTGTTCCAGCAGGCCGCCAAGGCCACCGCTGAGCGGACCCGGCGCGGAAGGTGCTGCCGATGCGTTGCCCGCAGCAGCGCCACCAAGCAGGCCACCAAGCCCGCCGAGAATGCCACCGAGCAATCCACCACCAAGCCCGCCAGCCTGACCCGCAGATGGTGCAGCCGAAGCATTACCGGCTGCGCCGCCGCCAAGCAGGCCACCGAGAAGATCGCCCAAGCCGCCGCCAGCCTGAGACTGGTCAGGCACCGGCTGCGCCTGCGTCGGTGCGGGTTCTTCCTTGCTGCCGCCGAGCATCTTGCCAACCAGCAACGCGCCAAGTGCAATCATGATTGGCTTGGCAAGACTGCCGCCGGGGATCGGCGAACCGTTTGAGTTATCGTCGTAACTACCCATGACGCAATACTCCCTGTTATCCCATGCAGCTTGACGTGCATGCGGTAAGTTGAAGTTAAAACGATTTCTCGTTTTGACAAGCATATTAACTTGCCTCTGCGCAATAAATATGAAAATTTTCCGCGAGCGCGAAACAAATGTTTATCTGCGCTTCGGGAGATATAAGATGTCTGTAATAAGCTGGATCATACTCGGCCTGATTGCTGGCTTCGTCGGCAGCAAAATCGTTAATAAAAGCGGTCAAGGCGTCTTCTTTGACATCGCATTGGGTATTGTCGGCGCAATCGTCGGCGGCGTGCTTTCATCTTCACTGTTCGGGCGCGGCGTCACCGGCGCATTCGATCCGATCAGCCTTATCATCGCCATTGTCGGCGCAGTCATCGTGCTTTGGGCCTATCACGCCATCACCGGCAAACGTTCTATCGGCTGATATTTTGATTTATATGTTTCCGGCTCCGGTCCGCGCCGGAGCCGTTTGCGTTTCAGGACCAGCGGTTTCTCAGCAAAGATGTTGAATTTATGAGCTTTCTCGAACCCTACATCACAGCCTATGGCGCGTTGGCGCTGTTCGTCATCGTCTATTTCGAGTCGTTCGGCGCGCCGCTTCCCGGCGAAAGCGCGCTGATCGCAAGCTCGCTTCTGGCGCTGCATGGCACGCTGAATATCGAAGCCGTGCTGCTGGCGGTGTTTATCGGCGCGGTACTGGGCGATTGCACCGGCTATCTGATCGGGCATTTCGGCGGGCGCAAGCTGATCCTGCGCTATGGCCATCTGGTCAAGCTCACGCCTGAAAGGCTCGATCAATTTGAAAAGCTGTTCGACAGCAAGGGGTTTTATGTGGTCGCGACGGCGCGCTTCGTCGTGCTGTTGCGCCAGCTCAACGGCATTGTCGCGGGCTCCATGAATATGAACCCGCTGCATTTTCTGGCTGCAAACGTGATCGGCGCTGCCGGGTGGACGCTCTGCTGGGGCCTTGGCCCCTATTTGCTGAGCGGCGTGCTCGCGCCCTATGTCTCTCAACTCAGGGCGCTGTTCTAACTATTCCGCGTCGAGCGGTTCCGTGCCGACAGGCTGACCATCGCGGCCGATGCGGATTTTTTCGACCTTGTCTTCCGCCGATTTCAGCAGCGTGTCGCAATGCTTCTTCAGCGCTTCGCCGCGCTCATAGATGCGAATGGATTCTTCCAGCGGCACATCGCCCCGCTCCAGATCATCGACGATCTTTTCAAGCTGCTTGAGGGCATCCTCGAAGCTCATGACCGCAATATCGGCGTTGGACGGTTCGGTTACCATGATTCATCCTTTCAACAGCCGCGTAATATGCGTAGATGCGGACTGCGACAAGCCCTCTAGATCATATCCACCCTCCAGCACACTCACGAGCCGGTGATCGCAGAAGCGTTCCGCCCGTTCCATGAGTTTGCCGGTCGCCCAGTCGAAGTCCGCCTCGTCGAGATTGATCTCGGCCAGCGGATCGCGAAAATGAGCATCGAAGCCAGCCGAAATAAGGATCAAATCTGGCCGGAAGTTGTCCAAAGCGGGCAATACACGACTATTAAATGCTTCGCGAAATTCGCGGCTGCCCGTATTGGGTGATAGCGGCGCATTGACGATATTGCCGACGCCGGTTTCATCCTTCGCGCCCGTGCCGGGATAGAGCGGAAACTGATGCGTGGAGCAGAACAGAACGCTTGGATCGTCCTGAAAAATATCCTGCGTTCCGTTGCCATGATGCACGTCCCAATCGATGATGGCGACCCGCTCGGCACCGTGTCGGCGCTGCGCATGACGAGCCGCAATGGCAATCGAATTGAACAGGCAAAAGCCCATGGCGCGCTCACGCTCGGCATGATGGCCCGGGGGGCGTGCAGCGACAAAGCCGTTGCTGGCGGCGCCTGAAAACACGTCATCCACCGCGCCCATCGTTGCGCCGATGGCGGTGAGCGCTGCCTCCATGCTTTTCGGGCTGACATAGGTGTCGCCGTCGAGCTTCACTACGGGCTGCGGCGCTTCTTCATCCTCGACCGGCTCCGGGATTTTGGCGCGCACCGCATCAAGATGCTCTTCCGGATGGGCGAGAAGGATCGCGTCTGCGCTCGCCTTCGATGCCTCGACCCGGTCGAGCCGGTAGAAATCTGTCCCTTCCAGCTCGCTCATCAGCGCGCGAATGCGATCCGGGCGCTCGGGGTGCCCGGACGGTGTCAGATGTTCCAGATAGATCGGATGCCAGTAAAGCCGTGTCGTCATGCGTCCACTATAGCATCAGGCGAGCACATGACCATGACGGCCCTGTGCATATCCTGCCTGCAGTCTTCAGATGATTTCGGTGCGGGCAATGCCGATGCCGAAACCTTCGAGGCCGACATAGTGACGTTCGCGCGAGGCCAGCAGCACGATGGAGGTGATGCCCAGATCTTTGAGGATCTGCGCGCCAAGGCCGATCTGACGCCATTCTTCTTCACGGGCGCGGGCTTCCGCATGGCTTTCATGCTCGCCTGGCAGATTATCGCGGGCGCGCGCATCGTGATGATCGGCGCGAACACCGACCGAACCTTCACGCAGATAGACCAGAACGCCCCGGCCTTCCTTGCCCATGCGCTCCATGATCGCGTCGAGATTGCTGCCACCCTTGCCGAACACGTCGTTCAGCACGTCTTCGCGATGCAGGCGCACCGGCACTTCCTCGCCATCGCGAATGTCGCCGAACACCACCGCCACATGCTGCATCGGCTCCCATGGCAGTTCGTAAGTATAGGCATGGGCATTGCCGGCGCAGGTCTTGATCGCCGCATCGCCGACGCGCTTGACCAGCGTTTCCTTGCGCTGGCGATAGGCGATGAGGTCTGCCACCGTCACGCGGTGCAGCGAATGTTTTTCGGCGAAAGCGGTCACATCGGGGCCGCGCATGACTGAGCCGTCATCATTGACCAGTTCGCAGATGACGCCGATGGGCGGCAGATTGGCGAGCTTGCAAAGATCGACGGCAGCTTCGGTGTGGCCCGAGCGCATCAAAACGCCGCCTTCGCGCGCGATCAGCGGGAAAATATGGCCGGGACGCACAAAATCATCCGCACCTGCATTCGGGTTCGCCAGATTGCGCGCCGTCAGCGTGCGGTCTTCCGCCGAAATACCGGTGGTCGTACCATGGCGATAATCAACCGTGACCGTAAAAGCGGTGGTGTGGGCAGATTCATTCTCGGCGACCATCGGCGCGAGATTGAGGCGCTTCGCTTCCTCACGTGGCATCGGCGTGCAGACGATGCCCGATGTGTGGCGCACGATGAAGGCCATCTTTTCCGGCGTGCAATGCACGGCGGCAACGATCAGGTCGCCTTCGTTCTCGCGGCCATCATCGTCCATGACGACGACGATTTCGCCGCGCTCGAAAGCGCGCAATGCATCCACAACCTGCTTCTGATTATAGCTCATCGACATACACCCTTTTTAAATCCGTCCGGTCTGGCCCCGTTTTATCAGACGCGGCCAGTTTGGCCGCGGTGACGCAGATAATGATCCGCAATGGCGCAAGCGACCATCGCCTCGCCAATCGGCACGGCGCGGATGCCCACGCATGGATCGTGACGTCCCTTGGTCATCACGTCCACTTCCTTGCCGTCCTTGTCGATGGAGCGGCGCGGCGTCAAAATGGAAGACGTCGGCTTGACCGCAAAGCGCGCCACCACCGGCGCGCCGGTGGCGATGCCCCCCAAAATGCCCCCGGCATGGTTGGACAGGAACAGCGGCGTGCCGTCATTGCCCATCCGCATTTCATCGGCATTTTCTTCGCCGGTCAGGCGGGCAGCCTCAAAGCCATTGCCGATTTCGACACCCTTCACGGCGTTGATCGACATCAGCAGGCTGGCAATATCCTGATCGAGCTTGCCATAGATCGGCGCGCCGATACCGGCGGGCACGCCCTCGGCCACGATCTCGATCACCGCGCCGACCGACGATCCGCTCTTGCGAATGCCGTCGAGATAATCCGCGAACAATTCGACCGACCCGGCATCCGGCGAGAAGAAAGGATTGTTGTCCACTTCCGACCAGTTCCAGCGGCGGCGGTCGATGCCGTGTACGCCCATGGCGACCAGCGCGCCCTTGACTTCAAGGCCCGGCACGATCTTGCGCGCAATGGCGCCAGCCGCCACACGGGCCGCCGTTTCCCGCGCCGACGAGCGGCCCCCGCCACGATAATCGCGAATGCCATATTTGACGTCATAGGTGTAATCGGCATGACCCGGACGGTACTGGCGGGCGATCTCGCCATAATCCTTGGAGCGTTGATCGGTGTTTTCGATCATCATTGAGATGGGTGTGCCGGTGGAGGTCATGGTCACGCCGTCTTCGCCGAGAAGAACGCCGGATAGCACGCGCACCTGATCCGGCTCGCGACGCTGGGTGGTATATTTGGACTGACCAGGTTTGCGCTTGTCGAGATAGGACTGAATTTCAGCTTCGGTAAAGGTGATGCCGGGCGGGCACCCATCCACGATGCAACCGAGCGCCAGACCGTGGCTTTCGCCCCAGGTGGTTACGCGGAACAGATGACCGAAACTATTATGAGACATGCGCGACGCCTGACTAAAATGACCCCGGAACGCCCCGGAGGCGAACCCTGACGGGCAGGATACTAGCTACTTCACCGGGCGTTTTATTGAGCTTTTCGGGATCGGTCAAATCATGGCCACCGCCGACCCGAAATTTCCTTCGGATCATCCCGTTCCGGTATTTTTTTTGACACATTCGACACGCTAGATTGAGGGCAACAAAGAGCAAGTCGCTAATAAACAAATGGCGACGTGGTGTCGATTCGGTGAAGTCTTGCTTCACGACAATGAAACCGGGCGAAAGAGCGGGCAAAGGAACGGAAAACCATGCAGTATCTGGTCGGATTGATCCTCATTCTCGCCTCGCTGTTTTCGACAGTCGCCATGGCCGACGATGCCGAAGGCAAGATCACGTCCATCAACAAGGATAGCGAAACGCTTTCACTCGATGACGGTAAGACTTACAAACTGCCGGGCGAATTCGATTACAGCGCCATCAACAAGGGCATGAAGGTCATCATCATTTACGATATGGTGGATAATACCCGCTTCATCACCGACATTCAGGAAGCGCCGTAAGGCATAATTTGCCGATCAGGCGCAGTCCAACCACGCCTTTACACCCACTCCAGCTTGCCGTTTTCGAACTTCAGAATCTTGTCCTGCGGGATGGAGAGATTGGCGGCCTCATGGCCGTCGAGATCGCCATAGAGATAAAACAATGTGCGAATGCAGCCGCCATGCGTGACGCAAACGGTTGGCCATTCCACGGCCTCAACCCAGCGGCCAATGCGCTGCGACAGGCTCATATAGCTTTCCGCAGTCGTGCCCGGCGGCACGAAATTCCACTTGTCGCGGGCGCGCGCTTCCACCAGATCATTCCGCTCCCTGGCAATGTCTTCCATCATGAAGCCCTGCCAGTCGCCGAAATTCACTTCCATCAATTGCGGATCGGTGCGGAAATCATAAGGATCAAGGCCCATGCGCAGCCGGATGCGTTCCATCGTCTCGCGCGTGCGGCGTAATGGGCTTGCCACGAAATCGAAGCCTGCGCCATCACCGATTAGCGATTTCAGCATATCGCCATTGCGATCAGCCTGGGTGCGTCCATGAGCATTGATGTCAATATCGAGCTGCCCCTGAATGCGCTGCGAAACATTCCAGTCCGTTTCGCCGTGACGCGAAAAGTAGATGATCTCCCGGGCCAAAGCCTTACCTCTAAAGCGTTGCCAGTCGAAAACAGCTGTCGAAGCCGTTCCGGCTGTTTCCTCTTTCTCTTAGTGTCTGAATCAAAAACCGGCAGGCTGTGGCGAAAATGGTGATTTCGAGAACCGGAGCGCAGCGTACATTTGGGTACGTGAGCACCGGAAGCGCAGAAATTGCCATTTGCAGACCGGCATGGCGGCTTTTGGATCAGGCGCTAAAACAGGGATAACTTTCCCGGTCCGGGAAAGACAAAGAAAAATCCCGAAAAGCGTCTCAACTTTTCGGGATTTCAAAAGGATCGTATCAGTCCTTGACGACTGAAATGTCCGGCGCGTCCACCGCCTTCATACCGATGACGTGGTAACCGCTATCAGCGTGGTGCACTTCACCCGTCACCGAACGCGACAGGTCGGAGAGGAAGTAGAGGCCAACATCGCCCACTTCTTCAATCGTCACGGTGCGGCGCAGCGGCGCGTTATATTCGTTCCATTTGAGAATATAGCGGAAGTCGCCAATGCCCGAAGCGGCCAGCGTCTTGATCGGGCCTGCCGAAATCGCGTTGACGCGGATGTTCTGCGGGCCGAGATCGACGGCGAGATACTTTACGCTTGCTTCGAGTGCAGCCTTGGCAACGCCCATGACGTTGTAATTCGGCATGACCTTCTCGGCGCCGTAATAGGTCAGCGTCAGGATCGACCCGCCATCAGCCATCAGCTTTTCCGCGCGGCGGGCAACTGCGGTCAGCGAATAAACCGAAATCAGCATCGTATTGGTGAAATTGGCTTCCGACGTATCGAGGTAGCGGCCGGTCAGTTCGTCCTTGTCGGAGAAACCGATGGCGTGCACCAGAAAGTCGATCTTGCCCCACTTCTTCTCAAGCGCGTCAAAAACAGCGTCGATGCTCGCGGCATCCGCCACGTCGCAATGACCGGCAACAAAAGCGCCAAGTTCTTCGGCAAGCGGCTCGACGCGCTTCTTCAATGCATCGCCCTGATAGGTGAATGCGAGTTCTGCGCCGGCATCGCGGGCGGCCTTGGCAATGCCCCAGGCGATGGAGCGGTTGTTGGCCACGCCCAGAATCAATCCACGCTTGCCCTGCAACAAACCAGACTGTGCGGTCATTAAGGGTCCTCATTGAAAAACTATAAACTTGTTGCCCTATCGCACAGGCTTGCATCACCTTCAAGCAATTGCAGCGAAAAAGCCGGGCATTGTCACTTTACTGCCGCAAAGCTACAACACCCGGCCCGCATTTTGGCCCGCGTGACCACAGAAAAACAGTTCTGATCGATTGAAAAGCAATTCAATCGATCAGAATCGCATAAATTCTTATTGTGTGGCCTTATTGCCTCCCAAAGCGATTTCCGCTTCGGGAGAACAATATCAGCCTTCGCGGCGCTTCTGGAGGAATTCTTCCAGTTCCTTGTCACCGCCCTCCGGCAGCATGATGCGGATATGAACATAAAGGTCGCCGCGCCCGCCCGCTTTCAGCGGCAGGCCCTTTTCCTTCAGGCGCAGCACCCGATCCGAACTCGACCAGGCGGGAACCTTCACCGCAATACGCCCATCGAGCGTCTCGACCTCTTCCTTGCCGCCAAGGGCTGCATCGCTGAGATTGACCGGCAAATCCACATGCACGTCGCGCCCTTCAAGACGGAAACGCGGATGCGGCTTGAAGCGGATCGTCACAAGCGCATCGCCGGGCGTTCCGCCCATCAGCGGCTCGCCCTGCCCTTTCAAGCGGATGGTCTGGCCATCCTCGACATATTTCGGCAGCTTGATATTGAGATGCTTGCCATTCGGGAAAATCGCCTCGACCTTCTCCGCGCCTGCCGCTTGCGACAAGGTCACGTCGATGGATGCGGACAGATCTTGGCCCTTGGCACTGGCGCCCGCGCGGCCACGCTGCCGTCCGCCGCCGCCAAAAGCACCGCCGAACAAATCGTTCAGAATGTCTTCTGCGCCGCCGAAGCCGCCGCCCTGACCGCCGGGACCGGAACGGAATTCGAAATGGCTGTTGCCGCCGCCCTGGCGGAAGCCCGCAAACGGGTCGCCATGTGCACCGCCGAAACCACCGCCGCCCTGGAAACCCTGAAACAAGGGCTTGCCTTCGGCATCGATCTCGCCGCGGTCGAACTGACCGCGCTTATCCTTGTCGCCGACGATTTCATAGGCCTGATTAACTTCCGCAAAGCGCTCCTGCGCCTTTGGATCATCCTGGTTCTGATCCGGATGGTGCTTTTTGGCCAGCTTGCGAAAGGCCGATTTTATTTCTTCGGGCTTCGCCGTTTTGGCGACGCCCAGCACGCTATAGGGATCGCGCATATAGTTCCTCATTCAGGAAAATGACTGTGAAGTCAGTGGTAAGACTCAATTGAGCCTAATATGCGCATCAGGCAAGAAAAGTTCCAGTCTGTACCGACGTCAGACTGCGCATATTGTCAGATCGGTGCAAATGCCGTGACAGTCCACTGGCCGCCGCGCTGCATGCAGGTTTCACCGCGATAGATGGAAACGCCGTCAAAAGCTTCGCGTGAGGTCTCGAATTCACGGCAGAGCTGATCGTTCTTGTTGCTCTCGGCAACGGTCGTGATCGTGCCCTGGCTGCCAGTATCCGGATTGGTCCACGGCACCGGCTTCTTACCCCATTGCGTGAAGTTTAAAGCGGAAACCACGTTCTTGACTGTTGACTGATCGGAAAGCGTACTGGAATCCGGCACGGTCGGCTGCTGCACCGAACCGGTGATGGTGGTCGAATCAGGAACGGCCTTGTCGATGCTGACGCCACCCATGGCACAACCGGCCAGCGAAAACAGCGTCATGCCGATCACGGCATTGCGCAGGGCCGCAGCAAAATCAACGGCAGAGCGGATATGTTTCTGGTGACAGACAGTTCCAGCAGCCAAACGCTACGTCCTCAATTTTACACGCTATGGATGCAGCGATTATGGCGGTGGTGGGTTAACAAGCGATGAGCTGGCAAGGTAAACAAAACCATACCAATGCACAACAGCAACTCTGTGGGTTTCCTCAGCCGACGGGCAGAAAAATCCACGCCCATTCTTGTGATGCGGCATATGCATTCAACCCCGCCCCTGTCCCTGACCAGGAGGTGGACAAGACGCGCTTTATGGAGGAAGCTCGCGCCAGTTTTTCAGGTCGGGATTCCCGTTCCGACCCCGCCTATCACCACAATCATTCGAGAATAGTGGAAATGACCAGCTCAAGCGACGATTTCACCCTGTCTTCCCAGCCTTTCAAGCTTTTTGCGGAGTGGCTGGCCGATGCAGGCAAGACCGAACCGAACGATCCCAATGCCGTAGCGCTTGCCACCGTCGATCCCGACGGGCTGCCCAATGTGCGCATGGTGCTGCTGAAGGATTTCGACGAGCAGGGTTTTGTCTTCTACACCAATTATGAGAGCAAGAAGGGGCAGGAAATCCTGTCGGCTGAGAAGGCTGCCATGTGCTTCCATTGGAAGACGCTGCGCCGTCAGGTGCGCGTGCGTGGGCCGGTTGAGAAAGTCAGCGATGCCGAAGCCGACGCTTATTACGCCTCGCGTCCACGCGGCAGCCGTATCGGCGCATGGGCCTCAAAACAGTCGCGCCCGCTGGAAAGCCGTTTCGCGCTGGAAAAATCTGTCGCGGAATATACCGCGAAATATGCCATCGGCGACATTCCACGCCCGCCATACTGGTCGGGCTTCCGCATTCGCCCGGTCTCGATCGAGTTTTGGCACGATCGCCCGTTCCGCCTGCACGACCGCGTCTTGTTTACCCGGCCCGTGCCGGAAGGGGACTGGAACAAGGACCGGCTTTATCCGTAAGAGAAAGAAAAGCTGCTACGCCCCGCCCTCACCGTGAGGTGCGGAGCGTAGCGAAGCCTCGAAGGGTCGGCCCTTCGACAAGCTCAGGATGAGGGTCGCGCGTTTACGCCTGCCCCTCAATTACACAATCGGCTTGATCGCCACCCAGAGGCTGCCGAAAACGAGGCCGAGGAAGATCAGCCAGCCGACGATATTGTTCGACTTGAACAGTTTCAGGCACTGGTCGGGGTTGTCGATATCGAGCACGATAATCTGGCGGTAGAGATGTACGCCAGCGGCCAGCAATCCGGCAAGTGCCGGCATCGGCACCTGCGCCACCGCAAAAGCGGCGGCAAAGAAACCGATAGCGCCGCCATAAAGGATCATCAGTGCGGTCTTGGTGTGCTTCCCGAACAGGCGCGCCGTGGAACGCACGCCGACCAGCGCGTCGTCTTCCTTGTCCTGATGGGCGTAAATCGTGTCGTAACCGATGGTCCACAGGATCGCGCCGATATAGAGCAGCACCGGTGGCAATGAGAGCGATCCTTCGACCGCAGCCCAACCCATCAGCGCGCCCCATGAAAAGGCGAGACCCAGCACAAATTGCGGCCAGTCGGTAATGCGTTTCATGAAGGGATAGGCAGCGACGATCAAAAGCGAGAAAATGCCGAGCGCAATCGAAAACCAGTTGAATTGCAGCACCACGACAAGCCCGACCAGCGCTTGCAGGACGAGAAAGGCCTTGGCCTGACCGCGTGTCACCTGCCCGGCAGGCAGCGGGCGTGAACGGGTACGGTCCACCTGATCGTCGATATCCTGATCGACCAGATCATTATAGGTGCAGCCCGCGCCGCGCATGGCGATGGCGCCAACCAGAAACAGGAACAGGTGCCAGATCGAAGGCACGACCGACCATGCGCCGTCACCGGGCTGCGCACCGGTGCCCGCCACCAGTGCCGCCGACCACCAGCACGGCCACAACAGAAGCTGCCAGCCAATCGGGCGATCCCAGCGCGCAAGCTGCGCATAGGGCCAAAGCGACTGCGGCAACAACTTATAGACCCAATGGCCCGACGGAGCGTCCTTTACGCGCCCTTGCGCATTGCGTGACTGAATCGATCCGTGTAGTTCGGGCTGTGACATGGCGAAATCCTTGATATATGCAGCCATCACTATAACCCCGACGAAGACGGAGCAAGCAATGAGAGTTCTTTTAATCGGTTCTGGCGGTCGTGAACATGCTCTGGCCTGGAAACTGTCCGCTTCTCCGTCACTGACAAAACTCTATTGCGCGCCGGGCAATCCCGGCATCGCGGAAGCCGCCGAACTGGTCGATATCGATGTCAGCGACCATAAGGCCGTGATTGCCTTCGCCAAGGATAAGGCCATCGATCTGGTCATCGTCGGACCGGAAGCGCCGCTGGTTGCAGGCCTTGCCGACGATCTGCGCGCCGAAAACATCCGCGTCTTTGGCCCCTCCAAGGCGGCAGCCCAGCTGGAAGGCTCCAAGGGTTTCACCAAGGATCTCTGCGCCCGCTTCGATATTCCGACCGGGGCCTATGGCCGTTTCAACAATGCGCCGAAAGCCAAGGCCTATATCCGCCAGCAGGGCGCGCCCATAGTGGTGAAGGCTGACGGTCTGGCCGCAGGCAAGGGCGTGGTCGTCGCCATGACGCTCGATGAAGCGCTGGATGCGGTCGATGCCTGCTTCGAAGGCGCGTTCGGCTCTGCCGGGGCCGAAGTGGTGGTGGAAGAATTTCTGGACGGCGAAGAAGCAAGCTTCTTCTGCATCTGCGACGGCAAAACGGCCCTGCCGCTTGGCTCGGCGCAGGATCACAAGCGTGTCGGCGATGGCGACACCGGCCCCAATACGGGCGGCATGGGCGCTTATGCCCCAGCTCCGGTCATGACGCCGGAAATCGTTGAGCGCACCATGCGCGAACTGATCGAGCCGACCATGCGCGGCATGGCGGAAATCGGCGCGCCCTTCTCCGGCATCCTGTTTCTCGGCCTGATGATCGGCAAGGACGGCCCAAAGCTGATCGAATACAACACCCGTTTCGGTGACCCGGAATGTCAGGTGCTGATGATGCGCCTCAACAGCGACTTGCTGGCGCTGATCAATGCCGCCGTCGACGGCAAGCTGGATCAGGTTTCGCCGGACTGGAAAGATGATCCGGCGCTGACCATCGTTATGGCTGCGGAAGGCTATCCGACCAATGTAAAGAAGGGCAGCGTCATTCGCGGTCTCGACGCGCTTGACGGTCTCGATGGTGTCAAGGTCTTCCACGCAGGCACGGCTGAAAAGGACGGCAATCTCATTGCCAATGGCGGTCGTGTGCTGAACATCACCGCAGTCGCCAGCACTGTCGCGGAAGCACAGGCGAAAGCCTACGACGCCATCAGGAAGATCGACTGGCCGGAAGGTTTTTATCGCACCGATATCGGCTGGCGTGCTGTGGAGCGGGAACGTTCCGGCAAATAGTTTTAATGACAGCACCGGCATGATCGCATCCTTTTGACAGATAGGATGCGATTGGAGCCTGTTTTCATCATGCAATAGGCTGCGAGAAAATATTGACGTTTACGTAATAAGCCGATAGCTCTTGTGTTGAAGAAGACTGATACTCCCTCTGCACGCTTGCAGATCGGAGGCCGGGGTTTCCGAGGAGGGGCCTCGATGAGCACGATGTGGAGGAAAGATGTATCGCGCGCCGGTTTCTGAAATTTCCCATACGCTGATGAAGGTTGCGGGGCTTGAAAAAGCGCTGGCCGACAACCGCTTTCCCGAATTTTCCGCCGATCTGGCCGCAGCCATTCTCGAAGAGGCCGGAAAGTTTGCCGCTGAACGTGTCGAGCCCTTACGCATCCCCGGCGACCGGCATGGCGCGACCGTCAAGGACGGCGTCGTCACCACCGCGCCGGGCTGGAAAGACCTTTACCGCGACTGGATTGCAGGCGGCTGGAATTCGCTGACGGGCACGCCGGACTATGGCGGTCAGGGTCTGCCGACCATGATGTCGGTCGCCGTCAATGAAATGTGGAATGCCGGTTCGCTGTCCTTCGCCATCGGGCCGACGCTCACCACGGGTGCGATTGAGGCGCTGGAAAAGCATGCCTCCAGGGAATTGAAGGATATCTATCTCGAAAAGCTTATCTCCGGCGAGTGGATGGGCACGATGAACCTGACCGAGCCGCAGGCCGGTTCCGACCTTGGCGCGCTGCGCAGCCGCGCCGAGCGCGGCAATGACGGCACCTATCGCATTTTCGGCCAGAAGATTTTCATCACCTATGGCGAACATGACCTGACCGATAACATCGTGCATCTGGTGCTGGCCCGCCTGCCCGATGCGCCTGCGGGCACCAAGGGCATTTCGCTGTTTCTCGTGCCGAAATTCCTCGTCAATCAAGACGGTTCGCTCGGTCGTCGCAACGATCTGTTCTGCTCTGGTCTTGAACACAAGATGGGCATTCACGCCTCGCCGACCTGCACCATGATCTATGGCGACGGTTTCGTGAAAGGCGAGGAACAGGGCGCGGTCGGCTATCTGATCGGCGAAGAAAATCGCGGCCTCGCCTGCATGTTCACCATGATGAACAATGCCCGCCTGCTGGTCGGCATTCAGGGCGTTGGCGTTGCGGAAGCGGCTTACCAGCAGGCGCTCAACTATGCCAAGGAGCGCAAGCAGGGCCGCGCCATCGGTGCGAATCCCAAGGAGGGTATGAGCCCGATCATCGAACACCCCGATGTGCAGCGCATGCTTTTGACCATGAAGGCGCTGACGCAGGCCGCCCGTTCCATCACCTATGCCTGCGCCCATGCCATCGACATGAGCCATGCGACCGAAGGTGCGGATGCACAGCATTGGGCCGACCGTGCCGGTTTGCTCACGCCGCTGGCCAAGAGTTTTGCCACCGATGTTGGCGTGGATGTCACGTCGCTCGGCGTGCAGATCCATGGCGGCATGGGATTCATTGAGGAAACCGGCGCGGCCCAATTGCTGCGCGATGCGCGCATCACGCCGATTTACGAAGGCACCAACGGCATTCAGGCCATCGATCTGGTGATGCGCAAGTTGCCGCTTGGAAATGGCGAGCATATCAAGGGTTTCCTTGCCGAATTGCAGCAGGATGCCGACAAGGTAGTTGCCTCCAACCGCCCGGAACTGGGCGAAACCGGCGCACGTCTTGCAAAGGCGCTCTCCGAAGCGCGTGAAGCGACCGACTGGCTGCAAAAGACAGTTGCCGAGGGTGGCGCAGAGGCGGCACTTGCCGGTGCAACGCCTTATCAGCGTCTGCTGTCGCTTACTTCCGGCGGCGCTTATCTGGCCCGCGCAGCCCTTGCAGGCGACGATAAGGGTCGCGCCGTTCTTTGCCGTTTCTTCGCCGAGAACATGCTGGCCGAAGTATCGTCGTTGAAAGACACCGTCATCACCGGCGCAGCCAGCCTCGCCGCCGCTAAATCCGCACTGGAGGCTTGAACGTGAGCGAACATATTCTCGTCGAACGTCGCGATGCGGTGCAGATTATCCGACTGAACCGGGCCGACAAGAAAAACGCCATCACCCGCGCCATGTATGCCACCATGGCCAAGGCGTTGAAGGATGGCGACGCCGACGACGCGGTGCGCGTCCATGTGTTTCTTGGTGTGCCGGGCGCGTTTTCATCCGGCAACGACATGCAGGATTTCATGGCCGCAGCGGCTGGCGGCGGCGATATGGGCAAGGATATTCTGGATTTTCTCTATGCCCTGTCGAGCGCCAAAAAGCCGGTCGTCTCAGGCGTTGATGGCCTTGCGATTGGCATTGGCACGACGATCCATTTCCATTGCGACCTGACATTTGCAACGTCACATGCGCTGTTCCGCACGCCATTCGTTGATCTCGGTCTCGTGCCGGAAGCCGGTTCCAGCTTGCTCGCGCCACCGCTGATGGGGCATCAGAAGGCCTTTGCCCTTCTGGCGCTCGGTCATGGTTTCAGCGCGGAAGCAGCGCTTGAAGCAGGCATCGTCTATAAAATCGTGGAAAGCGCAGAGCTGGAAGCGGAAGTGCTGAAGGCTGCGGAAGAAATCGCCGCCAAGCCGCCGGAGGCCATGCAGATCGCGCGGTCGCTCATGCGCATGCCCGCCGAAAACATCGCGGATCGTATTGCGCGGGAAGCGAAGCTTTTCGGCGAACGCCTGACCTCCAATGAAGCGCGTGAGGCCATCATGGCCTTTCTCAGCCGCAAGAAGTAAATCCCGGCTCTGATCGATAAAAAAGAACCCGGATGGGGAAACCCATCCGGGTGGCTTTGTCTGGAGGTCAGCCAATTAATTTAGCTTCAAAATGAAGCAGTCTCCTAAACCTAGCGGCAGAATGGGACGAGATCGTGATCACACGACAATGTGAATAATCTCGCCCGTTCAACTTTTCCGCTGCGGTCAATTCCGGGCGATGATTTCCTTGCCTTCGATCACCAGACGGACGCCCAGCGTGCCAGCCTTGCGGCGGGCGAGGAAGCGCGGGCGGCGACGGCGCGTCTCGTGCCCCTGACGGCGGGCCTGCGGTTGGCTGGTGCGCACCGGGCCGGTGCTTTCGTAAAGCGGACGGGCGACGCCGTCTTCTTCCACCAGCATCATCGGCAGGTTGAACGCAGCCGCCCAGGCGCGCCAGTCGGCGGCAACATCGGTCAGGTCATGCGCCACCAGAAGCGGCACGGAAAGCTGCGGGTCCTGATGCATCAGTTCCAGCGTGACGGTGATTTCGCCATATTCGTCTTCGACCGCGCGGGCGACAACACCGACAAAAGCATGGATCGGCAGTGCAATCGACATGGGCAGGCCGCTCGACGGCAGAACCTGCCGGATGACCGCGCCCCGTTCGTTGATGGTGAAGGTGACGTCGGTATTGCCGTCGTGCGATGCGTAGCTCACCACCTGCGGAAAGTGAAACGGATCGAGCCGCAGTTCACGGCCTGCCCAGTCTGGCTTCAGTCCCTTGCTCATCATTGTCAACGCCTCTGTCTCTCTGTCTCTGTCGAGAGCCGGTTATTCCAGCTTCTCTTTGATTGGGCTTTCTGCCCTCGTTGAGATGGAGAATAGACCGCGTTTGTTACCGATGGCCTTAAGGAGTTGGGTTAACTTTTCCCTGCTTTTTCCTTTGGTTATCAGAATGCAACCAGGTGTAAGAATTCGGAAATTCTTCCTAATATGCGTTTACCGATAGCAAAACGGGCGGAAAAACCGCCCGTCATTCAAGTAGCAATTTGGTTTGTTTTACAGGGTCTTGCCGGGGTTCATAATCCCCGCCGGGTCGAAGGCCGTCTTGATGCGGCGCATCAGGTCGAGCGCGAAAGGCTGCTTGAAATGCGCAAGCTCGTCCCGCTTCAGGCGACCGATGCCATGCTCGGCAGAAATCGACCCCCTGTAACTTGTGACAATCGTGTGGATGCGGTGATTAAGCGCGCCCCAATGGGAGAGGAATTCCTTTTTGTCCGCGCCGACCGGCTGCGACACGTTATAATGCAGGTTGCCATCGCCGATATGGCCGAAGCAGACAATGCGTGCACCGGGGATCATCTCCAGCACCGCCGCATTGGCTTCGCGGATAAAGGCCGGAATGGATGAAACAGGCACGGAAATATCGTGCTTGATCGAGCCGCCCTCCGGCTTTTGCGCCCAGGACATTTCCTCGCGCATTTTCCAGAAGGATTGCGCCTGCGCGACGCTTTCGGCAATCGCCGCATCCTGAAGAATATCCGCCTCAAAAGCTTCGTGCAGAATGGTTTCCAGCGTGGTGCGCGCATCTTCTTCCGAGCGCGTGGAGGAAATATCGATCAGCACATACCAGTCATGCGGGCTTTCCAGCGGATCGCGCGCGCCATCGACATGGCGCACCGTGAACTCGACGCCGACACGCGGCATCAGCTCAAACCCGGTCAGCGACGGGCCTGCATGTTCGGTCGCGAGCTGGAACAGGCGCAGCGCGTCGTCCGGGCTGCGCATCCCGGCATAGGCGACGCCCTTGCCCTTCGGCTGCGGAAAGATTTTCAGAACCGCCGCCGTGATCACGCCGAGCGTGCCTTCGGAACCCACGAACAGGTCTTTCAGGTCATAGCCGGTATTGTCTTTCTTCACATAGCGGAGGTCGTCGAGAATTTCGCCGGTTGGCAAAACCACTTCGAGACCGAGGCAAAGCTCGCGCATATTGCCATAGGCGAGCACCGCCGTACCACCTGCATTGGAACCGAGATTGCCGCCGATCTGGCACGAACCTTCCGCGCCCAGCGACAGCGGGAACAGGCGGCCCGCCTTCTCGGCCGCGTCCTGAAGGTTTTTCAGGATGACGCCTGCCTCGACGGTCACCAGATTGCCCACCGTATCAAGCGCGCGTATCTTGTTCATGCGGCCAAGCGCCAGCACGATCGTCGTGCCGCTCTCATCCGGCGTCTGCGCGCCGACGAGGCCCGTATTGCCGCCCTGCGGCACAATCGGTGTTTTCGTTTCGCTGGCGAGTTTCATGATCGCCGCGACTTCTTCCGTGGAGCCGGGACGCAACACCAGCGCCGAATTGCCCTTATAAAGATCGCGTTGCTCGATCAGATAGGGCGCAATGTCTTCTGGCGCGGTGAGTGCGTTCTTCTCGCCCACGATGGCGGCGAAACGTTCGATCAATCCGGTGTCCATATTGGTCCTTTGAAATCTAGCGCGGTGCGGCAGCGCGGTTCAAACGGTCATTGATGGCCTCGCCGAGACCGTCAAAGGGAATGGGTTCAACGGCAATGGTGCTGGCGCCGATGGCGTCGAGCTTGCGCATGAAATCGAACAGATTGCTGGCCGCCTCGCGCAGATTGCCATCGGCGCTGAGGTTGAGTACGGCCTTTGCCGTCTCGGCTCCGGCCACCCGCGACGGCCCGAAAGCCAGCAGCGCCTCGCCCGGCTGCACATCGCCAACCGCAAGCCGCATGGCGGCATCCGGTGCATAATGCGAGGCCATCATGCCCGGCGCGATGATATGCGCCTGAATGGCCTCGGTCTGTTCGGTGCGCACCAGCTTTGTGCCAATCGCTGCTTCTATGTCCTCTGCAGCAAGCCCGCCGGGGCGCAACAGACGCACCATGCCGCCCTCGACCTTCACGATGGTGGATTCCACGCCCACTCCGCATGGACCGGCATCGAGGATCAGGTCTATTTTGTCGCCAAGATCGTCCGCGACGGCTTTGGCGCTTGTCGGACTGATACGCCCGGAGGTATTGGCGCTCGGTGCCGCAACAGGGCTGTCCAGCGCCGTGATGACCTCCTGCACGCGGCCATGCGGCATGCGGATGGCGAGCGTCGGCAGTCCCGCCGTCACCAGCGGATGAATGGGCCGACTGGTATCCTGTTGGTCTTTCAGCGGCAGCACGATGGTCAGCGGGCCGGGCCAGAACAGTTCCGCCAGCTTGCGCGACAGGGCATCGAAGGTAACATAGCGCTCTGCCATGGCAATGCCGCTGACATGAGCAATCAGCGGGTTAAACTGCGGGCGACCCTTGGCGGCGAAAATACCGGCCACGCCTTCGCCGTGCGAGGCATCGGCGGCAAGACCGTAGACGGTTTCGGTGGGAATGGCGACAAGACCGCCGCGCCGCAGGATTTCCACCGCGCGCTGAACTGCCTCATCATCGAATTTCATTACATCTGACACTGGTTTTCCGCCTCTCGGGCGTCCAAGTTGAGTGCATCCCGAAAAGTGCAAAGCGGTTTTCGGACAAGATGCACGCATAGATATGAGCGCCTTCTGCCTACACAAGCGCGAAGCCCTGCGCAAGCAAACAGGCGGTTTGCCTCGTGCACATTTATGGCAACGCGACCCGGAAAATTGCGTTTTGTTAGCTTTTTTGCGGCAGGATGTTACTATCCATGCTTGAGGTGAATAATGTTATCGCGATTTATCGCCATTTCACTGACTGTCGCCGGACTGCCCGCTGTTCCATCGGCCCACGGGGCGGAACTTGCGCGAACGACCTATGCGGTCGGTTCCATCGACTATATCGGCTATGACCGGATGGGCGCCAACGGGCTGCCTGTCTGCGGCGCTTGCAGCCAGCGGCAAGAGGCTGAAGCCGAAGCGCTGAAGGAAATCGAAGCACGGCGCAAGCGCGCCCGCGCCTATATGGCGCGCATGCAGGGCAAGCCGCTGCCGGAAGACGTGCAGGAACAGCCCGCTATCATCCCGACCGAACAGAAGATGCCAGACTTCGACCCCGCCAAGCCCGTGCGCGTCGTCGGCGATCCGTGGGCAGGCGCATCGGGAGAAGTGGACCTCAGTTCGCTGACGCTCAGACCCAGCCTTCAATAATCCTCAAATAAAAATGGCGCCAACCGGCGCCATTTTTATTTCGTATAGGCTGGCTATCAGCCAGCGATCTTGGAGAAATCCGCAACCTTGCCGGTGGCCGTGCGGATCAGGTCGAGCAGAGCCAGACGGTTGGCGCGAACATTTTCGTCCTCGTCATTGACGAGCACCTTTTCGAAGAACGTATCGACCGGACCGCGCAGCTTGGCGAGCGCCAGCATCGCGCCCGAAAAATCTTCGCGGGCAATGGCCGTTTCGGTTTCGCTCGATGCGAGATTGACCGCGTCGAACAGAGCCTTTTCCTCGTCCAGCTTGAGAAGCGAAGCATCGACGCTGCTCGCGACTTTGGTGCCCTTCTTCTCTTCCGCTGCCAGAATATTGGCGGCGCGCTTGGTGCCAGCCAGCAGGTTCTTGCCGTCTTCCTCATTGATGAAGACGATCAGCGCTTCCAGGCGGCGTGCGACCAAAAGCAGGTTGTCGGCTTCCGGCGTCAGCACGGCGTCGATAGCGTCGTAACGTGCGCCTTCGTCTTTCAGATGCACCTTGAAACGGTCGTGAAGGAAGGAGAGAAGATCGGCCAGCACCGGTTCGGCGCTGCGGTCGGCTTCGGCACGAACTTCCGTCTCATAGTTGCGCAGTGCATTGTCGACATCCTGTTCGCCATCGACATCGCCAGACTTTTCACCTGCAAGCCTGGCTTCGAATTCACGCAGCTTGCGCTGGACCACGCCTTCTTTCAGCGCGGCGAAGGCCGAACGGAACAGCGGCAGCAGCGGGAATTTCCAGTCCTGCGATAGCAGAAGACGAATCACGCCAAGGGCGGCACGACGCAGCGCATAGGGGTCTTTCGAACCGGTCGGCTTTTCGTCAATGGCCCAGAAGCCGACCAGCGTATCGAGCTTGTCGGCCAGCGCCACGGCAACCGAGACCGGGTTCTTCGGCACCACATCGGACGGGCCTTGTGGTTTGTAATGTTCTTCAACCGCTGCGGCGACGGCTGCATCCTCGCCCTGAAGCAAAGCATATTTGCGGCCCATCGCGCCCTGAAGCTCGGGGAATTCACCCACGACTTCGGTGGTCAGATCAGCCTTGGCCAGCACTGCCGCACGTGCAGCAAGCTTCGGATCGGCACCGACCAGCGGCGCGATCTGCGCAGCCAGTTCGCGGATACGCTCAACGCGAGCGCCTTGCGTCCCGAGCTTGGCATGGAAGGTCACGTTCAACGCGTCCAGCCGCGCCATGCGCTGATCGAGCGGCTTCTTCAAATCGAGGCCGAATTTTTCCGCCGAGGCGCTGAGCTTGTCGAGGTCGGGCAGATCATGCTGATCGGTGTGCCAGAAATAGAGCGCATCCGACAGACGTGCGCGCACCACCTTGCCGTTACCGTATGCGATTTCCGTACCGCCATCGCGGGCTGCGATGTTCGACACCAGAATGAACCGGTTGGACAGCGCTTCCGTTTCGCCCTGCTTGCGCGTGACAAAACACTTCTGGTTGGCGCGGATGGTGAGGCGGATGACTTCCGGCGGGATCGCCAGAAACTCTTCCTCGAATTCGCCCATCAGCACGACCGGCCATTCGACAAGACCTGAAACTTCCTCCAGAAGCCCCTCATCCTCGACCAGTTCGAGTCCCGACGCGAAGGCAAGGTTATGCGCGTCCTGCGAAATCATTTCCTTGCGGCGTTCGGCGTCGAGCACCACAAAAGCCTTTTCCAGCTTTTCGACATAATCGTCGAAGCGGCGCACCTTGATCGCCTGACCGTCGCTCAGGAAACGATGACCATAGGTCAGATTGCCGGACTTGATGCCATCGACGTCGAATTCGATAACCACTGTTTCCTCGGTTTCAGGGCCGAAGGTGCACAGGATCGATTGCAGCGGACGCACCCAGCGCAATGCACCGGGCTTTGCCGAAGCCGCGCCCCAGCGCATGGATTTCGGCCACGGGAAATTGCGGATCGTCTGCGGCACCAGCTCGGCGACGATTTCTTCCGCCGGGCGGCCCGGCTTCGTCAGATGGGCGACATAGAAATCGCCCTTCTTCGGATCGGAATGCACATGGGCCTGCGCAACATCGGTGAGACCGGCCTTGCGCAGAAAGCCCTGAATGGCCTGTTCCGGTGCTGTGACCGACGGGCCCTTGATGTCCTCATGCACGTCCTTGGAACGCACGGTCAGGCCGCGAATGTCGAGCGTCAGGCGACGCGGCGTCCAGTAAGCGGTCGCGGCTTCATAGGTAAGACCGGCTTCGACCAGACCATCGGTGATCATCTTTTTCAGATCGCCGGCAGCCTTGCGCTGCATGCGGGCCGGGATTTCCTCGGAAAAGAGTTCGAGAAGTAAGTCAGGCATTAAACAGCCTCATTCTTGTAATTAAAGCCGCCTGCATCGGTGAGCAGAAATGCCTCGCCGCACTGACGCGCGAGATTGCGGACGCGCAGGATGTAGCTCTGGCGCTCGGTGACCGAAATCACGCCGCGCGCATCCATCAGGTTGAAAACATGGGATGCCTTAATGCACTGGTCATAGGCGGGGAGCACGCATTTGTGCAAAGAGCCCTCGCCCGTGCTGCCCGCCTTCAAAATGGCTTCGCATTCGCGCTCGGCATCAATGAAGTGGCGATGCAGGATTTCGGTATCGGCCATTTCGAAATTGTAGCGGGAATATTCCTGCTCAGCCTGCAGGAACACATCGCCATAGGTAACCTTTTCGTCGCCTTCGAGACCGTTGAAATTGAGGTCGTAGACATTGTCCACGCCCTGCACATACATGGCGAGGCGCTCCAGACCATAGGTCAGTTCCCCGGCGACCGGCGAGCATTCAATGCCGCAGACCTGCTGGAAATAAGTGAATTGCGACACTTCCATGCCGTCGCACCAGCATTCCCAGCCAAGCCCCCAGGCGCCGAGCGTCGGGCTTTCCCAGTCGTCTTCCACGAAACGCACATCATGCAGCGTCGGATCAAGGCCGATGGCCTTCAGCGAACCGAGGTAAAGGTCCTGAAGGTTCGGCGGCGATGGCTTGATGATGACCTGATACTGGTAATAATGCTGCAGCCGATTGGGATTTTCGCCATAGCGGCCATCCTTGGGACGGCGCGACGGCTGCACATAGGCGGCTTTCCACGGCTTCGGCCCGAGCGAACGCAGCGTGGTTGCCGGATGAAACGTACCCGCACCCACTTCCATGTCGTAAGGCTGCAAAATAGCGCAACCATGTTCCGCCCAATAGTGATGGAGCGTCAGGATCAGACCCTGAAAGGAACGGGTGGGATGCATATGTGCGGGCAACATGCTGGACGAATTAGACACCGGGCTGGGCCTCGTTATTGAAATGATGGCCCGGTCTAAGCAGGATTTCCGAAAAGTGGCAACCGGTTTTCGGATAAAAATCCTGCCAGATCATACATCAGCACCGCAGGGTCAAGCACAGACTGCCGGTTTCAGTGTCCTATCGCCCTGAAACCGGACCTATCTGCCGCTTTTAATCCGTCGTCGGCTTTTCCGGTGTGGGCGCAGCTGGTGCAGGCGCGACAGCAGGCGTGTCCTGCTTCGGTTCTTCCGGCTTCGGCTGGTCCGGCTTTTTCTCGCCTGGCTTGGTCGCATCGGCGGAAGACTGGCCCGGAACGTCGGGCAGGCCCTTCTTCAGCTTTTCCTCGATCTTGACGAGTTCTTCCGGCTCCGGCTTGCCTGCAATCGCATGGTTCCACTGAAACGTCGCCTCAAGCTGGCGACCAACGCGCCAATAGGCATCGCCCATATGATCGTTGATCGTCGGGTCTTCCGGGCGCAGCTTAACAGCCTTTTCCAGTTCCACCACCGCTTCGTCGTAACGACCGAGCTTGTAATAGGCCCAGCCCAGCGAATCGACGATGTAACCGTCCTGCGGGCGCAACTCGACCGCCTTCTTGATCATGTCGAGCGCACGATCGAGATGGATGCCCATATCGACCCAGGAATAACCAAGATAATTCAGCACCTGCGGCTGGTCGGGATAAAGCTCCAGCGCCTTGTTGAAACTCGGTTCCGCCTTGTCCCACTGCTTCAGACGCTCATAGGCGATGCCGCGCTGGTAGAAGACCGGCCAGTCCTTGCGTTCCGGCGTCTTGATCTGTTCGACAGCCGCGTCATAAATCTTGGCGGCTTCGGCGAAATTCTTGTCCTGCGCGTAAACGCCACCCAGCGCCAGATAGGTACGGATGTCGGTCTTGTCGCGGCCCAGAAGCGTCTTCAACTGCTCAATGGCCTCGGCAGACTTGTCATTATCGGCAAGGTTCAGCGCGCGCTGCATTTCGGCATCGCGGCGATAGGGCGATTTTTCCGGCACTTGCGCATAATATTCCACTGCCGCTTCCGGACGGCGCAGCTTGGCCGAAATATCGCCAAGCTGGAACAGGGTCGCATCATTGCCCGGACGCAGCGGCAGCGAGAGTTGCAGATAAAGCTTCGCAAATGCCTCTGCACCGCTGCGGTTGATCGCGGTGCCGAGCGTATAAAGCACTTCACCAGCGCCCTGCTGCGGCGTTTCGATCAGGCGGTCAACTTTCTGCCCCGCCTCGACCTGCTCGCGCAGTTCGGTGAGCGTCATGCGACCATTCAGCAGTTCCTCGCCATCCTTCAAGATCTGGATGGCCCCGGCCTTGTCGCCCTGACGCAGCTTGAACGAGGCATAGGCCATAATGATGCGTTCATAGGTGTCGGGCGCAGCGCTGCCGCCGGGACGGTCATCGAAGGCCTGCTGGTAGAATTCCGCCGCTTCCTTCTTCATCCCGGCCTGATCGGCGATCAAAGCAGAATTATAGGTGCGGAACAGGCCATACCATTCGGGGCCTTCCATCTTCTTGATATCGGCCAGTGCCTGCTTGGGATTGCCCTGCCCCACCTTGACCCACGCATTCATGAAGCCTGTCGCAAGCCGGTCCATGTCGGACTGCATGGACAGCATCAAAAGCGGTCCGACCTTGCGGTACTGCTTTTTGGAAATAGCGTCGATGGCAAGGGCGACGCGAGAGAAACGCTCGATATCCGGCACATTCTGCAATTCGGAAGCAAGTGGCAGGGCGTCTTTGAAGCGGCCTTCGGTCAGCAGAACGAGAAGCAGGTCCTGCTTGACCTGACTGTTGCCCGGATCGAAAGCCATGGCCTGACGATAGAAATCGGCGGCGGCGGACAGGTTGTTATCGGCTTCGGCGGTGCGGCCCGCCAGATAGGCGCCAGCAAAGGAACCGGCCCGAACAGCAGGCGTGACGACGGGAGCGGGATCGGCTGCCGCCTTGGCCCATGCGCCGCTGGCAGGCATTGCAATTCCCGCCAGAAGCGAAAAAAGCAAACCGTAAAGCGGGCCGTTTTTCATTCCATGCCGCATGAAGCCCAATCCTCTTCTCACATTCCCACCTGTGCCATCGGCAACGAATCGCCGACCGTATCCAAAACCGACAAGCCGTCTCCTCACCGGAAAAGGCACTTCAAGCATGGCCTTTTTGGGATGAGGGGGCAAGAAAAGCATCCGTGATGGGGTGCTTTTCCTGATCGATCCCGTTCGAAATATTCGAACTCAGTTCACGCGGCTGATGCAGAAGTCGATGACTTCGATGAGGGCATCCTTTTCCGGCGAGGCCTTCAGCGGCGCCAGAGCATCGCGGGCAATCTCGCCAAAGTGGCGCGCACGCTGCACGGTATCGGCAATCGCGCCATGTTTGGTCATCAGGCCGATGGCCTTTTGCAGCGATGCATCGTCGCTGGCACCGTCCTCGATGGCGTGCTTCCAGAACGCGCGTTCATCATCGGTGCCACGACGGTAGCTGAGAATCACCGGCAGCGTGATCTTGCCTTCGCGGAAGTCGTCGCCCGTGTTCTTGCCCAGATCGGCAGCCGAGCCACCATAGTCGAGCGCATCGTCAACCAGCTGGAAAGCGAGACCGAGATTGAGACCGTAATCCCGCAAGGCTGCGCGATCCGAACGCTGCACACCGGCGATGATCGGGCCGACTTCGGCAGCCGCCGAAAACAGCGCCGCCGTCTTGGCCTTGATGACCGCCAGATATTCGTTTTCGGTGGTTTCCATGTTCTTGGCAGCGGCAAGCTGCATGACTTCGCCCTCGGCGATCACCGAAGCAGAGGTCGCCAACACGTCAAGCGCGTCGAGCGAGCCGACATCGACCATCATCTTGAAAGCCTGACCGAGCAGGAAATCGCCGACGAGAACGCTGGCCTGGTTGCCCCAGATCATGCGGGCGGTGCTTTTGCCACGGCGCAGATCGCTTTCATCAACCACATCATCGTGCAAAAGCGTTGCGGTATGCATGAATTCGACAGCGGTTGCGAGACGCACATGACCGTCGCCGTCGTAACCGAACATGCGGGCGGCAGCGAGCGTCATCATCGGGCGCAGGCGTTTGCCGCCCGACGAGATCAGATGATTGGCGACTTCGGGAATCATTTCGACGTCGGAACCGGCGCGTGACAGGATCATTTCGTTTACGCGCGCCATATCGGCCTTCGTCAGGTCGACAAGCGGCTGCACCGATCCTGTCTGCTTTTTCTTGTCGTCGAGATTCAGAACCACACCCAATGCCATTACTCCTTGATGGGGCCGCCACCATATTTAAGCGCGGCGGAATGCTCAAGACGCATTCCGTGCCTTCACTGCCTGTTCAACATTGACGGAAGCTGTTGTCAATGCGGTGCATTGGCTCCAAACTAGGTAAATGATCGAACTTATCCGCACCAACGATTCCGTCCTTTTGTCTTTCGCCGAAGCCTTGATGAAGGAAGCGGGAATAGCTTATTTCATCGCAGACACCAATATGAGCATTATCGAGGGGTCGTTAGGCGTACTGCCGCGCCGTCTTCTGGTCAGTGAGGATCAGCTGGACGAAGCGCGGCAAATCCTGATCGATGCCGAGATTGAACACGAACTGCGCGATCAATGACCCTGACGACCGAAGACGAGATTGAAGAAACGCTGGATGTCTTTCATCGCGGCGCTTTTCATCTCGTGCAACCGGCAATGAAAGGGCATCGCTCCGGCGTCGATGCGATGATCCTTGCAAGCGCGGTGCCGGACGGCTTTGCCGGACGCCTCGCCGATCTTGGCAGCGGTGCGGGTGCAGCCGGGCTTGCGGTTGCGGCCCGATGCGCGGCAAGCCGCATTACCCTTGTCGAACGCTCTGGCCTGATGGTCGGCTTTGCCAGAAAGACCATCGCGCATCCCCTGAATACAGCTCTGGCAGACCGCCTCGCGATTGTGGAAGCGGATGTGGCGCTGACCGGAAAAGCGCGTGTTGCGGCAGGTCTTGCCGATAACAGCTTCGATTTCGCCATCATGAACCCGCCTTTCAACGAAGCGGCGGACCGGCGCACGCCCGATCCGCTCAAGGCGGAAGCGCATGTCATGCCCGAAGGCATGTTCGAACAATGGGTGCGCACGGCGGCGGCCATCGTCCGGCCGGGCGGCGGCATCGCCATCATAGCGCGACCGGGCTCGATTGCGCTCATTCTGGAAGCGCTCACCGGGCGCTTCGGCGGCTTGCGCATCGTGCCGGTGCACCCCCGCGGTGACGCAGCGGCAATCCGTATCGTCGTCACCGGCACGCGGGGCAGCCGCGCCGGTCTCTCGTTCATGCCGCCACTCGTCCTGCATGGCGACAGCGGCAACGGTTTCACACCCCGCGCCAATGCCATCAACAACGGCCAGACCGCGCTTCTTTGATCCGGGGAGAATAAACCGTGCTGCTTATCGTCGGAACCGTTCGGCTGCCTGCTGCGAAGTTGAATGAGGCGCGCCCTGTCATGCAGCAAATGATCGAAGCCAGCCGCGCCGAGGCTGGCTGCATCGACTATTCCTATGCCGCCGACATTCTCGATCCGGGTCTTATCCATGTAAAAGAGCTGTGGCTGGACCGGGCTTCGCTGGACAAACATTTTGCCTCCGGGCACATTGCCGCCTGGCGTTCGACATGGCCGACACTCGGCATCACCGACCGCGATCTTGTGCTCTACGAAGTGGATGCGCCGCAAAGCACCTAACAGTTTCTTTAAGGAGACCGATGAACCACAGTCCAAATTCCGCTCGCCCCGTATCTCTCATGCGACGCTTTCTGGATAGCGAGGTTGCCGGTGGCCTGGTGCTGATGGCAGCGGCAGCGCTTGCGCTCATCGTGGCCAACTCACCCTTCTCGCAAATCTATTTCGATGCGCTTCACGTCTATATGGGCCCATTGAGCCTTGCGCACTGGATCAATGATGCGCTGATGGCGGTGTTTTTCCTGCTCGTCGGGCTGGAGATCAAACGCGAATTCATCGACGGGCAGCTTGCAAGCTGGCCAAACCGGATGCTACCGGGCATTGCCGCAGCAGGCGGCGTGATCCTGCCTGCGATCATCTTCGCGTCGCTGAATTTTCACGATGCCGAAAAAGTGCGGGGCTGGGCGGTGCCTTCCGCAACCGATATCGCCTTTGCGCTCGGGGTCCTGTCGCTGCTCGGCTCACGCGTACCGTCGAGCCTCAAGGTTTTTCTGGCGACGCTCGCCATTCTCGATGATCTGGCCGCCGTCGTCATCATCGCCATTTTCTACACAGCCGAAATCTCGATGCCCTATCTGGGCGGGGCTTTCATAACTGCGATTGCGCTTTTCGCGATGAACCGCATGGGCGTGATGAAGCTGCTGCCCTATCTGATCGGTGGCGCAATTTTGTGGTTCTTCGTGCTCAATTCCGGCGTTCACGCCACCGTCGCCGGTGTGGTGACAGCGCTGATGGTGCCGCTGAAACCTGCGCCCGGCAAACCGGATGACATGACGTCACCGCTGCACATCCTCGAACATGCGCTGGCAAAACCGGTCGCCTTCCTCATCGTGCCGATCTTCGGCTTTGCCAATGCGGGCATTTCCTTTGCCGGGCTCGATGCCTCGGTGATGGGCGACACGCTGACACTCGGCATTCTGCTCGGGCTTTTTGTTGGCAAGCAGCTTGGCGTGTTCGGCGCAGCCTGGCTCGCCATCAAGACCGGCCTTGCGCAAAAGCCGATGGGCGCCAGCTGGGCGCAGCTTTATGGCGTCGCCATATTGTGCGGCATCGGCTTTACCATGAGCATTTTCATCGGGCTTTTGTCCTTCCCGTCCGATCTCATGCAGACCGAAACGAAAATTGGCGTTCTGGCCGGTTCGGCGCTCTCGGCCATATTCGGCTACGGACTGTTGCGGATCGTGGCAAAACCCGCGAAAAAATGATCCTACTCACCCTCCGAAGATATAAATTTTCGGAGGGTTTTCTTTGTGTTTCCCAGATTGGTTCCTACATTGGCAACCAACAGTTGATCCAGTTTGGAGTTTGCCTTGCCCGGTTTATTGACGCGCCTTGTTCCGCGCCGCTTTCGCAATGCCGCAATTGAAATTCCCGTCGTGCGCCTGCATGGCGCCATCATGAGTGGGGGTTCAGCGCTGCGCCCGTCGCTATCGCTGGCATCGACCGCCGCCGTGCTGGAAAAGGCTTTCAGCAACAAGCATGCGCCAGCCGTGGCGATTTCGCTCAATTCTCCCGGCGGTTCACCGGTGCAGTCGCGCCTGATCTATCGCCGCATTCGCGATCTCGCCTCCGAACACCAGAAAAAGGTTTTCATCTTCGTTGAGGATGTGGCCGCATCCGGCGGTTATATGATTGCCCTGGCCGGTGACGAGATCATCGCAGACCCCTCCTCCATCGTCGGCTCCATCGGCGTGGTGTCCGCGTCATTCGGTTTTCCGGAATTGCTGAAGAAAATCGGCGTGGAGCGGCGCGTCTATACCGCCGGCAGCAACAAGGTCACGCTTGATCCGTTCCAGCCGGAAAAGAAGGCCGACATCGAACGGCTGAAATCGCTGCAACTCGAAATCCACGACACCTTCATCGAAATGGTCAAGGAACGGCGTGGCAACAAGCTTGTCGAGGAATCCGACCTGTTCACCGGCCTGTTCTGGACCGGCACGACAGCCTTGCAGCTCGGCCTCATCGACGGGCTGGGCGACATGCGCAGTTTCCTGCGCAAGACCTATGGCGACAAGGTGGAGCTCCAGCTGATCCAGCCCCAGCGCGGACTGCTTGGCCGCAAGGTTCCGGGCGTCGGCATGGCGCTTTCATCGGCGTTTTCCGGCTTGGAACCGGCGGAAATTGCCGCCCATCTCGGCGACGGCCTGCTCTCCGTTGCTGAAGAAAAAGCGCTTTGGGGACGCTATGGTCTTTGAAACATCACGGTTTCTCGTGATAAGATGTCAGAAATGACAGGGTGCGATAAGCGCGCGCCCAACACGACACATAAGGAATTTGGTCATGCCACAGCTCATTTTTCTGCTGCTGATCATCATCGCCGCCTGGTATGGCTACCGCTCGTTCAAGCGTGAAGCCACACGCGTGTCGCAGCGCGTTCGTCAGGCCGAGAAGGAAGCGCAGAACCGTGCCAACGGCACGCTGGTGCAGGACCCGAAAACCGGCGAATATTACGTCAAGAAAGACTGATCCGCTTAAACCCCGATGACCGACACCCTGTTGCGCGCCCGGCCTGCTGACAGCCGGTCTGTTACCCGTCTTGCCCCTGCGAAAATCAACCTCGCGCTGCACGTCACCGGACGGCGCGACGATGGCTATCATCTGCTCGACATGCTGGTGGTCTTTGCGCACTATGGCGATACGATAACGGTTGCCGATGCTCCGGAAGACCGGTTTACGGTCAGCGGGCCTTTCGCCTCGGCGGTTCCCCTCGATGGCGGCAATCTGGTGCTCAAGGCGCGCGATGCATTGCGCGCGCATTCCGGGCGCGATCTGCCGCCCGTTGCCATTCATCTTGAAAAAAACCTGCCCATAGCATCGGGTATTGGCGGCGGCTCCAGCGATGCGGCGGCCACATTGCTTGCCCTCAACACGCTCTGGAACCTCCAATTCGATTTCGACCGGCTCGCCGCGCTCGGTCTGGCGCTTGGCGCTGATCTGCCCATGTGCCTGCATGGTGCGGCGCATGGCACGCCGCTGACGGCGCGCGGCATTGGCGAAGACCTTGCACCTGTTACGGGCCTTCCGGCCCTGCCCCTGCTGCTCGTCAATGACGGCACGGCGCTTGCCACGCCCGATGTGTTTCGCGCCCTCGACAAGCGGAACAATCCCGCCTTGCTGCCGCCCGACCAGAATGAACTCGGCGCGCTCTGCCATTACCTTGGCACGACGCGCAATGATCTCCTGTCGCCAGCCCTGGCGCTTGCTCCGCAAATCGGCGACAAGCTTGCGCTGCTACGGGCGGGCGATGCGCTATACGCCCAGATGTCCGGTTCCGGCGCGACCTGTTTTGCAATCTTCGCCGACGAAGACGCCCTGCAAAAGGCCGCAGCCCGCATGAGAGCCGAAAAGCCGGACTGGTTTGTCATCGCGACCGGCACAGCTGCATCGTAACCCTCACACAGCTGTAACCCGCCTCCTCCGATATTGATTCTGCCTGCTTTGCGCTTGCGTGCAGCCCGCAGAAATCCATTCTCCTTCGATAGTCAGTAACACCCTATTCAAAAGCCAGCTATTGTTCACTCTTATTGGACAATAAACACGGACACTCTGTTCGCGATTTATGAACAAAAAGCGTCATATAACAGTCACGTGATTGCTGGTATATCAATCAAACTGTTGATTTTACGTATATATTTTTCCTATTTTCGATTGTTTCCAAATATTAACGAGCACGAATGTGTGATTAACAAAACATTTTCGTGACTGGAACTTTTGCCCATTGTCACCCATTTCAGCTGCATCGGAACGACGAAAAGAAACGCCGCTCCAGTTTCCAAGGAGATAGGAAATGAAAAAGATTGTTCTTGCTGCTGCTGCCCTCGCCCTGAGCGCCGGCGCTGCCTTCGCTGAAAACCCATATGTTGGCGAACCTGCAGACCTCTATGCAAATGACCGCACCCCGGTTGTTTCGCAGACTGTTGACCACACCGCAACCGCAACCATCCAGTCTGGTTCGGCCTATCAGGACGGTTCTGCACATCGTTTTGGCGACGCTTCGCCTTCGAGCTACCAGAACTAATCAGGCCTACGCCTGACTGCATAACGGGCGTCGCGCTGAAAACGCCGCTGACGCCCGCCCTGCCGGAATCCTCCCAAGCAATCCCGGCGATTGATTTCCCCTCCCTGATGGATGGCATTTCGGCCACCCGGGACGCCCCGGACAGAACCCAGTGATTGGGTGTCGTTCGTGCGGCAAACGAAAAGGAATATGAAAATGAAAACGTTTGCTCTTGCTGCTGCCGCCCTTGCCCTTAGCGCCGGTGCTGCCTTCGCAGAAAACCCACATGTTGGCGAACCTGCAGACCTTTATGCAAACGACCGCACCCCGGTTGCTTCGCAGACCGTTGACCACACCGCAACTGCGACGATCCAGTCGGGTTCGGCCTATCAGGACGGTTCCGCGCATCGTTTTGGCGACGCTTCGCCTTCGAGCTACCAGAACTAATCAGGCCAAAGCCTGCTGCATAACGGGCGTCGCGTTCGAACGCTGACGCCCAAGGCCGGGCCTCAAACGATCCGGCTTCAACAGTTATCTCCCCGAAGGATGGTGCCTGAGCCACCCGGGTGCCCTTACTTGCTTCCCGATTGGTTCGGGTGCCATCCGAAGGGCGATCTTCAAAGGAATATGAAAATGAAAAAGCTTGCTCTTGCTGCCGTTGCCGTTGCCCTTAGCGCCGGTGCTGCTTTCGCAGAAAACCCGCATGTCGGCGAACCGGCCGACCTCTATGCAAACGACCGCACCCCGGTTGCTTCTCAGACCGTTGACCACACCGCAACCGCGACGATCCAGTCGGGTTCGACCTATCAGGACGGTTCTGCACATCGTTTTGGCGACGCTTCGCCTTCGAGCTACCAGAACTAATCAAGATAGAAGCGAAAGCTGCTATCTTACAAAAAGGCGAAGCTCCTGCTTCGCCTTTTGCTGTTTAGAGCCTGAATCAAAAAGCGGCACGTGTGTGCGAAAATGGTGATTTTCGAGTACCGGAGCGGGGCGTACTCAAAGTACGTGAGCACCGGAACGCAGAAGATTGCCATTTGCAGCCACACAGGACGACTTTTGGAACAGGCTCTTAGGGACCGCTTCAATCCTGCGTGGGCGGATGAATGCCATGCTTGAGCCGCACTGGCTTCATCTGACGCGGAAGCCCAGCAAAAGCCATCCCGTCCAAAATCAGAGGCTTGATCATATCCAGCCGAACCAGAAGCCCGGCATCGAGCGTCGGCCCCTTGCCGAACACTGCCGCCTTCAACCCGCCAAGCCCGCGCTCCCCGGCCAGCGTGAACCGCGCCGGATCACTTGTGCCTTCCATATGGCGACGCGCAACTTCTTCCCATCCATCCTGCGGAATAGCGCCCGGCGCGAGAACCAGAACCCAGGGCGTGCGGATCTCGCTTAACGCCGCCGCCTTATCCGCGCCATCGCTGAACGAACATCCGGCGCCAATCGCCACCAGTGCGGTTTCATCCGACGAGCCTTTGTCGATCACCAGAACGCGACGAACAAGCCCCTCCACCACCGCTGGCACAAGCGCCGACAATGTGTGGGTCAGAGGCTTTTCGGAATTCTGCGTTTCTATAATCACGGACAGCATGCGCGCTTCTTATATCAACAGCGCGTGAACGGAAAGCGGAACGAACTATGTTCTTGATTTGTTCTTACTCTTCGGATAGGAATAGATTCATCAGACAGAGTCGGACAATTACCAGAAGCGTTGCCGCATGCAAGCCGTCAGAGGCTTTGCCGGACATGCTTTGAAGCTCCGCAGGGAGATGAAGGTGGCAGCTATCCAGCACGCAGATATCATCAAGCAGGCAGACATGGCCGCATTCGGCACTGGCCGTGCGGAGCATGCCAACGCGCTTGTCGGCGAAGCGGGGCTGCGGATCGATCACAGCCGTCGGCGTGGACGCGGTGCGGGCATTAATCCGACGGGACGCTTTGAGCCGACCACGCGCGAGGATTTCGACGACGGCTGGACGACGCTGGAAGAGCTGCCCGCTTTTAACACCGATGTGCAGGTGGAAAAGCCGCGCACGATCATCACCCGCAACGATTCTCCCGATATCAGCTTCGACCGTTCGATCAATCCTTATCGCGGTTGCGAGCATGGCTGCATCTATTGTTTCGCCCGCCCGAGCCATAGCTATATGGGGCTGTCGGCTGGTCTCGATTTCGAATCCCGCCTGTTCGCCAAGCCGGACGCGCCGCGCCTTCTGGAACGCGAACTGGCGAAGGCTGGCTATCAGCCCAAGACGATTGCCATCGGCACCAATACCGATCCATACCAGCCGATCGAGAAGAAATGGCGCATCATGCGCGAAATTCTCGAAGTGTTGGAAGCGGCCAACCACCCCGTCGGCATCGTAACGAAATCGGCGCTTGTGGTGCGCGATATCGACATTTTGAGCCGCATGGCTGAAAAGGGTCTCGCCAAGGTCGCGCTATCGGTGACGACGCTGGACGCGCATCTGGCCCGCACGATGGAGCCGCGCGCTTCGACGCCGAGCCTGCGCCTTCAGGCAATCCGCAAGCTGACCGATGCAGGTATTCCGGCTTCGGTCATGATGGGACCTGTCATTCCGGGTATCAACGATCACGAGATCGAGCGCATTCTCGACGCGGCTTATGCGCAAGGAGCGCGCGAGGCTGGCTATGTACTGCTGCGCCTGCCGCTGGAAGTAGCGCCCTTGTTCAAGGATTGGCTGCTGCGCAATTATCCCGACCGTTACCGGCATGTGATGTCGCTGGTGCGCTCGATGCGCGACGGCAAGGACTACGATGCCGAATGGGGCAAGCGGATGCGCGGCACCGGCCCTTATGCCTGGCAGATCGGCCGCCGGTTTGAAATCGCCGCCCGCAAGTTCGGCTTCAACAGCCAGCGCAAACACCTGCGTACCGATCTGTTCGAACCCGTCCAGAAAGGCGGCAAGCAGTTGTCATTGTTTTGATGGCCACACCCAATACAGATTAACACACTATCTATTTCCGCCTGTCCCGTCAGGCGGATCGGGTCCTGCTTCCCGCCACCATTCCTCTTGGCAGGACCTTGCGGAGAATCGGAGGCAATGCGAAAATCGCCGCCTCATGAAAAGCACGGCTTCTGATTCTCCTCTTCTATTCGACATCCCACTCGTGCCCGACTTCTCTGAAGAAGCGAGGCTGCTGGCGCGTGGGCTTCGCCATATTGTCGGCATCGATGAAGCGGGGCGCGGGCCTCTCGCCGGGCCGGTCGTAGCTGCTGCCGTGCTGCTGGACGCAAGCGACGTTCCCGACGGGCTAGACGATTCCAAACGTCTCAATGCAGCCAAGCGCGATGCGCTCTATGAGACTATTCTGGCGAAGGCCATAAGCGTCTCTGTTGCAAGTCTCAGCGCCCGCAGCATCGATGTCAGCGATATTCGGAAAGCTGCTTTGGAAGCCATGCGTCGCGCCGTACACGGGCTGATCTTACAGCCATGCCACGCATTGATTGATGGGCGCGATGTACCGCCCGGCCTGCCCTGCCCCGGTTCCGCCCTCGTGAAGGGCGATCAGCGCTCCGTGTCGATTGCTGCGGCTTCCATCGTCGCCAAAGTGACGCGGGATCGCATGATGGAGCGCGCAGGCAGCGTTCACACGATCTACGGCATGGAAGTGCATGCAGGCTATGCAACCGCCCGCCACCGCGCCGCCATTGAAAGCGACGGCCCCATCCCCGGCCTGCACCGTTACACTTTCGCACCGATCAAGGGACGCTTTGAGCCTCACACTTAAGCGCATCGTGTAGATGCGAAACGCCTGAACGGAAATCAGTCCGCAGGAATGAGCCCTTATCCGGCTCGGTCCGAAAAGATGCGAGCGCAAAACCGGAAGCTGCACCGATCGAATCCTGGTGGATTTATCAGGCGCCACTGGCGGCGATCAACCAGATCGCGCCGGTTATGTCATCCATCGCCCCCGGTAGCTCCATTCTTTTCGAATACTCGGCATGTCCCTGAATGGCTCATCCATTCCACTGGTATGCACCGCCGAATTGGCGCACCCTCTCCGAGGCCTTATTAAAACAAAAATGCCGCCCTTTCAGGCGGCATTTCAAAACTCAAAAGGTCGCGAGAACCTTAGTTCATGTTCGACTTGACCTGAACCAGTGCGTCCTTGAACAGACCGCCGGAAACCTTGGTGTCAACCTTGTCGGCGACAAGCTTGCCAGCGGCGGCAACGGCGAGATCGACAGCCGAAGCGCGGACGGCATTGATAGCGTCTACTTCAGCGGTTGCGATCTTCTGTTCAGCCAGCTTGTTACGGCGGGCCACATATTCTTCAGTCGCACGCTTGGCGTCTTCGAGAAGAGCCTTGGCTTCGCGTTCAGCAGCGGCGACGATATCGCCTGCTTCCTTTTCGGCTTCCTTGCGCTTGCGATGGTATTCGGCCAGAAGCTGCTGTGCTTCTTCGCGCAGCGTACGGGCTTCTTCCAGTTCCTTCTTGATGTGATCGGCACGCTCATCGAGCGAACGACCAACCATGGCCGGAACTTTCAGATAGGCGAGGATCGCCAGGAAGATGATGAGGCCAACAAGTGCCCAAAATGTAGCGTCCATTGTCCTCTCCTCAGGCGTTCACGGCCTTGACAGCGGCTGTTACCGAAGCCTTGTCGGCCTTGGTGCCCAGAAGCTGTTCGACGATTTCAGCCGTGGTTTCCTCGGCGATGGTGCCGACGTCGCTCATGGCCTTGGCCTTGATCGCAGCAATACGCTCTTCGGCGTCCTTGAGCTTGCCTTCCAGCGCAGCTTCGGCAGCAGCGCGTTCGGCGTCTGCTTCGCCCTTGCCTTTTTCGCGAGCAGCTTCTGCAATGGAAGCGGCCTTGGTGCGGGCCTGGGCCAGTTCCTGCTCATAAGCAACGATGGCGTTATCGGCATCCTGCTTGAGACGGGCAGCCTGCTCGAGATCCTGGGCGATACGGTCACGACGGGTTTCGATCACGCCGCCAATGCGCGGCAGAACCACGCGCGACATGAACAGATAGAAAAGACCGAAAGTGATCGCCAGCCACAGAAGCTGCGAGGCGTAGTGGGTGGAATCGAACGGAGGGAATACGCCGCTGCCGTGTCCGGCATCCTGCGCGACCCCGGTTTCGGTGTGCACAGCATCAGCTGCGCCGTGCTCACCAGCAGCTGGTGCCGGTTGCGATTCGGTGGCGGTTTGGGCAAACGCCGTGGACACGAACATCCAGATTTCCCCTTAAATCGAGCATGATCTGATCCGAAAACCGGTTCCCGTCTTCCGGGATCATGCCTACTCGAACGTCATATGCAAAGGCCAGCCGCGCTGCATTTCAAGATACAGATCGCGGCAGGCCAGACTCTTGAACCGTTTATTAGACGGCGAAGAGGAGCAGAAGCGCGATGAGCAGCGAGAAGATGCCCAGAGCTTCCGTAACGGCGAAACCGAACACCAGACGGCCGAACTGGCTGTCAGCAGCGGACGGGTTGCGCAGAGCGCCGGAGAGGTATTGGCCGAAGATGTTGCCGAGGCCGAGAGCCGTACCGGCCATACCGAAACAGGCGAGACCGGCGCCGATGTACTTTGCTGCTTCCGCTTCCATGTTAAGCTCCTTCTGGATTGAAATATAAGCGCGGATTTCAGTTCTGGCGGTCGCCCGCCGGTTTGAACTCAGTGTCCCGGATGTACTGCGTCGTTGATGTACATGCAGGTGAGAACGGTAAACACGTAGGCCTGGAGGAAGGCTACGAGGAATTCGAGTGCGGTGATCGCAACCGTCATGATGAGCGGCAGCACCGCGCCACCGACGCCGATGGGCCCAAGAGCGGCCAGCGAAACAACAAAGCCGGCAAAAACCTTGAGCGTGATGTGGCCTGCAAGCATGTTCGCAAAAAGACGAACCGAGAGGCTGATCGGACGCGACAGGAACGAGATGATTTCAATGGCGACAACCAGCGGCACGATGATGCCGGGAACACCGCTCGGCACGAACAGCTTGAGGAAGCCGAAACCGTGCTTGAAGAAACCGTAGACGATGACCGTACCGATGACCAGGCACGCGAGAGCGAACGTCACGATGATCTGGCTGGTGACAGTGTAGAAATACGGGAAGAGACCGATGAAATTCGCGACCAGCACGAACATGAACAGCGAGAAGACGAAGGGGAAGAACTTCATACCCTTCGAACCAGCCGAATCCCGCAGGCTTGTCGCCACGAATTCGTAGGCCATTTCCGAAACCGACTGCAGACGGGTCGGGATAAGACCGCGGCCCGACGATGTCAGATAAAGGAAGCCCGAAGCGACCACGACGGTTGCGACCATGAAAGCCGAAACATTCGTGAACGACAGGTCAACGCCGCCTACATCGATGGGAATCCACCGAGAAATCTGGAACTGATGGATCGGATCGTTCGCCACCTTAACCTCGTCTGTCTTCCCTGCCCGAAGGCGATTTGGCCTGCCCGAAGGCGATTTAGTCTGCCCTGAGGCGACTTGGTCTACCCGAAGGCGTTTCAGTCTCGGGGCCCGACATGCATCCGGCCCGCTTATCACTTACACTTGAACGAACTTTACCGTAAAGTCCGCCAAGTCTTATTTCCTGTCACTCTTTTCCGCGTTAGTCTTAATGCCGCCTTGATCGGCGACATAACCTACGGAACGAAGCACATTGAGGACACCCGCTGCGAAGCCCAGTAGGAGAAATACGATCAATCCCCAAGGCGACGTGCCGGCGACACGATCGATGAACCAGCCAAGCACCGCACCCACCACGATCCCAGCGATAAACTCGCTGGAAAGCTTCATGGCCTGCGCGACCGAACTTGCCGTCTCCGACCGCTCCTCCTCGGAAGCTGGCTTCTTGAACATGCCCTTCTTGACCAATTCGGCCTCAAGACGGTTCAAACGCTGATCCAGCTCCCCGGAAGCAGGTTGCCCTTGCCCATCCTTGACAGCACCGGATGGCTTTTCGGGCTCAATTCCCCGTGCCATTGGCAGCTCCTTTTTTCAAGAAAGGCAGGTTCAAAACCCCATTTCCAAGTTGCGCGCAACATATTGACACCCCGCCCGCTAGTCAAGGCGGTGAAGCCACTGCTCCAGAAGGTTTTTTATTCATAAAAAACAATTGGATAGCTAATGGTGCGACTCATTTTCCGCCCAAAGTCCAAGAATGTGGCGCGAATCCTTCACTTTTTCGTTGCCACTATCCCCAGCGTATCGCAGCCGGAGCGGCTCCAGCGCCAATGAAACGCGGGCCCTGCTTCAGCCATCCGGTTTCCGCCGCGATCAACGATCAAACTTGCCCTGGATTCGCGTGAGAGCGCACTGCGCCAAGTGCTTGCTGTCGAGCAGTGAAACACAGACAGGGAAAGCTGGGTCAAGAACGGGCGCAACGCAACAGGCGGAAGAGGTTGCCCTCTCCCGCCTGTTTGTTTTCATAATGACAGTTTCGCTAAACGGCACGTCGAAGCCGATCTGCCGTCGGCTCTAACGCTTCATGCCAAGCAGAACCGTTCCTTGCCCGGCAAAGCTTAAAACTTGCCAGAAAGGCCGATGATCGCGCCGAAGGCCGTATCCTTGTTGACCGTGCGGTTTACATAAGGCGTCACGCCGATGCTGACGGCATCGCTGAACGCATAGGAAACCGTGGTCGACAGGCTGCCGCGTGTATGCGCCGCATCGGAATCGAACTTGAACGAGCCGATATAGTCGGCGCTGGCGATTACGCTCGGGTCCTTGTGCGACAAATCCTGCTCGATCTCGGCATTGACGGACCAGTTGACCTTGTCGGTCAGCGCCATGCCGTAATTGAGACCGAGATAGGCCGTGGTGCGCTGTGACTTCACATCCGAATAGGTGAATGGGAAATGAGCGCCGGATTCGGTATAGCCGTCCATTTTCAGGTCGGTATAGTCCAAGCCGCCGTAATAACCGAACGATGCCTTGTTGCCGAGATCAAACGACTGCCCTGCTTCCAGCTGTACGCCCCAACCATTGACGGTGCTGTCACCGCTGCCCGGTTCGGTATAGCCCAGCACCTGACGCGTCCGCTCGACATCATAGCGATTGATCGCAGCCGAACCACGCATATACCAGGTTCCGCTCTGGGTCCGGTCTTTCCACTGCGCATAGATACCGCCGCCGAGATTATTGTTGGTGCGGTCGAAATTGTCCGGCATGTCCTGCCAGAACGTATGGGCAATGGTTGCGCCTGCCGAGAAATTATCGGTGAAGGCGTGACCGAGCGTCATCCAGCCGAGCACATCCTTGCTGTCGCCTGCGCGGCCAACGTCGGAATAGATGCCGTACCAGCTTTCGCCACCCCGCGCCATGCCGAGACCGGCGCCGGAGAAGTCGTTGAAGCCCTGACCGCTGCTGCTGCCGCCCATCAGCCGGCCAACAATGGCGCCTTGCGAGCCGACGACCGAGAAGGTGTCATTGGCAAGTGCGGCAACCGTCTGCACCGTATTGGTGACATCGATGCCGACAGGCGTGGGCGTTGGTTCCGGTGCTGGTGTCGGCTTCCCATTCGCGTTCGGGTCCGGATCAGGGGTCGGAGTGGGGTTCGGCTTAGGATCGGGCGGCGTTACCGTCACGAGTTTCCAGAGCGCGGTATGTGGAACAGTATCGGCGCCATAAGAGTAACCGACGATCACAGTCCCATCAGCAGAGACGCCGCTCGTATAGGAAGCCTTGCCCCCCAAAGTCCCAAGGTCTGTCGGCGATGTCGCACCGCCAATCCAAACCACGGCGTGGATTGCATCGCTCTCATTCGTCGCATGGCCAACGATAACCCCCCATTCGCTGAAACGGCAGTTGCGTCAGAAGCCTTGCCCCCTAAAGTGCCCAGATCGGTCGGTGTTGTCTCTTGATTATACCACGCTACGGCATGGGTATCAGCTGTTGATGAATACGTTGCCCCCCCGATGATGACACTGCCATCAGCGGACACAGTACGGGCAAAAGAGCTCGATCCGCCATTCAAAACGCCCAGATTCACCGGATTCGCGTTTTTGCCGTACCACGCCACGGCGCGCAAATCTCCACCAGCCAGGTTCGACTGTCCAACAATTACGGTTCCATCGGCAGACAAGCCGCGTGCGCTGGAGTTACCACCCAAAGTCCCAAGATCCACCGCATGCGAATCTATGTCGTACCATGCCGCAGCATGGTTATGTGTCGCATCCAAATCTGCCGAACCGACAATCACCGATCCATCGTGGGAAACGGCAGCCGCGGCGGAAGTAGCGCCACCCAATGTTCCAAGATCAAGGATCGAATAGGCACCGTTAACACGCGACCAAAGAACGGCATGACCGTTGTTCAAAGCACCATTACTGTTCGAGGATCCGACAATCGTCGTTCCGTCGGCCGAAATTGCATGGGCGACCGCCGTACTATTGGCATCGAGAGCGTCAAGACCAGTTGGCGTCGACGTTTCATTCAACCACACCAGAGGGCGCTGCACACCTTGGGCGTCGACCGTGCCGCCAAAAATAACCTTCCCGTCAGCAGACGCACCATTCGCAGAAAACGGACGACCTGCGTCCAAAGCCAAATTTTGGAGGACAGTCAGTTTTCCAGTTTTGCTATCCCAGACTGAAGCAGTAGTAGCGCCGCCAGTCGTATCTGCAACGTACCCAAAAATCACACTGCCGTCAGCAGAAACGCCTTGGGCAACAGACCTAACCCAGCCAGCCCCCTCAACCAAAATGGGTGCAGGGTTAGGATCAAGCTCCAGCTGCTGCGCCATCGCAATATGTGCAACGCCTAATAAAGAAGATGTACCAATAAGCAAATACGCCAAATTCTTATTTAAAACTTTCATTACCCCTCACACATCAAAAAAGATGAACAAACTCCGATGATTCCTATCTTATATTTATTTTAAAGTATCATGTCTATATTACAAAATATTCATATATACACTAATAAAGTTAAATATGAAGTAACTTTATCTATATATTATTTTACATCTAATTTAGATAATAAGAATAGCTACGCGCAGGCGGGCCGGATCGACACGCCAGACATTTATTCGCGCATATTTTATGAAATCGAAGCCGCAGCAAGCTCTGCTAAAGCGGGCCTTTGCGGGTGGATACCGGATAGATCAAAGCTGTATCAGTGGGCAGTCCAGCGGGCTTGCCGCCGCGGGCTTCACACTTTTGCTGGAAATGCTTTCTTCCCTACGCTTTTCCGAACGCAAAGTCGCTTCGCAATTTTTGCTGGAAATGCTTGTCAGCTCCACCCGCCGCCATAGGTGCGGTAGAACACATGAAGGCCGATCTTGGTCAGCTTCTTCATGGTGGGTGCCCAGAAGGGCTTCACATAGGTTGCATGATAATGCGTGGCCGAGCCCACTTCCGGCAGCCATATCTGACCGGACGACACCGTCTTCGCCACCTGCTGCGCCATGCGCCATTGCGGCATCTCGGTAACACGATGTTTCTGCCCGTCGCAGGCAAAGGAGAACTGGCAGGCATTCAGCCAATCGCGGTTCTGATAGACCACCCCGCAAATGGTGCCCGGATAGGCCGGGTTGCGCACGCGGTTGAGCACGACCTGCGCCACAGCCACCTGCCCTTTGACCGTTTCGCCACGCGCCTCGTAATAAACGGCTTCGGCGAGGCACTTCTGTTCGCCCTTGCTAAATGCCGAAGGCGGCAACGGAGTTGCCGCCCAGTCGTGATCTTCCTGTCCGATGGGCGGGACGAAACGCCCCTCGCTCGGGTCTGGTTTCAGGATACTCTCAAAGGGTGATGTTTTTCCATAATCAGGCGCAGACGGTGCATAACCCAGGGCCAGCACATCCGGCTGGTCATTGTTGATCAGCTTGGCCAGTTGCACCGGCATTTCTGCGCGCGGCTTTGGCGGCTTCACGGCATGGAAGGCCATGGTGATGTCGATTTCCTTGCCTTCAAGCTTGCTGGAAAAGGCCATCTTGGTGTCGGTCTTTTCCGGCGGGCGGGTGATCATGCTGATCTTGTCGAACATGCTGCCCGCGGTGAACGCCTTGGCGGGCGCCTTTGGCTGCACCGAGACCAGACGGCCCGTCTTGTCGGCGCGGTTGATGCGGTTTTCGTCCGGGTTGGGATCATCCGGGCCGAGCTTCGCGGTCTTCTTGCCGCCCGAAAGCGCTACACGACCGATGCCCGGCACTTCGATGCCGTTGGTGGCGATGCTGCCGGTGACGGTCGTTGCATCGACAAAGGGCATTTCCGCCTGATGCACCGAACCAACGGGAGCCTTGGCGACAAAAGCCGTCCAGCGATGCGTGCCGAGATCAGCAGACGGCACGAGGCTCGCCATATCCTGAAAGGCAATCGCATTGGAATTGAAGAGATAGGCGAAGGCTGTGAGGACCAGCGGGATCAGACGCTGCGGCCTGCGGGCGATGTGACGCGGTTTCGCGCGCACGGCATAATAGCGACCATCCTCCGGGCAATAGCCCGTGACAGGATAATGCCATACCGGCTCGGCAACGGCCTTCCGTCGGCCAAACAGCGCTCGTATCGACACAAGACGCACCGCACACTCCACTCACACAGACTTCAGTTCTCGCGCACAGGTTCCGAAGCCGTTTCACGCTTTTCGGGATGTGCTTAACGAAGCCGATAATGGAGTATTAACCTTGATGGATCGTTAACGATGTCTTGTTTACCCTTTGAAAATATTGATTAATTTTGAATTAACACTGTCCGCCCAACGATTGTTTTCATTGCGTTTTTGAGTGGCAATGGTCAAAACGGTATGGCAGGGATAAAAGCCCTTTGGCAAAAAATGCCTGCATAAGATTACCGACAGGAACCAGCGAACGTCATTGGCACGTGATATTCAAACAGAGGCAGAATGGACTTTTTCCAAATGTTTGCGGCTGGCCTTATCAGCATAGTTGGATGTTATGCTGCTTCAGCGGAAGTCATGAACCTCAGAGTGACCAGCTCATCCATGATGCCCACTTTTGGTCCGGGGGATGTGGTCGCCACCACCAGCTATGCGTCGACCGAAACCATGGAACGGGGCGATCTCGTTGCCTACAAGGTCCACTATATATCGAAAAGCTTGTTGGGCGGCCCCGGCCAGCTTGTGGATACGGTATTCCTCGGGCGGATCATAGGCTTGCCTGGAGAAACAATCGAGATCGAGGACGGGATACCAATTATCAATGGTGAACCGCTTAAGATGACACCAATTTCATCGACTCTCGATGGGGGGTGCCCCGAAGAGACAGAATCCAGCACTTATTATCAATGTCGTTTCGTGCGGGAAACAACACCGAAAGGCAAAAGCTATATACTGCTGGACATGGTCAATAATAGTTTCGGTGATAATATCGACGCAAAGACACTCGCGGATAATGAATACTATATTATGGGGGACAATCGGGACAACGCGAATGACAGCCGCTTTCCATCGGTCGGCCTTGTTCTCAAGGACCAAATAAAAGGTAAGATTCGCATGTTTTCCGCATCGGTCCGCAAGCCGGATCGTCAGTGGCGACTGGATGGCTTTCCGGGATTTAAGTAAGCTCTATCAAGCGCACTCGACAGCAATCGTTCGGAGGGGAATGATGAACGCAATCTTCAAGACGGCCTGCATCAATGGTTTCATTGCAATGGCGTTTCTGGCATCGCCGGGGAGCGCCTTCGCCAAATCGCCCTGCGACGGGGTTACCACGAGCCTGACCAAGCAACAGCGGTCCGATTACTCGGCCCTGATTGCCAAAAGCCTTCGCAAGAAGGTGAAGCCAACTGCGGTCAAAATCGACAGTTTCATGCAAAGCGGTGAATGGGCAGTCGTTTATGCCGATGTTCCGGTCGCCGACCCCGGCTATTTCTTCTTCGACCTTTCAGGCAAGACACCGCAGCTTAAAGACGTCTGGGGCGGCATGGCCGACAGGAGTGAAGTGCCGGATCTGGTCAAATGGGCCAAAAAGCTTGGCGCGAATGGAAAGATCGCCAGCTGTTTTGCCGATACGGCAACTGCATCCTAAAGCGCTTGTCAGAACAGAGCGCCTTTGGCAATCACTTCACCGACCAGCGGTCGATATCGGCGTCCTGTCCGATCAGCGCCAAACCCGTGGCAATCGAATCGAACTGGTTGGAGCTGGTCACGGCCGCATCGGGAAAGCGGCTTTCGAATGCGGTGCGGATGGCCGGCACAAAGGACGTGCCGCCCGTCAGGAAAACGCGGTCGATATTGCCGGATTGCAGTCCGGCCTTTTCCACGGCTTCATCCACCGACTGTTCGATCTGGCGCACATCCTCGGCGATCCAGTTTTCGAAATCGTTGCGGGTGATATCCGAGCGAATTTCAAAATCGTCCGCCTTGAAATGCAGTTCCGCGATGCGCTCGGATGAGAGGCGAACCTTCAGGTTCGAAACGGCGCGATAGATTTCGTAGCCGTAATCATTCTCGATCAGATTGATGAAATGCTCCAGCGCTTCCGGCTCGACCGCCTGCTTGGCAAGCTCGGTCAGGTCGCGGATCGTCGCGGGCGAGTTCATCAGGAACAGCGTGTTCCAGCGCGCGAAATTTGCGTAATAATGGTTCGGCATGGTCAGGCGCTTGCCGAAGGACTTGTATTCCGTGCCCTTGCCGAGCAATGGCGAAACCGCATTGTCGATGATGCGGTAGTCGAATGTGTCGCCCGCAATGCCAAGACCGGTCTGGCTCATCGGCGTGAAGGAAAGACCGCCCTTACCTACTTCGAAGCGCACGATGGAAAAATCGCTCGTGCCGCCGCCAAAGTCGGCCACCAGAACAGTCGAATCCGCCTTCAATTCCTGCGCATAAAAATAAGCCGCGGCCACCGGTTCATAGACATAGTGAATGTCGGTGAAGCCGAAGGCGCGAAACGCCTTTTCGTAGCGCTGCATGGCCAGCTGCTCGTCCGGCGAGCCGCCTGCAAAAATAACCGGACGCCCGACCACCACGCGATTGCCCTTTGGCGGCAACCTGTCGCCGAGGCGCGCGGCAACCGTTTCGAGGAATGTCGTCAGAATATCCTCGAACTTGAACCGTTTGCCGAAGACCGGCGTATCGGTGAAGGATTTTGACGCCGCAAAGGTCTTGAAGGATTGCAACATGCGCGTTGAATGCGGCGCATTGACAAAAGCATCCATCGCCCATGGGCCGCTTTCCACCGTGCGCTCGCCGGTTTCGCGATCTTGCCAGAAACAGAGGATCGAGCGATAGCCGGTCACGTCGGCGCCATCCTTGACGACGCTCAGCACAGCCGCGGTGCCATCGGGGCTTGCAACCGACAGAACCGTGTTGGTGGTGCCGAAATCGATGCCTAATGTCACGCCATCAAATGGGCTCTCAATAGCCTTCGTCATCGTGGCACCTTTTGGGAGAAAATCGGGGAGCGGGCGGATTAGCAGCCGCGACGACCAAGCTCAACCCGTTAATGTGCGTTTTGATGCCAACGGATAAGATCGGCGCGAAAAAAATACCTGAAACACCGGCCCAACCCATCATGTAACGAACGGAAAAGAAGTTTGAAGTAAAAGATTGTAGGTTTTTTGAAAATTTATAGAATTTTTGTTTTCAGACTGTTAGGTTTCAGCCCCGCATCCGGAGTGGTTCACCTTTTAGAGCATAATCCGATCAAACCTGCTCTCATAATACCGCCAGAACTGCTCCCTTATTTGTTCTCACCGCATGAATGCGACGCCGGGTGATTTCTTCCGACTGCATAATGCTCCAGGCTGTCCAACAAATGAAAGCGATACTCATGGCGTTTCTCTCACGTACACTTCTCGCCACCGTCTTGCTGTCTGCAAGCGCCCTGCCCTTTGGAGCGCTGGCTGAAGAATCAGCGGGCCAGCCGCTCGCCACCGGCTATCACAGCAGCGGTCAGGTTACCGCCGAGGTCAGCGGCGCCATCCGCGACGGCGACAAGCTAACCGTCAAGGTTCGTTTCAAGAACGCCACGGAAGGCGACAACGTTTCCTCGACGCTTTACAGCTCCATGTCAGACAAGGAGTACGAGAATGATTATTACCTTCTCGCCGGCGACAAGAAGTATCTGCTGTTGAAGGACTCCGAGGGCAAGCCGCTCACGCCAACCTCCGTTTCACTGTTCGGCAAGGGGCCTGTGGTCGGCGTCTGGCACGGCGTTTTTCCGGCACCACCGAAAGATCAGAAGGTGACGCTCTATATCAAGGGGGTCGAGCCGCTCGGACCATTCGCCGTTCCCGCCGAATAGGGGGAACAGCCAATGGCTACAATCCATCGATTGACCCGTCTCGGTCTGATCGGCCTTGCTGCGCTGTGCCTGCCGTCGGTCGGAACAGCGCAGGATGCAGGGCTGAATACGGATAAGAACGCCTATATCCGTGATCTTGTGCCGGAAATCCGCGATCTGGTTTCGGCTTCCGGCGGTACGGATGACAACGCACGCGGCCTTTCGGCCGCAGCGCAACAGATTGTCGAGAAGAGCGGCAACATCACGATGCGCGAGACAGACAACAGCGTCGTCCTGTCTGTCTCGAGCGATATCCTGTTCGGTTTCGACAGCGCCAAGCTGACGGCTAAGGCCAAGTCCACACTGGGTGGTGTCGTCAAGATATTGGACAGCACACCGGATTCCACCGTGCAGGTTGTCGGCTATACGGATTCCAAGGGCTCCGATAGCTATAACCTCAAGCTTTCGAAAGCGCGGGCCAGAGCGGTTGTCGAATTTTTAGTCGGCAATGGCGTGCCGTCGGCGCGCCTGAAGCCGGAAGGGCGTGGCGAAAGCGAACCTGTCGCTCCCAACGACATCAAGGGTAAGGACAACCCCGATGGACGCGCCCAGAACCGGCGTGTGGAATTTGTGCTGCCAAAGGCATGATGCCGTCTGCACAGTAATGCCAAAAGAAAAAGCCCGGATCACTCCGGGCTTTTTTACATGATGCTTATCGCTTCTTCTTGGCGCGGCCCGCGAACGGATTGTCCGAGGTGCGCAGCGCAAGGCGGATCGGCACGCCCGGCATATCGAAGATTTCGCGCAGGCCATTGACCAGATAACGCACATAAGATTGCGGCATCGCGTCGGGACGCGAGCAGGAGACGACGAAGCCCGGCGGGCGGGTCTTCACCTGCGTCATATATTTCACTTTCAGGCGGCGACCGGAAACAGCCGGCGGCGGCTGATGGGCAATCACGCTTTCCAGCCAGCGATTGAGGCGGCCGGTGGAAATACGGCGATTCCATATCTCATGGGTCTTCACGACATTTTCCATGAGCTTGTCGAGACCCTGGCCGCGTTCGCCGGAAATCGGCACGGCGCGCAGCCCGCGCACCTGCGGCAGAAGACGGGCGGTCTTTTCGTAAAGATCGGCCAGAACCATCTGACGGTCTTCGATCAGGTCCCACTTGTTGAAGGCGATGACCGGCGCACGACCTTCACGGATGATGAGATCGGCGATCTGCAAATCCTGCTTTTCAAAGGGGATCGTCGCATCAAGCACGATGATCACCACCTCGGCAAAGCGGATGGCGCGCAGGCCATCGGCAACCGAAAGCTTTTCCAGCTTTTCCTGCACGCGCGACTTGCGACGCAGACCGGCAGTGTCGAACAGCTTGATCTTGCGACCGTGCCATTCCCAATCGACCGAGATCGAGTCACGGGTGATACCCGCTTCCGGGCCAGTCAGCAGGCGGTCTTCACCGAGCATGGTGTTGATCATCGTGGACTTGCCCGCATTCGGGCGTCCCACAATGGCAATGCGCAGCGGCTTGGTCGCGTCATAGGCCGGGATGACTTCCTCATCCGGATCTTCAATGTCGTCGCCGATCAGCTCGCCGACCGCCTTTGGCGTGAAGACTTCGTCAGCGGCTTCCGCTTCTTTTTCGTCGGCGAAGACGCGTTCTTCGCCCAGAAGTTCGACAATGGCGTCGCGCAGGTCGGGCATGCCCTGACCATGTTCAGCGGAGATCGGGCACGGTTCGCCGAGACCAAGCTGGAAGGCGTCATAAAGGCCCGACTGCGCGCCGCGCGCTTCGGCCTTGTTGGCCACCAGCACCACGGGCTTGCCGGACCGGCGCACCAGTTCAGCAAAGGTGTTGTCGGCAGGCGTCAGGCCGTTCTTGGCATCGACCACGAACAGCACCGCATCGGCTTCGCTGATGGCGGCTTCCGTCTGGGCGCGCATACGCGCTTCCAGCGAGTCATTGGCGGCCTCTTCGAGACCAGCCGTGTCGATCACCTGAAACTTGAGGTCGTAGAGCTTGGCGTCATGGATGCGCCTGTCGCGCGTGACGCCCGGCAGGTCGTCCACCAGCGCCAGCTTGCGGCCGACGAGACGATTGAACAGCGTGGACTTGCCGACATTGGGACGCCCGACGATTGCGAGAGTGAAACCCATGAACGAAAATTACTCCAGAAAGAAACAGGGCCGGTTCAAGACCAGCCCCGAAGGTAGCCTTTGTTTAACTTTGTGCCGCAACGCCTGCGCTGCGCATCAGGTCCAGCATCGTATTGGCGCGCTGGCGGATATTGGCCTGCGCCATACCGTCATCGGCGATCTGCTTGAACAATTTGACCGCATCGTCGAAACGTTCGGCCTTCCAGGCTGCGAGGCCAAGGGCTTCGCGCGCGCTGGAGCGCATCGAATTGCCATCGGCAGACAGGGTTTCAACCCGCTTGGCGACATCGTCATAAGAACCGCTATCGACCAGCAGATAACCCGCCCGCAAACGCGCCACATCGCGCAGCGTACCCGGCACGGCATTGTCGGCAGCGATATCGTCAAACGCCTTCACGGCGCCAGCCGCATCGCCCTTGCTGGCAAGGACGGAGGCCGCACGCAGGCGCGCCAAAACCGGATAAGACCCATAGCCGGTCTTTTCCAGATCGTCGAGCGCAGCAAGTGCTTCATCGTTCTTGCCTGCCGATGCAAGGTCAAGCGCCGCAAGGAACTTGTCGCCGGAAGCAGAGGCCTTGCTGTCGGTCCAGTGCTGGTAGCCGACCCAGCCGGCAGTGCCCAGAACGATTGCAACGGCAGCACCGATCACGATCGGGCCGAAATTCTTCCAGACCTGCTTCGCCCGTTCCGAACGGAGTTCCTCGTTTACCTCGCGAATGAAACTGTCGTCTGCCATGGACCTGCCATTGTTCTTGAATCTGATTTACGAAATAGCTGTTCTGGCGCTTTTAGTCGGAATTGTCGCCATATGTAAGACCCGTCCGCGAAATAAGCATAGCGAGCCCTGCGTAAAAGTGAATTTCGGTCCGACCTTCGCCATATTCAAGGGATAGCCGGGTCACTGGCCCCTTCCCGGCCTTGGATTTTCCCGGTATTTGATGGCAATGCGCGTTTTCTTCCCCAAAACTCTCCTCGCTCTTTCCCTCTCGGCGGCTTTTTGTGCGCCTGCCGGGGCCACATCACCGGAAACAACGGCCAGCAAAACGCAATATGTGCTGATTTCCTTCGACGGCGCGCATGACAATGCGCTTTGGACGCGCTCGCGCGAGCTTGCGAAGAAAAACAACGCTCGTTTCACTTATTTCCTGTCCTGCGTCTTTCTGATGACCCGCAAGGACCGCGCCAGCTATCAGCCGCCGCACAAAAAGGCGGGCGTATCCAATGTCGGCTTTGCCCAAACCCGCGATGAAATCGCCACCCGGCTTGGCAATATCTGGCAGGCGCATCTGGAGGGCAACGAGATCGCCAGCCACGGCTGCGGCCATTTCGACGGCACGAGCTGGTCCACCGCCGACTGGAACAAGGAGATCGGCGCGTTTCGCCGCATCGTCGCCGACGCCTACAAAAATAATGGCATAGACGGCGAGCCGGAAGGCTGGCGCAACCTCGCTCTCAACGGCATCAACGGCTTTCGCGCGCCCTATCTCGCCGCTTCAAAGCCGGTGCAGGACGCACTCAAGGCCAATGGCTTCCGCTATCAGGCATCATCCGTCACACGCGGGCCGGAACTGCCGCAGATCACCGGTCAATTCGCATCTTTCGGTCTGCCGCTGATCCCGGAAGGCCCGTCAAAGCGACCGATCGTCGGCATGGATTACAATCTCTATGTCCGCCATTCCAAGGCTAAGGAAATACCTGACCAGTCGGCAGCGTTCGAAGAGCGCGCCTATAAGGCGTTTCGCGCCGCCTTCGACAAGCAATATGACGGCGAGCGCATTCCCTTGCAGCTTGGCTTCCATTTCGTGCTGATGAATGACGGCGCATACTGGCGCGCCATGGAGCGCCTTGTTTCGGAAGTCTGCACCAAGGCCGACGTCAAATGCACCACCTATGGCGATTATCTGAACAGCCTCGACAAGAACACCGGCTCGACCATTCAGAACCGGTCGTAACCGGCGTTTTTCCAAACCCTCGTGCTTCGAGACGGCGCTGACGCGCCTCCTCAGCATGAGGGTGTTGGCGCTCTTTAGCATGAGGGTGTTGGTGCCCTTCCCTAAACGCCCTGCGGCGCCTCGAGATTTTCGCGATCCAGCGTCGGCAGCTGCTCGCCATGGATGGTCGCCTCGAAGGCGCGAAGGCGCTTGTAGATCGACAGAAGCTCGATGATTGTCGTCCAGGAATTGACCAGATACTGGAACGAGCCGCGCACCTGATCGAAGACGTTCAAGATCTGGTTCATCAGGCCCAGGGTCAGCTTGCCTGCCACAATGGACGGAATGAGGATCAGGGTCGGGAAAATATTATCCGCTTGAATGTAGAAGATGCGGGCGACGTTGAAATAGACGTAGTGGAAATAAAGCCGGAAATAATTATGCCGGACATTGCGGAACAGTTCCTGCATCGTCACCGGCGCGGCGCGGTCTTCGTGATCCTCACCATAGACCAGCTCCTTACGATAGGCTGCTTCCACGCGCTGATTGTTGAACTCCAGCCCCGGCAACTTGATGCCGACCAGCGCCAGAAAACCGGTGCCGAAGGCGGCCCACAAAATGGCCGCCCAGACAAGCGCATGCGGAATAGCGCCGATGATCGGCAGTTCATTGACCTTTTCCGAAAAGGTGAACAGGACCGGCAGAAAGGCGATCAGCGTCATCACGGATTTCACAAGGCTGACGCCCAGCTGTTCCAGCGTGGAGGAGAACCGCATCGTGTCTTCCTGCACGCGCTGCGCGGCGCCTTCGATATGACGCAACCGCGGCCAGTGGCTCATATAGTAATTGTTCATCGCCGTGCGCCATCGGAAGATATAATGGCTGACGAAGAACAGGCTGAGCACGCTCACCGTGACCGCGATGAAGGCGATGCCAGCGAATTCGACCATCCCCCAGTAAAAATCGGCGGCTGTCACCGAACCCGGCGTCGACAGCGCCTTCTGCACCATGTCGTAGAATGGTCCGTACCAGGCGTTCACCGCAACACTCACCTGCACCGAAAAATAGGTCGTGAACAGGATCAGTGCCGAACCGAGGATCGACCAGCGCTGCCATGGATGCGGTGAAAACAGCGCCCAGAAAGCGTAAAACGCAAAGGTCGCCACGGCGAAATAAATGTAGAACCAGAGAAACGGCGCAGACCAGAAAAGGCTTGCGCCGATGATCGGCGCGGCGTCCGGCGCGGCGGGCGGCAGGCCGAAAAGACGCCCGAGATTTTCGCTCCCCATATACCAGCCGAACACGGCCAGCAGGCTCCAAAGAACGACAGATGGAAAAAACAGTTTTGGGCGGGGGAAAAAAGATACGAACACGAAAGCGGTCCCGATTCTATGGGGTTATCGCCCCCATAGAATGCTTCTCGCAGCGCCTTTGCCAGTTAAATGTTTGTAAGATTTTGACAGAAACCTTTTTTAGATTCCCAATTTTGCAGTTCTACTTGGCCTTTTGACCGGCCAGCACGCCAATGACGGCGACTGCCACCAGCGAGAAGGCGGCGGCAAGGCTGGCCGAGGTGAAGGAGCCGGAACGCTGCGCCATGTAACCGGCGACCAGTGGCCCGACAATCTGCCCGATGCTGAACGATACGGTCATGCGCGCCAACGCCCGCTTCGGCGAGGCGGGAGCCAGAACCCGCGCGATCTGGAGACCGAACGCGGTCAGCGCCATGAAGGTCATGCCGAGAAGCGCACCGCCGACCAGCGGACCGACAGGCGGGGCGATGACGACGCTTGCGGCGACACCGATGGCTTCCAGTAGCGCCGTCAGCGCGAAGGCATTGAACAGGCCGAACTTCTTCGCCGCCGGAGACCACAGCCAGATCGACGGCGCGGCGGTGAGGCCGGTGACGATCCACACGGCTGCTTCCATCAGGGGCCCGCCATCATTGGCGCGCACGATGGCGATCAGAAAGGTGGCGGTGATGACATAGCCGAAGCCGAAAATGCCATAGGCGAGCGCCAGCGCGTTGAAGGCAAAGCTTTTCGGCAAAGCCGGTTCACGCGCGTTGCCGCCGTTGCCGCGCGGTCCCTCGCGCACCAGAAAGACCACTGCCGCCAGCATGACCAGCGTAAGCAAAGCCGCGCCGATCCAGTCCGCACGCCAACCGAGGCCGGAAAAACGGATGGCCGCCACCAGCACCGCCGATATGGCGATACCGCTGCCCACGCCGCCGAAATGCAACGCGCCAAGCCCGCTGCGCTCGGCGGCGGTCACATGGCTGAGCACGATGGCCGTGCAGAGGATCATGGTCACGGCGCTGGCGAAACCGGCGGCAAAGCGGATCGCGGCAAACATCCAGACGCCGTCGAAGAGTGCCATGGCGGCGCAAAGTGCGGCGCTGATGATCAGGCCGGTGATCACGCTGGCGCGCTCTATGCCTGCCGACCAGCCATAGCCTGCGGCAACAGCGCCGAGCAGATAGCCGATATAGTTGGCGGAAGCGATGAAGCCCGCATCGGCGGCATTGAAGCCAAGATCGGCCATCATGCCCGGCAGGATCGGCGTATAGATGAAACGCCCGATCCCCATTGCGGAGGCCATGGCGAGAAAACCGCCCAGCGCATAACGGATCGCCGTCTGATGTTGAGCGGATTTTAGTGAGGATGACATTGAAAAATCCGAACGGAAGAAGGCAGACTTAAGGAAGTTCGACTTGGGAGAGAACTGAGTCATGCGCGGGAAAATACGCCTCAAATGCAGCCGCACAATTGAATTTTTCTGATGGCAGCGATCAAGGGGAGTAAGGGAGTAAGGGAGTAAGGGAGTAAGGGAGTAAGGGAAGAGGATCGCGGGCGCTTATTCAGCGCAAGCGTTTTTCTTCGGGGCACCGAGTGCCTACCCTATTCCCCTATTCCCCTATTCCCCTATTCCCCTATTCCCCTACTGCCCTCCTCTATCCCCTCACCACCGGCACGCTGTCCGGAACCCCGGCATGGAGGAAGTGCAGCAGCGTATCCTGCACCGATTCCAGCCGGTGCACGCAATCGCGCCAGCCGAAGGGAATTTCCTTCGGCACGGGCGGAATGCGCTGCGGCGCCACGCCTTCATCCAGCGAACAATTGGCGATGATGATCTGCAACGCCTCGCTGACCCATGGCGGCGGAGGCGCTTCCTTCTTGCGCAGCGCATTACCCAGTGCTTCGCCGAACAAGAGCGCTGAAGCATAAAGACGAATGCCGCGACGGTCATAACGCCCGGCCATTTCGGTCACTTCGCGCGCCGCCAACCGCCCGCGCAACGACCAGCGCGCATTGCTGCGCGCTAGCGCAATGCCGTCACCCAATGCGATTACCGCGCGATGCGCGGAGGTGAACTGGTTGATTGCGTTTTGGGCGCGTGCCGCGTCCTCCTTGTCGAGCGCGATAGCCGCCTGTTTCAGCCCGTTGGCCAGCCGGTCCAGCAGGCCCCGCGCCGCCCGGTCGATCAGCCGCACCGGGTCCGGTGTCAGCAAGATCTGGCTGAACAGAAGCCCTACACCGGCCCCCACCAGAACGTCGATCAAGCGCGTCACACCCGCCACCTGCGGCCCCATGGCGAGCACCAGAATGGCCGAAACACCGGATTGGATGGCAATTGCCGGCGCCATGCCGAACGAGGTTGCCAGCACCATGGCGATGAAGGTCACCACCGCCATATGCACGACGAGAACGGTTTCCGGCAGCAGCAGCGACAATTCTCCCGCGGCTACCCCTGTCGTCACGCCGACCATGACGCCGATGGCCTGCTTGCCGTGGTTCGGCAGGTTGGGCGCAAGGCAGATCACCGCCGTGACCATGGCAAAGACCGGCCTTGGCTGACCGAGAAGCCATTGGCAGATCAGCCACGCCACAGCCCCACCAATGGAAGCAATCAGCGCATCGCGCCAGCTCACCGACCATTGCTGGACAACCTTGTTCACGCGCTGATGCATGGGGTTTTCTCCGCTTGGGCAGGCCTATCCGCAGATATTTATGGCAGAAGCCCGGCAGCTCAAGCCTTGAAGAACGCCTCATACTGATCCGGCTTGAAACCAACCGTCAGCACGCCGTCCCTGTCGAGCACCGGGCGCTTGACCATGGAGGGCTGTTCCAGCATCAGCGCCTGCGCCTGGGCGGCATCGACACTCTGGCGTACATCTTCGGGCAATTTGCGGAAGGTCGTGCCAGCGCGGTTCAGAAGCTGTTCCCATGCGACGGTTTTGAGGAAACGGTCGAGCGTTGCCGCATCCAGCCCTTCCTTCTTGTAATCGTGAAAACCATAGTCGATGCCATGGTCCTCCAGCCATGTGCGCGCCTTCTTCATGGTGTCGCAGTTTTTGATACCGTAAATGGTCACGCTCATGGTCGACTCCTTCAATCCTTTGCGCGATCAAAGGCTAATACGCGTTTCGGTTCAACCCCTTATGTCGGCCTATCGCGCATCGTGAAAGATTATGCCCAGCGTATGTCGCATGCCGGAGCGGATATGGCTGACGCCGTGGCGCATCTTGACCCGGTAGTCGCCGCGCGTGCCCTGTACCGGGCGGTCATTGACGGCGAAGATCACCGCATCGCCCTGTTGAAGCGGCACCACTTCCGCCCTGCTCTGCATGCGCGGACGTTGCTCGGTGAGCACGAATTCGCCGCCCGAAAAATCCTCGCCCGGCTTTGACAGGAGGATAGCCACCTGTAACGGAAACGCGATGTCGCCATAAAGGTCCTGATGCAAACAATTATAATCCCCCTCGCCATATTGCAGGAGAAGCGGCGTCGGGCGTAACTGACCGGCTGCGTGGCAGCCTTCCAGAAAGGCGTCATGGGTCGGCGGATAACGGATGTCGCTGCCCATTCTCCGGCTCCACGCATTGGCGATGGGCGCGAGTTGCGGATAGAGATTTTCGCGCAGGCCCGCAATTAAGGCAGGCAGCGGATAGGCGTAATATTTGTATTCGCCGCGCCCAAAACCGTGCCGCGCCATGGAAATGGTGGTGCGAAATACGGCGGAATCATGCCATTTCGTGGCAAAATTGTGGCATTCGCTATCTGAGAGGAGTTTCGGGAGAATAGCCGTACCGAATGTGTCGAGTTCGGCGCCGATCTTCTCCCAGTCATAAGCGGCGACTTTTGCCGCCGCCGTTTCGTGATCGCCACTCATGCTTCACGCTCCCGCTTCAGGAGGTCGCGCTTGCGCTCGACACCCCAGCGATAGCCGGACAGTCCGCCATCATTGCGCACGACACGATGGCAGGGCACCGCGACGGCGATCTTGTTGGCGGCGCAGGCCTGCGCAACAGCGCGAACGGCTTTCGGCGCGCCGATCCGTTCGGCAATATCCGTATAGCTTGCTGTTTTTCCTGCCGGAATTTCCCGCAAGGCCTGCCAGACACGCTGCTGGAATGCCGTGCCGCGCAGATCGAGCGGCAGATCGAGACCAATGCCCGGCGCTTCGACAAAGCCGACCACCTGCGCGATCATGTCCTCGAAGTCGCGGTCGGCCCCGATGAGATTGGCTCTCGGAAAGCGCTTTTCCAGATCGCGTATCAGTGCTTCCGAGTCGTCGCCCATTGAAATGGCGCAGACGCCCTTGTCGCTCGCCGCCACAAGCACTGCGCCAAGCGCCGATTGGCCAATGGCGAAACGAATGTCGGCATCCTTGCCGCCCTGCCGGTAAGCCTTTGGCGTCATTCCGAGAATCCGGTCGGAGGCTTCGTAGAAGCGGCTGCTGGAATTGTAACCCGCATCATAGATTGCATCGGTGACGCGGATTTCCGGCGCGTCGAGCGCCACACGCATTTTGCGGGCGCGATGCGCATCGGCATAAGCTTTTGGCGTCAGCCCGGTGAAGGCTTTGAAAATGCGGTGGAAATGCGCGGGGCTGGTCTTCACCGCATCTGCGATTTCCTCCAGGGACGGCACTTCTTCCGCCGCCTCTATATAGCGGCAGGCAGCGGCTACAATTTCGGCATGGCGCGCATTATTCTGCGTCGCGAGCGTTTCGGTCAGATGCGGCTTGCAGCGCAGGCAGGGGCGAAAGCCTGCCCGCTCCGCATCCTCACAGCGGTCGAAAAACTGCACGTTTTCGCGCTTTCCTCGCCGCGACGGGCAGGACGGGCGACAATAAACGCCAGTGGTGCGCACGGCATAAACGAAGGCGCCGTCCGACGCCTTGTCGCGTCCGAGCACCTTCTGCCAACGGCTTTCATCGGGATCGTGCTTTGCGAGTGTCATAAGGTTCATGTCCGTGTTCCTTCTTTATATGAACCAGACATAGAAGCTTACAAGGGCGCTCACACTCCGCTGCTTGCTTTCAAATTCGCATCACGCTTTACGCGCATCCGCGATAGCTGCGATCAGTTCCTGCTGCTTCATGACCCCGCCATAGAGCTTGGTGCCGATGACGAAAGACGGGGTGCCGCTGAAATTAAACGCTTCGCCCTGATTCATGTTGCGCTCGAGTATGTTGTTGATGCGCTTGGAATCCGCCTTATAGGCCGCCTGAAGCTTGGCCGCGTCCAGACCAGCCTTCTTCAAGGCTGCATCGACCTGTTCCTTGGTCAGACGGCCCGGCGTGGCCATCATGGCTTCCATCGCCTTGGCGTAATTACCGGATTTTTCCGCCGCCAGAACAAGCCGCGCCGCATAGGCTGACGTTTCGCCAAAGATGATCCAGTCCTTCAGCACCAATCGCACATTGCCGTCATCCTTGACGACGCGCATCAGTTCGCCATGGCCCTTTTTGCAATAAGGGCACTGATAGTCGAAATATTCGACGATGGTGACATTGCCATTCGGGTTGCCGAGAACCGGGATTTCGGTGTCGTAGAGAACCTCGGCCACGGTCGGAACGGCCTGTGCCAAACCTTGCACGCCCGAAAGGCCGAGCGTCGCAACGGTTCCGGCTGAAACAGCCAGCATCTGACGACGATTTATCATGAACTCACTCCCGTACCGGATTGCGACTTGTCGAGCACCACAACGCGGGCGCCCGTCGGGGCGCGCTTGTAGAGATCGAGAATGTCCTGATTGAAAAGGCGGATACAGCCCGAGGACGCCGCCTTGCCGACCGACCACGGTTCGTTGGTGCCATGGATGCGGTAGAGCGTGTCCTTGCCGTCGCGATAGAGATAGAGCGCGCGGGCGCCAAGCGGATTGCGAATGCCGCCTTCCAGACCATTGGCATATTTCGCGTAATGATCGGGATTGCGCTTGATCATATTGGCGGTCGGGGTCCACCGCGGCCATTGCGACTTATAGGCGACCTTGGCTTCGCCCTTGAAGGTCAGTCCGGCGCGGCCAACACCGACCGAATAGCGCATGGCCTTACCGCCCGGCTGCACGAGATAAAGATAGCGCGCATAGGGATCGACAATGATGGTGCCGACCGGATGGTCGGTCGCGTAATCGACCTGCTTGCGCAGGTTGCGCTCGGCAATCTTGTTCACGTCGAGCGCGGGAATGAAGTTCTTTCCGTCGGTGACGGCACCATACATCACTTCATATTCGCTGCGCGCCGTCTGTACTTCCGGTTCCACAACGGCTGCGACTTGCACCGGTTGCGGCTCAACCACCACCGGCTGAACCATCGGCGCGGGCATAACAACCGCGACCGGCTGCTCGGCGGAAGTGGTCGTGCAGGCGGCTGCCGCCAGTGGCAGCGCAGCGACAGTGGCAATGCGCAACAGTCGCGCTGCAATACGATATCTATCGTCCCCGCGTTTCATAATAGTCCAAGCCCCCGGCATCATCTTCAATCCTTGTTTCTGCAATTACATCCGGCCATCGGCTGTGAGACCAACCGACCGGGCAATGGTGGCAGACGTGACATCGCCCACCAGTCTCGTCCGATCCCGCTCGCGGCTTGCCTTGTCGAAGAAAATCATCGTCGGCGGGCCAGCCACTTTCAGCTTTGCCATCAGGTCGGCATTGCCACCGGTGAGATCGGAAATATCAGCCTTGATGAGCTGATAGCCGTTCAGGCTTTTCTTCACATCGGCATCCGGCAACACACGTTTTTCCACGGTGGAGCAACTCACGCACCAATCCGCCGTGAAATAGACCAGTGTCGGGCGCGAGCCTTCCACTGTCGCAAGCTTCTCCTGAAGGGAAGAAACCGTATCGACCGGCGCGAATCGCAGCTCGGTCCTATTCTGGTTGTCGCCACGGTTAGCGAATGCGGCCAGCGGTTGCAACGGATCTCTGCCGCCGGACGCCAGCCCAAGCATCAGAATGGTTGCGTAGACGAAGGCCGCCGCGCCAATCGTGCGAGCCACCACGCTGTGCCCCGGCACTTTGAGAAAGGCAAAACTTGCCACGCCGAACAGCAGCATCGCCCAAAGCGCCATGTCCACGCCTGACGGCAGAAGCGGCGCGGCCATGAAGATGGCGGTTGCCAGAAAACCGAAGCCGAAAATCTGCTTCACGGTTTCCATCCATGCGCCTGCGCGCGGCAAGGTGCCCGCGCCAAGGGTCGCGAAAGCGATCAACGGCAGGCCCTTGCCGATGCCGAGCGCAAAAAGGGCCCCCGCACCCAGCGCGATATTGGCCGTCTGTGCAATATAGAGAAGCGCGCCCGCCAGTGGTGCGGTCACGCAAGGACCGACGATCAGCACCGACGAAAAGCCGAGTATGACGGCGGAGCGCTTGGAGCCTGTGCGCTGGCCAGTCTGCGCGGAAACCGCGCTCACCCACTGGCTGGGAAGCTGGATCTGGAACAGGCCGAACATCGACAGGGCCAAAAGCGTGAACAGCCCCGCCAGAGCAAGCGCTGTCCATTTCGATTGCAGGACCATTTGCAGGTTCTGCCCCGACCAGCCAGCGATCGCCCCCACCAGCGCAAAGCCCAAAGCCAGACTGACCACATAGATGGAGGAGAGGAGAAAGCCGCGTTTTGCCGTCAGCTTTTCACCTTCGCGTGCCAGTGTTCCGGCAACGATGGGATAGATCGGGAAGACACAAGGCGTGAAGGCCAGCAGCACCCCGAACGCCAGAAACGCCGCGATGACAAAGCCCGTGCCGCCCTCGGCCAGCAGGTTTTCGACCATGCCCTTTTCCGGCGCGAGCGCAAAGGCCTTGCTTTGTGCGCCAGGGGTCGGCGGGACCGCGGCTTGCGTGAAGGCCGAACTCTGCCCGAATGATTTCGCCAGATTTCCCATCTGGCTGGAAACCGCCAGCGTCACCGGATCGACCGTCCGCGTTTCAGGCCGGTAGCAGATGCCGTCTTCCTGACAGCCCTGATAGGTGATTTCCACCGGCGCGGTTTGCGCGTTCACGCTGGCGCTGGCATAGCGATAATAGACTTCAAGCCTGCCGAAATTCGGATCATCCTTGGCAATGCCGGGCTGTGTATCGACATCGAGCGCATTGCCCTTGTCGTCCTTCGCGGCAATATGATCGCGATAGAGATAATAGCCTTCGGCAATGGTCCAGCCAAGCACGAGGCGTCCGTCGGCATCTTTCGTCACGCCGAGACGAAAGGCTTCGTTCACCGGCAAGGGGCCTGCGGCAAAGGCGGACGAGCACGCCGTGAAGATCAGGAGAGCCAAACACGCAAGGCTCGCAGAAAGACGCATTCCGGTTTTCCGAACTGATTCGTAGAAAATTGATTATGCTGTAAAAGGCGAATGACGCCGCCACCTTAAGGCAGCCTTAAGCTGGGTTGCCGACAAGCCCGGGCGGTTTAAAACGACAAACAAGGCGAAAACAGGAAGACCAATGCGCATTCTGGTGGTTGAAGATGATGCAATCCTGCTCGACGGGCTGTCCGTCGGTCTTGGCATTGCCGGTTTCACCGTGGATGCGGTCTCGACCTGTGGCGATGCGGAAGCAGCCCTCGCCGCGCAGAATTACAATGCCGTGGTGCTCGATCTGATGCTGCCGGACGGGTCCGGCCTCGACATTCTCAAAACCATGCGGCGCGGACGCGACGATACGCCGGTGCTGCTTCTGACCGCCCGCGATCAGGTGCCGGAACGCATTGCCGGGCTGGACGCCGGTGCCGACGATTATGTCGGCAAGCCGTTCGATCTGCATGAACTGGCCGCCCGGGTGCGCGCTGTTGCGCGGCGCGGTGCCGGTCGCGCCAATGCCGTGCTGGAATGGCGCGGCGTCGAGCTTGATCCGGCGGAAATGTCGGCGCGTTTTAACGGCGAACCGCTGCGGCTGACGCGGCGCGAATTCTCGATCCTGCGTGCCCTGATGGAGCGCCCCAATGCGACGCTTTCGAAATCGTCGCTGGAAGAAGCGCTTTATGGCTGGCAGGAGGAAGTGGAGAGCAATGCGGTGGAGGTCCATGTCCACCACCTGCGATCCAAGCTTGGCTCCGATTTCATCGAGACGGTGCGCGGGGTCGGCTATCGTCTGGCGGGAGCCTGCGCATGAATTCGATCCGTGGCCGTCTGACCGGCATTCTGATCGGCGTGACCTGTATCGTCTGGCTGGTTGCGGTGGTGTGGATTCACATCACCACGCAGGCGCAACTGGAAAAGGTTCTGGATGCGCGTCTGATGGAAGCCGCGCGCATGGTCAATTCACTATTGAGCGATCACCGTGTCGAAGTCGGCCCGAACGGCGATGGCGGCCAGCTTTCGCTAAAACCCATGCCGGAATTTTCCGACTATGACCGGCAGCTTTTCTGCCAGATCTGGGCGCTGGACGGCAAGCTGGTCGGGCGCTCGGAAAGTGCGCCCATCACACGGCTGACCAATGTGGCAAACGGCTTTTCCAACACCGTTGTCGACGGCGAGCGCTGGCGGGTCTTTGCGGTTGAAAACACGCAGCTCGGTCTGCGCGTCATGGTTGGCGACAGTCTCTATGTCCGTGAAAGGCTGGTGCGCACGGTGGTGACGGGGCTGGCCGTGCCAGCGCTTCTGGTGTTGCCGCTGCTTGCGGGCATGATCTGGCTTTGCGTGCGGCGCGGACTCAATCCGCTGAGCAACCTTGCCGCCGTGCTGTCGAAACGGCAGGCGCAGGATTTGCGCCCGCTGCCGGAAGACAACCTGCCCAAAGAAATTGCCCCTGTCGTGACGGCGCTGAACGGGTTGTTCCACCGCGTCGAGGAAGCGCGCGAGCGCGAGCGCAACTTCGCGATCTTCGCCGCCCATGAGCTGAAGACGCCGCTCGCCGGACTGAAGACGCAGGCGCAAATCGCCGAAAGCGCGAAGGACAAAGCCGTGCGCGCCAATGCGGTGCGCCAGATTGCGGCGGGCGTGGACCGCACCAGCAGGCTGGTCGGTCAGTTGCTCGATCTTGCAGCGCTTGAAACCAGCGACGAAGCCGAGACACCAGTGCCGGAACCGGCCTGCAAGCTTCTGCACACCATCGCCACCGATATGCGCATGCTCGGCGCGCAGCGCGGCGTCACCATCGAATTGCTGGAGGGGATGCCGCTTGTGCAGATGCCGTTCCCACATCTCTTCACGCTTGCTGCGCGCAACCTGATCGAAAACGCCGTGCTGCATTCCCCGGTGGATGGCTTCGTGCGCTGCGGCTTTACCGTCGCGGACGACCGCCTCACCCTTACCGTCGAAGACAGCGGCCCCGGCATTCCCGACAATGAAATGCCGCATGTGACGGAACGCTTCTTCCGTGGCAAGCACCGGCAGGATAATGGCAGCGGCCTTGGGCTTGCCATCGTGCACATGGCGGTGACGCGCATGGGCGGCAGTTTTGCTCTGGTCAACCGTTCCGATGGTGGTCTTCGCGCCTCTATGATCGTCCCGGTGGCATAAGTTCCGGGACCACTTCCCTCCCTAGAAAATCGTCGTTGATTAGGATCAATGACAGCACACCACCGAGCGCAGATAGACATCCTGTCGCTACAACTGCCCCTGACGGGCGGTCTTCGTTACGCGCTGCGAGGGGATTTCATGAACTACGCCGCTGGAACAGTCCTATCCGGTCTGGGAGCGCTTTTTGCCGTGCTTCTGGCCGGATTTTCCCATGACGAGCTGTTCAGAACCCATATGTGGATTCTGTTCGTCGTGCTCGCCATTTTCACCATTCTTCTGATGCGCAATGCCGATTACGGTCTGACGCCGAAAAAGACGGACCAGTCCGTCTATATGGATGGCCCGATCCGCTACGGCGTGATCGCCACGGTGTTCTGGGGCGTTGTCGGCTTCCTCGTCGGCGTCGTTATCGCAGCCCAGTTGGCTTTCCCGGATCTCAATCTGGAACCATGGCTGAACTTCGGTCGGGTGCGCCCACTGCACACTTCCGCCGTCATCTTCGCCTTCTGCGGCACCGCGCTCATCACCACATCCTTCTATGTGGTGCAGCGCACCTGCCGCGCCCGTCTGTTCGGCGGCGATCTGGCCTGGTTCGTGTTCTGGGGCTACCAGCTTTTCATCGTCATGGCCGCCACCGGCTATCTGCTCGGCATCACCCAGAGCCGCGAATATGCCGAGCCGGAATGGTATGTGGACCTCTGGCTCACCATCGTCTGGGTCGCCTATCTGGTCGTGTTCCTCGGCACGGTCCTGAAGCGCAAGGAGCCGCATATCTATGTGGCCAACTGGTTCTTCCTCGGCTTCATCATCACCATCGCCATGCTGCATATCGTGAATAACCTTGCCGTGCCGGTCTCCTTCCTTGGCACCAAGAGCTATTCCGCCTTCTCGGGCGTTCAGGATGCGCTGACGCAATGGTGGTACGGCCACAATGCCGTCGGCTTCTTCCTCACCACCTCGTTCCTCGGCATGATGTATTATTTCGTGCCGAAGCAGGCGAACCGTCCAGTCTATTCCTACCGCCTGTCGATCATCCACTTCTGGTCGCTGATCTTCCTCTATATCTGGGCTGGTCCGCACCACCTGCACTATACCGCCCTGCCCGACTGGGCGCAGACGCTGGGCATGGTGTTCTCGATCATGCTGTGGATGCCGTCCTGGGGCGGCATGATCAACGGCCTGATGACGCTTTCGGGCGCATGGGACAAGATCCGCACCGATCCGATCATCCGCATGATGGTGGCGGCCATCGCCTTCTACGGCATGGCGACCTTCGAAGGTCCGCTGATGTCGATCAAGGCGGTCAATTCGCTGTCGCACTATACCGACTGGACCATCGGGCACGTCCATTCCGGCGCGCTTGGCTGGAACGGCATGATCACCTTCGGCGCAATCTATTATCTGGCTCCGAAGTTGTGGAACCGCGAACGCCTCTATTCGGTGCGCATGGTCAACTGGCACTTCTGGCTCGCTATTCTCGGCATCGTGCTCTACGCCGCCGCCATGTGGGTTGCGGGTATCCAGCAGGGCCTGATGTGGCGCGAATACGACGACCAGGGTTTCCTCGTCTATTCCTTCGCAGAAACGGTCGCCGCGATGTTCCCTTACTACGTCATCCGCATGACTGGCGGCCTGCTCTACCTCACGGGCGGTCTCGTCATGGCCTGGAACGTCTATCAGACCATTCGCGGAAATCTGCGCGATGAAGCGCCGATTGCCGGCGCAACCCCGGCCAAGCCGACACCAGCGATGCAGCCTGCGGAATAAGGATCGAACACACATGTCCTTTCTGAAAAAACATGCCGTAATCGAAAAGAACGCAACGCTGCTGCTGGTTGGATCGCTGACCGTGGTGCTGATTGGCGGCATCGTGGAAATCGCGCCGCTGTTCTATCTCGAAAACACCATCGAGAAAGTGGAAGGGATGCGACCCTATTCACCGCTCGAGCTTGCGGGGCGCAATATCTATGTGCGAGAGGGGTGCTATCTGTGCCACAGCCAGATGATCCGCCCCTTCCGCGACGAGGTGGAACGCTACGGGCATTACAGCCTTGCGGCGGAATCCATGTATGACCACTCGTTCCAGTGGGGTTCCAAGCGCACGGGGCCAGACCTCGCCCGCGTCGGTGGCCGCTATTCCAACGAATGGCACGTCCAGCACCTGATCCGCCCGCGCGACGTGGTGCCGGAATCGGTCATGCCGGGCTATGGCTTCCTGAAGGATACGCCGCTCAGCGCCGACACCATTGCCGCCGATCTCAAGGCCAATGTCGCGGTGGGCGTACCCTATACGCAGGACATGATCGACAATGCGCTGGCCGACCTGAAGGCACAGGCCGATCCCGAAGCGGATACATCCGGCGTCGAAGCCCGCTATCCGAAAGCAAAACTTGGCGATTTCGACGGCAACCCGGCTGCTTTGACCGAGATGGATGCACTCGTCGCCTATCTCCAGATGCTCGGCACGCTGGTCGATTTCTCGACCTACGATCAATCCCCCAAAGCGCGATAGGAGCTTCCCATGGATTACAACGCCATGCGCCACTTCGCCGACAGCTGGGGCCTGCTCGGCATGACGGTCTTCTTCGTTATCACCGTCTTCTATGTCTTCCGTCCCGGCAGCAAGAAGATCGCCGACGAGGTGAAAGCCATTCCGTTCAAGGATGACGCAAATGACTGATAAGCATATTGACGACGTCAGCGGTGTTTCCACCACCGGCCATGAATGGGACGGCATCCGCGAACTCGACAATCCGATGCCGCGCTGGTGGCTGTGGACCTTCTACGCCACCATCCTGTTCGCCATCGGCTACACCATCGCCTATCCGGCATGGCCACTGATTTCCAGCTCGACTGCGGGGCTGACCCAATGGTCGAGCCGCGGCGCGTTGCAGGAAGACATGCGCCAGGTGGTGGCAGAAAAACAGGGCATTCTCGACCAGATCAAGACCAAGGATGTGCACGAGATTCTGGCCGATGAAAATCTGCGCCAGTTCGCCGTTGCAGGCGGCGCGGCTGCCTTCCGCGTCAATTGCGTGCAGTGCCACGGCTCCGGCGCGCAGGGCGCGCCCGGCTATCCGAACCTCAACGACGATGACTGGCTGTGGGGCGGTTCCATCGACGAAATTCTGACGACCATCCGTCATGGTGTCCGCTCGAAGGACGACGCGGATACGCGGACTTCCGAAATGCCTGCCTATGCCGACATTCTGGAACCGCAGCAAGTTCGCGATGTGGCGGCCTATGTGGTGAGCCTGACCGGCACGCCGCATGACCCGTCGATGGTCCCGGCAGGCCAGAAAGTCTTCGCCGAAAACTGCGCCGTCTGTCACGGTGCCGACGCCAAGGGCAGCCGCGAATTCGGCGCGCCGAACCTGACCGATGCGATCTGGTTCTACGGTTCCGGCGAAGACGCGATCATCCGTCAGGTCTCGCACCCCAAACACGGCGTCATGCCCGCATGGGAACCGCGCCTCGGCGACACGACCGTCAAGCAGCTGGCGATATTCGTGCACTCGCTGGGCGGGGGAGAATGAAGAGAGGGGGGTAAGGGAGTAGGGGAATAGGGGAGTATGTTTTGGTTGTGAAGGCCCGCAACGTCGCTCCCCTTTTTTTTTCATACTCCCTTACTCCCCTATTCCCCTACTCCCTTCTCCTCTCAAGGAGCATAAAATGTCAGAGCAGGTCGAACGCATCGACGTTCAGGCAGTGAATTCCCCCAAGACCCGGCAATCGCTCTATGCGGCGCGGGTCAAGATTTTTCCGAAGCGTGTTCGCGGTGAGTTCCGGCGCTTCAAATGGCTCGTCATGCTCATCACGCTGGGCATCTATTATCTCACGCCGTGGTTGCGCTGGGATCGCGGGCCTTATGCGCCCGATCAGGCCGTGCTGATCGACCTCGCCAATCGCCGCTTCTATTTCTTCTTCATCGAAATCTGGCCGCAGGAATTCTATTACGTCGCGGGCCTGCTCATCATGGCGGGCCTCGGCCTGTTTCTGGTCACATCCGTCGCAGGCCGCGCATGGTGCGGCTATACCTGCCCGCAGACCGTCTGGGTCGATCTCTATCTCGTGGTGGAACGCGCCATCGAAGGCGACCGCAACGCCCGCATGAAGCTCGACAAGGGGCCATGGACTTTCGACAAGATCTGGAAGCGGGTGGCGAAACATTCGATCTGGCTTTTGATCGGGGTGCTGACCGGCGGCGCGTGGATTTTCTATTTCGCCGATGCGCCGAAATTGCTCCTCGACTTCGTGAGCGGACAGGCGGCGCCCGTCGCCTATTTCACCGTCGCCATTCTCACCGCCACCACCTATGTGCTGGGCGGGCTGATGCGCGAGCAGGTCTGCACCTATATGTGTCCATGGCCGCGCATTCAGGCCGCGATGCTGGACGAGAATTCGCTGACCGTCACCTATAATGACTGGCGTGGCGAGCCGCGTTCGCGCCGTGCCAAGAAGGCAATCGCCACCGGGGAAGCCGTCGGTGACTGCGTGGATTGCAATGCGTGTGTCGCCGCCTGCCCCATGGGTATCGACATTCGCGACGGCCAGCAGCTTGAATGCATCACCTGCGCGCTATGCATCGATGCCTGCAATTCCGTTATGGACAAGATCGGCAAGGCGCGCGGGCTTATCTCCTATGCGACACTGGCCGATTACAACGCCAATATGGCGCTTGCGACCGACAACGGAACGATGCCCATCACCCCAGCGCGGGTTTATGATGCGCCGAACCGCTTTTCCGACAAGGTGCAGAACCTGTCGTGGGGCAAGGTGCTGCGTCCGCGCAGCCTGTTCTATTTCATCGTCTGGGCGCTGATCGGCCTCACGCTTATCATTTCGCTGTCGATGCGCCAGCGCATCGGCATCAATGTCCTGCATGATCGCAACCCGCAATATGTGCTTCTGTCCGACGGTTCAATCCGCAACGGTTACACCGTCAAGCTTCTGAACATGATCCCGACGCCGCGCACCTTCCGGCTTTCCATCGAAGGTCTGCCCGGCGCGACCCTGACCGTACAGGACGAGACGGCAGACGTAGACGGCAATTATGCCGTGCCCGTCGAACCCGACCGGCTGAAGACATTGCGCGTCTTCGTGACCCTGCCGCACAGCGCCATCACCGATCACCGCCAGGATTATGAAATCGAAGTGCGCGATGCGGACGGCGCGGAACACGCCCGCTACAAGGCAACCTTCATGGCTCCGGAGGGACGATAATGTCGGCAGAAACCAAGACAGCATCCGCAAATTCGTCGGGCACTTTCACCGGCTGGCACATGCTGGGCATCATGTTGGCGTTCTTCGGGGTGATCATCGCCGTCAATGTGACGATGGCCTATTTCGCCATCAACAGCTGGAGCGGGCTGGTCGTCGCCAATTCCTATGTCGCAAGCCAGGAGTTCAACGAAAAGGCCGAGACCGGCAAGCAGCAGGCCGCTCTGCAATGGCAGTCGAAACCGTCTTATGAAAATGGCGTGCTGACCTATCGTCTGCTCGACCGCAACGGCCAGCCGGTTGCAGTGACTGGCGGTACCGTGGAGTTCAAGCGTCCGGTGGGCGATGTGAACGATACCAAGGCCGCGCTCACCGCTGGCGACGAAGCAGGTGTGCTCGGCGCCAACATCGCGCTTACCGATGGCGCATGGGTCATGGAAATCAATGCCGATGCCGGTCTGGAAGACCCGTATCGCCACATCATCCGTGTCCTGATCAAAAACGGCAAAATGCTATGAGCTGCTGCGTCGATAATGCACAGATCGCGACCGTCATCCAGCGTGTTTCTCCGGATGAAATGCAGCTTGCCAGCCGCGCGCTTGGCGACGGGCTGCGGCAACTCGACCTCTCGGTGCCGGGCGTTCACTGCGGCCTGTGCATCAAGACCATCGAAGATTCGCTGGGCCAGATTGCGGGCGTTGCCTATGTGCGCGTCAACCTGACGGCGCGCCGGGTCGCGATCCGCTGGAAGGACGGCGAAACGCCGCCCAATGTCGTCGATCCGCTGCGGAAGCTCGGCTATGAAGCGCATATTTTCGACATAGCGCAGGAGAAGGACCCCGCCTTCACGCGCCTGCTGATCGCGCTTGGCGTTGCGGCTTTTGCCTCCAGCAATGTCATGCTGCTTTCCGTCGCCGTCTGGTCGGGCGCGGATGCGGCAACCCGCGATCTGTTCCACTGGGTCTCTGGCCTCATCGCCCTGCCGACGCTGATCTTCTCGGGCCGTATCTTCTATGTTTCCGCTTGGAATGCGCTGCGCAACAGGCGAGTGAACATGGATGTGCCGATAGCGCTCGCCATTTCGCTCGCTTTTGCGATGAGTATCTATGAGACCATGAACCACGGTCATCATGCCTATTTCGATGCCTCCGTGACGCTTTTGTTCTTCCTGCTGATCGGTCGCACGCTGGACTACATGATGCGCGCCCGCGCCCGCTCCGCCGTGCGCGGACTGGCGCAGCTTGGCAGTCGCGGCGCGGTGGTGATCGGCGATAACGGCGAGCGGAACTATCTGCCCGTCAATGAAATCCGCCCCGGCATGCGCATCATTCTGGCGGCGGGCGAGCGTGTGCCGGTGGATGCCAGAATTGAGGAAGGCCGCTCCGAACTCGATTGCGCCATTGCATCAGGCGAAAGCGATGCGGTGCCGGTCGGCCCCGGTTCGGATATCCGCGCCGGTACGCTGAACCTCTCCACGCCACTCATCATCCGGGCGACGGCGGAAGCGAAAGATTCCTTCCTTGCCGAAATGGTGCGCCTGATGGATGTGGCCGAGAGCGGACGCGCCTATTATCGCCGCCTCGCCGACCGCGCATCGGAGCTTTACGTGCCGATGGTGCACACGATCGCCTTCCTCGCATTTACAGGCTGGATGGTCTACACGGGCGGCGACTGGTATCGCTCGATCTATATCGCCATCTGCACGCTGATCATCACCTGCCCATGCGCGCTGGCGCTGGCGGTGCCGATTGTGCAGGTGGTTGCGGCGCGCCGCCTGTTCGAAAACGGCATCATGATCAAGGACGGCTCCGCCATGGAGCGCATGGCCGAGATCGACACGGCGATTTTCGACAAGACCGGCACGCTCACGCTCGGCCAGCCGCGACTGATCGGCGTTGAAAGCGTCAATGCGCGCTATCTGGAAATCGCCGCCGAACTGTCGCTCTATTCCCGCCATCCGCTGTCGCGGGCGTTGGCGCAGTTTTCCGGTCAGGGCCCGATGAGCGCCTTCACCCGGATCGAGGAATTTTCCGGTTCGGGTATCGAGGCGGAAATCGACGGCAAGCTCTATCGTCTCGGCAAATCCGAATGGGTGGGCGGCATGGTCGATGCAACCGCCGCAAACGGCCCGGAAACCTGCCTTTCCATCGACGGTATGCTGGTTGAAACCTTCCGTTTCGAGGACAGCCCGCGCGAAGACGCGGCCGCTGCCATCGCCGCGCTGAAAAAGGATGGGTTGAAGCTCGCCATTATTTCCGGCGACCGGTTGCCCGCCGTCAGACAACTCGCGGATTATCTCGGCGTCGATGATTATCGCGGCGCAGTGCTGCCCGCCGACAAATCCCGGCTTGTACAGGAGCTTTCCGGCGAAGGCCGCAAGGTGCTGATGGTGGGCGATGGTCTCAACGATGCGCCCGCCCTCGTCGCGGCCCATGTTTCCATAGCGCCTGCAACTGCAGCCGATATCGGGCGCAATGCCGCCGACTTCGTGTTCCTGCGGACAAGCCTCGCCGCCGTGCCGCTGGCCCTCGCCGTCTCGAAGGAGGCTGGCCGGCTGATCAGCCAGAATTTCGCGCTGTCCATCGGCTATAATATCATCGCCGTGCCGATTGCGATCTTCGGATATGTCACGCCGCTCGTGGCAGCACTTTCCATGTCGCTGTCGTCCATCGTCGTCGTCAGCAATGCACTGCGGCTGAAAGCCGGAAAGCAGAAACAACAGGCGCAGACACGAGCCGCGCCGGTTACCGTGGTCAAGGAAGCGCATAAATGAGCGGGCTTCTCTTTCTCATTCCCGTTGCGCTGCTTATGGGTGCGGTGGGGCTTGCCGCCTTTCTCTGGTCGCTGAAAAACGGCCAGTATGAGGATCTTGATGGCGCGGCTAGTCGTATTCTCTTAGACGACGACGCTAGGCCGTCACAAGAATCGCGCGCAGATCGTTGACATTCGTGCCGGTCGGACCCGGTATGAACAGATCGCCGATGGCGTCAAACGCCGTCCAGGCATCGTTGTTGTTGAGGCGCGCCGCACCATCCTCGCCCGCCTTTTGCAGACGCGACACCGTGCTGCCATCGGCGAAAGCACCCGCATTGTCCTCCGAACCGTCAATGCCATCCGTGTCAGCGGCCAGCGCATGGATATTGCCATAGCCGTCGATATCGAGCGCGAAGGACAGCAGGAATTCGCTGTTTCGCCCACCCTTGCCACCCTTGCCGCGAATGGTGACGGTGGTTTCGCCCCCGGACAGAATGACCACCGGTTTCTTGAACGGGCGGTCGCGTTCGGCCACTTCACGGGCAATTGCGGCGTGGACATGCGCCACCTCGCGCGATTCCCCTTCCATGGCGTCTGACAGAATCACGGCTTCGACGCCGTGGCGGGCGGCCTCTTTCGCCGCCGCTTCCAGCGATACGGCGGCAGATGCAATCACCCTCACCTCGTTTTGCGCGAAAACCGCGTCGTCCGGCTTTGGCGCATGTGCGCCTTCGCCGCGAATATGCTTGAGCGCAGCCTCCGGCAAGTCGAGCCGGTAGCGTTCGATTATCTTCAGCGCATCGTCGCGGCTGGTTTGGTCCGGCACAGTCGGGCCGGAAGCCACGAAGGCCGGATTGTCGCCCGGAATATCCGAGACCACCAGCGAGAAAACTTTGGCCGGATGGGCGGCGGCGGCAAGGCGTCCGCCCTTGATGGTCGAAAGATGCTTGCGCACGGCATTCATGGCCGAGATCGGCGCGCCCGACGCCAGCAAGGCCTTGTTGACGGCAATTTCGTCTTGCAGCGTCAGCCCTTCCGGCGGTGATGGCAGCAGTGCCGAGCCGCCGCCTGATATCAGCGCCACCACGAGATCGTCTTCCGTGAGGCCCGATACGGCTTCGAACAGGCGCTTGGATGCCACAAGCCCGGCATCATCTGGAACCGGATGCGCCGCCTCGATAATCTCGATGCGTTCGCAGGGCGTGCCATAGCCATAGCGTGTCACCACAAGACCCTCAATCGGCCCGCCCCACGCCCTTTCGAAAGCCGCCGCCATCTGCGCGGAACCTTTGCCCGCGCCGATGACGATCGTGCGGCCCTTGGGCTTCGCGGGCAGGTTTGCCCGTATCACCAGTTCCGGATCGGCTGCGGCAACAGCCGCATCGAAAAGGCTGGTCAAAAACTTCTTCGGATCGGCGATGGCGCTTGGGGCAGTCATGAGATTCCCGATTTTGATTATTGGTTTGGCAGCACTATTTCGTGCCGCGCACATAAAATCAATGGAGCCGGCCACCTCCTCCAAAGCGGCCAGCTCCACCTTCTCCCCTCCAGAGAAAAGGTCATGCCCGAAGCTCAGGCGACCTCGTGATTGGCCATCCGCTCAAGCGCGCGCACCAGACCGGAATGGTCGAGACCATCATCGCCGTGCGCCGCGCAGGAATTGAACAGCTCCTGCGCCATGGCCGTGTTGGGCAGCGAGACGCCCAAGGCCTTCGCGCCCTGAAGCGCCAGATTGAGGTCTTTCTGATGCAAGGCAATGCGGAAACCAGGATCGAAGGTGCGCTTGATCATGCGCTCGCCATGCACTTCGAGAATGCGCGAGGAAGCAAAACCGCCCATCAGCGCTTCGCGCACCTTGGCCGGATCGGCACCCGCCTTCGAGGCGAAGACCAGCGCTTCGGCAACAGCTTCGATGTTGAGCGCCACGATGATCTGATTGGCGACCTTGGTGGTCTGGCCATCGCCGCAATCGCCGACCAGCGTGATGTTCTTGCCCATCAGCTTGAGAAGCGGCAGCGCCGCATCAAAGCTTGCCTGCGCGCCGCCCGCCATGATGGAGAGGCTGGCGTTCTTCGCGCCCACCTCGCCACCGGAAACCGGCGCGTCGATATATTCCGCACCCGTGGCGCGGACTTTTTTCGCGAATTCCTTGGTCTCGATGGGCGAAATCGAACTCATGTCGATCAGCGTCTTGCCCTTGCCCAGACCTTCCGCCGCGCCGTTTTCCCCGAAAAGGACTTCGGCCACCTGCGGCGTATCCGGCAGCATGAGTATGGTCGTCTCGCATTCCGCGGCCACCGCTTTGGGCGTATCGAGAACCGTCAGCCCCGCATCCATCAGGTCCTTGTGCGGCGGCTGGCTATGCTTCGAGGTGAAAAGCTGGTGGCCTGCTTTCTGCAAATGCTGCGCCATCGGCTTGCCCATGATACCCAGTCCGATAAAGCCGATCTTGGCCATTCTCTACCTCCCTATGCAATTTACGCGCTCAGACGCTCGGCTTCATATTGTTTGAACCAGCCCAGACCTTCCTCGGTGGTGGTCTTCGGCTTGTATTCACAGCCGATCCAGCCCTTGTATCCGGCGTTCTTCAGTGCTTCGAAGACGTTCGGATAATGGATCTCGCCGGTGCCGGGCTCGTTGCGCCCCGGATTGTCGGCAAGCTGCACATGCGCAATCAGCGGCTTGTAGCGCTCATAGGTGGCGACGAGTTCGCCGCGCGTGCGCTGCTGGTGATAAAGGTCGTACTGAATGAACAGGTTGTTGCTGCCCACCTCGTCGATGATCGAAACCGCCTGCTCCACCGTGTTCAGATAGAAACCGGGAATGTCGTAATGGTTGATCGGCTCGATCAGCAGGCGGATACCGTGCTTGCCCAGTTCCTTCGCGGCCAGCCGCAGATTGCCGACAAAGGTGGCCCGCAGCGCGTCCGGATCGATGCCCTGCGGCGCGATCCCGGCAAGGCAGTTGACCTGCGAGCAGTTGAGCGTCGTGGCGTAATCGATGGCATCCGCCACGCCGCGCCGGAACTCATCCACACGATCTGGCAAGACGGCGATACCGCGCTCGCCGCCTGCCCAGTTGCCGGCGGGCAGATTATGCAGCACCTGCGCCAGATTGTGCCGGGTCAGCGCTGCTTTCAGCTCATGCCGGTTGAACTCGTAGGGGAACAGATATTCCACCCCGGTGAAACCCGCCTTGGCGGCCAGCGCAAAGCGATCCATGAACGGCACTTCGGTGAAAAGCATGGTGAGATTGGCTGCAAATCTTGGCATTTCCGCCTCCTCTGTTTTTCTACGCAATTGCGGAGAACCGCTTCACACTTCTCCAATTGCTCTAATGTTGTTCTTTTCCCTCATCCTGAGGAGCCTCCCGAGCTTGTCGAAGGGAGGCGTCTCGAAGGGCGAGGGAAAACGCACCGTGCCTGCCCTCACCCTTCGACCCTTCGACGGGCTCAGGATGATGCTTCGCTTCGCTCCGCACCTCAGGATGAGGAGTGAAGCCGGGGGAAAAATCGCGCCGCTAATCCAGCAATGCCGCAATCGCGGTCGGCGCATCCTCGCCGCGCTCGGCCAGGTCCTCGAACTCGACCACCTGATCGATGTCGGCACCCATGGAAATATTGGTGACGCGTTCCAGAATGAATTCCATCACGACCGGCACCTGATGCTCCTGCATCAGCGCCTTGGCCTGCTCGAAACTTTCCGCAAACTGGTTAGGGCTGCGCACCCGGATCGCCTTGCAGCCGAGACCTTCGGCAACCGCCACATGATCGACGCCATAGCCCTTCTCCGCATCGCCGGACGCATTGATGTTGTCAAAGGCAAGGCTGACCTCGAAATCCATATTGAAGCCGCGCTGCGCCTGACGGATCAGGCCGAGATAGGAATTGTTCACGACGACATGGATGTAGGGCAGTTTGTGCTGCGCGCCGACCGCCAGTTCCTCGATCATGAACTGGAAGTCATAGTCGCCCGACAGCGCCACGATAGGCCGATCCGGATCGGCAGCGCGGACGCCCAGAGCCGCAGGCAGGGTCCAGCCGAGCGGACCGGCCTGACCGCAATTGATCCAGTTGCGCGGGCGATAGACATGCAGGAACTGCGCGCCCGCGATCTGGCTGAGGCCTATGGTGGTGACATAGCAGGTGTCACGCCCGAAAGCCTTGTTCATCTCCTCATAGACACGCTGGGGTTTCAGCGGCGTCTGGTCGAAATGCGTCTTGCGTAGCATGGTGCGCTTGCGGCCCTCGCATTCCTTCGCCCAGCCAGACCAGTCGCGCAGCCTGCCTGCTGCCTTCCATTCGGTCGCAACGTCGAGCAATTGCTTCAGCGCCTTGCCCGCATCGGACACGATGCCGAAATCCGGCGCAAACACACGACCGATCTGTGTCGGCTCGATATCGACATGGATGAAGGTGCGATCCTTCTTATAGGTATCGACATTGCCGGTGTGACGGTTGGCCCAGCGATTGCCGATGCCGATGACGACATCGGACGCCAGCAGATTGGCATTGCCGTAGCGATGCGAGGTCTGGAGGCCGCACATGCCCGCCATCAGACGGTGATCGTCCGGGATGACACCCCAGCCCATCAGAGTCGGGATGACCGGAATGCCGGTGATCTCGGCGAATTCGACCAGCAAATCCGATGCATCGGCATTGATGATGCCGCCGCCAGCAACGATCAGCGGACGTTCCGCCGCGTTCAGCATGGCAATCGCCTTTTCGGCCTGCGCCCGCGTGGCCGCTGGCTTATAGGCTTCCATCGGCTGATAGGTGTCGATGTCGAACTCTATTTCGGCCATCTGCACATCAATCGGCAGATCGATCAGCACCGGACCGGGACGGCCTGACCGCATGACATGAAACGCCTTCTGAAAAACAAAAGGCACCAGTGCAGGCTCCATGACCGTGACCGCCCATTTGGTGACCGGGGCCGCGATCTTGGCGATATCGACTGCCTGAAAGTCCTCCTTGTCGAGCCGGGCACGGGGGGCTTGCCCTGTGACGCAGAGAATGGGAATGGAATCGGCAGATGCCGAATAGAGGCCGGTGATCATATCCGTGCCCGCCGGGCCGGAGGTGCCGATGCACAGGCCGATATTGCCATGCTTTGCCCGCGTATAGCCTTCGGCCATATGCGAAGCGCCCTCGACGTGACGCGCCAGGATATGGCGGATCGAACCGCGCGCTTTCATCGCCGAATAAAATGGATTGATAGCCGCGCCCGGCACGCCGAAAGCGCAACTAATCCCTTCCCTCTCCAGCACAAGCACGGCTGCATCGACTGCACGCATTCTGGCCATGGCCAATCCTCCTATGGAATTATTCTCCATTTACAAATCCTATTTTCAAAAAATGGAAATGCATACCATTATATGGAAATAAAGATTTTCAACGGAATGGAGATAATCGGCGGCCCTTTTCGCCGGTGCAGCGATAGGATAGTGAATGATCACAGCAGAATCGGAGGCGGGCAGATGGAACAGGCCAAGGCAAAGCGGGGCCGCAAGGCGGCGGATAATGCAGCGCCCTCGTCCGTGCAGGTTCTGGACCGCAGCCTGAAACTTCTGGCGCTGATCGCCGAGAATGATGGCTCAACCCTGACCGATCTCGCCGATGCGAGCGGCATGGCACCTTCCACCGTGCACCGTCTGTTATCCTCGCTTGCCAATCACGGCATGGTTTCGCACGATCTGGAAAGCGGCGACTGGACCATCGGTGTCAAGGCGTTTGAAATCGGCAATGCCTTTCGCCGCTTCCGCAAGCTGGGCACGCTGGCGCGCCCCTATCTGAAGCAACTCATGGAGACGAGCGGCGAGACCGCGAATATCGGCGTCGAGGACGACGGCGATGTGGTGTTCATCTCGCAGATTGAAAGCCATGCGCCGATGCGCGCCTTCTTTCGTCCCGGACGGCGCGGACCGATCCACGCATCGGGCATCGGCAAAGCAATTCTGTCGACCTGGTCGGATGGCGAAATCGCCCGCGCGCTTTCAGGAAAAGCGCTGGAGCACTTCACCCAGCGCACGCTGGATGGCCTGCCTGCGCTTCTGAAAGACATTCAGGCGACACGCATGCGCGGCTGGTCCATCGATGAAGAGGAACACACGCTCGGCATGTGCTGCATCGCCGCGCCGATTTTCAACGAATATGGCGAGGGCATTGCGGGCATTTCCATCTCTGGTCCCGCCGTGCGCCTGCCCAAGAAGAAGCTTGAAGAGCTGGGGCCGCTCATCCGCGCGACCGCCGATCAACTGACCCGGGCCATCGGCGGCAAGCGCCCGGAAGAACTCTGAACACGATTATTTTGGGCTGAGCGCTTATGTTGCCGCGCTGCTCTTTTCCCTCACCCTGAGGAGCTTTCCTGAGCTTGTCGAAGGAAAGCGTCTCGAAGGGCTGAGGAAAAACAAATCAGCGCCCCCTCGTCCTTCGATCCTTCGACAGGCTCAGGATGATGCTTCGCTTCGCTCCGCACCTCAGGATGAGGGGGAAGCGAAGCGACGGATTAGACGAAAATCGTCAGGCTACATCTGTACTTTACAGTTCCGCCTTGAGCGGCCTCCCCGCCACATAGGTTTCGACAATGGCGCGGTCGTCGCCGACCGTTTGCAGCAGGAACAGCTCCTGTTCCAGCGTTGCGCCTGCCGCCATGCGCAGACGCATCGGCGATGTGGCGGCTGAATCAAGCACCACGATATCGGCTTCGGTGCCTTCGTCCAGCGTGCCGATCTTGTCTTCCATCGACAGCGCCCGAGCATTGCCAAGCGTCATCATGTAGAAGGACTGGAACGGGTTCAGACGCTGTTCGCGCAACTGCAAAATCTTGTAACCCTCGTCCATGGTGCGCAGCATGGAAAAGCTGGTGCCGCCGCCGACGTCGGTTGCCACAGCCATGCGCACGCCCGACGCCTTCAGGCGATCACGGTCGAACAGGCCGGAACCGAGAAACAGGTTCGAGGTCGGGCAGAACACCGCCACCGAGCCGGTTTCCGCCATCACGCCCACTTCGCGCTCTTCCAGATGGATGGAATGGCCAAGCAGCGTCTTGTTTCCCAAAAGGCCGTAATGCTCGTAAATGCCGAGATAATCCGGCGCATCGGGATAAAGCGACTTGGTGAAGGCGATTTCGTCGTGGTTTTCCGAAAGATGCGTCTGGATAAAGCATTCGGGATGTTCACGGGCAAGCGCCTGGCTGGCTTCGAGCTGTTCCGGCGTCGAGGTAATGGCGAAGCGCGGCGTGATCACATAGTCGAGGCGGTCCTTGCCGTGCCAGCGCGCAATCAGTGCCTTGCTATCGTCGTAACCGGATTGGGCGGTGTCGCGCAAAGCGGGCGGCGCGTTGCGGTCCATCATCACCTTGCCGCCCAGCATGCGCATGTTACGATGCTGCGAGGCACGAAAATAGGCGTCGACGCTTTGCGGATGCACCGAGCAATAAGCGACAGCGGTGGTGGTGCCATGGCGGATTAGTTCGTCCAGAAAACGCTCGGCAATGAATTCCGCGTGCTGCTCATCGGCGAATTTCTGTTCGGCCACGAATGTATAGGTGTTGAGCCATTCCAGAAGATTGGCGGCATAGGACGCGACCACCTGGGTCTGCGGATAATGGATATGCGTATCGATGAAGCCCGGCAGGATCAGATGCGGACGATGATCGGCCAGCTTCACATCGCTGCCCGCTTCCGCGCTAACTTGCGCATACTCCCCAAGGCGCACAATGCGTCCGTCTTCGACCAAAATGGCGCCATCTTCGATATAGCGATAGGAAGCGCTGTCATCGAGACTTTGCGGCTCATCGCGAAAGGTCAGCACGCGGCCACGGATGAGAAGTCGGGTCATTGTTACTTTGCTCCAGCAGTAGCGGATTCATACCAGGAGGCGAGAAGCTGGCGCTCCTGGTCGGTCACTCCGGTCACATTGGCGGGCGGCATGGCATGGGAGCGACCGGCCTGCAAATAGATTTCACGCGCATGAGCGGCGATTTCCCGATCCGTTTCAAGCGTCACGCCCTTCGGCGGCGTGATCATGCCTTCCCAACCCGGCTCCGCCGCATGGCACATGGCGCAGCGTCCCAAAACGGTATCCCGCACTTTGCCAAAGTGCGGGTCCGAGATGAAAGTTTGCTGTAAAGCGGAAACCTTCTGTTCTTCCGGCTGGCCGGTCAGAATCTTCGGTGCGGTGGAAAGCCACATGATGATGATGAACAGGATGACCGTCACCAGCCAGGTCCATGTCGGCTTGCCCTTGCGAGCATGCTGGGTGTTGAACCAATGGCGGATCGTAACACCCATCAGGAACACCAGCGAGGCGATGATCCAGTTATACTGCGTGCCGAAAGCCAGTGGATTGTGGTTCGACAGCATCAGGAACAGAACCGGCAGCGTCAGATAGTTGTTATGCGTCGAGCGCTGCTTGGCGATCTTGCCATATTTCGGATCGGGCTTGCGACCGGCGATGAGATCGGCCACCACGATTTTCTGGTTCGGGATGATGATCATGAACACGTTGGCCGACATGATCGTCGCCGTGAAAGCGCCCAGATGCAGGAAGGCCGCGCGGCTGGTGAACAGATGCGTATAGCCCCAGGCCACGAACACCAGCACCGCATAGAGCATGACCATCAAAAGCGTGTCGCTCTTGCCCAGCATCAGCTTGCAGATGGTGTTATAGGCGACCCAGCCAAAGGCCAGGGAGGCGATGGAAATCGCGATGGCGACCGGAACCGACACATCGAGCACATTCGGATCGATCAGGTAAAGATCGGCGCCCGTGTAATAAACGATGCAGAGCAGCGTGAAGCCCGACAGCCAGGTGGCGTAGGATTCCCATTTGAACCAGGTGAGATGTTCCGGCATTTCGGCTGGAGCAACCAGATATTTCTGGATGTGATAGAAACCACCGCCATGGACCTGCCATTCCTCGCCATGCGCACCAACCGGCAAGCCGGGACGCTGGCGCAGACCGAGATCAAGCGCGATGAAGTAGAAAGACGAGCCGATCCACGCAATCGCGGTAATGACATGCAGCCACCGCGCTGCGAAGCCCAGCCAGTCCCAGGCTACGGCAAAATCATACATCAGGCACTCCCATTGTTCGCCCCATTGTTCGTTATCTTATTATGTGCCAAAGCTTTGCGTCCGAGGGAACGTCACAACACGACCATCACTTTCAAAAAAAACTAGACAATCGTGGAGGGGACGCATGTCTTATCTTGATAATCTGCGCGTTTTCGTGCGCGTTGTCGAATTGGGAAATCTTTCTGCCGCCGGGCGCGACCAGCGCGCCTCTCCGGCGGTTGCGAGCAATCGAATCAAGGAGTTGGAGAAGCATCTTGGCGTCCGGCTCTTCAACCGTACCACGCGCAAGCTGACGCCGACCGAGCATGGCCGCATATTCTATGACGGCGCTTTGAAAATCCTCGAAGCAGTCGATGAGGCGGAAGCAGCCGTCGCGGAACTTGCGAAAAATCCCAAGGGATCGATTCGCATCACCGCGCCTTTGGGGCTTGGCCGCAGGCTCATCGCATCGGGCATTCCGGAGTTTCACGACAAATATCCGGATATCGAAGTGCGCCTGAGACTATCTGACCACGAGATCGACATTATGAGCGAAAGCGTGGATGTCGCCTTCAAACTCGGTGTTCTGGAAAACTCCAACTTGCGCATGCGCGGCATCCTGAATTGTGAGCGCGTGATCTGCGCCGCCCCGCAATATCTTGAAAAACATGGGATTCCGCAATCACCGGAAGAGCTGCTGGGCGACACGCATGACTGTTTGCTGCTGCGTTTTCCGGGGTCGAAGGAATATTACTGGTCGCTGCAAACATCGGAGGGTCTTCGCAAATTCGAAGTCACCGGGCCTTATGATTCCGATGATGGCGACGTATTGACGCAATGGGCGCTGGGCGGGCGCGGCATCATCAACAAGCCGCTGTTCGAGGTGAAGGAATATCTCCGCGACGGTCGGCTGGTGCCGCTTCTCGAAAGCACGCCGCCAGCACCGATCCAGCTTGCCGCGATCTATCCGCACAAGCGTTTTCAGGACCCGAAGGTGCGTCTGATCATCGATTTCATGACGGAGCGCTGCCAGCGGCTCATACGGGAAGCGCTGGCTTAAACAGGCTGCGAGACCTTGCTCGCGGTCAAAACGGCGGTCAGCACTTCGGCCGCCGCAAGGGCTGCAATGACTTCCGGCCGTTTGTCCTTCACGACCGCACCGCCGACCGGGCAGATGAGCTCTTCAAACAACTCGTCGCTGCCGAATTCGCGGTTCAACCAATTTTTGAAAGTCGCCTTCTTCGTCTTCGAGCCGATCATGCCGACATAGATCGCATCGCGGCGTTGCAGCGCCTCGGCGGCGATCAGAAAATCAAGCGCATGATCATGCGTCAGAATGATAAACGCACTGCTAGGCGGCGCGGAACGCACCACCTGTTCCGGCATGGCCGCGAGGCAAGTTTCGACGCCCGGCGCGTCAACAGCCATAAGCTCCGCCTCGCGCGTATCCACCAGCACCACCCGCACCGGCGTCAGCGACAGCGCATAGGCCAGCGCATCGCCGACATGGCCTGCGCCGAAGACATATACATGCGGTCGGGTGGCGATTTCCGCATCGATCTTGCCGACCAGTTCATCGGCGAGGCCGCGATTGACGCGTCTGAAACTTAAAGCCACGCGCCCGCCGCAGCATTGGCCGATTTCGGGGCCCAGAGGCACATCCATCGGGGAATCGCGACCGCCAGCGAGTATTTTCCGGGCGTGGTCGATGGCCATATATTCGAGCTGTCCGCCGCCGATGGTGCGGAAGATCATATCGGGGGCGACGAGCATCCATGCCCCGGCATCGCGGGGCGCAGAGCCCTTCACGTCCGCCACCTCCACCAGCACGCTGTCGTGGCGACGGTTCAGGAATGCCCTTATATCGTCCCGCCTGCCCAGCGTGCCGCGGCTCATAGTGTTACCCCTTTTGCGCGCGCAGCCGCTCAATGGCCATCAGCACACGCTCAGGCGTGGCTGGCGCATCGAGACGCGGGCTGATCTTGTGATCGGCAACGCTCGCCACCGCATCCGACAGCGCATAAAGCACCGACATGCCGTGCGGCAGCGGCGGCTCGCCCACCGCTTTCGAGCGATGGATGGTCGGCTCATAGGCTTCCGACCAGTCGGTCAGCGCGACATTGAAAATCTTGGGCCGGTCGGATGCGAGCGGGATCTTGTAGGTGGACGGCGCATGTGTGCGCAGCCGTCCCTTGTCGTCCCAGACAAGTTCCTCGGTGGTGAGCCAGCCCATGCCCTGCACAAAGCCGCCTTCGATCTGGCCGATGTCGATGACGCGATTGAGCGAGCGTCCGGTATCGTGAAGAATATCGGTTCGTTCCACCACATATTCGCCGGTCAGCGTATCGATAGAGACTTCCGAGCAGGCCGCGCCATAGGCGTAATAATAGAACGCATGGCCTTTACCCTTGGCCCGGTCCCAGTGGATTTTCGGCGTCTTGTAGTGCCCGGCGGCGGAAAGCTGCACGCGCCCGATATAGGCCTGTTTCACCAGCTCATTAAAGCTGATCTCCTGATTGCCGACGCGAATGCGGTTGGGCAGGAATACAACCTGATCTTCCGGCACCCGATATTGCTCGGCAGCAAAACGGATCAGCCGCTTCTTGATCTGGCGCGCGGCATCCTGCGCGGCCATGCCGTTGAGATCGGCACCCGACGATGCCGCCGTCGGCGCAGTGTTCGGCACCTTGGCGGTGGTGGTCGCGGTGATCTTCACCCGGTCGATATCGATCTGGAATTCTTCCGCCACGACCTGCGCCACCTTCATATGGAGCCCCTGCCCCATTTCGGTGCCGCCATGGTTCATATGCACCGAGCCGTCATTATAGACATGCACCAGCGCCCCCGCCTGATTGGACTCGGTCTTGGTGAAGGAAATGCCGAATTTCACCGGCGTCAGCGCCATGCCGCGCTTCACGGTGCGGCTTTTGGCGTTGAATTCGCGGATAGCCTCACGGCGCGCAGCGTAATCGGCGCTTTCTTCCAGTTCCGCGACAATGCGCTGGATGATGCAGTCTTCCACCTTCTGGTGATAGGGTGTGACGTTACGAGCGCCACCCTCGGTACCCATCGCGTCGTAGAAATTGAGCTTGCGGATATCGAGCGGGTCCTTGCCAACCGCAAAGGCCACTTCCTCAATGACACGTTCGGCACCAACCATGCCCTGCGGGCCGCCAAAACCGCGAAACGCCGTGTTGGACACGGTATTGGTATAAAGCGGCGCGGATTGCGCATGCACTGCCGGGAAGAAATAGGCATTGTCGCAATGAAACAGCGCGCGGTCACCGACCGGTCCCGAAAGGTCGGCGGAAAAACCGGCATTAAGCGCAAACATATAATCGACGCCCAGAATATTGCCTTCGTCGTCGAAACCGACCTCGTAATCGATCATGAAATCATGACGCTTGCCCGTGGCGGTCATGTCCTCGTCGCGGTCGAGACGGATTTTCACCGCGCGCCTGTGCTTCTTGGCGGCGATGGCGGCAATGGCGGCCCATTGATTGGCCTGCGTTTCCTTGCCGCCGAAGCCGCCGCCCATGCGGCGCACCTCGACCGTGACCGCATGGCTCGGCACACCCAGCGCATGGGCGACCAGATGCTGCGTTTCGCTCGGCCCCTGCGTGGAGCAATAGATGGTGACGTCTTCATCTTCACCGGGAACGGCCAGTGAAGCCTGGCCCTCAAGATAGAAATGGTCCTGACCGCCGACCATCATGCGGTTCTTGACCTTGCGCGGGGCCTCGTCGATGGCCTTGCGGGCATCGCCGCGATTAAGCGTCAGCGGCGTGAAGACCAGACGGTCTTTTGCGCCGTCGAGACCGGCAATGGAAAACAGGCCGGGCATTTCCTCATATTCGACTTTGGCCAGACGCGCGGCGCGGCGGGCCTGATCGCGGGTGCGACCAATCACGGCAAAGATCGGCTGGCCATGAAACTGCACCTTATCGACCGCGAAAATCGGGTCGTCGTGCATGCCCGATGGCGAAACGTCGTTTTCGCCGGGAATGTCCCGCCAGGTCAGCACATCAACCACGCCGGGCGCTGCACGCACGGCGGCAAGGTTGATAGACTTGATATTGGCATGGGCCACCGTCGCAAGGCCGATGCCGACATGCAGCGTGCCTTCGGGTTCGGGAATATCGTCGATATAGACCGCCTCGCCCGTCACATGCTTATGCGCGGAATCATGCTTCTGGTCGGTGGCGACACCACCTTTTATAGCTGCGGCTTTGATCGTGCTTGCAGGATGTTTGTTCATGCCTGCCTCCTTCAGACCGCTTCTTCGATATGCTGAGCGCGCAAGGGTTCGGCTTGCCCTTGCGTTTCGGCATAGAAGCGGCGCAATAAATTCTTCGAGACCATCAGACGATAATCCGCCGTGGCGCGCATATCGCTCAAGGGCTGATAATCCTGCTCATAGAAACCGATGGCGGCTTCAACCGTCTCTTCGGTCCATGGCTTGCCGAGCAGTGCGGCTTCAACCGCAAAGGCGCGTTTTGGTGTCGCCGCCATGCCGCCATAGGCGATGCGAATGGAAGCGACCTTGCCTGCCGCATCGAGCACCATGTGGAATGCGCCGAGCGCTGCGGTAATATCTTCCTCGAAACGCTTGGACACCTTGTAGATCGCAAAGTGGTTGTCTTCCGCCGGGATCGGCACATGCACCGCCTCGACGAACTCGCCGGGCTGACGATCCTGCTTGCCATAGGCGATGAAGAAATCTTCCAGCGGAATGGTGCGGCGGCTATCGCCCTTGCGCAGCGTCAGCCTTGCGTTGAGCGCGATCAGCGGCGGTGGGGTGTCGCCGATGGGCGAACCATTGGCGATATTACCGCCGATCGTGCCCATATTACGCACTTGCTCGCCACCGATGCGGTTGATGAGTTGCCCAAGCTGCGGAATGCGCTTGGCAAGGAAAGCGAAGGCCTCCGTATAGGTCACGCCCGCGCCAATGGTGACGACATTGTTGTCCTCGGTGATCGCCCGCAATTCGGTCAGATGGCCGATAAAGACGACCGGAGAAATATCGCGCATCATTTTTGTGACCCAGAGGCCCACATCGGTGGAACCGGCCACCACGGTCGCCTTCGGTTCATTGGCGAGGACTTGCGCGAAATCATCGAGGTCAGCAGGCACCACCAGACGGTCCTTGCCATCGCCGACTTCGACCCGCGAACCGTCGCGCATGGAATTCAACTGTTCCAGCACATGGGCGCGTTCTGCCGCCAGCGGGTCTTCCGTCGTATTGCCGTAATCGGAAATGGCGCGGGCGGCGCGAATGATCGCCTCATAGCCGGTGCAGCGGCAGAGATTGCCTTGCAGCGCCTTTTCAATGGCCGGATCGGCGGGCTTCGGATTGCGCATCCACAGCCCGTAAAGCGACATGACGAAGCCCGGCGTGCAGAAGCCGCATTGCGAGCCGTGGAAGTCGATCATCGCCTTTTGCACCGGATGCAGGCCGCCATCGGCCCCGCGCAGATGCTCGACCGTCACCACATGGCAGCCATCCAGCGAACCGACGAAACGAATGCAGGCATTGACGCTTTCATAAACCAGTTCGCTGCCCGCGATCTTGCCCACCAGCACCGTGCAGGCGCCGCAATCGCCTTCGGCGCAGCCTTCCTTGGTGCCGCGCAGCTTGCACGACAGGCGCAGATAATCGAGCAGCGTTTCCGTTGGCGAAACCCGGTCGAGTTCAACCCGTTCGCTGTTGAGAAGAAAGCATATCCTGTTTCTCACAGACTGAACCATAATGCTCAGCTCCCGCGATAGGTCGAATAGGAAAAAGGCGAAACCAGAAGCGGCACATGATAATGCGCCTTTTCATCGGAAACACCAAAGCGCAAAGGCACGACGTCAAGGAACGGCACGCCGTCTTCGTCCTTGCCAAAATATTCGCCGACATGAAACAGGAGCTCATAGGAGCCGCGTTGCAGGTCGCCATTGGCCAGCAGCGGCTCACCGCTGCGCCCGTCCTGATTGGTGCGGATTTCCTTGACGCTGTGCGGCGTGTGATTCTCGATCCGGCGCAATTCGATACGCAATCCCGCAGCAGGCTTGCCGCTGACCGTATCGAGAACATGTGTCGTCAAACGACCTGTTCTGCCCTCATCGCCGTGATGTCCCTGACCCATTTGCACTCCTGACCGCTTGCGTGATTCTCCGGCCATTAACAGCCGAACCGCCGCAAGTTGCTGATTTTACTCGGTTTGCCAGTGCTGTTTTTGCAATGAAAGCACATTTTTATGGCAGACCGGCGGCGTTCCCGCTTTTGTTCCCATCGTGAAGTATTCCGCCTTATGCGGCATTAAGAAAGAGCTTTCTCATTGGATGTCTTTCAAAATTTTGAAGGGGAATTCGGTGCGCAAATCTTTATTATCATGGACCAAATAACAGAACCCAAAGGGATGTTTGGAAGGGGATGTATGGCATGAGCTATCCACGTAATCTGATCGGCTATGGCCGCAACACGCCAGATCCGCGCTGGCCCGGCGGGGCCAATATAGCCGTCCAATTCGTGGTCAATTATGAAGAGGGTGCGGAAAACTGCATTCTCGACGGCGATGCATCCTCCGAATGCCTGCTGTCGGAAATCGTCGGTGCACAGGCCTGGAACGGCCAGCGCAACCTGAACATGGAATCCATCTACGAATACGGTGCGCGTTCCGGTTTCTGGCGTCTGTGGCGCGCCTTCACGCGGCGCAACATGCCCGTCACTGTCTATGGCGTGACGCTGGCCATGGCGCGCAATCCCGAAGCAGTCGCTGCCATGAAGGAAGCCGACTGGGAAATCGCCAGCCACGGCCTGCGCTGGTGGGAATATAAGGACGTGCCGGAAGAAGTGGAGCGCGAGCATATTCGCGAAGCCGTGCGCCTGCACACGGAAGTGACTGGCTCGCGTCCGCTCGGCATTTATCAGGGCAAGCCGTCCGACAACACGCTGAAACTGGTGATGGAAGAAGGCGGCTTCGTCTATTCAGCCGATTCCTATGCGGACGAGCTGCCCTATTGGGTCAAGGGCCCGAAAGGCCCGCATCTGATTGTGCCCTATACGCTCGATGCCAACGACATGCGTTTTGCAACGCCGCAAGGCTTCAATTCCGGTGACCAGTTCTACACCTATCTGAAGGACGCCTTCGACGTGCTCTACCGCGAAGGCGCAGAAGGCGCGCCCAAGATGCTCTCCATCGGCCTGCATTGCCGTCTGGTTGGACGTCCGGGTCGGGCAGCCGCCCTTGAACGTTTCCTCGACTATGTCCAGAGCCACGACAAGGTCTGGGTTGCCAAGCGCATCGACATTGCCAATCACTGGCACGAACACCATAAGCCAAAAGTGGCCGATGTAGTGCCATCCCAAGCCAGCAAAGCCGATTTCGTGGCCCGTTACGGCAGCATTTTCGAGCATTCGCCGTGGATCGCCGAGCGCGCCTATGATGCCGGCTTCGGTGCCGCTGAGGACACGGCCTCCGGTCTTGCCGCTGCGATGACGAGAATCTTCCGCGCCGCCTCGCCCGAGGAGCGGCTTGGCGTTTTGAATGCCCACCCGGATCTCGCCGGCAAGCTGGCGCAGGCCAAACGCCTGACGGCGGAATCCACCGCCGAACAGGCCGGTGCCGGGCTCGATGCACTGACCGATGCGGAAAAGCAGACTTTCACCGAACTGAACGACGCCTATACGCAGAAATTCGGCTTTCCCTTCATCATTGCCGTGAAGGGGCGCAACAAACAGGAAATCCTCGGCACGTTCCAGCGCCGCGTCGCCAATGACCGCGATACGGAATTCGCCACCGCTTGCGCGCAAGTCGAGCGTATCGCCCTTCTCCGGCTGAAAGATATTCTGCCAGAAACGCTTTATTGATCAGGAACAGACAATGACCCGCACTTATTTCGCACCGACCGGTGGGTTGCCACCGCAGACGCAGCTTCTGACCGACCGCGCCATGTTCACGGAAGCCTATGCGGTTATTCCGAAAGGCACGTTCAGCGATATCGTGACGAGCTTCCTGCCTTTCTGGGAAAAGACGCGTCTATGGGTGATAGCCCGCCCTATGTCGGGTTTTGCCGAAACCTTCTCGCAATATATCATGGAAGTGCAGCCCGGCGGCGGCAGCGACCGCGCCGAGCTTGATGACACGGCGCAAGGCGTGTTGTTCGTGGTCGAAGGCGAAGTCACCGTCACCGTCGCGGGCAAGACCCACACGCTGACCGAAGGCGGCTATGCCTATCTGCCGCCGAAAAGCGGCTGGAGCCTGCGCAACACGGCCAGCGCGACCGCGCGTTTCCACTGGGTCCGCAAGGCCTATGACTATGTGGACGGGCTTAATGTGCCGGAGCCGCTCTTCCTCAACGAAAACGACATCGCCCCCTCGCCCATGCCCGACACCAATGGCGTTTGGGCAACGACGCGCTTTGTCGATCCGAACGATCTGCGCCACGACATGCATGTCACCATCGTGACGCTAGAACCGGGCGGCGTGATCCCCTTTGCCGAAACCCATGTCATGGAGCACGGCCTCTATGTGCTGGAAGGCAAGGCGGTCTACCGGCTCAATCAGGACTGGGTGGAAGTGGAAGCCGGTGATTTCATGTGGCTGCGCGCTTTCTGCCCGCAGGCCTGCTATGCAGGCGGTCCGGGCAAGTTCCGCTATCTGCTTTACAAGGATGTGAACCGTCATATGAAACTGTCGCGATAAGCGTAAACCGCAACAGGTATCCGGCCAAAGCTGGCTGGATACCTGCTCACTGCAACGCCCAACCCGCTATTTTCAAGCAAACGTTGCAGTGAAGACTATATTAGACTTCGATAACCTTTTAAGATTATTCGAGCAAACAAGATATTTTGATGGGATTGCAGTTGAACGCCCTCCTGATTTATGCTCAATAAATCTCCAAAGCCGCCTCTTTTGAGCAGCAGGCTTCGGATGATTGTTTTTTAGAGAGAAATATATTTATGAAAAACCATCGCGCGCTCGGCCTTGCTTGCACGCTGTCAGCACTTCTCGCAGCCCCTGCCTTTGCAGCCCCCCTTCCGGGCGGTGCAAACAGCTTGCAGGAAACCTATCAGGACTGGACCGTCTCCTGCCAGACGCAGAAGGACGCGTCCACCTGTGCTATCCGCCAGGAGCAGAACAGCTCTCAGACCGGCCAGCGCGTCTTGACCGTCGAGCTGCGCAATGTGGCGGGCGGAAAGGTCGACGGCGTCATCCTGATGCCGTTCGGCCTTGATATCGGCAAAGGCGCAACCATCAAGGTTGATGAGGCCGCTGGTCCGAATCTGGCATTTTCCACCTGCCTTCCGCAGGGTTGCCTTGCACCGGTCAGCTTCGACCCCAAACAGGTTGCGGCCATCAAGGCGGGTGCCAATATCAACGTGACCGCGACGGCGCTCAGCCCAAGCCAGCCGGTCGCCTTCAAGATTTCCCTGAAGGGTTTCGGCAGCGCGCTTGATCGCATTATTGCTCTGACGAAGTAATCGCAAAAGCGAGAACGCGGATACGGTATGATATCCGCAGCATGCAACTATGCCGCACGACCTTCAGGCCGTGCGGCATTTTTGTTTTATGCCAGTGTTCTGGAAATATGGGCCAGATGCCTGCGCCAGCGCAGGGTCATCATCACCGCAACGATGCCAAGCCCGGCGGCAAGGCCGAGCCAAATGCCCTGACCGCCCATGCCGACCTTGAAGGCGAGCAGCGCGCCAAGCGGCAGGCCGACGCCCCAATAGCCAAGCAGCGCCAGAAACATCGGAACGCGCGTGTCGCGCATGCCGCGCAACATGCCCGCCGCGACCGCTTGCGCGCCATCGACCGTCTGAAACAGGGCGGCCAGCGCAAGAAAGCTGACGGCCAGTTCCATCACGGGCAGATTTTCCGGATCGTGCAGATCGAGAAACACGCCGATGAACAGACGCGGGATCAGGATCATCAGAAGGCCCATGATCATCATGAAGCCGACGCCCAGCGCATAGGCGCTCCAGCCTGCATAGGCGACGGCTTTAGGATTGCCCGCGCCATAAGCGCGCCCCACCCGCACGGTCGCCACCTGCCCGAAACCGAGCGGCACCATGAAGCTCAGCGATGCGATCTGGATCGCCACCGCATGCGCCGCCATGGCGGTCGGGCTGATCCGGCCCATCATGACCACCGCCGCATAGAAGATCGAGGTTTCAAACACGAAGGTCAGCGCCATCGGAAAGCCAATGCGCCACAGCTCGCGCAGACGCGGCCAGTCAGGACGCCAGAAGCGACCGAACAGGTGATAGCGCCGGAAGCGGCGATGACGCAGCGCGATCACCGCCATGCCGAGAAACATCATCAGGCTGGAAAGTGTCGTCGCAATACCTGCGCCATGCAGCTCCATGCGCGGAAAGCCGAAATGACCGAAGATCAGCGTCCATCCGGCAAGCGCGTTGAAGCCGATCGCAGCACCTGCAATCAGCAGCGTCCACATGGGCTTTTCCATCGCCGCGAAGAACGAGCGCAGCACGATGTAGAACAGATAGGGCAACAGCGCCCATTGCAGCGTGTGCATGAAATCGGTCGAGCGTGCGGCAATATCCGGCTGCTGGCCGAGGAACAGGAATATCTCCTCGCAATGCCACAGCACGACCCAGATCGGGATCGAGATGATGATCGCCGTCCAGAAGCCCTGACGGACCGTGCGGCGCACATCGCGCACCGAATGGCGGTTCTTGCCAAGCGCGATGGCGATCATCGGCATGACCGCGGAAACCAGCCCCATCGAGAAGATGACCAGCGTGTGGTAGAAGCTCGTGGCGAGCAACGCCGAGGCGAGCGTATCCTTGCCGAGACGCCCGATGAAGATCACGTCGGTTGCCGTCAATGCGGCTTGCGAAACATTGGTCAGGATCAGCGGCCAGCCGAGCTTCAGCGCCGCCGAAAGTTCCCTGCCCCAGCGTTGAACGCTGTTCTGATTGGGCTCATGAAAGCCCGCATTGGTTGTACTGCTCACATTCCACTCCCCTGAATCATCCGAGGAGCCGTCACTCCGCCGGACAATTCAAAACCTGAAAACCACGCGCCGAGACATCAAAGACTCAGAGACCGGGTCAATCTGAGGAGAGAGTGGCGTCGCGATACGATCATCGACCGTCCCATGCCGGCTAAGAGCCGCGCGTTGCTTTTCAAAACAACGGCGCCCCAGCTTTTCGGGTTGTTCAATTTCAATGGGGAACGTTTTGCATGTTCCTGAAACTGATCCGGAGCCAAGCGGGTTGCGCATCGATCTGCACAATTTAGCAGCACATGGATATCAGACCCGCTTAAAAGAGCAACACATCTTGGGAAGTAAATTCCAACTTCGCGGCATGCCTCGAAACCAGTTTTCAAAACTGTCGCGAATGAGCCATCCATCGTCCGATAAATGATTGACCGGCACAGCGTCTGGATAGGAATATACGTGTTGTATTTTGCGAGGTTCCCATGCGCAGCACCAAGGTCATCCATATCGTCGGCTGTCATGCGGAGGGCGAAGTCGGCGATGTCATCGTCGGTGGTGTCGCGCCGCCTCCGGGCGAAACAGGGTGGGAACAGTCGCGCTTCATCGCCAGCGATGAGACCTTGCGCAATTTCGTGCTGAACGAACCGCGCGGCGGAGTGTTTCGCCATGTCAATCTGCTGGTGCCGCCGAAAGATCCGCGCGCGCAGATGGGCTTCATCATCATGGAACCTGCCGATACGCCGCCTATGTCGGGTTCGAACTCGATCTGCGTTTCAACAGTGCTGCTTGATAGCGGCATCATCCCGATGCAGGAACCGGTAACGCGCATGGTGCTCGAAGCGCCGGGCGGGCTTATCGAGGTGGAAGCGGAGTGTCGCAACGGCAAGGCCGAGCGTATCAGCGTGCGCAACGTGCCGTCTTTCGCTGACCGGCTGGATGCTGCGCTTGAAGTCGAAGGACTAGGCACCCTCACCGTCGATACGGCCTATGGTGGCGACAGCTTTGTCATTATCGATGCGGCTGAGATCGGCATGAAGATCGAGCCGGGTCAGGCGCGGGAACTGGCAGAGATCGGCGTGAGGATCACCAAGGCCGCCAATGAGCAGCTCGGCTTTCGTCACCCGGAAAAGGACTGGAACCACATTTCGTTTTGCCAGATCACCGAGCCGGTCACGCGCGACGGCGATGTGCTGACCGGCGTGAACACGGTAGCTATCCGTCCGGCCAAGCTGGACCGCTCGCCGACCGGGACGGGATGTTCGGCGCGAATGGCTGTGCTGCACGCCAAGGGCCAGATGAAAGTGGGTGAGCGCTTCATCGGCAAATCCGTACTGGGTACGGAATTTCATTGCCGGTTGGACAGAGCGCTGGAACTTGGCGGCAAGCCCGCCATCAGCCCGATCATTTCCGGTCGCGCATGGGTGACCGGCACCGCGCAGCTGATGCTCGATCCGAGCGATCCGTTTCCCGGGGGGTATCGGTTGTCGGACACCTGGCCCCGGGGCGAATAGCCGGATTCGTTCGAATAGAGCGGTACTGGTTTAGCGCCGAGGTCCACAATTCCAGCATGGCAATACGTGGAAAGGACTAGACAGACCTTTGGCCTGCCCGCCGGCCCAGGATGCGCCCATGGCGCCACCCAGAATTCCTGTCAGGACCGATAAGGCTATCACTGTATTTTTCATCGAAGACCTCCTCTGTTGTAAACACAGTGGAGTTGAACACAGATCGGATTCTCCCACATCCCCAACTCTATGCCGCCGAAATTCAGGGTTCCAGAATATCCTCGATCCTTCGAGACGGCCCTACGGGCCTCCTCAGGATGAGGATCGAAGGAGACAGTGCAAAGCATGAAGCACGCAATAAAAAACCCCGCCAAAGCGGGGTTTTTTATTGTGTAAAGCTATAACCTCACGCGAAGTCCAGCGCGCGGTCGCCATTCTCATCCTTGATACGGGATGGCAGGCCGATATGGTTCAGGATGTTGAGGAAAGGCTTCGGGTTCAGCTCTTCCACATTGACCATTTTCTTCACATCCCATTCGCCGGAAGCGATCAGGATTGCGGCAGCCACAGGGGGAACGCCAGCCGTGTAGGAAATGCCCTGCGAACCCACTTCGTTGTAAGCGTCCTTATGATCGGCAACGTTGTAGATGAAGACTTCCTTTTCCTTGCCGTCCTTGGTGCCCTTGACGAAATCGCCAATGCAGGTCTTGCCGGTATAATCCGGCGCCAGCGACGACGGATCGGGCAGCACAGCCTTGACCACCTTGAGCGGCACGACTTCCAGGCCTTCAGCAGTCTTGACCGGCTGTTCGGACAAGAGACCAAGATTGTTCAGCACAGTGAAGACGTTGATGTAGTGATCGCCAAAGCCCATCCAGAAGCGGACATCCGCTTTCGGGTAGTTCTTGGACAGCGAATGCACTTCGTCATGGCCGGTCATGTAAGCCTTGCTCGGGCCGACGACAGGCAGGTCGAAGGTGTGGCCAACTTCGAACATCTTGTTCGACTGCCACGCGCCCTTCTGCCAGGAATAGACCGTGCCGGTGAATTCGCGGAAATTGATTTCCGGATCGAAATTGGTCGAGAACCAGCGACCATGCGAACCGGCATTGATGTCGACGATATCGATCGACGTCACATCATCCAGATAATCGTCAGCGGCCAGACGCGCATAGGCATTGACCACGCCCGGGTCGAAGCCGATGCCGAGAATGGCTGTGATGCCCTTCTCTTCGCACTCCTTGAGGTGCTTCCATTCGTAATTGCCATACCATGGCGGCGTCTCGCAGATCTTCTTCGGATCTTCGTGAATGGCCGTGTCCATATAGGCAACGCCCGTATCGATACAGGCGCGAAGGACCGACATATTGAGGAAGGCCGAGCCGACATTGATGACGATCTGAACACCCGTCTTCTGGATCAGAGCCTTGGTGGCTTCAACTTCCAGAGCATCCAGCGCATGCGCTTCCAGCTTCACCTCGGTCTTGAGGCTCTTCTTTTCATGCACGCTATCGATAATCTTGCGGCATTTCTCAACCGTGCGGGACGCAATATGGATATCGCCCAAAATGTCAGAGTTTTGCGCACATTTATGTGCAACAACCTGTGCCACGCCCCCGGCGCCGATAATGAGAACGTTCTTCTTCATTTTCTGTCGATGCTTCCTCTTCCAGCGGTTTCCCGCCATCTATTGACCGTCCCGATTGCCTTCTCATTCGGAACACATGAGTTCGTTGCAGCCTGAAGCCGCAACCGGATCTTTACGAAAGCGACCCTTCAAAATCCGCGAAGGTGAATTCGCGGACAACATTGACCGTGCCGTCCAATTCGCGCACGGCAATCGCAGGCATTTTCACGCCATTGAACCAGTTTTTCTTGACCATCGTATAACCGGCGGCATCCGCAAAAGAGAGACGGTCGCCAACTTTCAGTTCATGGCCGAAATTGAACTCGCCGAAAACATCGCCCGCCAGGCACGACTTGCCGCAGACCATGTAACGGTGGTTGCCCTCATTCGGCTCCATCTTCGCGGTTTCGCGATAGATCAAAAGATCGAGCATATGGGCTTCGATGGAGCTATCCACGATGGCGAGGTTCTTGCCGTTGAACAGCGTGTCGAGAACCGTCACTTCCAGCGTCGTGGTCTTGGTGATCGAGGCTTCGCCCGGTTCCAGATAGACCTGCACGCCAAACTTTTCCGAAAACGCCTTCAGGCGCGTGCAGAATTCATCGACGGGATAATTCTCGCCGGTGAAATGAATGCCGCCGCCAAGGCTGACCCATTCAACCCGGCGCAGAAGTGAGCCGAACTTGTCTTCGATCTCCGTCAGCATCTTGTCGAACAGACCGAAATCGGAATTTTCGCAATTGTTGTGAATCATGAAGCCAGTCACGCGGTCCATGACCTTCTCGACCTTCGCCACATCCCACTCGCCAAGACGGCTGAACGGACGCGCCGGATCGGCAAGATCGAAGCTCGATGACGACACGCCCGGATTGAGACGCAGGCCGCGCTTGATATGCGCCGCCTTATCGGCAAAGCGATCCAACTGGCCGATGGAATTGAAGATGATCTTGTCGGCATTGGCGATGACTTCATCGATCTCGTGATCGGCATAGGCAACGCTATAGGCGTGGGTTTCGCCGCCGAATTTCTCGTGGCCAAGACGCACTTCGTTGAGCGAGGACGAGGTGGTGCCGTCCATATACTGGCTCATGAAATCAAACACAGACCATGTCGCGAAGCATTTCAGCGCCAGCAAAGCCTTCGCGCCGGACTTCTCGCGCACATAGGCGATCTTTTCCATGTTGCGCTTCAGCTTGGTCTTGTCGATCAGGTAATAAGGCGTCTGGATCATGGCTCTTCGTCTTCGGGTCGTCCAATGGGGAAATCTGGCCTGTCCAGCAAGGCTGGTCGCCACGTTGGGAAGAAGCGTCAGACGCTTCTTCTGGAATTATTCAAAGGCTTATAGGAAGCTTGTGACAGAAACACAAATCCGCCACAGCACCACGGGGAAAAATTTCCCCACAAGCTGTCGCGGATCGCTTCCATCTTGGCTATCAGCCTTCAACGGTTGGCCCTGATATAGAGCTTTTCGCCAGAATTTGAACCCTTTACACGCTTCTCCCTTGTTTTGATTGAAAGTCTTTGTGCGCTGGCCCGGCTTCCTGCGCGTGATTGACCGCTCTATCATCGCCCGAAATATTTCCCTGATAATTAAACAAGCATCTTCTTGACAAATTAAAGGGGCGGGCGTAGCGATTGGCATGCAGTTCGGACAGATGGGCATTTTGGGGCCTCCATGTCCGGTTATTCAGTTGTGTAAGGTAAAAATCATGCAGGACCAAACATCCGCTAGCGGCCAGACCGCCGGTTGGGGAGACCTGTTTGCCGGTAAGAACGCCATCCGGTCGCTCACGCTTGTCGGCGGTGTCGCATTGCACGCCATCAACGTGTTCATCGCCACCACCATCCTGCCCACGGTCGTCGCCGATATTGGCGGCATGGATTATTACGCCTGGAACACGGCGCTGTTCGTGACGGCCTCCATTCTCGGCTCTGCGCTCGTTCCGCGCCTGCTCTCGCAGGCAGGTCCGCGCAGCGCCTATCTGTTGGCGGCAATAATTTTCGCCGCCGGGACGCTCGCCTGCGGTCTCGCGCCATCCATGCCGGTCATGCTGGCCGGGCGTTCGGTGCAGGGCCTTGGCGGCGGCATGATGCTGGCGCTTTCCTATGCGATGATCCGCATCGTTTTCCCTGAAAACCTCTGGCCCCGCGCCATCGGTCTCGTCTCCGGCATGTGGGGCGTTGCAACCCTCGTCGGTCCCGCGATCGGCGGCATATTCGCCGAGCTTGGCATCTGGCGCGCTGCCTTCTGGTCGCTGGCACCGGTGATCGGCATCTTCGCCATTATGGCCATGGTCGTGCTGCCGCGCGCCTCCGGCGATGCAGGCAGCCGCGCACCACTGGCCTGGCCGCAGCTCATTTTGCTGACGGCGGCTGTCCTTGCCGTCTCCGCCGCCAGCATTTCGGTCAATGCCGTCATGAATGCGGCAGGCGTCGCGCTGGCTATCGTGCTGTTGGTCCTGCTCTTCGTGATCGAACGCAATTCGTCACGGCGCATTCTGCCCAAGGGGTCTTTCAGTCTCCGCCGGCTCGGCGCGCTTTATCTGACGCTCGCCTTCCTCAGCGCCTCGGTCACCAGCGCCGAAGTGTTCGTGCCACTGTTCTTTCAGGTGCTGCATAACCAGTCGCCCTTAGTCGCCGGTTATCTGGCCGCCATCATGGGCGGAAGCTGGACGCTCGGTTCCATCGGATCTTCGGGCGTCTCGTCAGGCCGGGTTGACCGGGTGATCATCGCCGCGCCGCTGATGGGCATAGCGGGCATGGTCACGCTCGCCACGCTGGTTCCCGTCGGCAGCGACGGTCAATGGGCAAGCCTGTTGCCAATCTGTCTGGCGCTGGCGGTCATCGGCTTTGGCGTGGGCATGACATGGCCGCATCTTCTGACGCGCATTTTCAAGCGCGCCGATGCGGATGACCAGAATCTAGCGTCGGCATCCGTCACGACTGTCCAGCTTTTCACCACGGCGCTCGGCGCCGCGCTGGCGGGCATGGTCGCCAATATGGCTGGCCTCAGCAATCCCGGCGGCTTTGCAGGCACCGCCAATGCCGCCATGTGGCTGTTTTCCGGCTTTGCCATCATGTCGGCGCTGGCATTCCTGTCCGCGCTGGCTTTGGTGCGCAGCGCAAGACAGCCGCAAGTGGCATCGTGCTGATCAGGAAAGACTGGCCGGGGTAAAAACATAGGCGCAGCGCCGCGCCCCGGCCAGAATATGCTCGGTACGGGCAACCGAAACATCGGGACCCAGAACCGCTTCAAACACCTGAAGCTCGGCCCGGCAAAAGCCCTGACAGGCATCGGCGGCGGCACAGATCGGACAATGGTTCTCGACAAAAAGCCAAGAACCATCCGCCCGCCGCTCGGCATCGGCCATATAGCCCTCGGTCGAGCGAATATCTGCAAGCGCCTTGACGCGCTCGTCGAACTCCATGTCCTTGAGGCGCGCATGATACTGGCGGCGGGTTTCCGTCTCGCGATGCGCAACCAGCGTTTCCAGCGCGTCTTCACCAAGGATGGTGCGCACGGAATGCAGAAGCTGCACGGTCAGATCGGCATGGGTATCGGGAAAGCGCTTATTGCCGGTTTCCGTCAGATCCCAGAACTGCGACGGGCGGCCAACGCCCTGCGAAACGGAATGCGGCGCGACGAGACCTTCCTCGGCCAGCCGCACCAACTGCTGGCGCACCGCCTCGCCGGTGGTGCCGAGATGTTCACCGATTGCGGCAGCCGTCTGCGCACCGCGCATCTTCAGCGCCAGCATCACGCGTTCTGCGGGTGAACGTGCTCCCGAAACGTCCGTATTTAGAAAGTCATTCCTTGACATATTGCCTGTTTTCGATTTAAAGAAGCATTATCTTGTTAAATTAAGCGAACCGCCCGGAATTATCAAGATCGTTCTGTATGAAGGAGTCCAAAATGAGCTTTACCCTGCCTCCGCTTCCCTATGCGACCAACGCTCTTGAAGGCGTCGGCATGGGCACCGAAACGCTTGAGTTGCACCATGGCAAGCACCATCAGGCTTATGTAACGGCGCTCAATGGCTTCGTTGAGAAGAACGATGCGCTCAAGGGCAAGTCGCTTGAGGAAATCGTGCTCTTTGCCAAGGACAAGGCCGATCTCGCTCCGGTCTTCAACAATGCCGGTCAGCATTGGAACCATGATCTATTCTGGCAGAACCTGTCGGCAAATGGCGGACGCCTTCCCGGCGCGCTGGAAAAGAAGATCGTTGAAGACTTTGGCGGCGTCGACCAGTTCAAGGAAGCCTTCAAGACGGCGGCTGTCGGCCAGTTCGGGTCGGGCTGGGCGTGGCTGGTTCTGGCCAATGACGGCAAGCTGAAGGTCACCAAGACGCCAAATGGCTCCAATCCGCTGGCAACCGGCGAAGGCAAGGCGCTATTAGGGCTTGATGTCTGGGAGCATAGCTATTATCTCGATTTCCGTAATCGTCGGCCTGACTATGTAACGAACTTCCTCGACAAGCTGGCCAACTACGAATTCGCGGAAGCCACCCTGAAGGCAGCCTGACGCGCTTATATTGATTGCGATCAAAGCGGCCTGCCTGCTCAGGATGCAAACTCCACGGAGTTGCATCCATGCGGGCGGGCCGCAGCAATGACCGATAAAGACCAAACCAACCGACCCAATCCTGAAGGCGCCGTCCTCCCAAGCGTGGTGCCGGAGAACAACAGAGACAGTTCCGAAGATGAGCAGCAACTTTAATCAGGAAACCGTCACCGATATCCATCACTGGACCGACACGCTGTTTTCCTTCCGCACGACGCGTGATCCGGGCTTCCGCTTCCAGAGCGGCCAGTTCATCATGATGGGCCTCGAAGTGAACGGCAAGCCGCTCACCCGTGCCTATTCCATTGCCTCGAGCCTCTACGAAGACGGGCTGGAATTCTTCTCGATCAAGGTGCCGAACGGTCCGCTGACTTCCAAGCTCCAGCATTTGAAAGTTGGCGACCAGATCATCCTGTCCAAGAAGCCGGTCGGCACGCTGCTCTATGACAATCTCAAGCCCGGCAAGAATCTGTGGCTGCTCTCGACCGGCACCGGCCTTGCGCCATTCCTGTCGATCATCCGCGATCTGGAAGCCTATGAGCGCTATGAGAAGATCATTCTCGTTCATGGCGTGCGTCAGGTGGCGGAACTGGCCTATACGGATTTCATTTCCAACGAATTGCCGCAGGACGAATTCCTCGGCGAGATGGCGGCAAAGCAGCTCATCTATTACCCGACCGTCACCCGCGAGCCTTACAAGAACCGCGGACGCCTCACCGACCTCATTCGCTCGGGCCAGATTTTCACCGATATCGACATGCCGGAACTCAATCTGGAAGACGATCGCGTGATGCTGTGCGGCAGCCCGGAAATGCTGGCTGAAACCAAGCAGCTCCTCGAAGAGCGCGGTTTCAAGGAAGGCAGCCAGAGCGAAGCCGGTCATTTCGTGATCGAAAAGGCTTTTGTCGAAAAATAAGTTTCGCAGCCATGCAGACGAAAAAAGGGAGGCGATTGCCTCCCATTTTCATTTCAGCTCTTCGAAATCGAGCCCGATATCGAGGTTCGGCGCGCTGTGCGTGGTCCAGCCGACCGAAATCAGCTCAACGCCGCTGGCAGCCACCGCCGCCACCGTTTCCGGCGTGATCCCGCCGGACGCTTCCGAAATCGCGCGCCCGTCGATCACCGACACCGCCTCGCGCAATTGCGCAGGCGACATATTGTCGAGCAGCACCGCATCCACGCCGACAGCCATCGCCTCATCAAGCTGTTGCAGCGTATCGACCTCGACTTCGATCTTGACCATGTGACCGGCCCCGGCCTTGGCACGTTCGATGGCCTCACGCACACCGCCAGCAACTGCGATGTGATTGTCCTTGATCAGCACCGCATCATAAAGCGCGAAACGGTGGTTCATGCCGCCGCCTGCCCTCACTGCATATTTCTGCAAGGCGCGCAGCCCCGGTGTTGTCTTGCGCGTGCAGACGATGGAGGCCCTGGTGCCTTGGACCGCCTGCACCAAGCCGGCGGTGGCTGTGGCGATACCGGAGAGGTGACCGAGGAAATTCAGCGCCGTGCGCTCCCCCGCCAGAATGGAACGGGACGAGCCGGAAACGCGGGCAACATCCGCCCCCTTCTCAAGAGACTGACCGTCCCGCGCCAAACGTTCGAATTTGACATCCGGATCGACCAGACGAAACGCCATTTCGGCCACATCCAGCCCGGCAATGACGCCCGGCTGGCGCAGGCTGAAAAGCATGGCCGAACGGTGATCCTCCGGCACCACCGCATTGCTGGTGATATCGCCAGCGAGCCCCAGATCTTCCAGAAGTGCGGCGCGCACCAGCGGTTCGACGACAAGCGGAGACAAGCGCGGCAGGTTCATCATGCAGTCCTTGTAACAGGGTGAGGCGCGGCGATTTCGCAAGCCAGTGCGAAAGCGACCGGAAAGGTGAAAAAGCTGCGGCCTGAATCCGTGCTTTTGGTGGGATAGTCGGTGCGGGCATGGCTGCCGCGCGACTCGCACCGGTCAAATGCCGCAACCGCAGCGACCAGCGCCACGGCTGCGGCATCGTCGGTCTCCGCGAGGGGGAGAAGGGTGGTGATTGCAGAGCGCAAACCTTCTTCATCACGCAGCAGGCCAAGATGGCGGGAAACAATGTGCCGCACGGGTTCAGCGTCCGCGCTCTGCGGCAGGCTGACCGGCACGGGATGCCGCACGGCGACCGCCTCTTCACAGCCAATCGCGCGGGCGGCGCGCAACCCCATGGCGGCGGCTTCAAGCAGTGAATTGCTGGCAAGCCGGTTGGCGCCATGCAGGCCGGTGCAGGCAGCCTCGCCCACAGCCCAGAGACCGGGCAAGCTGGTGCGACCGTCAGCGTCGGTCTTGACGCCGCCCATGTGATAATGCGTGGCGGGTCTGACCGGGATCATATCGCGGGACGGATCGACGCCATGTTGTTTGCAAAGCGTATCGATACCGGGAAACCGGGTTGCAAAACGCGCGCCCAGAGCTGTACGCGCATCGAGATAGACCTTGCGCCCTTGCGCGATCTCGCTGCCGATGGCGCGCGCCACTACATCGCGGGGCGCAAGCTCGCGGCCCGGAATATCCGCCATGAAGCGCTCGCCACGATCATTGACGAGATTGGCGCCCTCCCCGCGCACCGCTTCGCTGATCAGCGGCAGACGCGGCGCGGAAACGGCTAGCGCGGTCGGGTGGAATTGCACAAATTCCATATCGGCCAGCACAGCGCCTGCACGGCCTGCCAGAGCGGCCCCTTGGCCGAGATTGCCGAGCGGCGTGGTCGTTGCGTTATAAAGTCCGCCGATCCCGCCCGTCGCCAGCACCACGGCGCGCGCTGCAACCGGACCGACATTTTCAAGACAAGCGCCGGCGACACGGCCATCCTGCCGGATGAGCCGCAAGGCGCGGGTGTTTTCCATGACGTTGATCGAAGGCGTCGCCAGCACTTTCGCAATCAAGGCGCGCATAATGCCAGCGCCGGTCCCATCGCCATCCACATGCACAATGCGATAGCGACTATGGGCGGCTTCCAGCCCGAGCGAAAATGAACCGTCCGCCGTGCGGTCGAAGTGTACGCCATGGGCTTCCAGCGCGGCAACCACGTCCGCGCCTGCCGCGATAATTTCTGCCGCCACGCCTGCGTCACACAGGCCGTCGCCCGCCGCAATCGTATCGGCCAGATGCAGCGCCGCGCTGTCATCCGCGCCAAGGCTCGCGGCAATGCCGCCTTGTGCCAGCGTGCTGGATCCGGAAAGGCCGAGGGTTCCCGCCGTCACCAGCAACACAGGCTGCGGCGACAAGGTCAGCGCCGTCATCAGACCGGCAAGGCCGCTGCCAATGACGAGGACCGGGGCCGTATTCATACCGCCAGCATCCGCTCGACGGCACGCCGGGCAGGCTCCATCAATGCTGCATCGACGGTCACTTCATGACGGTTGTTTTCCAGCGCGTCGCGAATATTGGCGAGCGTGATCCGCTTCATATGCGGGCAGAGATTGCACGGGCGGATGAACTCCACATCCGGGTGATCGACGGCGACATTGTCGCTCATCGAGCATTCGGTCAAAAGCACGACACGCTGCGGCTTCTTCTCGCCGACATAGTCCGACATGACCGCTGTGGAACCGGCAAAATCGGCGACCGCCACCACTTCCGGCGGGCATTCGGGATGGGCCAGAACCACCACGCCGGGATGGCTTTCACGCAATTCACGGATATCGTCGGGCGTGAACCGCTCATGTACCTCGCAATGGCCATGCCAGGCGAGAATTTCGACATTGGTTTCGCGCGCCACATTCTGCGCCAGAAACTCGTCGGGGATCATCAGCACACGCGGCACGCCAAGCGACTCCACCACTTTCTTGGCATTCCCGGAAGTGCAGCAAATGTCGGACGCCGCCTTCACGGCAGCAGATGTATTGACATAGGTGATGATTGGCACGCCCGGATGCGCCTGCCGCAACAACGCCACATCTTCCGGCGTGATGCTGTCGGCCAGTGAACAGCCCGCGCCCATATCGGGGATCAGCACCGTCTTGCCGGGATTAAGCAGCTTCGCCGTCTCGGCCATGAAATGCACACCCGCCAGCACGATCACATCGGCATCGACCTCCGCAGCCTTGCGGGCCAGCGCCAGACTGTCGCCGACAATATCAGCCACGCAATGGAAGATTTCAGGCGTCTGGTAATTATGCGCAAGGATCACCGCATTGCGTTTTTTCTTCAATTCGAGAATGGCTGCGACATCGTCTTCGAAGCCCAGCCACTCCGCCTTGGGTAGCACCTTGGCCACGCGGTCATAGAGTTGCGAAACGGAAACATGATCGTTCATGGTTGGGCCTCCCGAGCCTACCCATTATACTCAATCTGAGCATTTCATGTTTATGAACTTATACTCGATTCGAGTATATTGTCAATCGCGGGAGATTGGCAGCTTGGCTCCAGCCAGATGGCGCTCGGAAAGGGCGCGTTCCTCGACAATCGAGTAACGGAAACGGAAGAGTTTTGCCGGGCGACCGCCGGTTTCGCTATCGCTTTCGCCGGTTTCCTCGACCAGATCCTGCTGCTCGATCAGGCGGCGGAAATTCTGCTTGTGCAGGCGCAGACCGGCCAGCGCTTCGACCGTGCGCTGCAATTGCAGAAGCGTAAAACTGTCCGGCATCAATTCGAACACCACCGGGCGATATTTGATCTTGGCGCGCAGTCGCGCAATGGCCGTGGCAAGGATGCGGCGATGATCGGCAAACATGGAGCGACCGTTCTCGTCTTCCTTCATCCCAGCTTCCGCCACCAGACCGGCTTCGAACAGCAGTTCATAGCGTTGCAGCACGAGGTCTTCGTTCCAGCGCCCGCCCCACTCGCCATTTTCAAAGCCGAAGGTGAAGGCGATACGCCGCATGCGCTGCGCGGTCAGTTCCGGCGTTTCGGCCCGATAGGCCCAGACAAGGAGCGCATTGTTGAGATGCTCCATGATGGCCGGTTCGCCCTGACGGTGATCTTCCCACGGCAGATAATCATACCAGCCGCGCCAGCCGGCCTGCCCTGCCGCCGCATCGCTCTCACGCACAAGGCCGAGATAGCTGATCGAAATGATGCGTTCGCCCTGTGCGTGACGGTCACGGTCGGCAAAAGTGTAGAGCTGCTCCAGATAACCGACCGGATGTGCGGTTTCCGACTGCACCCAGGCGCGCAGACCGGATTGCAACGAACGATGCTCGCTTTCGAACGGGCCAGAGGGAAGAGCCTGCCCCTGCCGCACGGTCATGACGCGCGGCTGTTCGCTGGTCACGGCGGCCAGCACGGCAATCAGTTCGGTATGGGCAATATCGTCGGTCACGGCAACTCCGGAAAACAGTTCCGACATTGAACGCGATTGACCAACGAATACAAGGCGCTGTGCGTTACCGGCCACAGCTTTCAGCGCCTACGCCTTGCTCTTGGCCCCGAAAACATGCTCCGGCCCCGGAAATGTGCGCGCGCGCACCTCCTCGGCATAGGCTTTTGCGGCATCGGACACCTGCGGCGCCAGTTGCGCAAAGCGCTTCACGAAGCGCGGCGTGAAATCCTGAAACAGCCCCAGCATATCGTCGGAGACGAGTATCTGCCCGTCGCAAGCCGCCGACGCACCGATGCCGACGGTCGGAATGGCAAGGGCACCGGTGATCTCGCGCGCCAGCGGCTCCACCGTGCCTTCAATCACCAGCGCAAACACGCCGGCATCGGCAATGGCCTGCGCGTCACGGCGGATGCGGTCGGCTTCCTCGTCGCCGCGTCCGAGCGAGCGAAAACCGCCGACCGTGTTGACCTGTTGCGGCATCAAACCGACATGGCCGAAGACCGGAATGCCGCGCCGCACCAGAAAATCGACCGTTTCGGCCATTTCTTCGCCGCCTTCGAGCTTGACGCCATCACAGCCAGTTTCCTGCATCACGCGAACGGCGTTGCGAAACGCCTGTTCCTTCGATTCCTGATAGGAACCGAACGGCATATCGACGATGACGCAGGCCGTCTCGGCTCCGCGCATCACCGCCTGCCCATGGGCGACCATCATGTCGAGCGTCACGGCAAGGGTGGAATCCATGCCGTAAAGCACCATGCCGAGCGAATCCCCCACCAGCAGCAGGTCGCAATGCGGATCGAGCAGACGCGCAATCGGTGTCGTATAAGCGGTGAGGCTGACAATCGGGCGCTCGCCCTTCAGGGCTGAAATGGCCTTGGGCGTCAGTCGCTTCTGTTTGACGGGTGCGCTCATGTCAGGCCGCCTGTTCCTGCGCGACATGCGCAATGACACGATTATCGAGGAGCCGCGTCGTGCCAAGCCGCACGAACAGCGCAAGCAGCACCGGACGCCCCTGCACCACCGTCAGGCGCTCCAGCGTTTCGGGGTCGCGCAGCGCCACTACTTCCGGCGTCGCCAGCGGCTCCGTGGCGATATAGGCGCGAATTGCCGCTTCCAGCGCATCGGGATCATCCACACCGGAGCGATAAAGCCGCTCAGCCTCATCAAGCGCCTTCGGCACGATGATGGCGGCAGCACGCTCAGCGGGCGTCAGATAGACATTGCGCGACGAACAGGCGAGCCCGTCATCCTCCCGCACCGTCTCCACGCCGACGACGCGCACCGGAATGGCCATATCCTCCACCATGCGGCGGATGATGACGAGTTGCTGAAAATCCTTTTCGCCGAAATAGGCGGCATCGGGACCGACGATATTGAAGAGCTTGCTCACCACCGTCGCGACCCCGGCGAAGTGGCCGGGACGCGCCTCGCCTTCCATCTGATTGCCGAGCGTCGGCACATCCACCACCGTCTGCATCGGGCGCGGATACATGTCGCTGACGGCTGGTGCGAAGAGGTAATCGACCTCTGCCCCGCGCAACAGAGCCGCATCGCGCTCCAGATCGCGCGGATATTTGTCGAGATCTTCATTCGCGCCAAATTGCAGCGGATTGACGAAGATCGACACGATGGTCAAGTCATTGTCGGCGCGGGAACGATGTACAAGTTCCAGATGGCCTTTGTGAAGATAGCCCATGGTCGGCACGAAGCCGATGCGCTTGCCCGCACGACGCGCAGGCGCCAGAACCTGCCGCAATTCCTCGATGGTCCGGATAATCTGCATACGCGTTCCTCCTCGCGGGCCGATCTTCTGATGGCCGCGAGTCCTACAGCGTCAACTCAAATATGACAACAGCGAAGGCAAGGCGCACCAAGCCGCTTATTGCGTCGGGGTCGCCACCGCTCCCACCGTATTGCCGACAGCGCGACCAAAACGGTCGATCTGCTCGTCATAGGTCTTGCGGGTTTTCGGATCGAACACGGCAATCGGCGCTGTGACCACGAGAGAGGCCGCCGTACCGACGCCTTGCGCCGTGCCGATGGCCACGGCGCCCAGACGATCACCGAGACCGATCTGCGAATCCGTGATGGTCTGGCCTGCAACAAGGCGCTGGCCGATCAGCTGCACGACCTCGGGGCTTGAGGCAAACTTGCCGTGATTGAGGCGATCACCCGATTTGAGCTTGGTAAGATCGATGACGGTAATGCCCGCCTTTTCAAGCCCCGAACGATAAGGCTCTATGGACGGATCGATCTGGCCGAGGCGGTCGATATTACCGGAAATGCGCCGCGACACTGCAAGCGCGCGGTCGTCACGCGAGGTGAACAGCGTGAAGCGCGGATGGTCCTTGCCCATCGCCAGAAACTGCTTGGCAAACACATCGACGTCGAGATCGGGTGAAGCCAGAATGACATCGGTGATCTTGGCATTCACGCGCCCGTCGCGGATCGCCATCTGGCGCAGCGCTTCAACCGTCAGCCAGCTGCCCATCGAATGGGCCATCACGGTGATGTCCTTCACCTCCGGCTCACGGGCGATGGCGCGAAGGATCTGTTCCAGCGCGTCGCGGGAATAGTTGGTGCTTTCCTTGTCGTAATTATAGTCGAACACGCTGGCGCGCGACGGCCAGGTAAAGATCACCGGCGCAACATCGGCCCCGGAATCATGCACGATCTGGGCAAAGCGGTAGACGGAATCTTCAAACGTGTTGTTGAAGCCGTGCACGAACACCATCACGCGGCGGCTCTTGGTGAGGTGCGGGCGAACCCAACCTGCCTTCTCAACATCGGTCTTGAGCGGTGTTACGCTGACGGTGGCAAAATCGGTCTGCGGATTGGGCGGCAGCTTCTTTGGCCACTGCACTTCGCCGGCCTTGCGGTTCTTTTCCGGCGGGATGGATACGACGATATCATTGATCGAGACAAGCTTGTCGCGCTCGCCGGAGAACAGAATGCCGGGATTGTCAGATGGGCGGCGGGTGGTTGCGACGAGCAGATCAACCTTGGTCGTTCCGGGCGATGTAACCTCGCCCACCGGCACAAGCACGCCTTCAGGACGACTGGCGCAACCTGCGAGCAGCGTCACCAAAACAAGCAATGCAGGCACAGCCCGACGAAACATGCTCTGCAAAACCAAGCTCCCTTTACGCCACCGCTTCGCACCGAAATCAGACCTGATTTCTGAAAGGCCAGACACGCCACGTCAATGAATTCGCGTTTCTTTTACACTGCGAATTTTGCAGGTTAATATATTCTTGACGGGCCAAGCTCTGCCAAGCCCCTTTTATCCACCACCGAACGATCAGGCCACGGCTGCGGCTTATCGGTTACACACTGTTCAGCAACCAGCACTTTTCCGGAACGCCCCAACGGACGATATAGGGACCAACAGCAAACGCAACTCCCTGAACAAAGGAGGCAATTATGGCTTTGGAACTTACCGGACTGCACCACCTGACGGCCATCACCGCCAATGCACCGGCCAACCGGCGCTTCTACACCGATACGCTCGGGCTGCGGCTCGTCAAGAAGACCGTCAATCAGGACGACACCAGCGCCTACCATCTGTTCTATGCCGATGGTCTGGCATCGCCGGGCACCGACATCACCTTCTTCGACTGGCCGGTCGAGCGCGAACGCCGCGGCACCAACAGCGTGGCCCGCACGGGCCTGCGCGTGAATGGCGTCGAAAGCCTCGACTGGTGGCGCAAGCGCCTGAACGAACAGGGCATCGAAGCCGGCGATATTTTTGAAGTGGCCGGTCGCGCCGTACTCGATTTCGAAGACCCGGAAGGCCAGCGTCTGCGGCTGACCGACGATGGCGGCGCGGGCGACGCCCATAGCTGGGACAGAAGCCCCGTACCCGCCGAGAGGCAGATTCGTGGCCTCGGCCCGATAACGCTGAGCGTCCCCGACCTCGCGCCGACCAGGATCGTGCTCGAAAAGCTGATGAACATGAGCGAGACCGGCGACTATGCCTCGCCCGATGGCGAAGGCCATGTGCATGTCTTCTCGATGGGACCGGGCGGCGCGGCTGCCGAACTTCATGTCGCCGTGCAGCCCAACCTGCCGACAGCATGGCAGGGTGCGGGAGCGGTGCACCATGTCGCCTTCCGCACGCCGGATCAGGAAAGCATGCAGGAATGGGTCGAACGCCTGCGGTCGCTCAGGGTGCCGTCCAGCGGTGAAGTCGAGCGTTACTATTTCCGTTCGCTCTATTTCCGCGAACCGAACGGTATCCTGTTCGAAATCGCAACCGACGGTCCGGGCTTTGCCGTCGATGAACCGCTGGAGAGCCTCGGCGAAAGCCTGTCGCTGCCGCCTTTCCTCGAAAGCAAGCGCGCAGCCATCGAAAAAGGCCTCAAGCCGCTGGACTAAGCAAATAAAAAGGGCCGCCGGAGAAATCCGGCGGCCCTTTTTTCGTTTGATCGACGAGGCATTCAGAGTTTCTGCTTCAGCCAATCGCCTGTGAGGCGAATATCGTCGTCGGTCAGGCCATGCCAGCCCTCGATGGCGTGAACATCGATATCGGCACCATCATCCCGCAGCGCCTTTGCCAATGCGCCCGAAGCATCGCCGAACGGATCGGCTGCGCCGTTCAATTGAAGAACGGCAGCGTCGGAGAGATCGGCGTCCGGCTGTTCCTCCAGAACTTCCGAAGGGCGCAGCAGAACCGCCTTGCGCACGATATGCGGATGAAGCCGCATGAAGGCCGCAAGCAGGTTTGCCCCGTTGGAATTGCCGATAAAGGCCAGTCGGTCCGGGTCGATGTCATAGGCCGCAATCGCGCCCTCAACGAAAGCCTCAAAGGCTTCCGCTTCGAACCGGATGTCCTTCTGATCGAACCGCTTCTGATCGAAACGGCGGAACCAGCGCTGAATGCCCTCCTCCGTGCTGCGACCGCGAACACCGATCAGCGTGGCGCGCGGCGCGGCCAGCCGGGCGAGCGGCATGAGATCATTCTCATTGCCGCCCGAACCGTGCAGCAGGATCAGCGTGCTGCCATCCGGATCTTCCGGCAGGTGAACTCGATGGACGAAGGGCAGATCGCGATAGATCACCCGCTCCTCACCCGGCAGGCCGAATTGCGGCATGCGGGCGCGGATTGCCTGGGCCTGTTTCTCATTGCCCGGCGGCACGAACAGAAGCTGCCCCAATGTTTCCACCGGCTCATCCACGGTAAAACCAGGGGCGTCGGTGGCAAATTCGAACAGGGTTCCGCCCGGCTCACGAACATAGAGCGAGGTGAAATATTTGCGGTCATGCACATTGACCTCGCTGGAATTGAGCTTGGACAGCTCCTTTTCCAGCGTCGTCACATCGTCGGTCGTGCGGGCGCGAAACGCCACATGATCGGCAATGCCGGTCCCCGGAATGCCGGGCCAGAAGCCGCTCGCATCGCGCACATCGATGGCGTCACCGGAATCGGAGACCAGCCGGTCGATGGTTTCTTCCTTCCCCTGATGGCGAAAGCCGAAATATCGCTCGATGAATGCGGCGGTCTGTTCGGGCTGCTCCGACAGGATGGTGGCGGAGCGTATCCGGCGAATGGCGAATTCAGCCGGAATGCCCTCACCGGACCACGGGTCATTGGCCGCAAGATCGCTGCCGACCAGCTTGACGATCACGCCATCGGGATCGCGCAGCCGCAAAACCGGCTCGCCAAATTCCTGCACCGGACCCTCGGACGATACGTGATAACGCAACGCGCGCTCCAGCCAGAAGCCGATGGCCGTGCGGTCGATGGAAAGCGCGATTTCGCTGACCTGCCCGTGACCGACCCGGCCCTTGGAGCCGTCTTCCCAGACCAGAAAGGTGATCAGCGAACCGGGCGTGCCGGAGCGGTCGCCATAGAACAGATGCAGCTGCTCGGCATCCTCGAAGCCGCCCGTCCGCTTGACGATACGCAGACCCAGAAAGCCCGCATAGAAATCGACATTCGCCTGCACCTTGTGCGTGATCAGCGTGAGATGATGGATGCCACTGGTCATGATTGCGATCTCCCGTCCTAATAAAGCTGCACGAGAGATAGTACAGCCAGTGCGGATTGCCCATGGGGCTATACGGTGACGGATTGTCAACGGATGGAGCGTTTGGCTTGTGCAGATTTTGGGGAGGCTCACAAAAAGAAAAAGGCCGCGCGGGAGGAGGATGCGCGGCCTGATCTTCGAATACGGCTGGGAGGAGGAGTGCCGTATTCCGGTATCGAGTTCTGGGAGGAGGAGTGAACTCGATGGCCAAGTTCTAACCCGCTGTACTTTATACAACAACGGCCAATAATGCATGTCAGTTATGCAAATTCCGCACTGCTCAAGAAAAAGGCATCTGCGGAAAATGCAAAAGCGCCGGCAAAAACGGGCGCTTCTGAAGGAAGATTTATATTTATAATCAGCGATTTAGAGGAAATGTGCAATCATCGGCGCAGCCAGTACATTCACCAGTCCAACCAGCACCATGACGAGACCGGCGATGGAACCTTCCTCGCTGCCGATCTGGTGGGCCTTTGCCACACCGGCGCCATGCGCTCCCATGCCGAACAGTGCGCCGCGCGCCAGTGCGGAGCGCAGCGGCAGCCAGTTGAGCATCACTTCGCCAAGCGCCGCGCCGAAAACACCGGTCAGCACCACGAAGATGGCAGTCAGGTCCGGCGTGCCGCCAATGTCGCCCGAAACCGTCATGGCGAACGGCGTGCTCATCGAACGCGGCATCAGGCTGAGGCTGATCGCCTCGTTCAAGCCCAGCAGATGCGCCAGCCCCCAGGCCGAAGCCATGGCCGATGAACTGCCGACCAGCACACCAGCCAGCAAAACCGGCCAGTACCGGCGGATGGTCGCGCGCTGCTGATAGATGGGAATGGCGAAGGCAACCGTTGCAGGGCCGAGCAGCGCCACCAGCCAGTGGGTGGCGCCGAAATAGCCGCGATAGTTTTCATCAAGCGCGACAACCAGCCCCATCAGCAGAAGCGGCGTGACGGCCAAAGGCGTCAGCCACCATAGGGGAAAGCGGCGATAAACGCGCTTGGCCGCGAGATAAAGCAGGATCGTGGCCGCCGACCAGAACAGCGTTGCCACGAAGGGGTTACTTGGCAGCATAACGGAGGCTCCAGCGATAGCAGAGGTCTACCGTCAATGCGGTGACGCTCATCACCGTCAGCGTGCCGAGCAGGATGACGGCCATGATCTTGAGGCCAAGCACACCGATCAGTTCGCGATGCTCAAGGATCGCCAGAACGGCGGGCACGAAGAACAGCAGCATTTCCGCCAGAAACCATTCCGCGCCGCGCTTCATGCTGAACAGGCTGACGCGCCCGCTCAACAAAAGCGCCAACACCAGCGCCATGCCGATGATGCCACCCGGCAGGGGCAGGCCAACCACGCGGACGAAAGCTTCACCCGCCAGCCAGAAGCCGACCAGCGTCGCAATCTGCATCATGCGGCTGTGGTGCAGCGCATAGCGGAAGCGGACGGCGAGAGTACGGGCATTTTTGGAGGCGTTCATTGGCTTCTTCCCGGGCGTTGACCCGTTTGAATTCGGTCTCTTGTGAACAACAATATAGGCCGTCATGGCTTATTCTAGAAATGAATTGATTTCATTGCAGCTATTCCGATATAGAATAGCTCATGAACTTGAGGAGCTTTCAGGCATTTGTGGAGGTGGTGCGGCAGGGCGGGTTTTCCGCCGCGGCCAGAGCCATTCACGCGACCCAGTCCACCGTCAGCAAGGCAGTGAAGCAGCTGGAGGAAGAGCTGGGCCTTGCCCTTCTCGACCGCGACGCTTCCCCGCCCCGCCTGACGGCTGCGGGCGAAATCGTCTATCGCCGATCTATCGCCATGCTGGCCGAGAAAGACGATATGCTGGCGGAACTGGGCGAATTGCGCGGCCTGAAACGCGGTCTGCTGCGCCTCGGCCTGCCGCCCATCGGCTCCAGCGTGCTGTTTGCGCCGGTTTTCGCCGCCTATACCAAGCTTCACCCGGATATCGACATTCAGCTGGTCGAGCATGGCAGCCGCCGCCTGGAAGAGCTGTTGCTGGCGGGTGATGTCGAGCTTGCCGCCTCGCTTCTGCCTGTTGAGGACAGTTTCGAGTGGCAGGATGTACGCTGCGAGCCGGTCGTCGCCCTGCTGCCCGCGACCCATGAGGCCGCCAAAGGCGACGGCGTGACGCTGGACCAGATCGCAGGCTTGCCTTTCATTCTTTTTGAAAGCGGCTTTGCACTCAATCATATCATCCTCGATGCCTGCCAGCAGCATGGCTTTGCCCCCAATGTCGCGGTGCGTTCCAGTCAGATCGATTTCATCGTCGAGCTGGTGGCAGCGGGCATGGGCGTCGGCTTCCTGCCCCTGATGATCGCCGAGCAACGCCATCATTCCGGCGTCCGCATTCAGAAAATCACCGATGCGGACATGAACTGGAACATGGCTCTGATCTGGCGCAAAGGCGCGTTTCTGTCCCATGCGGCGCGGGCCTGGCTGACACTTGCAAGCGGTGGAACGTCAAAAACCCCTTGAAGCGCGCGGGTCGTCGCCTATCTCAAATAGATACACCGACTTTACGCGCCATCCGGCGGCGTTCCGTCTTGATGCTTATCAGCTGAGAAGGAGGCTATGATGGAAGGTCAGGTTATATTCTACAAAGGCGACAGGATCCTCTACCGGCACCATATCGAAGTGCAGGACGACGATTATTCCAAGGGCGTCAATGACGCCTTGATCGCCTTCCAGCGCAACTATGCCGGTTTCGATCTTGCGGGCGACGATATTCACGTCCGCTTCAAGAAGCCTGGAGATGTTTAACGGCTAACATTCCACCGCGACTGGAGCCCGCGTCCGGTTTCATGCCGAACGCGATGGGCTCCTTTTGCCCGCATTGTCAGGCTGCGGCGTAAGCGGCTTCGCGCGCCACGCGGCGGATGTCGTTGCGGCTGAGGCCGAGATCGCTCAGTTCGCGGTCGCTGCAGCTTTCAAGCTCGCGCAGGTTTTCGCAATACTGCATCCAGCGATTGAATTGGGTACGAAGATTGATTGGAAGGCTCATGGCGGTATCCCCTTGTTTTTATCTTCCTCCCAAAAATGAGCTTCCGCCTTTCAAACGCGTTTGAGAAGTGCAGATACTGCATGGCTGCATTGTGATTGGGGAAATCCTGCAAATCAGCCAACATTCTTTTTATCTAAATTAGCTAATGCTTTTAAAATATAAAAATTCCGGTTAGACGGGAAGCAGAACGTCTTTCAAGTCGATTCCCGCCGGTAAAAATGAAGAAAACTCTCATTATAGTCGGTAATGCCCCTTTACCCCGCGACCTGTCGCGCGAGGTTGATGCTGCAGATTTCGTGGTGCGTTTCAACGAGCCCAAGCAATCGATCGGCATGAGCGGCACGCGGACCGACCTCCTGATACTGGCCACCTCCAGCAAGCCGATGCAGCGCCGCCTGCGCGATCCGGGCTTCGTGCAAACCCCGACCTTCCGGGCCGCGAAGGAAGTCATGCTCGCCTATCACCCGAGCATCATGCGTCTTTATCACCCCAAGCCGAATATCCTGTCGCGTCTCAAGGGGCGTCGTTCCGACTGGACCGCCGAAACCATCGAAGTCGTGGGCGCTGCGGGCAAGGAAATCCGCATCATGCCGCCGCAGTTCTACATGGCTGGCTGCAAGGAACTGGGCGTCAGCGAGGAGCAGCTGAGCAAAGTTTTTCCCAGCACCGGCTTTTTCGGCATCTGGCACATGCTGGGCAAATGCCCCGCCGAAAGCTGGGACGTGAAGCTGTGCGGTTTCACCTGGGAAGGCTGGAAACGCCACGCATGGGGCGACGAGCGCAGCTGGGTCGAAAGACAAGTGGCTTCCGGGCGCATCAGCATCATCGAATAGCCCGACCTGCTCGGGCCTTCGCCACAAATCTCGTTAAAAGGAGTATTTGAATGACTGAACCGTTACGCATTTTTATTGGCTGGGACTCCCGCGAACCGATCGCCTATGAAGTCGCCAGGGCCTCGGCGCTGAAACATTCTTCCATTCCGCTGGAGATCGTACCGATCAAGTTGCAGGATCTGGTCGATCAGGGCGTCTATACGCGTGACATCGACCCGCTGGCCTCCACGGAATTCACCTATTCGCGGTTCTTCACGCCCTGGCTTGCCGGCTACAAGGGCTGGGCGCTGTTTTGCGATTGCGACTTCCTGTTTCTCGGCGATATTGCCGGGCTGCAGGCCTATAACGACCCGTCGAAGGCGGTTTACTGCGTGCAGCACGACTATCAGCCGAAAGACAGCGTCAAGATGGATGGCAAGGTGCAGACCACCTATCCGCGCAAGAACTGGTCGTCCTGCATGTTGTTCAATTGCGGGCATCCTTCGACGCAGCAGCTGACGCCGGAACTGGTCAACCGCGAAACAGGCGCTTTTCTGCATCGCATGCAATGGGCTGCCGATGATGAAATCGGCGCCTTGCCGACCGAGTATAACTGGCTTGAAGGCTGGAACGAAAAGCCCGAACACGGCCTGCCGAAAGTCGTGCATTACACCAGCGGCGGTCCCTGGTTCAAAGACTGGCAGAATGTCGATTATGCCGATCTGTGGCGCGCCGAAGCCGACCTTGTGGAACCGGGCTGGAAGCCGGTCTGATCGCCGCTCCTTTCCGGCAAAAATCCTGAAGCTTTTTCATCGGCTCCACGCTACATAGAGACCATGAACGAAACGCGTCATGACTCTCCAGCGCAAAGCGGATCGCAAAAGCCCGCCACGCAACAAAAACCAGACGGCCCGAAAAGGGCCGTGAAGGCCTTCATCATCCATCTGAAGCGGGCGAGCGATCGCCAGCCGCAGGTGGCGCAGCTCATCGAAAGCCTGCCCATGCGGGCCGAGGTGATAGACGCCATTGACGGGCGTGTGCTTGATGGAGAAACGATCCAGCGCGTTTATCGCCGCTCGGTGCACAAGCCCCACTACCCCTTCCCCCTCAGCACCAACGAGATTGCCTGCTTTCTGTCGCATCGCAAGGCATGGCAGGCCATCGTCGATCAGAAGATCGACGCCGGTTTTGTGCTGGAAGATGACGTGGAGCTGACGCCGGAATTTGCCGCCGCTTTTCAGGCCGCGTTGCAGCTTGTCGACCATGACAGCTTCATCCGCTTTCCTTTCCGCGAGCGGGAAACAGGCCGCGAAGTGCTGAATATCGATGGCGTGCGCGTGATCCTGCCCGTACCGGTCGGCCTCGGCATGGTCGCCCAGCTTGTCGGGCGCGACGCGGCGAGACGGCTGCTGGCCGCGACCGAAACTTTCGACCGGCCGGTCGACACCACGGCGCAGATGAACTGGGTGACGGGACTGAAGCCGCTTTCCGTCCTGCCCGGCGGCGTGCGCGAGGTGTCGGTGCGTCTGGGCGGCAGCACCATCCAGAAATCCCGATCCCTGCCCGATAAGCTGAAGCGGGAAATCCTGCGACCGCTTTATCGCTGGAAGATCAAAAATCGTTCTCGCAAGAGTTAGCAATTCCATTCAGGAAAAAACTGATTTAATTATTTATTTTTAAAGATTTAGCGACAAAACAATATTTCGCGCGACCGACTGAACATACAAGATCGAGGATTATCGTGTCCGTCCCAATTCTTCTTTATCACCAGATCGATGTTCCGCCCCGGCACAAGGCGCCTTTTCGCAGCATGACCGTGCATCCCGACCGTTTTGGCAACCAGATGGCCTGGCTCAAGCGCCTCGGCTATCAGGGATTGTCGCTGAAGGATGCGCTGCCCTATATCTATGGTGGCAAAGAGGGGAAAGTCGCGGTCATCACCTTCGATGATGGGTTTGACAATGTCTTCCGCAATGCTCTGCCTATCTTGCAGGAACATGGCTTTACCGCCACGAATTATTTCGTCGCGAACCAGATCGGTGGCTTCAATCTCTGGGATCAGAAAATCGGCGTGGCGCGGGCCGATTGCATGGGCGTCGCCGAAATGCGGGAATGGGCGGCCCTCGGTCACGAAGTCGGGTCACATACGCTCGATCACATCAATCTGAGCACCGCAAACGATACGGATGCTGAAGTGCAGATCCGGCAGTCTCGCGAAAAGATCGAGGACTTGCTTGGTCAGGAAGTCATATCATTCGCCTATCCCTATGGCGGCGAGACTGCGAGAACACGCGAGATCGTCGCGCAGGCCGGGTATAAATACGCCACCACCACGGAAAAGCGCCGCGCAAAAGCCACCGACGACCCGTTCGGCATTCCGCGCCTGACGATCCGGCGTAACGATATATGGCTGCAATTCCTGCGGAAGATCGCCCTGTCCTGAGCCGAAACATAACCGGTTTCAGCTTGCCTTGGCCCGCTCCATGCGGGGCGGCTTCGTCAGGTTTTGCAAATCCACCATGAAGCCGCGTTCGACCAGACATTCCGGTCCCGTATAGTGAACCGAGCCGGAATAGACCAGCGACAGGTCGTCGGAAAACCGCTCGTTGCCGACGATGGCCTTGTAGTGTTCCGAGCCGCCTGCATGGCCGCCCTCTTTCGCGATCCGTTGAAACTCCTCGACCGAGCGCGACGAAAAACGATAGTGCAAAAGCGCCCCGGTGACCGGCAGATAATTGCGGAAGCAAGGGCCCGGCCCGTGAATGCTGCCGCGGCGATAATCGGTCTTGCGGTCCACCCAGATCAGCGGAAACTTGGACAGGCGCATGCTGCGCCCGAACAGGCGCTGCCGCGGCCCACCGCGCACGGCAACGCCGAAACGCTCCTGCTTGACCGTATAGCCGTCGCCGTCGAAATGCGACGACACTTCGAAAGGATATTTCGTTCCGTCATCGACAAAAACGCCATCGCGCAAAAGACCGGCTGGATACATGTCGATCATCGGCGCGAGGCAACGCCGGATACCATGTGCTTCCAGTTCCCCGATGAAATCGCGCAAGCTGCGCTGTTCCATACGCGGGAAGACGAAGAACTCGTCGGCATCCACCGAGAGATACCAGCGGCGGCGACCGTAAATATTGAACAGCGCATCGCGCCAGGCGCGCCCGCGATCCGCCTCAGCATAGCGCACGTCAGAAACGAACAGATCGACATCGGCGGCATTGGCGAGAATTTCGGCCGTGCCGTCATCCGACTTGTCGTCCACGACGATGAAACGCGTGACGCCCAGCGCACGATAATAGCGCAGGAACGAATTCAGATAGGCGCCAGCATTGCGCACCACGCAAATCAGCGGCAGATCATTCGGCAGCAGGGCCGCGAAACTTCCAGCCGAGGCGATCAAATTGGCCTTGCCGCGCTTTTTGGGCACCGACAGCCGCGCATGACGCCAGCGCAGCTTGAACCGCTGGGCCGACGAGGCGCGCCAATAGGCGGCCCAATCCGTTTCTTTTGACGCTGGATAGTGCATTGGCGGCAAAACCGACTTCATACGGGGGATGTCTTTCAGGAAGCGCTAATAAACACTATATCGCTATTCATTCCAGGCAATTCCATGTCAGCAAGAATCACGCTGTGTGATGCGACGATACGAATGCGTGAATGAACGTCTCAGCCATTTTGCCCTTCTGGCTGCATTTGCTTGATCCTGATCAATGCTGCTTCAATAAAACGTGGCAAATTGCCCGCGACCACGCCATGGACCTTAACGGCCAAAAGCGCTAGTTAAGGCAAAGACAAGCGCATCGGCCTAAAAATCGGGAGCGATTTTTCGGAAACACGGTGCGTCGAATCAAATAGTTAGAGCGAGTTTTGTGCGCCCTGAAGGACGCGCTGCCCTCTAAGGAGCGCATGATGGATTATCGCCGGTTTTTCGAAGACGCGATTGATCAGTTGCACGCAGAGAAGCGTTACCGCGTTTTCGCCGACCTGGAACGCATCGTCGGACGTTTCCCCCGCGCGATCTGGCGGAACAATGGCACGGCCCGTGAAATCACCGTTTGGTGTTCCAATGATTATCTCGGCATGGGACACCATCCCGATGTGATCAAGGCCATGTGCGACACCGCAAGCAATGCCGGTTCCGGCGCAGGCGGCACGCGCAACATTTCCGGCAACAACCATCCGCTGGTCGAGCTGGAAGCCGAACTGGCCGACCTGCACGGCAAGGAGGCCGGTCTCGTCTTCACCTCCGGCTTCATTTCCAACGAAGCCTCGATTTCGACCATTGCGCGCCTGCTGCCGAACTGCCTGATCCTGTCCGACGAGCTGAACCATGCCTCGATGATCGAAGGCGTGCGCCGCTCGGGCGCGGAGAAGAAGATTTTCCGTCATAACGACGTCGAGCATCTGGAACAGCTTTTGAAGGCCGCCGATCCGGCGCGCGCAAAGCTGATCGTGTTTGAATCCGTCTATTCGATGGATGGCGATATTGCACCGATCGAGAAGATCGCCGATCTGGCCGACAAGTATAACGCCATGACCTATATTGATGAAGTTCATGCGGTTGGCATGTACGGCAAGCGCGGCGGCGGCATCACCGACCGTGATGGTCTGGCGCACCGCATCGACATCATCGAAGGCACGCTCGCCAAGGCTTTCGGCGCGCTGGGCGGCTATATCACCGGCTCACGCGCCATTATCGATGCCGTGCGTTCCTATGCGCCGGGCTTCATCTTCACGACCGCGCTTCCGCCATCGGTGGCAGCGGCTGCAACGGCTTCGATCCGCCATCTCAAAACCTCGCAGATCGAACGCGACGGCCAGCAGCGTCAAGCGCAGCAGGCCAAGGATGTGCTGTCGGCAGCGGGCCTGCCGGTCATGCCGTCGGACACGCATATCGTGCCCGTGCTGGTCGGCGATCCGGAACTGTGCAAGAAGGCCAGCGACCGGCTGCTCGATGTCCACGGCATCTATATCCAGCCGATCAACTATCCGACTGTGCCGCGCGGCACCGAACGCCTGCGCATCACGCCGTCGCCGCTGCATGACGATGCGCTGATCGACGGGCTGAAAGATGCTCTGCTGGAAGTCTGGAACACGCTTGGCATTCCCTTTGCCGAAACCAATGCCCCGCAGACAGCCAGTTCCGACCGCGTCGTGCCGCTGATGGTGTCCAAGGCGGGCGGATAAGATTCTCGTATACAGCTGAATGAAGAAGGCCGGTTTTCACCGGCCTTTGTTTTAGATTAAAGTCGCTCAATCCATTTCACGAGGCGGGCTGCGGCCTCATCAATCTGATGCGGGGCGCGACCGAAACAAAGGCGGAAGAACGCCTCGCCGCCTTGCCCAAAGGCGCTGCCCGGTGCAAGGCCCACATTGGCCCGGTCGATAATATCGATGGCCGCCTTGACCGAATCCGTCACGCCTTCAACGCCGAAGAACAGATAGAACGCGCCTTCCGGCGGGGCCAGGCGCACCTTGCCGGTTGCCTGCAAGGTCGAGCAAAGCCTGTCGCGGGTGGCGCGGGCACGCTCCACCTGCATGGCGATAAAGGGTTCACCCTGATCGAGCGCGGCCACCGCGCCGCGCTGCATGAATGGCGCCACGCCGGAGTTCGAATACTGGATCATGTTTTCGATCACCGGACCGACGGATGGATGCACCGTCATCCAGCCCACGCGCCAGCCGGTCATCGCCCAGTTCTTGGAGAAGGAATTGACGAAGATGATGCGGTCGTCGGGCTCCATGATTTCCATAAAAGACGGGGCGTGACCGCCGCCATAATAGAAATGCGTATAGATCTCGTCGGCGATGATCCAGAGCCCGTGCTTGCGCGCCAGATCAAGGATGTAACGCAGCGTCTCACGGTCGGCGGTCCATCCGGTCGGGTTGGACGGCGTGTTGATGAACAGCGCGCGGGTGCGGGGCGTGATGGCGGCGGCGACCTTCTCCGGGTCGAGCACCCAGCCATTCGCGCCGAATTCCAGTTCCACCGCGACGGGCACCGCACCTGCAAGACCAGCCGCGCCGACGAAATTCGGCCAGGCCGGCGACAGATAGATCGCTTCCTCGCCCGCACCGACCGTCGCCGTCAGCGCCATTTCGATGGCGTGCATGCCCGAGCCGGTGACGTAGAAATTCTCAGGCTTCAAGGCCAGCGGGAAATGACGCGCATGGTAACGGGCCAGCGCCTCGCGCAGTTCGGGAATACCGGCCTGCCATGTATAGAAGGTCTCGCCGTCGGTAATGCTTTTCTGCGCCGCATCGCGGATGAAATCCGGCGTCGGCAGATCGCCTTCGCCCACCCATAACGGAATGAGCCCTTCGCGGCCCCTGCCATGATTGGCAACGGCGACAATGCCGCTTTCTGGCGCTTGCGCTGCTTCACGGCGGAGACTGGCTAAAAGTGTCATGATGATCCTGCGCTACTTGCTCTATGTCTATCGGCCTTAGCAAGACGCGAGCACAAAATCACTCGGCATTTTGTGATGATCCGATCATCGGTATTGATGAATGCCAAAACAAAAACGGAGCCCTTGCAGGCTCCGTCTTGTAACGCAAAGAAAAAATCCCGATCAGGCCTTCTTGGCAAGAAGATCGCGGATTTCGGTCAGCAGCACTTCCTCGCGCGGAGCTTCCGGCTCAGGCTTTGCTTCTTCCTTCTTCTTCATGCGGTTCATGCCCTTGACGACAAGGAACAGCACCCAGGCGATAATCAGGAAATTGATCAGCAGGGTCACGAAGTTACCGTAAGCAACGGTTGCACCGGCTTCACGGGCGGCGGCAAGCGTGGACTTCGGCTCGCCGGCAAGCTGGATGAACATGTTCGAGAAATCGATACCGCCGGTGATCAGACCGATGATCGGCATGATGATATCGTTGACGATGGAATTGACGAGGCCACCGAAGGCGCCGCCGATAATCACACCGATGGCCAGATCGACCATATTGCCCTTGAGAGCGAATTCCCTGAATTCTTTCAACATTCGTCAGTCTCCCTCACGATTGCATTCCACATAACCGGGCCGTCGTTGCTGCGGTGCGTTCGTCAATTAATATGGCGTCAGATCGCTCCGACGGTGAACGATAGGACCGCTCCTGACAGGGGGAGGCTCGAAGAACGGTTCTATCAAACTGTATTTCGCTTAGTTTGTATTCGAAAAACTTCAAAGAAAAGATAAACGCGGATATCGACGGGTAAAACATCCGCTTTTTCATCAATATTCTTGCACGCAGGACATGAAAGTGCTTGCGTCAGACAGACTTGGATAAACTGAAGAGGAATAAAGCCGCCTATGCAAGGCTGGGGAATCATCGGCGCTGCCTTCCTGTACCTGCTGCTGCTTTTTGCTGTTGCCAGTATCGGCGACCGCAGAGCCTCACGCTGGAACAGTGCGCCGCGTCCCTATGTCTATGCGCTGAGCCTTGCGGTCTATTGTACGTCCTGGACCTTCTTCGGCTCTGTCGGCCTGTCCGCACAGCGCGGGCTGGAATTTCTCGGAATCTATATCGGGCCGATCCTGGTGTTCACGCTCGGCAACCGGCTACTGCGCCATATCGTGCGGCTGGCCAAGGCGGAGCGCATCACCTCCATCGCCGATTTTCTGGCGGCGCGGTATGGCAAAAGTTTTGGCGTGGCATCTCTCGCCACCTGTATCGCCGCCGTAGGGTCGATCCCCTATATCGCCTTGCAGCTGAAAGCAGTTGCGGGCAGCGTCGGGCTGGTGATGGACCATTATGGCCGCGCCGTCGCGCCGCCTGCCTTCATCTTCGGCGATATTTCGCTGGCGGTTGCCGCTGTGCTCGCCGTCTTCGCGATCCTGTTTGGCACGCGCCACACCGATGCGACCGAACACCAGAACGGGTTGATCCTCGCCATTGCGGTGGAATCCGTCATCAAACTTTGCGCATTTCTCACCGTGGGGCTCGCCTGCACGTTCTTCCTGTTCGGCTCGCCCTCGCAGCTCATCGACCAGATTTCCCAGTCCACCGATGCGCTGAAAGCCTTCCACTACCAGACCTCCATCGGCACCTGGATCATACAAACCGCCTTGAGTGCTGCGGCCATCATCATGCTGCCGCGCCAGTTCCACGTTACGGTCGTCGAAAGCCGCAGCGAAAAGGAATTACGCACCGCATCCTGGCTGTTCCCGGTCTATTTGGTGCTGATCAATATCTTCGTGTTTCCGATTGCCCTGATCGGCGTGATGACGCTTGGCACCACGGTCAGTGGCGATCTTTACGTGCTGGCGCTGCCGCTTGCCGCCGAAGCGCACTGGATGGCGCTCATCGCCTTCCTTGGCGGTCTGTCCGCTGCAACGGCGATGGTGATCGTCGCCTGCGTGGCGCTGTCGATCATGATTTCCAACCATCTCGTGCTGCCGCTTTTCATCCGCAGCATGGCCAAGCGTCACCCGGCTGAACAGCCCGACCTGACAAAGGTCATTCTCAATACAAGGCGTGTGACGATCATCGCCATTCTGGCGCTCGCCTTCGCCTATTATCGCTTCACGTCCAACAATATTCACCTTGCCTCTATCGGCTTCGTATCGTTTGCGGCGATTGCGCAATTCGTTCCGGCCTTTATCGGCGGTTTGTTCTGGCGCAATGCCAATGGGCGCGGCGCAATGATGGGGCTGTCGGCGGGCTTTCTCGTATGGGCCTATACGCTGTTGCTGCCCACCATGGCGCCGGAAGATGCCGCCATTTTGCGCGACGGCTTTCTGGGTTTCACCGCGTTGCGCCCGGAAGCGCTGTTTGGCACCGATGCGCTGCCGCTGACCAATGGCGTGATCTGGAGCCTCACCGCCAACACGCTGTTCTATATTCTGGGTTCGCTCTCGCGCGCCTCGACGCCGCTGGAGCGCATTCAGGCCAGCATCTTCCTGCCGCGCTATTTCATCGCGACGCCGACGCTCCGACGGTTCCGCACCACCGTCACCGTGGCGGAACTGAAAGCCACCATGGCGCGCTATCTCGGCTCCGAACGTGTCGAGCGCGCCTTCCTGCGGTTCGAAGGGCATGAACAGCGCAGGCTCGATCCGGGCATGACCGTTGACACGCCCCTGATCCGCCATGCCGAACAATTGCTTGGCACGGCGGTTGGCACCGCTTCGGCACGGCTCGTTCTGTCGCTGCTTCTGCAACGCAACGATGCTTCAGGGCGTGATGCGCGCCAGCTTCTCGATGACGCTTCCGCCGCCCTGCAACAAAATCGCGACCTGTTGCAGATCGCGCTCGACCAGATGGAACAGGGCATTACGGTTTTCGACAAGGATTTTCGGCTGGCCTTCTGGAACCGCCAGTTCCGCACCCTGCTCAACCTGCCTGACGAGGTGATGCAGGTCGGTATCCCGGTCTCGGAAATCGTCGAGCATCTGATCCGCCGCGAAGACATCGCCTTCAATGCGCGCAACAGCATCATCCATTCGCTGACGGCCAGCCGCAAGCCCGCGCGCCTGAAGATGAAATCGACGGCCAAGACGCTGGAAATCCAGTCCAATCCGATGCCGGATGGCGGTATCGTCGCGACCTATACCGACATCACCGCCGCCGTCGAAGCCGATCTGATGCGCCAGAAGGCCGCCGAAATGCTGGAACAGCGCGTGGCCGACCGCACGGCGGAACTGACCCATGTGAACAAGGAACTGGCGCGGGCGCAGGCCGCTGCCGAAGAGGCCAATCTCGGCAAGACGCGCTTTCTCGCCGCCGCGGGCCACGACATTCTGCAACCGCTCAACGCCGCGCGCCTCTATTCCACCGCGCTGTCGGAGAAACTTGGGCGTTCGGAAACCAGCGAATTTGCCCGCAACATCGATTCCTCGCTGGAGGCGGTGGAAGCCATTCTGGGCATGGTGCTGGATATTTCGCGCCTCGACACAGGCGCGCTGAAACCGGAAGTCTCGGTGTTCCGGCTGGACAGGTTGCTGAGCCAGATCGCCACGGATTTCACGCCGCTGGCGCGCAAGAAGGCGCTGAAACTGCGCGTGGTGCCGTCGAGCATCGTGGTGAAAACCGACCGCAACATGCTGCGCCGCCTGATCCAGAATCTCGTTTCCAATTCGATCAAATATAGCCGCAGCGGCGGCATGCTGCTTGGCGTCCGGCGGCGGGGCGCTTTTGTCGAATTGCAGGTGCTGGACACCGGCATCGGCATTGCGCAGCACAAGCTGAAGCTCGTCTTCCGCGAATTCACCCGCCTTGATGAAGGTATGCGCGAGGCGGAAGGGCTGGGACTTGGCCTGTCCATCGTCGACCGCATCGCCCGGCTGCTGGAATTTCCGCTGTCGGTGCGCTCGGTGCAGGGCAAGGGCACAACATTCACCCTGCGCATTCCGGTTTCAAACGAGCCGGTGCCGGTAGAGGAAACCAGAAGCCGTCGTGGCCATGCGCGCGCGCTGGAACTGACAGGCCTCGATGTGCTGTGCATCGACAATGATGCCGACATTCTGTCCGGCATGGAAACGCTTCTTTCGGGCTGGGGCTGCAACGTGACCACGCTGCGCAACGGCGCGGCGCTGAAAGCCTTTTGCGCCAATCGCAGCACCGCGCCGGATGTCATCGTCGCCGATTATCATTTGATCCATGAAAACGGCATCGACATGATCGGCTTCACGCGGGAGCATTTCGAGACGGAAATACCCGCCATCTTGCTGACCGCCGACCGTTCCAAGGAAGTGCGCCAGCGCGCCGAGGATGAAAACATCACCTTGTTGAACAAGCCGCTTCGCCCGGCGGCGTTGCGCTCATTGCTGTCGCATTTTTATCATGCGCGACAGGACGGCAGCCCGTCACAGACGGCTGCGCAATAATCATATCATGTGCTGATAACGTCACTGCCGATGCGCGACAGCAAGATGACAGCCTGAGTGCGGCTATCGACGCCAAGCTTCTGCAACACGGCCGAGACATGCGCCTTGACGGTCGCTTCCGACACGCTCAGCTCATACGCGATCTGCTTGTTGAGAAGACCCTCGGCGAGCATGGTCAGCACGCGGGTCTGCTGCGGTGTGAGCGTGCGCAGGCGCGCAATCAGCCCCTCGATTTCCGGATCCTTCGGGTGATCGAGATCGATGCCTTCCGGCGTCCAGATATCGCCTGCAAGCACGGCGCGAACCGCCTCGCCGATGGTTTCCATGCTGGCAGATTTGGAGATGAAGCCCGATGCGCCAAGCTCCACCGCATGATGGATGGTGGCGGCGTCATCCGTGGCCGATACGATCACCACCGGCAAAGCCGGTTGGAGCGCCTTCAGCGCAACCAGCCCTGACAGGCCTGCACCACCGGGCATGGTCAGATCGAGCAGCAGAAGGTCGATATCGTCGCGTTCGGCAACCAGTTTCCTGACGGCATCGAAATCGCCAACTTCGACAATCTCGACGTTTTCGGATTGTCCCGACAGAACCTGTCTCAATGCGCCGCGAAAAAGCGGGTGATCGTCAGCGATGATAAAGTGCATGTGCCTCGCGCGCCAATTTCAAGTGGTTCCTCCCCGTGCGGTGCATCCAATGCTACCAAACAAGTTTTTATGCCTATTTTTATGCGGAGCAACCAAAAATCACGTTGCTAACGTGTTTTCGCATTTCTCATTGCCGCCATCTGGCCGCATTCTGTGGTAGGGTTGCGCCGGAAATTGAAACACAGGCCCCGCCAGGCACGTGAAGCAGAGGGTGGGAACCAGAAGGCCTTTCATGACGCGCAATATGCTTTATCCCGAGATTGAACCCTTCAAGGAAGAGATGCTGCAGGTGTCCCCGCTGCATCGCATCCATGTCGAGCAGTGCGGCAACCCGGACGGCAAGCCGGTGATCATGATTCATGGCGGCCCCGGCGGTGGCATCACGCCAGCCATGCGTCGCCTGCACGATCCGGAGCGTTATCGCATCATCCTGTTCGACCAGCGCGGTTGCGGTCGGTCCACGCCGCACGCCGAATTGCGTGAAAACACCACCTGGGATCTGGTCGCCGATATGGAGCATATCCGCGCCCATCTCGGCATCGACAAATGGCAGATTTTCGGTGGCTCCTGGGGTTCGACGCTCGGCCTCGCTTATGCTGAAACGCACCCGGAACGCGTGTCGGAAATGGTGCTGCGTGGCATCTTCATGCTGCGCCGGTTCGAAATCGACTGGACATATACCAACGGTGCCAGCATCATTTTTCCAGATCACTTCGAAGCCTTTCAGGAGCATATTCCCGAAGCCGAGCGCGGCGATATGATTGCCGCCTATTACAAGCGCCTGACGGACCGCGATCCGAAAGTTCAGCTGGAAGCCGCCCGTCGCTGGGCGCGCTGGGAAGGCTCAATCATTTCGCTTCTGCCGGACCCATCCCGCGTTGATGCCTTCGGAGCGGATGAATATGCAATCGCCTTTGCGCGCATCGAGTGCCACTATTTCCAGAATCGCGGCTTCCTCGATTCCGACGACCAGCTTTTGCGCAATGTCGAACGCATCCGGCATATTCCGGGCGTCATCGTGCATGGCCGCTACGACATCTGCACGCCCTTCATCAATGCATGGCAGCTGAAGAAGCTGTGGCCGGAAGCCGACCTCAAGATCGTCGAGGATAGCGGCCACGCCGTGACCGAGCCGGGCATCGTTCATGAGCTGATCGAAGCGACCAAGCGCTACGCGGCGTAACGACAGAAACAGAAAAGGCGCCATTTGGCGCCTTTTTTATTATCCACGAGCGATCACGTCCGTCCGCCGGGCGGTGTTGGTGTCGTCTCGGCGGGCTTTTCCGGCTCGCTGTCGAAGCTCTTGGCAATGTCCATGAAGCGGCGCATGAAGCGTTCCATATAGCTCATGGATTGTTCGAACTCCTGTTCGCTCGGCAGGCCCGAAGCGGTATTGCCGCCGCCCTTCTGATCGATGGCCGCCAGCCGGTCTTCCAGCACCTTCACGCGGCCCTGCAAATCCGCCAGATCATTCTCATAAGCCTCGCGGTCTTCCGTGGCCATCTTGCAGATCATCTGGCCCTGCGACTGTTCGGTGCAAACCGAAATCGCGCCGGTCTTGCTATCAAGGCGCACATAGCCGGTTTCAGTCTGTTCCAGACGATAGCGGCCATTTTCCTGCGCCACCGCCCCGGATGCAGCCAGAACCGGTGCGACCAGAGCCACCGCCGCCAGACCGCGCATGACGGGACGTGCGGCGAAAAAGGTGTTTTTGTTCGACATAATCCGATCTCCCTTTGGCTTCCTGTCATCATATGGGAGCTTTGCGACGAAAATCGAACATCACGGTCTTTGATTTTCTGACAATTTCGGTCTAGAGGACAGCCATGACCAAGATCATCTACAAGATCGCCCCGCGCGAACTCTGGGAGCAAGCGGAAAAGGCGGGAAGCTTTTCCGGCGCACCGGTTGATATTGCCGATGGCTATATCCATTTCTCTACTGCAACACAGGTGCGCGAAACCGCTGCGAAGCATTTCGCGAACCAGAACAACTTGGTTCTTGTGAGCGTGGACGCGACCCGTCTTGGTGAAGACCTTAAATATGAGGCCTCGCGCGGTGGTGCGCTTTTCCCTCATCTCTATGCGGACCTGCCGCTTGATGCGGTCGTGGCTGTCGAGCCCTTGCTGCTCGACGACAATGGACTTCATATTTTCCCGGAGCTGAAAGACGAATGAGCGGACTTTTTGAAACTCTCGGCCGACGCGCCCTCTTCTCTTTCGACGCAGAACAGGCGCATGGCCTGTCCATTGCCGGGCTGAAAACCGGCCTCGTAAGCTGCAGCGCACCGAGCGACCCCGCTTTGTCGGTCAAGGTTGCGGGATTGCAGTTTCCCAATCCGCTCGGCATGGCCGCTGGCTATGACAAGAATGCCGAAGTGCCGGATGCGCTTTTGAAGCTCGGCTTCGGCTTCACCGAAATCGGCACCATCACGCCGCGCTCGCAAAGCGGCAATCCGCGTCCGCGCATTTTCCGTGTTGTGGATGACAGGGCCGTCATCAATCGCCTTGGCTTCAATAATGAAGGCCACGAGGCGGCTTTCAAGCGCCTGTCGCAGCGCGCAGGCAAGAGCGGCATTGTCGGCGTCAATATCGGTGCCAACAAGGATGCGGAAGATCGCATCGCCGATTACGTGGCGGGCATTCGCCGCTTCTACCAGCTGGCGCGCTATTTCACCGTCAATATTTCCTCGCCCAACACGCCGGGCCTGCGCAATCTCCAGGCGCGCGACAGTCTGCGCGAGCTTTTGAGCCGTGTGCTGGAAGCGCGCAACGAGGAAGGCAGCATGTGCACGCTGAAGCGTCCGGTGTTCCTCAAGATCGCGCCTGATCTGGCCGATGAGGAACTGGACGACATTGCCGCCGAGGCCACCGAGCAGAAACTGGACGGCATCATCGTTTCCAATACCACCCTGTCGCGTACCGGGCTGAAAAGTGCTGAAAACCGCGACGAAACCGGCGGGCTTTCCGGCGCACCGCTGTTCGAACGGTCCACCGTGGTTCTTGCCCGCATGCGCGAGCGTGTGGGGCCTGACATGCCGCTGATCGGCGTTGGTGGTATCGATAGCGCCGAAACCGCCCTGACCAAGATCAAGGCTGGGGCTGATCTGGTACAGCTTTATACGGGCCTCATCTATCGCGGCCCCGGTCTGCCAAGCGACATTCTGCGCGGGCTTTCGGCAGCGGTTAAACGCGAAGGCGTTGCCAATATTGCCGAACTGCGCGACCGCGACACAAAAGACTGGGCAGCGCGTCCGTTGCCTGCGTGATTATTTCGTGAATTCCAGCCGATAGCGGCGTGGCAGCATCGCCAGAAGCGTGATGCCACGTATCGACAGAAACAGATTAAGCGCCAGCCAAAGCCCGTGATTGCCCATCGCGGGCTTTGCCGCGTAAAGCACGGCCATAAAGAAGGCCAGCGACAGGAACATCATGTTGCGCATGTCGCGCGACCATGTAGCCCCGATATAGACACCGTCCATATGAAAGGCGAGCAGCCCGGTGATACCGGTGAGTGCTGCCCATGGCAGATATTTGAGCGCCTCGGCGTGCACATCCTCAGCCTTGGACAAGAGGCTGATGATTGGATCTCCGAAAACCAAAAGCGCGAAGGCGATGATGCTGGCCATCACCAGACCCCACACAAAGGTGAGCTTAGTGCCGCGCACAAAGGCCGGGCTGTAGCGCGCACCGATCGACCGCCCGACGATCTGTTCAGCGGCGGCGGCCATGCCGTCGAGGAAAAAGCCCGCCACGAGGAAGAAATTCATCAGCACGGCATTGGCTGCGAGCGTCACCGGCCCGAGATCGGAACCCGCACGTGTGAAGAAGGCGAAAGCGGTCAGAAGCAGGAAGGAACGGATCATGATATCGCGATTGACCGCGAACATGCGCAGAATGCCTTCCTTCTGGAAAATGCGCTGGCGGCTCGGGCGCTTGGTCGCGTCCTTGCGGAAATGCCGGACCACCAGAAAGAGGCCGACAATCGCCGCGACGGTTTCGCCGGTGACCGTGGCCCAGGCAACGCCTGTCACGCCCCAGCCGAGTTCCAGACCGAGGATAATGCAGAGCACGATATTGATGCCGTTGAGCAGAACCTGAAGGCCGAGGCCAAGCAGGCCCTGTCCGCGTCCGAGAACCAGCCCCAGCACCGAATAATTGATGAGCGCCACCGGCGCGGCCAGCATACGGATCGACACATAGGTCGCCATGGCCTCCTGTGTCGCGCTTGTCGGATGCATGAAGCTGGAGGCCGCGGCCAGAATGAGCGGCAGGCAGAGGATCATCAAGCCGCCCGCGATCACCGCAATAATGATGGCGCGCCAGAAGATTGCCTGTTCTTCGACGGCATCTTCAGCACCCATGGCCTGCGCCACCAGACCAGTAGTGCCGGAGCGCAGGAAATTGAACATGGACAGCAGGAAATCGAACACCAGCGCGCCGATGGCCAGCCCGCCGATCAGTTCGGCCTTGCCCATCTGCCCGACCACGCCCATATCGACGAGCCCCAGCAGCGGCGTCGTGATGGCGGCAAGCGTCATGGGAATGGCGATCAGCATGACCATGCGATGCGTCACATCGAACGGCCTCGTAACGCTTCCAACGCGCTGCGACTGATCCATAACCACTATCCCCGAATTCACACCTGTAATTCGAGAACGTCTACTCTGGAATCGCTCGAAACTACAGAGAATTCGGCCCATAGATTGTCGCAGCCCCTGACAGCTTTATGTCAGGAGTTCTAGAGATCAGAGGCCCAGCATCATTGCCCAATAGATGCGATTGGGTTTGTTTTCCGGCGTGGCCCAGGCCAGGCCATAATGGCTGAAGGTGGGATCGAGCATGTTTTTGCGATGGCCGGGCGACTTCATCCAGGCGTCGAACACGGCTTCGGTATTGGGCTGGCCGGAGGCGACATTTTCAGCCGCAGGACCGCGAATGCCCGCCTGACGCAACCGCGCGACAAAACCATTGCCCCAGCCGACGCTGTGGCCGATCTTGCCATAGCTTGCCATGCGCTTCGCCTGAAAAAGCGCGGCCTGTTCCAGCTTGGAATCGGTCGCCATGAGCGAGAGGCCGTTTGCCTTGCGGATGGTGTTGAACAGCGCGGTGGGATCACCCGCGCTCACCACATTCGTCGCTGCATCCGCTGCGCCGAACGGCAAGACGGAGAGCGAAACCGCGCCCCCGGCGAGAACCAGAAAGCCGCGCCGGGAAAGCATAAATCCTTGTTTTTGCTGCATCGTCCGAATGTATAACCCTGCTTCCAATATCTGCTATTTGCGATAGCTGAGGATACGGAGCAAAATAAAGGCAGGGATGACAACGGCTGCGCCCAAAATGAGATAATCCGCGAAACGGGCGACGGCGGAGAAGCCCATATTCCACAGGCGCAGGAAGAAATCGCGAATGCCCCAGAGAATATCGTAGGGCGTCCAGTGGAACGCGCTCATGACCACGCCAACCACCAGCGAAATCAGCACCAGCTTGACGATGATGCGTGCAGGCGTATCGCCAAGAAAACGGTTTACACCATCAGACATGCAAATCTCCTGCGTCTCAATTTTCCGCCATGCTGACAGATTCATCGCGCAAGACATAAGCGGAGATGATGACATCCGCAAGTTTTGAGCGTCTGCATCTATCTTTGCTTACGATAATCGCGTGGAGCCTTCTGCTTCTGGCGCGAGAAGGACCGGTTCATGCTGCGCGTATCGGTAAAGCCACTCGCGACGGCCACTTCCAGAAGCGATAATCCGGTCTCGGCCAGCAGTTCCTTTGCCTTCTTGACGCGCAGTTCTTCGCGCACTTCGAAGGCTGTGCGTTCCAGCGCCAGCCGGAAGCCGCGCTCCATCTGCCGCACCGAAATGCCGAGCCTGCGCGCCACATCGATCATGGGCACCGGGTCTTCCAGCGTTTCCTCGAAAATGCGGATGGCCTTGCGGATCATCGGCGAGCGCACGCCATTGAAACTAAGCGCTGGCTGTTCGGAGCGTACCAGCTCGTAAGGGATCATGAGGATCGATGCGCTTTTACGCGCCAGTTCCTCGGAAATTTCGTTCTGGATGATGGAAAGCGCCAGCGACGCTGCACCCAATCCACCCGCGCAGGTATAGTGCCGCCCGCTGCGGTGAAACAGGCTGGTCGTATCGGCGGTATAGCCGTCGAACAGATCGAGAAAATCGTCGCGGTGGAACCAGTTCACACAGCAATTGCGGTCTTCGAGCAAGCTGCCCTCGGCAAGCAGGAAAGCGGCGGTGCAAAGCCCCACCACGGTCTTGCCGCGTTTGTCGGCGCGCTTGATGAGATCGATCAATGCCTGCTGGCGCGGACGATACTGGGCAAGCACCCCACCAACGACCGCCACATAATCGCATTCGTCGAGTTCGCCGATGGGAGCTGTCGGCTCGATCACCATGCCGGAACTGGACGCAACCGGATCGCCCGACAGCGTGCAGATTTTCCAGGCGCAGCGGATCTGGCGGCTCTTGTCACGATCATCGGCAGCGAGGCGGAAGGGATCGAGAAACAGGCTGAGCGCCGTCAGCGTAAAACCCGGCAGCGCGACAATGCCAACCGACAGCCTGCGCGGCGACGCATCCGCCGGGGCATCCTGTTTTCGGCTTGTTTCCGGTCCTGTTCCGTTGGCCACGTTCGTCGCTTTCCTCCGCACTTCATCTATCTGCGCGGAGCAGGCTCATACAGTCAACGAAAATGCTTGGAAAGCTTCAACTGCTGCGCCTGATAATTGGAGCCGAGATCGGTGCCGTAAAGCGCCTTCGGACGGTGCAGCATATGCTCATAGACAAGGCGTCCGACGATCTGGCCATGTTCCAGAATGAAGGGCACTTCATGGCTGCGCACTTCGAGAACCGCGCGGCTGCCCGTGCCGCCAGCCGCACTGTGACCAAAGCCCGGATCGAAGAAGCCCGCATAGTGAACGCGGAACTCACCGACCAGCGGATCGAACGGCGTCATCTCTGCGGCGTAGAGCGGCGGCACATGCACGGCTTCTCGCGAGACGAGGATATAGAATTCATCCGGGTCAAGCACGAGTTCGCGTGCGCCGCGATCATAGATAGGCTCCCAGAAATCGAGCACATCATTGGCGGCGCGCTTGTCCACATCGACAACGCCCGTGTGATGTTTGCCGCGATAGCCGATCAACTTGTCCGGGCCGCCGGAAAGATCGACGGAAAGCGCAATGCCGCCGCCGGAGATGTTCGGCATTTCAGCGGCCACCAGCGTCTCGGAATTATGCAGCGCGGCGAGTTCCGCCTCATCGAGCTGGGCGCGGCCCTTGCGGAAACGGATCTGCGACAGGCGCGAGCCGGTGCGCGCAACAATGGGGAATGTGCGCGGGCTGACTTCCAGATAAAGCGGGCCGTTGTAACCGGCAGGCACCTTGTCGAATTCCTGCGCGCCATCGGCAATCACGCGGGTGAAGATGTCGAGACGGCCAGTCGAGCTTTTCGGATTGGCGGATGCCGACAGTTCGGGCGACAGCGCAAGGCTTTCCAAGAGCGGCACGATATAGACGCAGCCGGTTTCGAGAACCGCGCCTGCGGTCAGGTCGATCTCGTGCAGCTTGAGCCGTTCCAGCTTATCTATAACCGGTGTGCCGGGACCCGGCATGAAGGAGGCGCGAACGCGATAGGCCTTTGCGCCAAGGCGGAGATCGAGGCTCGCAGGCTGAATCTGGTCGGTATCCAGCGGGCGCGGCGAAGCCAGCAAACCGCTTTCGAACAGCGCAGCGATATCCGCATCCGCCAGAATTCCCGCATCTCTTAGCGCCATCGACCTCGTACTCCATAGTCTGAGCAATTCTTCAAAAGACCTTTGACCACTCGAAGGCCCAATGCCAACCCTTCACGCCCGGAGAAACGGGGTTTTCCGCAGGAATCGAACCCAATCGTGAGCCAACGAGGCAGGCTTTTCCTCAAAACTCGCTATCGTGGCATTGACGACCTTGCGCAACAGGCATATGGAAAATGTGTTCCGTGGTGATTTGGCCGGCCGGCTTGCAGCCACGTTAAAGAATTCGCTAAAAAGGGCCGCGGTTCGTTACCGGCCTTTTGGGCCGGTTTTTTATTGGCCGCCGAGATGCCACTAAACGCTTTTGGGCGTCCCGGCCGACCAGCTTTTGACAGGTTGGAAAAATGACGACTGAGACTACCCGCAAGTTCCGCCCCGCAACGCAGCTCGTGCACGCCGGTTCGCTCCGCTCCGGTTTCGCCGAAATGTCGGAAGCGATGTTCCTCACGCAGGGTTTCCTTTATCCCGATGCCGAAGCCGCCGAAGCGCGTTTCAAGGGCGAAAATCCGGGTTTCATCTATTCGCGATACGCCAACCCCACCACGGACATGTTCGAAAAGCGCATGTGCGCGCTGGAAGGCGCCGAGGAAGGCCGTGCCACGGCTTCCGGCATGGCTGCCGTCGCCGCTGCCATTCTGTGTCAGGTCAAGGCGGGTGATCATGTGATTTCCGCGCGCGCCGTGTTCGGCTCGTGTCGCTATATCGTCGAGACCCTGCTGCCGCGCTATGGTGTGGAAATCTCGATCATCGACGGCTCGGACATCGCCAACTGGAAAGCCGCTGTTCGTCCGAACACCAAGGTGATGTTCCTCGAAAGCCCGTCGAACCCTACGCTCGAAATCATCGATATCGCCGCCGTGGCCGAAGTGGCCAATGAAGCAGGCGCGAAGCTGATCGTGGACAATGTCTTTGCGACCCCGCTTTACCAGAAGCCGCTGGAGCTTGGCGCGCATATCGTCGTCTATTCGACCACCAAGCATATTGACGGTCAGGGCCGCTGCCTTGGCGGCATCGTGCTGTCCGACCGCGAATGGGTCGAAACCGAGCTTCAGGACTATTATCGCCATACCGGCCCCGGCATGAGCCCGTTCAATGCCTGGATTATGCTGAAGGGTCTGGAAACGCTGTCCGTGCGCGTGCGCCAGATGACGCAGTCGGCGGCTGCCGTTGCCGATGTTCTCGCAGGCAAGCCGGGCGTCAAGCGCGTCCTTTATCCGGGCCGCGCCGACCATCCGCAGGCAGATGTGATCGCCAAGCAGATGACTGGCGGTTCGACCCTGATCGCGCTCGAACTGGAAGGCGGCAAGGAAGCCGCGTTCAAATTCGAAAATGCGTTGCAGGTGTTCAGCATCTCCAACAATCTGGGCGACGCCAAGAGCCTGATCACCCATCCGGCCACCACGACGCACAAGAACCTGAGCGATGAGGCCAAGGCCGAGCTTGGCATTTCCGATGGCGTGCTGCGCATTTCGGTTGGCCTTGAAGATACCGACGATCTTCTGGAAGACGTCGAAGAGGCGCTGAAGGCAGCCGTTCGCTAAATAAAGAAAAGGATGATCCGGCCTGATTCCGTCAGGCCGGGTCATCCGTTTATTTTCTGCATTTTCTTGTGCCGAAGCATCTCCGGATCATGCAAAAGACGGTGTTTCGTCTTAAAAAATGTGACCTTTTCGCTGCAATCCACCACAAGAACGATCCGATTGCAGAAAACCGCCCGCTTTGGCCCTGTCGAGATTGCCGCGCCACGTTGACCTCCAACGCAACTTTGGCGATAGGTGGGCAACAGGCACATGACAAAGGCGGATGCGATGTACAGGGCGGTGACGCAGGGGATCGAAATAACGGTTGAGCCGTTTTATCTGGAAGACGAGTCGGCTCCCGAAGACAACCGCTATGTCTGGGGCTACCGCATCACCATTGCCAATAATTCCTCCGACACGGTGCAGCTGCGCTCGCGCTACTGGCAGATTACCGATGCCAATGGCCGCGTCGAGGAAGTGCGCGGGGCCGGTGTCGTCGGCGAACAGCCGGTGCTCGATCCGGGCGACTCGTTCCAATATTCATCCGGCTGTCCGCTGACCACATCATCCGGCGTCATGGTCGGGCGCTATCAGATGCAGAACCCGACGGGCAATACATTCGAAGTGGATATTCCGGCTTTCTCGCTGGATGTGCCGGAACAGCGCCGCACGCTGAATTAGAGCAGGAAACAAAAAAGGCGGTTCTTCTGAACCGCCTTTTTTGATTACTTGGCGAACTGCGCCGGATCAAACTCGTAATGCGTCGAGCAGAATTCGCAGGACACCGAAATCTTGCCGTTTTCGATGCTGTCCTGAATTTCCTCTGCCGAGAAGCCCGACAGGACGCCCTGGATTTTCTCCCGCGAGCAGGAGCATATATCCGCCACCTTGATGGCGTTGAAGACGCGCACGCCGCGCTCGTGGAACAGGCGATACAGCAGGCGTTCCGAGCCGACCTGCGGATCGGTCAGTTCCGAGCTTTCGATGGTGCCGAGCAGTGACCGCGCCTCATCCCAGGCATCATCCACCGGATGAAACACGGCTTCTTCCTCGTCACCGTCGCCGCCCGGCAGATCGGGAACACGCGCGCGCAATTCCGATTCCGGCAGGAACTGGATGATCAGACCGCCTGCGCGCCATTGCTCGACCGGCTTGCCATCGGCACCCCGTTCGACCAGCTTGGCGACGCTCAGCTTCAGATCGGTCGGGATCTGTTCAGACTGACGGAAATAGGTCGTGGCAATTTCCTCCAGCGTCGAGCCGTCCAGCGCCACAATACCCTGATAGCGCTGCATATAGGCGCCCTGATCCACCGTGAAGGCCAATGTGCCGCGACCGAGCAGCTCTTCAGGCTGCGTCTTGCCTGTGGCGATGGCGTCCTTCAGGCGATCCTCATCGAAACGCGCATAGCCGCGCACCGCATTGGGTGTGCTGAAATCCACCACCAGCATGTCCACCGGACCGTCGGACTGGGTCTGGAAGATGAACTTGCCTTCGAATTTGAGCGAAGTGCCGAGCAGAACGGTCAGAACCGTCGCCTCCGCCAGCAGGCGGGCCACTTCTTCCGGATATTCGTGGCGTTTCAGGATGGCGTCGATGCTCGTGCCAAGCTGAACCGCGCGACCGCGCACATCGAGCCCTTCCACCTGGAAAGGCACGACGGCGTCGTCGCCTGCAAAGCCGAAATCACCCAGATCGAGCTTGGGACCCGAATGGCCGTTTTCGGCTTCGATATAATCGTTGCTGGTATTCTCAGCCACAGAAAACTCCAATCACGCGCCTTGCAGGCACCAGGCCAGAATGGCCTTCTGGGCGTGGAGCCTGTTTTCGGCTTCGTCGAACACGACCGATTGCGGCCCGTCGATCACTTCGTTGGTCACTTCCTCCCCGCGATGTGCGGGCAGGCAATGCATGAAGAGCGCCTTCGGGTCGGCTTTCGCCATCAGCCGCGCATTGACCTGATAGGGCATGAACACATTATGTCCACGGGCACGGTCCTCCTGTCCCATCGAAACCCAGGTGTCGGTCACGATGCAATCCGCACCGCTTGCCGCTTTTTCCGGGTCTGTCGTGGACATGATGTCCGCACCGTTTGCCCTGGCCCAGTCAATGAAGTGCTGGTTTGGCTCGCTGCCTTCCGGCGTCGCGATATTGACGTTGAAGTCAAACCGCGCCGCGGCTTCCACAAGCGAATGCAGGACGTTGTTGCCGTCCCCCATCCAGGCAAAGGTCTTGCCTTTGATCGAGCCGCGATGTTCCTCATATGTAAGTACGTCGGCCATAATCTGACAAGGGTGGGTGTCGTCGGTCAAAGCGTTGATGACCGGAACGGTGGCATATTCGGCCAATTCGAGCATGCGGTCATGCGATGTGGTGCGGATCATGATCGCATCCACATAGCGCGACAGGACCTTTGCCGTATCAGCGATAGTCTCGCTGCGACCGAGCTGCATTTCCGAGCCGGTGAGCATCAGCGTTTCGCCGCCGAGCTGGCGCATGCCGACATCGAACGACACGCGCGTGCGGGTCGATGGCTTTTCGAAAATCATCGCCAGCACCTTGCCGGCATAGGGCTTTTCAATCTCGCCCGCCTTCAGCCGCGCCTTGCGCGCCTTGGCGTCTTCGAGGATGGAACGCAATTCGCTTCCTGAAACAGAAGACAGGTCGAGAAAGTGCTTGATACCGTTATCCTGAGCCATGATTACGCCGTCTTGATGATCGGATTTACGACAGAAAGCCGTTCCACGGCTGTTTCGATGCGGTTCAGCGCTTCACGGGCTTCTTCCGGCGTCGTGACCAATGGCGGCAGCAGACGCACGACATTGTCGCCAGCGCCGACGCTGAGGAAATGCTCGTCGCGCAGCGCCTGAATGAGCGTGGTGTTCGGCACAACGCATTTGATGCCCATCAAAAGGCCGCGACCGCGCACCTCGGACACCACATTCGGGAACCGGTCGATGATCGACGCAAGGCCCTGCTTCATGACAAGCGCGGTGGCCTGAACATTTTCCAGAAAACCCTCTTCCAGAATGACGTCCAGCACGGCATTGCCGACCGCCATGGCCAGCGGATTGCCGCCATAGGTGGTGCCATGCACACCGGCAACCATGCCCTTGGCGGCTTCAGCCGTTGCAAGGCAGGCGCCAACCGGGAAACCACCGCCGATGCCCTTGGCAACCGCCATGATATCCGGCGTGATGCCCGACCACTCATGGGCGAAAAGCTTGCCGGTACGACCAACGCCGGTCTGCACTTCATCGAGGATCAGGAGCAGGCCCTTTTCGTCGCAGATCTGACGGATAAGGCGCATGAATTCTTCCGGGAAGCCACGCAGACCGCCCTCGCCCTGAATGGGCTCAAGCAGGACAGCGGCGGTTTCATCAGTGATGGCGGCGCGAAGGGCCACCTCGTCGCCGAACGGCACCTGATCGAAGCCTTCGACCTTCGGGCCGAAACCTTCGAGATACTTGGCCTGGCCACCGGCAGCGATGGTCGCAAGCGTGCGGCCATGGAACGCGCCTTCAAAGGTGACAATCCGGAAACGCTCCGGATGACCGTTGGCGAAATGATAGCGACGGGCGGTCTTGATCGCGCATTCCAGCGCTTCAGCACCGGAATTGGTGAAGAAGACCTTGTCGGCGAATGTGTTGTCGACCAGACGCTGGCCGAGCTTTTCCTGTCCGGGAACTTCATAAAGATTGGACAGGTGCCACAGCTTGTCTGCCTGATTTTTTAGGGCTTCGACCAGATGCGGATGGGAATGGCCAAGGGAGTTCACCGCAATGCCAGCCGCAAAATCGAGATAGCGCTCGCCGGTTTCGGTGATCAGCCAGATGCCCTCACCTCGCTCGAAGCGCAGAGCCGCACGATTATAGGTGTCGTAAAGCGGTTGCACGGTCGTAGCGTCGGTCATTGCAATCAGGCCTCCATAAGCCTTTCTAATGCTGCATATCCGCAGAAAGCGGACTGTCAGCCTTGCCATTTTGAGCGATATTCCGGCCCTCTCTCCGGCCAGTTATCACAGGATTTTGGCACGTCGATCATGCGCCCTTCGCATGACGAACCTGCCGAAATAAAAAGCCGCCCACCGGGCGGCATAATTATTCTGGGTGTATATTGGCGCTCGCGAAAAAAATGTCAATCAAACTAAGGCTCGATTATCGCGCTTCTTTACGCATGAGTTGATGCATTTTTTGCCCGTTGTACGGGCGTTGCCCGCACTTTTTCAGCGCGCATGCCGGACTTGTCGCCAACATTTCCGGAAGCGGGCTAGCGCTACCGACATCCCGCCTATATATAGAGCCCAGTTTCCACGGCGCGGCGCGTGCAGCGGCTTCTCTCTCAAAGGTGTTCAAAAATGCACCACGGGACCAAAGAAAAACCGTCTTTGCCACCCAAGTTGGGGAAAACCTTAAAAATGGAATCTGCCTGACAGGGCTATCCCTTGTCATGGAGTCATCCGGTATTGTAGTTTCTCTTTAAAGAAAAAAGCTACATTTCGTGCGGCGGACCTAGTCACCCGGATAGATATGGTGTTTGCGCCTGGAGCAATCCGGGAACACTGGTGGATTCCGGATAACGAAAATGATTGGAGCCCAGGGCGATGAACTGGACAGACGAACGCGTTGAACTACTGAAGAAACTGTGGAGCGAAGGCTTGAGCGCAAGCCAGATCGCAGCACAGCTTGGCGGTGTGAGCCGCAATGCAGTGATCGGCAAAGTGCACCGTCTGAAGCTTTCGGGTCGCGGTAAGACGACGACCGCTGCTCCGCGCAGCAAGAAAGTCAATACGGTTGCAGCAGCACCGCGTCCTGTAACGCAGCATGCGGGCGGCAGCACGCATACGGCCCATACGACGACGATGCGCACCGCAACGGTCACCAAGACGGTAGGCGCAACGGCATTGCAGATGGAATATGCAGCCGAAGTGGTGACGGAAACCGTCGTCAAGCCGGCTTCGAATGTGGTGGTGCCGATTTCGCGTCGCCTCACTTTGTTGCAGCTCTCCGAGCGTACCTGCAAGTGGCCGATCGGCGACCCGCTGAACGAAGATTTCCACTTCTGCGGCAGTGAATCGGGTGAATCCAGCCCTTATTGCAGCTACCACTCCCGCCTGGCTTTCCAGCCGACGGCAGAACGACGCCGGGCACGCTGATCTAAGGGAATAGGTGAGTAAGGGAATAAGGGAGTATGCTTGACGATATCGTCGGCAGCTCCCTTTTTCTTTGCCTGCCACCCTATTCCTTCACATACTGCCCTACTGCCCTACTGCCTTATTCCCTTATTCCCCTACTCACCTACTCACCTACTCACTTACTCCCCTATTCCCCTCCTCATAGACCCTCAGCGTGCGATCCGCGATGCCGTCCCAGCTGTAATCGCGGGCGATCCAGTCGATGAGTTGCTGCGACTGTTCTGCCGTCAGCGGGTTGTCGCTCTTGCGGCGTAGCGCGGTTTTCAACGCATCGATATCGCCGAGCGGGAAATAGTCGTCGTCTGGCAGTCCGACTTCCAGATTGGCCGTGATGTCGCTGGCCAGCACATTGAGCCCGTAGCCCATCGCCTCCAGAAGCGCGATAGGCATACCTTCATGGCTCGACGGCAGCACGAATAGCCCAGCCTGACTGAAAAGCGCGGAGAGTTCCTCCCCCTGCAATGCCCCGGTCAGGACGACGCCTGGCACGGCCTCGGCACGGGTGCGCACCTCTCCCGCATAGGCGGCCGTATATTCCGCCGAGCCGATCAAGGCGAGTTTCAGCGATGGATCGGAGAGCTTGGCGAATGCCTCGATCAGATCGAGCTGGCGCTTTTCCGGTACGATGCGCGCGACCAGCGCAATATAGCGGCTCGGAACTAGCCCATGCTTTTCCAGCCAGCTTGGATCACGGCTCGGCTCGCGCAGGGTCACGCCATTCGGGATGAAGGTGACGGGAACGTTATAGCGTTGCCCGACCGTTTTCGCGATATCGTTGGAGACGGCGATGCGGGCGTTTGCAAAGCGCATTCCCCATTTTTCGCCAAGCTTCAATGTCGTGCGCGCCAGGCGGCCCCATTTTTGACGGTTATAATCGAAGCCGTGATGGGTCACGACCGTCCGCAAACCGAGCAGACGCGCAAGCGGCGTCACTAGTGCCGGGCCGATAGCGTGGATGTGCAAAATGTCGGGCCGTGTGAAACCCGCGCGCAGCACGCCCAGAAGGGTATGCACGATGGCTTCGAACTTCATCGACGTTGGCGCCCAGATCGGCGTGACTTTCACGCCTTCCCAGACATAGGGCTGTTTGTTGGGGAGATAGGGGCTGCGGCCCACCACTTCGACATCCCAACCCTTGGCGATGTAAAGACGGGCCAATTCTTCGACATGTCGCTCCACGCCGCCCTGCACATTGGGAACGCCGCGCAGGCCGAGCATCATGACACGTCGCTTTTTAGCCCTTTGTTCCATCAAAGCGCTCCCAGTTCCGCGTAAAGTTCCAGTGTCCGGTTCCGATAAGCCTCCGGCGAGAACTCCCGACCGGCCCAGGTGCGGCCAAGACGGCCCATCCTGCGCCGGGCCTGCGGGGGCAGACTGGCGGCTTCGCTCATGACGCGGGCAAGGTCTTCAGCATCGCCGGTTCTGGCCACCATGCCGGTCTCGCCCGGCACGATCATTTCGGGAATACCGCCAATGTCGGCGCCAATCACCGGCACGCCAAGCGCATAGGCCTCCAGAATACTGATCGGCGCATTTTCATACCATTCCGACGGCAGGATCAGCGCCTTGGCCTCGCCAATGAGCCGGTGCAGCCGCTCGCCCGAGACATAACCCGCAAAGGTAATATCGCCGCCGGTTTCAGCCGCCAGCGCCCGCAAACTTTGCTCTTCCGGGCCGGTGCCTGCAATCACCAGTTTCTGGCCGGCAATTGCAGCTGCGCGGATCAGCGTACCAATGCCCTTTTCCGGGGCCAGACGGCCCACATAGGCGAAATAGTCGCTCTCATGCTCGAAGGGTTCGAGATTATCGGTCTGCGCGAAATTCGGGATATAGACCAGCTTTTCCTCCGGCCAGCCCCATTCGATCAGCTTCGAAATATAGAAGCGGCTCGGTACCACGATGCGATCGAGCGTGTTGCGATAAAGGCCGAGCGTGCGATGGATCGCCGTTTCGACCAGAACCAACCCGCTCAACGCCGTCGAATCCTTGATGCATTTATGGACTGCGACATTGTAGATGCGCCCGCCCTTGCAGCGCTCGCAAATCTGGTTATGCGACAGCATCTTATAGGCCGGGCAGGCGAGCTTCAGATCATGCGCGGTCATGACGGTCGGAATACCCGCCGCTTTCAGCACCGGAAAGATCGACGGCGACAGGTGATGATAAACATTATGCGCATGGGCGACGTTCGGGCGAAAGCGCTCGATCAGCGCCTTGATGCGGTCGCGCGCTTCCCATGAATAGATGATCTTGCCTGCCTGCGCGACTTTGGTGAGAAGGCCGCTCTCGCGCCCATATTCGATTTCCGACACGAAATAGGACGACCAGTCGGAGGCGAAATTGTCCGGATGCTGCATGGCAAAGGGAGCCGTCTCCCATCCAATCTCGGAAAAGAGCTTGATATGGTCGAGAAAAACCGCTTCGGCCCCGCCGCGACGGTAAAAATAATTATTGATTGCCAGCAGGCGGTGATCCGGATCGGCAGCTTTCATCAGGGAGCACCTTCCTCTGCTCCGATATGAGCCAGCGCATCGCGTATCGACAAAACTTCCGCGCCGCTTTGTGCCGCATGGGAAACCAGCTCTTCGAAGGTTTCCGGCGTGCAACCGAAAGGCGTCGGCCTGTCGCTGATATCATGCGTATAGAAGATCAGCCAGCCGGGATTTGCGACGAGATCGTCGATCCAGCGGGTCAATTGCTCCGCATGCTGCTCCGGCTGCCTTATCTCGACGGCTTCCAGAAAGGCGAGATCAACCGCATCACGATTGATGCGCTCGCCGCCACTGCGGCAGGTGGCGAAGCGGTCGGCAAACAGGCCGCGCGAGCGCATCGACGAGGCGCAATAGGGATAGGCGAAATTGCGCCGCCCGACCCGGTTCGGTTCGAACCCGTGCAGATAAGCGTGGTTGCGGTCAAGATCGGCCGTCAGATCGCGCGCGCCGACCGAAGGCACATTCCAATGTGCATATGTGTGGCAGCCAATGTCGTGCCCGGCCTCGGCCAGCCTGCGGAGCCCGTCTTCGGTGATCAGCCGCCGGTGGGTTTCGACGGAGCCGACCAGACCACCGGCAATATAAAACGTGCCATGAAAGCCGTAGCGTTCCAGTATCTTCGCCCCTGCGCTTTCAGCACTGTCGGGAACATCGTCGAATGTGAAACTGATGATCCGCCGGTCCTTCGGCAGTGGAAAGGGCCGCAACGGAAAACTGCGGCTCAGCGCGTCATGCAGGCGGTTGTTCAGCCGGTCCAGACGTGCCCGCGCCCAGCCCAATCTGTCCTGCTCCCCCAATTTTTCCTGTCCCATTGTCTTTACCAAGCCTTTGCCCCAAAAAGCTTAACTTACAAGTCGCGCCTTCGCCTGAAGGCGCATGCCGAAAACGGCAATCATCAAACAAAACCAGACGGCGCTGCCATTCTGGAAAAACGTGCTTTCCATGCAGGATGCATAGAGGCCGTACAACCACAAACGGCTGAAAAGAAGCGTCAATGCCGGATCGTTCCCCGTCGCTTCGGCTGCTTTGATATAACGTAGCGGCAGGATCATCAGCCAGATCAGCATCAGGATCAGGCCGAAAACGCCCGCATTGATCATCATATCCAGATAGGCATTATGCGCGTTGAAGGCCGCGACTGCCCATGTCGCCCCGCCTCCCCCGGCATAGACCATTTCCGGTGTTTTCCAGAAAGAGTCCAGCCCGTAACCGAATATCGGCTTTTTAGCGACTGCCGAAAAGGCTATGCGCCAAATATCGGCGCGGTTGGTAAATGTCGCGTCAATGCCGATGCTGGTGATCAGCTGGCGGATGGGGTCCGAAACCGCCGCTCCAATGGCGACGAAATTGAACGCCGCCACCCCGCCGATCGAGATCGGAATGCGTGTCCAGCGCCAATGCGTGAAGATCAGCGATATGATGGCAATGAAGGGCAGCATGGCCGTCGATGTCTTGCCGCCCGTGTGCAGCAGGAAGAAGACACAGAGCGCCACGACCAGCCCGCCTGCCTTGCGATACCCCATTTGCCAGCCATAAAGGCCGAAGAAGCTGAGCAGCACCAATGCAGCAGCAGCAGCGTTCTTGTGCGGAAAATGTCCGCGCCATGCGCCCGCCAGCATCGGCTCGATGACATTTGTTGCCTGATGGATGGCCCGGCTCGGCATGAAGATAACGCCGAAATAGGCAAAGCCGAGCGTGATGAACGACCCGATCAGCAGGAGCCGCGCCATCTGGGTGGCGGAGCGCGGCAAAAGCAGGAATATGCTGGCATTGAGCGCCATCAATACCGACAGCACCACCTTGCGGCTTGCGATCGAAGGATGCGCCGAGACAAGGGCCGTCACGAACATCCAGATGAACAGCGTTACCAGAAGCGTCCGCGGCTGGAGAATGGTCTGGCGCAAGGGACTGCTCAGGCCGCAAGCGATGAAGCCTGCGGTCAGTCCCAGCGTCAGCAGCTGGTTCAGCAGGTTCGATTGCCCTGCCGAGGCAGCAGTGCCCAGTTCAGCACTGGAAGTCGGATAGGGGCTGATCCCCACCCACATGAACAGAAACATGATCAGAAACAGGGCAACGCCCAGCGATGACGATACCGTCGTCAGGTCGCGGGGCGATGCTTTGACTGGGACAGGGGCCGTCACACGCCGATGGGAAGCGAGGTCAGACACGGCTCTCCCGATTTCTCCGCCAGGCGCCAAGATAACCCAGCGCCAGCGCCAGCGCCACGCCGAGACCGAGCCCCACGAAACCACCGGCTGCACCGAGCAACACGGTGCGCGGCGGCCAGCTGCGGCTGACGGGCGGGATCGCCGTCGAGATCACGCGGATATTGGTGGCGTCGAGTTGCTGGCGCTGATGCGTTTCCGTCGAGCGCGTCAGGAACGTGTTGTAGATGGACACTTTGGCGGTCATGTCGCGCTCAAGGTCGGACAGCTGCACCTGCGCATCATTATCCAGCGCTACCGCAGAGCGCGCCGTCGCGGCCTGCGCATTGAGCGCATTGACAACCGCATTGGCCTGATCGAGATCGACCTTTGCCGATTGCAGGATGCGCGAGCGTTCATTGGCGATCTGCTGTTCCAGCCCGTCGAGCTGGCGCTGCGTGTTGATAAGCTCGGGATAGCGCGGGCCATAGGTCATGGTCAGCGCATCGTAACGCTGCTTCAGCGTCGCATACTGGCTGCGCAGATTGGTCATGGTCGGCGATTGCAGCGTGCTTGCCGGGCCAACCGGGCTGCCCGTATCACGAGTCAGCTCGTTATAGCGGGTGCTGGCGTCGGTCTGGCGCGCCTTGGCATCGACCAGCTTCGTGTTGATCTGCGCCATGGACTGCGCGCTGACCAGTTCGCCGCCGGTGGTCTGGAGACCATGTGCGCGGCGGAAAGCGGCGACTTTCTCTTCCGCATCGGTGGCGGCTTTCTGCAAGGAGGTCAGGCGTTCCGACAAGGCCGCAGCAGCGCGACCTGCGCCATCGGCATCCGCCTCGGCCACTTCTTCCTGAAACGACTGCGCCAGAGTATCGGCAACCTTGACCGATTTTTCGGGATTATCAGTCCAGACACCGATGGTCACGAGATAGGACCGCTCCGGCCGGCTCACGACAATGCGTTGCGACAAGGCGCGCACCGCCGTCAGCGTGTCGTCGGATGCACCCTTCGGTTTGCCAAGTCCAACCAGCGCGCGCAGATCGAAACTGGCAGGCGGCGGTACGAATTCCGGATCGCTTTGCAGGTTGAGATCCTGCACGACACGACGCAACACATTGCCCGACACCAGCATTTTCATCTTGCTTTCGATGTCGAGAATCTGGCTGTCAGCCTGAAGGCTCTGGGCATAGATATCGTTGGGCAAAAGCTGCAAGCCGGATGGCGGCACCAGCATATCCGTATAGGCCGTATAGCGCGGCTTGGCCGTGATGCCATAGGCAAGGCCCGCCAGTGCACCGGCAAGCGCGAGAATGACGATCCATATCCAGCGGGCGCGCACCCATTCAAGTGCCGCCCAGAGATCGATTTCCGGCAGCATGAGCCCGCCGCCGTTAGACCCCGTCTCCCGCTCCACCGGACGGGATGCAGGTGCATCGGAAACGGACGCTGGCCTTGGATATGACGGCGCATGGTTCTGCGCCAAAGCCTGGTTCCATTGCTCGAGCGTCTCTGCACCGCGCTTTTGAGCAGCCGGTTGCTGAGCCTTCGAAGCAAGGTCACGCAAGGTGTACATTGATCGATCCTATGGTTGGGCCTTTGATCGCCCTCGTGTTGCCCCGTCGCGCAAAAAGCGCCTTTGCCTTGTTTATATGAGAAGATTAAAAAAATTGGTTAATCACAACTATCGGGCAGCAATACGCGATAAAACTGGAAAATACATGACCTGTTCAGTTAGGGTTCATATTTCAACGCTACATGTGCAATAAGCAGAATAACCGCAGATCAAGACAATATTGAGTAAGTCGGGAGAGGGAAACAACCTTTCCGCAAAAGCCATGCCGGGCTGGACCGAGGCGCAAAGCCGACATCGGCAGACAATGCCCGACACAGATTACCCCCTAAATCCGCAGTAAGAAATGTTGAAACGCTACTGGCCCACCTTGTTGTCCTATGCCGCATCGAGTGGCAGTCTGTTTGCAGCCAATGTGGCGCAGCTGCTGACTTTTGCCATTCTGGCACGGTATCTCGGATCACACGAGTTCGGGCTTTTCGTGACCGTCATGGCGATCACGGCCATAGCGAATTACATTTGCGGACTTGGCGGAGCCGAATGCCTCGTGCGGCGCGTGGCGCAAAACCGGGCCATCTACCCCGCCATGCTCGGGCACAATATCATCCTGATCGTCACAAGCGGCGTCGTGCTGGTGGTGATCGGCATGATCCTGCTGCCGTTCTGGCTTGAATCTGTCCCGGAATTCGCCAGCAATTATCTCGGCATGTTTTTCCTGCTCGTCACGAATATCGTGCTTGTCCGCGCCATTCTTCTCGTCGAACAGATCTATATCGCCCATACCGACTTCGTATCGGCCAACCTGTCGGTGGTCGGTTTTGCGGTGGCGCGCACGCTGGCCGCAGTCATTGCCTGCCTCGTCTTCGATATTTCAACCGTGGTGCAGTGGGCCTACTGGCAGTTCGGCTGCCATGTGCTGGTGCTGGCGATCTATGTGTGGTTTTTGCGCCGGCTCGGCGCGCCGCAATATCGCATCGTGCGCGAGGAAATCCGGCTCGGCATCATGTTCGCCTCGCAGTTCATCTTCCGCGCTATTCGCCAAAATGCCGACCTTCTCATCCTCGGCGCGCTTGTCGCACCCAGCATCGTCGGCAGCTATGGCGTAACCCGCCGTATCGTGGACAGCAGTATGCTGACCATCGAGGCTATGAACCGTCTCGTCTATCCGCGCCTGTCGCAAGCCAGCGCCAACGGCATTCACCACGCATTGCCGATCACGCTGCGTCTGCTCGGTGCTTCGCTTCTGATCGGAACGCTGACCTCGCTGGTCATCTTCATCGCCGCGCCCTATCTCCCTCTTCTGTTCGGCCAGGAATATACGACGCTGATCGCCTTCTGCCGCACACTGTGCTGGATCACGATCTTCGTCGCCCTGTGGTCGATTGCAGTGGATTTGCTCGGTGCTGCCAGCCAGCACGCCTATCGCACGGCGGTGCTGAATGTCGGTAATATTCTGGGTGCGCCGCTTCTGGCGGCAGCCACATGGTACGCCCCGATCACCGGCACGTTCACCGCCATTTACTTTATTGAAATATGTATCGTGTTGGCTTCGTGGTGCTGCGTCTTCTATCTCGTCAAAAGAAGCCGCGAGGCTGCTGCAAGGAAAGAGGTTCAAGTTTAAGCCCGGTCCGCCCGGGCAGAGGGGCAGGGTATAGTGGGGTTCACATCTGTCGCGGATACAAGGACACATCGGGTCCGGTCCATGCGTGTCGACGACATACCAGCGGTGCGCGACCTGTTCAGACAGGTCTTCCGACCCGAAGCCACCTCGAACGACGAGAGTTTCGACCGCTATTTCCAGCAAGTTTTCTTCGAAAACCCCTATTACGATGCCGATCTGTGCAGCATCGTGCATGAGGACAGTAAGGGCGAGATCGACAGTACGCTTTGCGTGTTGCCCATCCCCTATCATGTCGACGGCAAGATCGTCATGGGAAGGCTGCTCTGCGCCTATATGATGCGCCCCGGCAGCTCACCACGCGGCGCAGCGGAACTGACGCTGACCTTGCGCTCCCGGCCCAATGATTTCTCCTTCAGCGACAGTGCAGCACCCGTCAGCACCCGCCATTTCAGCGCGGTCGGTGGCATCACGCTCGATACCCATGGCCTTGCCTGGACCCGGATTTTCCGCGCTGCCAGTTATGTGGCCCAGTTCGTCGCCGAACGCCGCGCCGCCTTGCGCGGCTGGCCTGCGGCAAAGGTCGGCCAGCTTCTGGACCCTCTCGTTCCACTGCCCAAATTGCGCAATTCCACCAATGGCAAGCTGGCGGTGCAGGACATTGAGCAAAGCGACGCCATCGGCCTGATCCGTCACTTCCTGCCGACCTAAGACGCCTATCCGGCATGGACGGAACAGGACCTGCACTGGGTCTTGAACCTTGCCCGCGACAACCGCGCCGCCGGTGCGCTCCGTTCCTGCTCGGTTTCCGGCACGAGCGGCGAGCCGGTGGGTTTCTTCTGCTATTATGCCCGGCCAAACGGGATTGCCGAAGTGCTCAGCATTCTGGCGCCGAAAAACCGCGAGCAAGCCGTGGTCGAAGTCATGCTGTCCCACTTGCAGGAGGCCGGGCATATCGCGGCGCAAGGCCGTGCAGACCCGCACTTTCTCGGCGCGCTGTCGCAGCAATCGGTGATGTTCTTCCGCCTGAAAGCCAATGTCTGTGTGGTGACCGCCAATCCAGATGTGCTGAACGCCCTCGACCACAACGATATCTTTGTCGGCGGACTCGCGGGAGAAAGCTGGAGCAGGCTTGTAACCGATTTCCAGTGAGGTTCTAGCTAGAGCAGTTCCAGCAAAAGTGCGAAGCGGTTTTGCGCAGGATAATGCGTAAAAACAAATAGATAGATCGGCTCCACGATTCCATTTTAACCGGAAATGCTCTAGCGGCTGAACCGGCGTTCGAGCAGGAAGAATGTCGTCGGCCCATTGGCGCTGGCGCCGTTATCGAGACGAAACTCCACTGCGCCCTCGCCGGTCGCAACGGGCGCATGAAGCTTGCCGTCAAGGCCGATGGCGGACAGTTTCCAGACCGATGCGGCGCCTGCAAGCCGGATATCGACGCGGTTGCGCAGCAGTGTAACGGGCAGACGCCCCCAATCCTCGATCACCTTTTGCGCGCTGTCGCGAAAACGCATATCCGTGTTGCGCGCATCGGTGGCAAAAATCACCAGCATCTTTTCGCTGGTCGCGAGGGGTTGTTCATCGAGCGCCGACACGGAAACGAGGCCGCGCTCTTCGGCATTGCCAAGTGTCACAACCCCGAGCGTCAGACTGTCCTTCAGATCGGCAAAGGCCAGAGCTTCGGTGCGGGGTGTCACCACCCGCATGCGGCTGCGGTCACGTTCCAGAAGGAGTTCCCCGGTCGCGCTGGCGAAGATGCCACGATAGGGATCGGTCGGATTGTCCTGCGAAAGCAAGCCTGCCTGTTTCAAACGCCCCAGAACATTATCCAGCGCGACATTGCGATAATTGATCTCGATGCCCCGCGTTACGGTTTCCGGCCATTGCAGACCGGAGGCGAAAAGTCCGATACCGCCGACCAGCGCCAGCGGTTTCAGCCTTTCCGGCTCACGCGCCTCAAGCGAATCTCCCAAGCTGGTTTCGCCCTGTATCATGAAGGGAACGGTAAAAGGCGCCGTTTTGACATCGCCACGCCGGAACAACAGCGAGGCCAGCGTTTCGCCCGCCCGCGCCACCGGATCGACCGCAAATGTATAGGGCACGATGCGCTGGCGAAGCGGCTCCGCCTCGTCGAAACCAAGCGTGACCGGCCCCTGCCCGTGGCGGCAAATGCCGTCCCAGCCCTGCAAGGCGGCATAGGCCGGAAAGACCAGCCCGGCTTCGTAGCGATAGCGGTTCCAGAACAGATGTTCATATTCGGTAACGAAGAACGGACGCCCGATCCAGCGCCCCGCCGCAAGCTCGCTTACATAGAAAGCGGCCTCACCGATGGAGCTGTTCTGCTTCATCGTCGTTCCCTGTTCCATTGAGCCGGTCCAGTCGTGATAGCTGTTGGCGCTGACCGCTTGTTGCGGCATGCGCGACAGCGCGGTCTGGACCGTGAACCAGTTATTATAGGGTGCGATCAGCCCCTTATAACCCAGCTTCCGATAGGCAGCCTCAAAGCGCGCGGCCAGCGCCTGTTCCCGCTCGACGGCGAAAGCCTGAAAATCATGCAGCCGCCGACCGCCGCCGGAGCGGCTTTGTGGCAGTTGCACCGTTCCCGCTTCAAGGCTTTCGCCAGCGGCAAGACCGCCCCAGGCGCGCGACAATGCAGCCGTGCCGGTATAACGTTTTTTCAAAAACGCATTGAAAGCCGGGGCAAATCCCGGCCAGAACGGCCCGCTCGCTGGCCTACCATGCAGGAAACTCGTGAATTCAATGCCATTCTCATTGAAGGGAACAATCAGCGCCAGCGCCGGGTCGTGCAGCGGGGCCAGCCCCGTATAGGGATTGACCGTCGCATAGACTTCCTTTTGAAACCGCAACCAGTGGTCGAACGCGGTGTCGTCCACATAGATGCGGCGTTTCAGATTGCCTTCCGGCCCCCAGCGGTTGATATCCTTGCCGCCGAGCGCGCCGCTTTCCGCCGTCAGCCCGTCGATGGTCAAGTAGATGCCTTCGCGTTTCAACGCCGCCATCAGATAGCGAATGCGGTCCAGCGCCTGTGGGTCGAAGTTGAAGTCACCATCCCGACCCAGCATCAGGTCGGTGTCGAGGAAATGCAGCCGCGCAATATTGTAGCCATGGAGACGCAGCTGCCGCACATAACGGTCGATGAAGGCGTGGTCAATTTTCCCGGCTGACGGCAATCGCCAGGAGAGCGACGCGCAAAACAGGCGCTGAGGCTCATCCGGCTTTGCAGCCCGGACCAGACGCCCGGCGGCATTGGCGACGATGCGACCTTGCTCATCGATCGCAGGGTTGGGCAGAAAGGACGAGAAGTCCAGCGGGCTGCCCGGTGCCATTTCCAGCCGGGTTTCGGTGACCGGCATCCACTCTTCCGCGCCAGCCGTTACCGGCCAGCACGCCAAAGCGCCGAGACCGGCAAGGCAGGTTAGGAAAGCGGCGCGCGGCTTTCTCATGTCGTCTCTTTGAGAGGCTCTTTCGATATTTCTTTCACAACTCGGCTTTCGATCCAGTCCTGCGGCTTTCGGCGCGACTGGAAGAAGCCGAGCGGCATGGCGGCTGCGTGGAAAATCCACGCAACAACCGCGTAGACGCCAAGCGAAACGCTGCGCTCGCGGATCGACATCAGCACGAAAGGCAACAGCGCGAAAACGAGGGCTGCGACAGGCCCCCAAGGCGTGACGAAACCCAGCAATAGCGCGGCGAACACCAACAGCCACCAGACATAGACCGCGCCCCAGAGCCGCAATTCCGGCAGTTCTTTTATAACGTTCTTCCAGTGCGGCTGCCCGACTGCCGCGCGCAGCACCTCGCCCGTGCCGCGCAGATATTTGCTTTTCCAGCGGCGTGTCAGAAGCTTGTAGGCATTCATCGAATAGCCGAAATGCTGCACGAATGGCCGGTCGAGACGGTGCAATTTCCAGCCATGGGTACGCAGCCGCACGCCCGCGTCAAACTCCTCATGGCCATGCAGGTTGCGGTCGGAGAAATAGCCTGCCTGTTCGATTGCGGCACGACGGTAGAGCCCGCCGCCATTCATCCGGTCGATGTTACCAGCCTGCTTTTCGGGCGTATGCCTGCGGGCTCGCCGCTGAAATTCAAGGCTTTCCAGAATCTGGTCCACCACATGGCCGGTGACGCCACCGGCTTCGGGGTGGTCGGCCATATATTGCAGGGCTGCCGGAAAAAAATCCGGTTCGATGATCATGTCCCCGTCAATCAGGCCGACGAAAGGTTGCGTGGAATATTGAAAGCCCAGTTGCGGCCCCAGACCGCAGCTCGCCCGCGCAGGCGCTTCGATCTGCACCACCCGCACCGGATAGGCGCTGGCAATCTCCACCGTGCGATCTGTCGAACCGCTATCGGAGACGATGACTTCGACCTGTTCGTCCGGCAAGGCTGCAAGCGCGCTTTCAATCGCGGCGGCGATGCGCTGTTCTTCATTCAAAGTCTTGATGATGATCGAAACTGACATTACCCCGCCTTGCCCGCTACCGGTTGGTTATCGACAGTCATCGCTTGAAGCACATACACTTCTTGGATGTTTTCCAAAGTTTCATAGTTCCGTTTAGTTTCAAATAAACTAAACACCGCTATGCCAATATCGAATCGTCAGTGCATATTGGCGGATAAGCTTATCAACCGGCAAAGCAAACAGATATTTCAAGGCTACTGATGTCGAATGCCAATTTTCAAATAGAAGTACACAGTCGCGTTGATGATATATCCGAAGACTGGCCCGATGCAAATGACAGCAGCGGCAGCGCATTGTTCGTCTTTCAGTCGAAAACGTTTTTGCGCGCCTGGGAAGCGAGTTATGGCCAAGCCCGCAAGGCCCAGCTTTGTCTGGTCGAGGTGCGCGACCAGGACCGGCGCCCGGTCCTTTTTGTCCCCCTTTACATCCAGCAGCAACATGGCGCGCGCGTCCTCGCCTTCACCGATGACGGTGTGGCCGATTACAATGCGCCGATCCTTTTCGACCATGGGCAGACATGGGATGCCGCAAGTGCGGAGGCGCTGCTGCAATCCATTATCGCCGCTCTGCCGCCCTTCGACATAGCGGCTTTCGACAAGATGCCGGAAAGCATCGAGGGCCGCCCCAATCCGTTCTGGTATATTTCCAACCGCGATTGCGATGAGGCAACGCAATGGATCACGCTCGACCGGGCACAGCCCGATATCGAAGCATCGATCCGCGGCCTGCGCACCTTGAAAAAGCGCGCCAAGGCGCTGCGTCAGGCAGGCCGCTATCGCTTTCTCGTCACGCGCACGCCGGAAGAACGCGCCACCATTCTCGACGCCATGTTGCGGCAGAAGCAGCGGCGCTTCGTGGAAACCCGCGTGCCGGGCTTCGACGCTCATCCCGAAAAGCGCCAGTTCTTCGAGCTGGTGACGGAACCGCTCGCCGCCCGCAACGCCCTGCATTTCTCCGCCCTGACCATGGACGACGAGGTGGTCGCCACCATGTGGAGCGTCACGCGCAACGGGCATTATTGTGCAATGATCACCACTTTCGAAGATGGTGTCTGGAACAAATATTCGCCTGGCAAGGTGCTGATCCTGCGCCTGATCGAAGCGCTGAAAACCGACAATTACGCCTGTTTCGATCTCGGCTTCGGCAATGAGCCGTGGAAGCAGGATTTCGCAGATCGCACGATCCCCTTGCGCGATTATGTTGCCGCCCGGACAGCGCGCGGGAAACTGTCTCTGGCAAGCCAGCAACTGTTACGATCGCTGCGCTCCACCCGACTTTATCAGCGGCTTCGCCCGCTCAAATGGGAATTGCTGCGCCGGTTCTCGCGCTGAACGCTCAGCCCTCGCGCTTCGGCAGGCGCACCATGAAGGTGGAGCCTTCGCCAAGCTGCGAGCGGACGACGAGGCGTCCGCGATGGCGGGCCAGAATATGCTTGACGATGGCAAGCCCCAACCCGGTGCCCTTCTGCGCCCGGCTGGTTTCCACATCGATGCGGTAGAACCGCTCGGTCAGACGCGGCAGATGTTCGGCAGAGATGCCCGGCCCAAAATCCTGCACCGAAGCCACGACTTCCGGCGCGCTCCCGGTTTCATCCGTCTCCAGCTTGACGATGACTTTCTTGCCGCCCTGCCCATATTTGCAGGCATTTTCGACAAGGTTCTGGAACACCTGTATCAACTCGTCGCGGGCACCCGTGACCAGCACCGGACGATCCGGCAGATTGCGTTCGATGGCCACGCCCAGATTGGCGGCAAGCGGGGTCAGCGTGTCGGTGACATGGTTGATAACAGCCGTCAGGTCGACGCTTTCATTGACCGCCAGATGCGCCCGCATTTCCAGCCGGGACAGAGACAGGAGATCGTCAATCAGACGCGACATGCGCTCGGCCTGCTTCTGCATGATATCGAGAAAGCGGTCGCGGGCGGCAACGTCATTGCGCGCCGGACCCTGCAAGGTTTCGATGAAACCGCGCAAGGAGGCGAGCGGCGTGCGCAATTCATGGCTGGCATTGGCGATAAAGTCGGACCGCATGCGGTCGATGCGGCGCGTCTCGCTCTGATCGCGGAAGATGAGCACGAAGAGTTCGGGCCGCCCGTCCATATCCGGCAGCGCCTTGACCATGGCCTTGTACCAGCGGTCGATTGGCACACGCTCGAAATATTCGATGCTGCGGGGCTCGCCATCGGCAATAACGCCCTGAATGAGCGCATGCATTTCCGGGGCGCGGAAGCGCAGATAGAGCGCCGTTCCGCTTTCCAGCGATTGAAAGGCTTCAAGCGCCGCCGCGTTGGCGAACAGCACCGTGCCGCCATGGTCGAAAACGATCATCGGATCAGTAAGCAGATCGGCCAGCCGCTCGCCGGAAACACCGGCCATTTCGCTGTGGTCTTCGTCCTTGACCGGAGCCGCTTCGGGTTCACCACTACCGACTTCATTCGCGACCCACACCGCCCCCAGCACCACCAGAGCCAGAAGCGCAGCCCGGAACCAGAATGGCAGTTCCAGAGCCATGACGCAGACCGCCAGAACCATGCTGACGATGAGAACGCCTTTTACCCTGCCTAGCGGCGCAAAAATCGACGATTCCTGAACCTGCGCCGTCTGGGCGGTCTTGGCATCCTCGGTATGGCGGTTGTTTTCACTCATTCTTGTCCCTCAGGCGTGCCGAAGATCTGCCCCAAAATCCACAGCGACGTCTTTACGCAACTTCTTATCTGCCCATATCATGGATTGATATAAACGAAAGGGAATTGCCGTGGGTGACAGTTCGAAGACAGCTAACAAAAAGAACGACAAGAAAAGCGATATCCCAGCTATTGATAAGCCGCTGAAGCTGAAAATCGGCGGCGAAACCCGCAAGTTCGATATCAACGATCCCAAGCTTCCCAACTGGATTGACGATCAGGCGCTGCAGTCCGGTGGCTATCCCTATTCATCCCGCATGAAGAGCGATGAATATGAGGCGACGCTCGAACGCCTGCAGATCGAGCTGGTCAAACTGCAATACTGGCTGCAATCGACCGGCGGACGCGTCATCAGCGTCTTTGAAGGGCGCGATGCGGCTGGCAAGGGCGGCACCATCTTCACCATCCGCGAATTCATGAACCCGCGTACCGCGCGCAACGTCGCCCTGCCAAAACCCACCCCCACCGAAAGCGGGCAGTGGTATTTCCAGCGCTATGTGGCGCATTTCCCCACGGCGGGCGAATTCGTCACCTTCGACCGCTCCTGGTATAACCGGGCTGGCGTGGAAGCGGTGATGGGCTTCTGCACTCCTGCGCAGCTTGAAATCTTCCTCACCGAAACGCCCGATTTCGAACGGATGATCGTGACGGACGGCATTCACCTGTTCAAATTCTGGCTCGATATCGGGCAGGAAATGCAGCTGAAACGCTTTCACGAGCGCCGCCACAGCCCGCTCAAGAGCTGGAAATTCTCGCCGATGGATGTGGCCGGTATTTCGCGCTGGGATGATTATTCCGCAGCACTCCACACCATGCTGGAACGCACCGACAGCGGCTATGCGCCATGGACCATCGTGCGCTCCAACGACAAGCGGCGCGCACGACTGGCCGCCATCCGGCGTATCCTTTTGACCCTCCCCTATGACGGACGAGACCTCGACGCCATCGGCCCGGAAGATCAGTCCATTATCGGGCGCGGTTCGGCATTCATCACGCAGTCGACGGCATCCAAGTAAAAAATACTCGGCCTGTGCGGCGTTTTCTCCCAAAGATGTGGTTTGCGCACCAGCTGCCACAGCGCCCGCCAGGCCGAGAGCGAAATCAGCACCCAATAAATCGGTATTCCCGGCAGATAGGCATAACCGCCGCGTTCTGTCGGCTCCATGGTTTTTGCGCCGAGCAGATAGAAGCTGAGATAGGCCAGCAGAATATTCACCACATCCAGTACCAGCAGCCAGAGACTGGCGGGCGTCAGCGGCTGCGCGAGCAGCTTTACGACCAGGACGATCAGCGTCACCAGCATGAACGGATGCAGCAGCGCCGAAGCAATAATGCCAAGCGTATAAATCTGGTTGATCGCAAAGCGCCAGCCGCCAAGCTGGTGCAAGGCCGTGTAAGGGTCGCGGGCATGCACCAGCCATGTCTGTATCCAGCCCTTGATCCAGCGCGTGCGCTGCTTGCGCCAGACAGCGTAATCCTCAGGCGCATCCTCGATGGTGCCTCGACTGATTATGCCGATACTGTAGCCATAGCGCGCCAGACGAATGCCCAGATCGGCATCTTCGGTTACGTTGAAAGCATCCCAGCCGCCGACCTCTTCGAGACACGACCGGCGGAAATGATTGGACGTGCCGCCAAGCGGAATGACCAACCCCCGGCTGGCCAGCCATGGCAGAAGCCCGCGAAACAGTGCCGCATATTCAAAGGCGAACATGCGCGTCAAAAGATTATGCCGGAAATTGCCGATGATCAGCGGCGCCTGCACGCAGGCAAGCTGCCCGCCGTCGCGCCGGAAAGCCTGCCATGCCTCGCGTAACTGGTCGGGATGCGGGCGGTCCTCGGCGTCGAACACCGCAACAATCTCGCCGCGCACAAATTGCAATGCATAGTTCAGTGCATTCGGCTTGGTGCGCGGCCCACCCGGCGGCACGGTAATGACCTCGAAATTCGCAGGCAGAGTGTGGCGCTCTATCGCGGCGCGGGTTTCGACATCGTCTTCTTCGCAGACGAGCTTGATTTCCAGCTTGCTGCGTGGCCAGTGGATCCCGTTGAGCGCGGCAATCAGCTGGCCGATTACCTCTTTTTCCCGATAAAGCGGCACGAGCACGGAATAGACCGGCAACTCACTTTTCTTCAGCGGGAAGAGTTCCACAAAGCACAGACGCCCGCCGCTCGTCACCGCGAACAGCCGGATCAGCACGCAGCCGAAGAAGAACAGCGTCATCAGGACATGGATGGCAAGAAAAGTCTGGAGCGGCCAGTTGATGAGGGCGGCGATCAGCAGATAAAGCGCCATCGCAATGACGAAGGCTTGCCAACTATGCAAGACGCGGGCTGCCGAAAGGGTTTGCGGCGTCATCTGCCGCGCCCGTTCAATCAGCCGCGCGCGGTATCGCCGTCGCAAGATCTGCCTGAGAAGTGTAGGCGTGCAGATGCGGATACGCCTGCGCAGCGACGGATTTGCACGCACATGCTAAAGCAGGCTCCTGATCCGATGCTCCGCCGGCGCAATATAGAGATATGTCGTGCCATCCGGCCCGATGGTCGTGACCTGCGCGACATCGGTGAGCCGCAGCAAGCCCTCTTCATCCGACATGAACACGCGAGACGGCAATATTGCCTGCGTGAACTCCAGCCCCAACAGGTCTGCAATCGCTTCGAAAACCGCAATTTCCGTCATGCCGGGCTGCTGAACAAGTTCGGCGCAGAATGTGGTCCCGTTGCGCACGGCTTCGCTATAAGCCCCGATAAGCGAACATCGTGCAACTCCGCGCCGCTGCAATCTGGCAGATATGGCGCCGCATATCTCCAGATCGAAGCCAATCGATCCGTTATTCATAACGCCCCCCGACGTTCGACAAATATAAATCAGATATATTTATTTTATTGATTTATAATAGTAGAATATAATTATGCACTACTACCTTTCTCTTCGCCTTTTATTGAAATTTTAAAGTAAAAAAATATTATAAAAATGCAACCATTATTTTAAGCGCCATTCACTATGCAACTCTTGCAAGTTGCGCGTTAACGCGAAATTATGCCGAAGCTGATAGGAAGCCTGCCCATGAAACGGTGTCTTTCAAGCTTGATGATTTTAGCTGGCGCGCTGGCGGCGAGCCCGACCGCGTTTGCGCAGACGGCACCGGCTGCTCCGGATTTCCTCAACCAGAGGGAACGCCTGCCCCTGCCTTCGCTGCAACGGCTCACGCGGCTGCGTTTCATTACCACAGTGGATTTTCCGCCGTTCAACACGCTCAACAATCAGGGGCAGCTCTCCGGCTATAATGTCGATCTGGCCAAGGCGCTTTGCCGCCAGCTCGGCATCGAGGATATCTGCCAGATCGAAGCAGCCCCCTGGAACGAGCTGGAAGACCGTGTCCTGAAAAGTGATGCGGAGGCTATCATCGGCGGCTGGCAACCCACCGAAGCGCGGAGGAAGGATTTCGTGTTTTCGCGCAGCTATATGCGCCTGCCCGCCCGCTTCGCGACGCAAAAAAGCAAGAGCTTTAACCAGCCCGCCTCGCTGGCAACACGCGGCAAATCAGTTGGCGTTGTTGCGGGCACCGCGCATGAGCAATTGCTCAAGAGCTATTTCCCACAGGCGCTGGCAAAACCCTATCCGGATCGCGCAGCCATGCTGGCCGACCTGAAAGGCGGCAAGCTCGATAGCGTGTTCGACGACGGCATGGCGCTGTCCTTCTGGCTCAATGATGCCGAAAGCGGCAATTGCTGCGCCCTGACCGATGGCCCCTATCTCGCGCCGCAATATCTGGGAACCGGCCTCAGCATCGCCGTGACGAGCGAGAACGCCGCCATCGCCAGCGCCATCAACAATGCGCTGCAAGCCTTGCAGCAAAAGGGCGTCCTGACCGAATTGTACCTGCGTTATTTCCCGACAAGCTTTTACTGAGCCCGGGTTGAATCAGCCGGATAACACTTTTCGGCCACCCCACGCCCAAATGCGCATTTCAAATGACGGCATTTGCTGCACACGCTCCCCACAGGGGGCCAAACATGCGTGCCATTTTGACGCAGAGCATAGACTCAACGATTTCGGATTTCACAAATTTTTGAAACTTCCGACAGAACAATACTTACAGTAATAAAGTAAAAATGTTTACTATCAAGCACTTTTGGTAAATTTCAGCCGCTAAAAGGTTGATAAAGCGACCGATATCAAGCAGTTACGCGCCGCTTTTACCACAAACATAAGTTTAAATACATCGATTTATTTTGACTTGAAGAAACAACCGCCTGATCCCTAATCTGTCATGGGGAGAAGGAGGATTTATACGATGTTTGATGGCGTTCCCGCACAATGGCACAAAACTCCGGAACAAACCAAACGCTCGCCGAATGAAGCGGCATATGTCTTTCTGGGGATCATGCTGGCAGCATTGACCGTACCGGCGGCGTTTCTCGGCTGGGCACTGTTCCAGAGCATCGGCTCGCTGCTGCACTGAGCGGTTTTCGGGTCAGAACGCAATTCACCCGGCTTGAGGAGACCGGGGCTGCTGTGGCGTGATCTGTAAACCATTGGGGACATCCCGGTGAGGATGTTCGTGAAACAAGATTTTGAGCAAATGAAAAGCCCCGCCGGATAGCGGGGCTTTTGCTTTTTTGGTTTCAGGGCTAGCGGTCAGAGACCGCCGGCCGAGCCATTCGGCGCATCATGGGATGGCGTCTGCTCGATTGCATCATCCTCGTCCTCAGGCTTCTTCGGCGGCTTGCGCGCGATGATGCTGTAGAACATCGGGATGAAGAGCGTCGCAACGAAGGTTGCAACCAGCATACCGCCGATAACGCCCGTACCGATGGAGTGACGGCTGGCCGAGCCTGCGCCCGAGCTGATTGCCAGCGGCACCACGCCGAGAATGAAGGCCAGCGAGGTCATCACGATCGGGCGGAAACGCAGGCGTGCCGCAGACAATGCCGCATCGAAGGCGGATTTGCCCGTCTCGCGTTCCAGCACGGCAAATTCCACGATCAGGATCGCATTCTTTGCCGCAAGACCGATGAGTGTCACCAGACCGATCTGGAAATAGACGTCATTGGTCAGTCCGCGCAGATGGGTGGCCAAAAGCGCGCCGAAGATTGCGAAAGGCACCGCCGTGATAACGGCAAGCGGCAGGCTCCAGCGCTCATACTGGGCAGCCAGGATGAGGAACACCATCAGAAGACCGAAAATCATGGCCTGCGTGCCGGTGCCGCTGGTCGTGACTTCCTGATAGGCGGAACCCGTCCACGCGATCTGGAAGCCCTGCGGCAACACTTCCGCCGCCACTTCCTGCATCGCCTTGATGGCGTCGCCCGAGGTGTAGCCCGGCGCCGGGTTGCCGGTGACCTTTGCAGCGTTGAACGCGTTGAAACGTTCGAGCTGGTCGGGACCGACGATGCGTTTGACGGTCACAAGAGCACTCAGCGGAATCATGCTGCCGGAGTCGGCGCGCACGAACACGTGTTTCAGATCGCTTGGATCGCGGCGGAACTCTGCCTCGGATTGCAGATTGACCTGATAGTTACGACCAAACAGCGTGAAATCGTTGACATAGACACTGCCGAAGGTCGCCTGCATGGCGGTGAACACCGAGTTGATCGGCACGCCCATCGCCTTGGCCTTTTCGCGGTCAAGCTGGATGTCGTATTGCGGAACATTCGGATCGAATGTCGTGCGTACACCTGCAAGCTCGGGCCGCTTGGCGGCTGCATCAGTGAGCAGCTTCGTGGCATTGGTCAGCGATTCCACACCACCGCCGGTACGGTCCTGAACATAAAGTTCGAAACCGCCGGTCGTGCTGAGGCCGAGGATCGGCGGCGGGTTGAAGGCCAGCACAAGGCCGTCCTTGATCCCCGCATTCATGCCCATGATGGCGCCCGGCAGGTTGCGCGCGTCGAGATCCGGCGTCGTGCGTTCCTTCCAGTCCTTAAGCATGATGAACATGGTGCCCGCACTGGTCTTCAGACCGCCCGACAAGAGGTCGAAACCCGAAACGGCAAACACGTTTTCCACGGCTGGATGCTTGCGGATATTTTCGCTCGCCTGATTGAGAACCGCCGTCGTACGTTCCAGCGAGGCGGCCGGAGGCAGGATGGCGACACTGAACAGGAAGCCCTGATCTTCATCCGGCAGAAGCGAACTTGGAACCTTCTGGAACAGGAAATACGTGCTGCCCAGAAGACCTGCAAAGATCAAAAGGCCGATGGCAACGCGCTTGAGGAAGAAGCGAACGCCCGCCGTATAACCTTCCGTAACCCGGTCGAAGAATCGGTTGAAGATGCGGAACGGCAGGATCGGCTCATGATGTCCCGGCTTCAGGATCAGCGCGCAGAGCGCCGGTGTCAGGGTCAGCGCCACAGTACCGGACAGCACCACCGAGATCGCGATGGTGACGGCGAACTGCTTGTACATTTCACCGACGAGACCGCCCATGAAGGCAACCGGAATGAACACCGCGCAAAGCACGAGAACAATCGCGATAACCGGCCCCGTCACTTCGCCCATGGCCTTGATGGCGGCCTTGCGCGGCGAGAGCTTCTCGGTCGTCATGATACGTTCGACGTTTTCAAGCACCACGATGGCGTCGTCCACGACGATACCGATGGCAAGAACCAGACCGAACAGGGTCAGAAGGTTGATCGAGAAGCCCAGCACATACATGCCCGCAAATGTACCGATGATCGAGATCGGCACCGCGATAACGGGAATAAGCGTTGCGCGCCAGTTTTGCAGGAAGATGAACACCACGAGGACAACGAGGATAATAGCCTCGATGAAGGTGTGGATGACTTCCTCGACCGAAACCTTAATGAACTTGGTCGTGTCGAACGGGATGGAATAATTGATGCCCGCCGGGAAGCTGGCCTTCAGCTCATCCATACGGTTCTGGATGAGTTCCATCGTGTTGAGCGCGTTTGCGCCCGGCTGCAGATAGATCGCAATCGGAACGGCGGGCGTTCCATTGAGATTACTATCGACGAGATAGCTTTCGGTGCCAAGTTCCACGCGCGCCACGTCTTTCAGACGCAACGTCGCCGCATTGGGGCTGGACCGCAGAATGATGTTTTCGAAGGCCTTTGTATCCGGCAGACGGCCCTGCGTCGTCGCCGTATAGGTGAACGGACCGGCCTGCGGATCAGGCTGATCGCCGAAGCGACCTGCAGCAAACTGCGCGTTCTGTTCCTGAATGGCGGTCTGAACGTCGGATGGCGTCAGATTATACTGCGCGAGCTTGTCCGGGCGCAGCCAGATACGCATCGAATAATCGATATTGCCGAGCAGTTGCACATCGCCCACGCCCGACAGACGCTTCAGATCGTCGATGACGTTCAAAAGCGCATAGTTACCGACATAGGTACGGTCATAGCGTCCCTCTTCCGCGAACATGGCGACCATGCCCAGAATGGTGGTGGAACGCTTGTCCACGGTCACGCCGAGACGCTGCACTTCCTGCGGAAGCGAAGAGGTCGCGCGCTGAACGCGGTTGTTGACGTTGATCGTGGCCTGATCCGGGTCGGTGCCCAGCGCGAAGGTCACAGTCAGCTGCATGGTGCCGCTGCCAAGGCTCGAGGACTGCATGTAAAGCATGTTCTCGACGCCGTTGATCTGCTGCTCCAGCGGCGCGGCGACGGTTTGCGTCACCGTTTCCGCGCTTGCACCCGGATAGGTCGCGGTGACCACCACCTGCGGCGGTGTCAGCTCCGGATATTGGGCGATCGGCAGGATGCGGATGCAGATAAGCCCCGCAAGCACAAGCACAATGGATATGACCGCCGCGAAAACGGGGCGGTCTACGAAAAACTTATTCATTTGCTGCCTGCCGCCTGTTCCTTGCCAGCTTCAGCCGACGATGCTTCCTTGTTGCCGGCAGCCGCCGCCTCGACAGGCTGCACCTTGGCGCCCGGATGCGCCTTGATGACGCCTTCGGTCACAATGCGGTCACCTTCCTTGAGGCCATCGGAAATCAGCCATTCGTCGGCGAGTTCACGCGCGACCGTGACCGGGCGCACTTCCACGACATCGTCCTTGTTCACGACATAGACGAATTGCAGCTGCGGACCCTGCATCAGGGCAGCCTTCGGGATCGTCACGGCGTCTTTCACCTGAATGCCGAGAATGACGGCGCGCACGAACTGACCGGGGATCAGGCGGCGATCCGGGTTCTGGACCACGGCGCGGGCGCCGAGCGTTCCGGTTTCCGTATCGAGCGACGACGAGGTGAAGTCGATCGTGCCTTCATGGTCATAAGCCTGTCCGTCACCGAACAGGATCTTGATCTTGAGACGGTCGGCATCCTCGCCCGTCGCGCCGCGTTCGGCGCGCAGCCGCTGGATTTCAGCGGCTTCCGTGTCGGTGAACGAGAAATTCACATAGACCGGATCAAGCTGCGTGATCGAGGTCAAAAGGCTCGATGTCGCGTCGGTGCCGATAAGGCTGCCCTCGGACACCTGTTCCTGGCTGGTAATGCCGCTGATCGGCGCGGTCACCTTGGTATAGCTCAGATTGAGTTCGGCAGTGCGCAACTGCGCCTGCGCGGCGGCGACAGCGGCCTTGTTCAGATCGCGGGTCGCGAAGGCCGTATCGCGGACTGCCGTGCTCTGCACCTTCTGCTGGACCAGTTGTTCGGCGCGCTCGGCATCGCGGATGGACTGCTGATACTGCGCCTGCGCCTGCGCAACCTGAGCCTGCGCTTTTTCAAGCTCGGCCTGATAGGGCGCCGGATCGATTTCGAACAGCACTTCGCCGGCCTTCACCTCGGTGCCTTCGACGAAGTTGCGGTGCAGGAGAATGCCGCCGACGCGGGCGCGAACCTGCACGTTACGATAGGCGCTGATGCGCGCTGCATATTCATAGGTAACGGGCACGTCGTGCGGTCTGATCGTCACGACAGAAACCTGCGCAGGCGGTGCGCCTGCGGGTGCCTGTGCAAAAACAGGCTGCCCTGCAAAAACAAGAAAAGCGGCTCCCGCCGCAAAAAGCCGGATAGAACGATGGATGGTCATGATGGGTGTTGCCCTTGCTGTCGCCCCGGTGGTGCCCATGAGGTGCGGCCAATTAAACATACATATCTGTTTGTAAACACGATTTGCGATGCTATAGTCAATAAGCTCAAAGGTAGATCACGAATGATTTATCCACGGTACAGCCGAAAAAGCAAGGAAATCCAGTCTTTTCCGGCAGATTGAGACAAATATGCGCCGAACCAAAGCCGAAGCCGCCGAAACGCGGGAAGCCATACTGATCGCTGCCGAGCAGATGTTTTTGGAACGCGGAGTTAATCAGTCATCGCTGATGGAAATCGCGTCCCATGCAGGCGTGACCCGTGGCGCGATCTATTTCCACTTTCACGACAAGCTGGACATATTTCAGGCCATCATCGGACAGGCGCGCTTTCCACAAGAAGAGATCATGCTGCAGGCGGCGAGCGTCAATCATCCGAACCCGCTCAATGTGCTCGAACAATCCATTGTTTCGGCGCTGGAACTGTTCGTGACGAATGAGCGCCAGCAGGTCATTTTCACCATCATCAACCAGCGCTGCGAATATGTGGGCGAAATGGCCCCGGTGGTGGAGCGCATCAAGGAAGCCCGCGACAATGTGCTGTCGCTTTTCACCGGACTTCTGGACGTTGCGGAACGGCGCGGCGAGCTGTCGCCGGAATGGACAGCCAGCACCGCGGCTCCGATCCTGCTCGCCATTGTCAGCGGACTGCTGAACGAATGGCTGCGCAGCGAAAAGAATTTCGATCTGGTGGCGGGCGGCAGCAGGGCTGTGAGGACACATATCCAGTCGCTTCGCCGGAACGACTGAGATCGGTCAGACACGGTAAAGCTACGCTCCGGTTCTCAAAATTTGCATTTCCGCCAGCACAGCCCGCACCCCCTGACACCGAGATCAGGCCATTATCCAGTGTTTGCTAAAGTTTTTCAGGAAGACTCGACAGCTTATTATTTTACGTTTACGTCAATGTAAGCCTTGCGAAGAAGTGGAAACTCGACCACATTATTCTGGAGGGAGCTGACCGGGAGGACGGGCCAGCTTGGGAGATGGGCGGATGACGTTCCGCTGGAAGACATTCCGAAAACTGTGAAATGGCTTTCGGATGCGATGTGCACGAACAAACGATCAGAGCGCCGGTCCGGTGATGGGATCGCAGGCGCTCCAGCTGCAACGGACGGAGCGATCCGGGGAGAAAAAATGGCGAAAAAAGCGACAGGGCAAAGTGCATCTGCAACCGAAACCGTCATGGCGCAGCAGGCCAAGCCTGCACCCGGACAGTTGAACCGCTACTGGCTGCAATCCTATCCGGCTGGCGTTCCCCATGAGTTCGAGCTGAACCGCGCCATGTCCATTGGTGACATGATCGCTACCGCCTGCCGTCAGTTTCCCGGCAATCCTGCCTTCACCTGCATGGGCAAGGACCTGACCTTTAAAGAGCTCGACGAGAATGCGCGGGCGCTCGCCGCATTCCTGCAATCGCGCGGACTGGTCAAGGGCGACCGTGTCGCCATCATGATGCCGAATGTGCTGCAATATCCCATCGCGATCGCCGCCGTCCTGCGCGCGGGCTTCGTCGTGGTGAATGTCAATCCGCTCTATACGCCGCGCGAATTGGAACACCAGCTCAATGATTCCGGCGCCAAGGCGCTGATCGTGCTGGAGAATTTCGCTGCGACCGTTGAAAAGACCCTGCCCGCCGTCAAGCTGTCGACCATCATCGTGGCCTCCATGGGCGATATGCTGGGGCTCAAGGGCCACATCGTCAATCTGGTGGTGCGCAAGGTCAAGAAGATGGTTCCGGCCTGGAACCTTCCCGGCCATGTCAGCTTCAAGGATGCTCTGGCGCAAGGCAGGTCGAAGTCGTTCAATCCGGTTCCCGTCGAAGGTTCGGACCTCGCCTTTCTGCAATATACCGGCGGCACGACCGGCATTTCCAAGGGGGCGATGCTCACCCACAGCAATATTCTCGCCAATGTCGAGCAGATGGAACTGTGGAATGAGGTGGCCTTCCGCATCAAGGGCAGGCCGAAAGCGCTGAACTTTGTCTGCGCGCTGCCGCTCTATCACATCTTCGCGCTGACCGTGAATGCGATTTACGGCATGAAACTTGGCGCGCGCAACATCCTGATCCCCAATCCGCGTGACATTCCGGGCTTCGTTAAGGAACTGAAGAAATATCCGTTCCATATCTTCCCCGGCCTCAACACGCTGTTCAACGGGCTGATGAACAATCCCGATTTCCAGACGCTGGATTTCAAGCCGATGATCCTGACGCTTGGCGGCGGCATGGCCGTGCAGCGCCCGGTGGCCGAACGCTGGCATGACATGACCGGTTGCCTGATCACCGAAGGCTATGGCCTGTCGGAAACCTCGCCGGTCGCCAGCGCCAACGCGCTGGACGCGACCGAATTCAGCGGCACCATCGGCCTGCCGATGCCTTCGACCGAAATTGCCATCCGCGACGATGACGGCAATGATCTTCCGCTCGGCGAAGTCGGCGAAATCTGCGTGCGCGGCCCGCAGGTCATGAAAGGCTACTGGAACCGTCCCGACGAAACCGCCCGCGCCATCATGCCGGACGGATTTTTCCGCACCGGCGACATGGGCTTCATGGACGAGCGCGGCTATACGAAGATTGTCGACCGCAAGAAGGACATGATCCTCGTCTCCGGCTTCAACGTCTATCCGAACGAGATCGAGGAAGTCGCAGCAGGCCATCCGAGCATTGTGGAATCAGCCGCCATCGGCGTTCCCAACGAGCATTCCGGCGAAGTGGTGAAGCTTTATGTGGTGCGCCGCGATCCGAACCTGACGGCAGACGAGGTCAAGGCCTTCTGTGCCGAACGGCTGACCAATTACAAGCGCCCGCGCGAAATCGAGTTCCGCGAAAGCCTGCCGAAGAGCAATGTGGGTAAAATCCTGCGCCGCGAATTGCGCGACTGATCGCAAAAATCAACAGCCGGGGTTTTCTCCCCGGCTTTTCTCTTTAGAGAGGTCCCGGGTAAAATGGAATCGGGCAACCGCTATCTATTTGTTTTTACGCATTATCCCACGCTAAAGCGCTACGCACTTTTGCTGGAAATGCTCTAGATCAGGCCGATGGCGGGGCAAGCGGCTGCACGATTTCCTGAAAAGGTGCGAGCGCCTCGCAGCGCCCGGCGAGTGTCGCCAGCGCCGGATATTTCTCGACGTCGACGAGATGCCCATGGGCCTCGCCAACAAACCGCAGCGCACAGGCAACCGCGATATCCGCGTGCCCGATATCGTTACCGAACCAGAACGGCGAACCGCGCGCGGAAAAGTCCTGCTCCAGAACGTCGAGCACACGCCCGATCTGTGTTTCGCACCGCTCCACCCAGACTGGTGACTGTTCCTTGCGCAAAAGCCCCTCATAGAGAAGGCTCACCGCCTTGTCGGCAAGCCCCGTTGCCAGCGCGCAAATCTTTAACGCCTGACGCCGTTCAATGCCGTGACCAGCGATCAGCGGTTTTCCCGCCTCGGCAATCTCATCGAGATAATCGAGGATCGCCGCACTTTCGATCAGCACATCGCCATCGTCGAGCAACAAGGTCGGCACACGGCTGAGCGGATTATAATCCGCCAGTCGGTCACGGTCGCCAAATGTAGACCACGGCCAATGCTCGAATGGCAGGCCATACAGGCGCATGGCGATTGCAACACGTCGGACGAAGGGTGAATCATATTGGCCGATAAGGATCATGGACTTAAGCTCGGATGAGGTTGTAATCCGGCCATGCTACCGCAGGACCCCGCTTCCGCAAGGGTCACTGCGATGAATTCTTCTGAACGAAAGATCAGAAAACGGAAAGCTTTACGGTATGGCTTTCAGCAGTTGCGGCAGACCGGCAATGGACTGAAGCACCACATCGGCATGCGGTTCCAGCGCCTCACGCGGGCTGTTGCCCGACAGGACGCCGATGGCCAGTCCCGCATCCGCCGCATGCGCTGTTTCGAGATCGTGCAGATTATCGCCCACCATGGCGATTTCACGCGGCTGAAGCCCCAGCTTCTCTGCGAAATGCAGCAATGGATCGGGAAAGGGTTTTGGGCGCGCTGCCGTGTCATAACCGATGATCACTTCAAAGAAGCCCTCAATGCCGAGCGCCCTGGCCGTCGCATGGGCGCCCGCCTCGGAATCATTCGTCGCAATGCCAAGCCGATAGCCCATGGCGCGCAGCGCTTCCAGCGTTTCGCGCAGGCCTTCGATGGCGACCGCCGAACGCGCGCCCTCCGCCACCGCATAGCGGTCATATTCGCCGATCAGGCTGCGCCGGTCAGCGTCGTCCAGTTCCGGATGCCAGAGCGAGACGATGTCTTCCACCGTTCCCGCAGCAATCACCGAATTGGCGCGAAAACGCTTTGCCGTCCAGTCATAGCCACCGGCATCAAGCAGGGAGCGCGCATGCGGCTCGTCGCCCTTTCCCAAACACTGGGCAGAACGCTGCGCCAGTGTCCACGAAACCGAAAACCATGTGCGGTCGAAATCGATCAGTGTGCCGTCCTTATCGAAAAGAACGGCACGGATGTTTTTCAGGCGGTCGGCAAAGGGCGTCGCACTCATGCTTCGAGTGCGCCCGCACGCTTCTTGACGGAAGACGGCTTGGCACCGAGCAGTTTCAGGAGATCGTCGCCACGGCGCACATAACGCAGCGAGCGGCGCGTCAGGATGCGACCGGCCTGCGGCGCGGTCATGACGATGTCGTGTTCCGGTTCGCCCGGCACGGTGACAATCGTGACGAGCTTCGCGCCTGCTTCCACCTGATCGCCCGGCTCGACATGGAAGAACACCATGCCGCCTTGCGGTGCGCGGACCATTTCGACGTTCGAAAGCGGCGATATGAGGCCCTTATAGTCGAGGTCGAGCTTGACGCTCTCGTCGCGGATGACGCCGCGATGCACGAGAAACTTATAAAGACCTTCCGCATCGCCCTTGCCCATATCGGCGTAAACATCGGTCAGGCCGCGGAATTCCACCGTGGTCACGGCGCGGCGCTTCATATCGCGCTTGTCTTTCGGCAGTTGCAGAACGGGATGCGCGCAGGCTTCCTCAAAAGCAGCGTCAGCTGTGGTGTCCCATGCAAGGATCGCTGTGGAATTGAGCGCGACCGCCAGATCCTTCATGTCCTCCACGAATTCCTCCGCGATATAGACATAATTTTCGCTCTCGTCGTCGCAATGCAGGTCAAGCACGATATCGTTCGGCAATGCGAGCTTGAGAAGCGTCGCCTTGAGCCGCTTGGCCAAAGCTTCCGGCGCATCGGGACCGGGCAGTTCCGAGGTATCGAAATCCGGCAGCAGCGGGAATGCGCGATTGAAGTTCACCGCCGAGAACATCTCGAAACGGCCCTGATGCTGATAGGCCAGCCACTGGTTGGAACCCACCGGATTGGCCTGTGGCACCACGGTGATGTTGCCCAGAATGCGGCCTTCTTCGCCAGCCTTTTTCAGCATCGGGATGAGAAAATGAAGTGCGGCCTGACCCGGCAGCTCCGAACCATGCAGCGAGGATTGCAGATAGGCTGTCGGCGCATCGCCACCCTTGCCTGCAAAGCGCAGCACACGCAGTTCGATGGCATTGCCCGGTACGTCGCCCGCAAATTCGATGATCTCAGTCTTCATTTCACATCCCATTTCATTTTCATACGAATGAAGCCGGGTCTGGTACAACAAACCCGGCTCCACATTATTTCTATTACGCAGGATTATGCCGTCAAGCTTTGCGTCGTGCGTGCAGATGCGCGACAAGACCTTGCGTGGAGGCGTCGCGGGTGCCTGCCGTCTCCTTGCCGGAAACCACCGGCAGCAATTCGGTGGCCAGTTCCTTGCCCAGTTCCACGCCCCACTGATCGAAGGCATTGATGCCGAAAATCTGCGCTTCCACGAACACACGGTGTTCATAAAGCGCGACGAGGCGACCCAGCGCATAAGGATCGAGCTTGTCGTGCACCAGCGTCAGCGACGGGCGGTTACCGGAGAAAACACGGTGCGGCGCGATCCGCTCGACTTCGCTTTCCGGCAGCTTCTTCGCCTGCAACTGGGCGCGGGCTTCGTCGAGCGTGCGACCCTTCATCAGTGCTTCCGACTGCGCAAGGCAGTTGGCCAAAAGCATTTCATGCTGATGATCGAGTTCCGGTTCGTGCCCTTTGGCGGCCACGATGAATTCCAGCGGGATCGTATCGGTGCCCTGATGCAGAAGCTGGAAGAAAGCGTGCTGGCCGTTGGTGCCGGGCTCGCCCCAGACAACCGGACCGGTCGGGCCGGAAACCGGCTTGCCGTCCACAGTCACACTCTTGCCGTTCGATTCCATGTCGAGCTGCTGGAAATAGGCCGCAAGGCGCGAAAGGCGCTGATCGTAGGGGATGATCGCGCGGCTGCCATAGCCGCAAATCGCTCGGTGCCAGTAGCCGATCAGGCCGAGCCACAGGGGCAGGTTCTTGTCCATCGGCGCATCGCGGAAATGCACATCCATGGCATGGGCACCGGCGAGGAACTTGCGGAAATTTTCGGGACCGACAGCGATCATCACCGGCAGACCAATCGCCGACCATACCGAATAGCGACCGCCGACCCAGTCCCAGAAACCGAAGACGCGCTCTTCGGCAATGCCGAAGGCCGCAACCTTGTCGAGCGCCGTCGACACGGCAGCGAAATGCGCGCCGACCGCCGCCTCGCCCAACGCATCGGCTATCCATTTGCGCGCCGTCTGCGCATTGGTCATGGTTTCGATGGTGGTGAAGGTCTTCGAGGCGATGATGATCAGCGTCGTCGCCGGATCGAGCGGAGCCAGCGTGTCGGCAATATGTGCGCCATCGATGTTGGACACGAAATGAGCGCGCGGACCATCGTGATAAGGCGCCAGCGCCAGCGTCGCCATGACCGGGCCGAGATCGGAACCGCCAATGCCGATATTGACGATATCGGTGATCTTCTTGCCCGTCGAACCCTTTAGCGCGCCGGAACGGATGCCGTCAGCAAAGGCCGCCATGCGATCCAGAACCTGCTTCACATCCGGCAGCACATTGTGGCCGTCAACGAGCACTTCCTTCGACGATGTGTCGCGCAAGGCCACATGCAGCACGGCGCGGTCTTCGGTATTGTTGATATGTTCGCCTGCGAACATGGCAGCGCGGCGGCCTTCCACGTCTGCGGCCAGCGCCAGCTCTTTCAGAAGCCCAATGGTCTCGTCATTGACCCGACATTTCGACCAGTCGAACAAGAGATCGTCCAGCGACAGCGAATAACGCTCGAACCGGCCCGGATCGGATTGAAATGCCGCGCGCATGTCGTGCGGGGCTTTCTCCGTCCAGTGCTTTTTCAGCTTAGCGACCGTTGCTTCAAGCTTCGTCGCGTCTCTTGCCATGATGCTACTCCCGAATCAAATCGATTTAATTCCGCATATTAGGGCAGTTTAAGAAAGTTTGTGGCAATTAAATCACCGAAACTTCCTATTTGGATAGATTGCCATATACATCTTATCAATCAAATTACATTGATAGCAGCACGCGTCTGGAGCAAAGCATGGACCTGACAGGTGAAGAACGCATAGCAGCGCCAAGACAGGCGGTTTGGGATGCGCTGAACGACATCGAGACGCTGAAAGACTGCATTCCCGGCTGCGAGGATATCGAGCGTCTGTCGCCAACCGAAATCCGCGCTGCGTTGAAAGTCAATCTCGGCATTGTCAAAGTCCGGTTCCACGGCATGCTGGAATTGTCCAACATGAACCCGCCAGCCTCCTATACGATTTCCGGCCATGGCGAGGGTTCTATTGCCGGTTTTGCGCATGGCGTGACCGACGTGATGCTGACCGAAGATGGCGACGAAACAATCCTGTCTTATACCATACGCGGCGATGCGGGCGGCAAGATTGCCCAGCTCGGCACCAAGCTGCTCGGTTCTGTCGCGCGCAAAGTGGCCGACCGCTTCTTCGCCAATATTGGCGAAGCTGCATCCGAAGCCTCTGCGAGAACAGCATAATTTCAAACCATCTATCTGCCTTGAAAAGCGGTGCCTCGCATCGCCTATTTCTTGACAGTTTTTGAGCGCCGCATTTCCGAACGCAAAACCGTTTCACACTTTTGCTGGCAATGCTCGGGAATCATAAATTGACCAGATGATAAAAAATTTGACCTTCCGAAAAAATCTGTCATCCTAACCATAACCGGAGCAAGCAACAGCAAGATTGCAGCCTGGACATGAGCGGCATTGCGCAAAGGGAACCCGCATGTCGCATGGAGCACCAAGGCGTCCGCAAGGGCGCACAAAGGTCGCTCCGAAGCATTTCTACGCATCGTGATTTCCAAAGGTCGATCCGGACTTTTGGGCCAATACTGTAGATAAAAATGGGAGATGCGATCCATGAATCCTTCCACGAGGGGATCCGCAGGCAGTTCATCCATTGATGCAGAAACGGGCCACACGCCTGACATTCACGGCGCGCGCCTTGCCGCCGGTGAATATGCGCATGTGTTCGACGATCTGCATCCGCCGCTGACGCGGCACGAAGCCATTGTCGAATCCGACCGCTGCTATTTCTGCTATGACGCGCCCTGCATGAATGCCTGCCCGACGGGCATCGACATTCCGCTGTTCATCCGGCAGATCAATGCGGGCAATCCGGTCGGTGCGGCCAAGACAATCCTGAGCGAAAACATTCTGGGCGGCATGTGCGCCCGCGTCTGCCCGACGGAGACGCTCTGCGAAGAAGTCTGCGTGCGCGAAACGGCAGAGGGCAAGCCGGTCAAGATCGGCAATCTGCAACGCTATGCCACCGATGTTCTGATGGCCGAAGGCAAGCAGCCCTTCAAGCGTGGAGCGGAAACCGGCAAGCATATTGCCGTGGTGGGCGCTGGTCCCGCCGGTCTTTCGGCAGCGCATCGTCTGGCCATGAAGGGCCATCAGGTCACCGTGTTCGAGGCGCGGCCGAAGGGCGGCGGTCTCAACGAATATGGTATTGCGGCCTATAAGACCGTCAATAATTTCGCCCAGCGCGAACTGGAATTCGTGCTGGAAATCGGCGGCATCACGATCGAATACAACCAGACGCTCGGTCAGGACATCACCATCGAAGCGCTGAAAGCGGGCCATGATGCGGTGTTCCTCGGCATGGGGCTGCCAGGCGTGAACGATCTTGGCCTTGCCGGCGAAGATGCGCCCAATGTGCTCGACGCGGTCGATTACATCGCCAATCTGCGTCAGGCCAAGGACCTCTCCGCCCTCCCCGTCGGGCGCAATGTGGTCGTCATCGGCGGCGGCATGACGGCCATCGACGTCGCCATCCAGACCAAGAAGCTCGGCGCGGAAAATGTTACCGTCGTCTATCGGCGCGGTCAGGAAAGCATGAATGCCAGCGCCTACGAGCAGGAACTGGCGCAGATCCATGGCGTCGTCATCCGGCACTGGCTGCGACCCCATGCGCTGGAACGCAGCGGCGACGGCACCGTCCATGCCGTGACCTTTGAATATACCGGCAATCAGGACGGCAAGCTGGTCGGCATGGGCGAATATTTGACGCTGGAAGCTGATCAGGTCTTCAAGGCTATCGGCCAGACATTCGATCCAGAACCGCTGCGCGGCTCCGGTATCGGCATGGCCAAGGGCCGGATCAACGCAGATGCGGAAGGCCGAACCACGGTTGAAGGCATATGGGCGGGGGGCGACTGCGTTGCAGGCGGCAAGGACCTGACGGTCGCATCGGTCGAGGCGGGCAAGATTGCCGCTGAATCGATCCATGCCACGCTGACGCGGCGTCCGCAGGCCGTGGAAGGCTTTGCGGAAGCCGTGCTTTCCGGCGGCGCGCACCACACGGCTGCTCCCTCGCGGGACCGCAACGTCCCATCCGATCATTGGGCAACGACCCAGCTTGGCAACGAGCAAGGCTGAGGAGGTTCAGGACATGGCTGATCTTTCAACGAATTTTCTCGGAATCAAATCGCCCAATCCGTTCTGGCTGGCTTCCGCCCCGCCGACCGACAAGGCCTATAATGTCGAGCGCGCCTTCAAGGCGGGCTGGGGCGGCGTTGTCTGGAAGACGCTGGGCGCGGAAGGCCCGCCGGTAGTCAATGTCAACGGCCCGCGTTACGGCGCGATCCACGGCGCCGACCGGCGGCTGCTCGGCCTCAACAATATCGAGCTGATCACCGACCGTCCGCTGGAGGTCAATCTGCGCGAGATGAAAGAGGTAAAGATGCGCTGGCCGGACCGCGCGCTGATCGCCTCGATCATGGTGCCTTGCGAGGAGGAAGCCTGGAAGGCGATCCTGCCTCTGGTCGAGGAAACCGGCGCCGATGGCATCGAACTGAATTTCGGTTGCCCGCATGGCATGAGCGAACGCGGCATGGGTGCCGCCGTCGGCCAGGTGCCGGAATATGTCGCCATGGTCGTCAAATGGTGCAAGCAATATAGCCGCATGCCGGTGATCACCAAGCTGACGCCCAATATCACCGATATTCGAAAGCCCGCGCGCGGCGCGCATGCGGCGGGTACGGATGCCGTGTCGCTGATCAACACGATCAACTCCATCGTCTCGGTCGATCTCGACCGCATGTCGCCGGTGCCCTCCATTGACGGTCGCGGCAGCCATGGCGGCTATTGCGGCCCGGCGGTAAAGCCCATTGCGCTCAACATGGTGGCGGAAATCGCCCGAGATCCCGAAACCCACGGCCTGCCGATTTCAGGCATTGGCGGCATCACGACATGGCGCGACGCAGCCGAGTTCATCGCGCTCGGCTGCGGCACGGTGCAGGTCTGCACGGCGGCCATGACCTACGGCTTCAAGGTCGTGCAGGAAATGATCGACGGCCTGTCGGACTGGATGGATTCGAAAGGCTATGAAACGCTCGACGATTTCCGCGGCATGGCCGTACCGCAGGTTACCGACTGGCAGTATCTGAACCTGAACTATGTCACCAAGGCGCGCATCGATCAGGATCTCTGCATCAAATGTGGTCGCTGTCACATCGCCTGCGAGGACACCTCGCATCAGGCGATCACCAATCTCGTCAATGGCGCGCGCCATTTCGAGGTGATCGACGAGGAATGCGTCGGCTGCAATCTCTGCGTCAATGTCTGCCCGGTCGAGAACTGCATCACCATGGAGCAGATCGGCGGCGTCGATCCACGCACCAAGGCGCCGATCATGCCTGATTACGCCAACTGGACCACCCATCCGAACAATCCGATGGCGGTCAAGGAAGCGGCTGAATAAACGCTATCCAGCAAAGACAAAGCGCCGGGCAAAACCCGACGCTTTGCAAGCTAGAGCATTTCCAGCAAAAGTGCGTAGCGCCTACGCGGGGAAATCAGTCCACTGGACTGATTTCTGGTCCCGCTTCGATGCGTAGGATAATGCGTAAAAACAAATAGATAGAGCGGTTCCACGATTCCGTTTTAACAGGAACCGCTCGCGTCACGAATCCTTGAAACGCGCCTGAATGCTCTGTGACAGCAGTGCCACCGGGCGGGTCTGATCGCCGGGCGGGTTCCACAGCAGTTCCTCAATCTCGCTGGAAGCGACCGGCACCTGACCGTCCTTCAGCGTGAGATGGAAAAGCTCTGCTTCCACGGTGGCGTCCACCTCATTGGCGGCTGGGGCCGACATCTTCGCCGCATAGCGCAATTGGCTGGCGTCGATGCGAATGCCAAGTTCTTCCTCGATCTCGCGAATAAGCGCGATTTCCGGCTGTTCGTCCGCATCGATCTTGCCGCCGGGCTGGAAGAATATCGCGCTGCCGCGCTTGCGCACGAGCAGGAACCGGCCTGCCTCGTCGCGAATGATGGCTGCTGAAATGCGAATCGTTTTCATGATGCGGCAACTTCTTCCCGTGGGCGGATTCCGTCAAGGATGACGGCGCTGACAGCGGCTGCCGTTTCGTCGTAAAAGCCGGGCTTCTGGGTCCGGTCACCGAGAATGGCGGAAACCTGCACCGAGAAATCGGAATAATGCTGCGTCACCGCCCATATCGTGAAAATCAGATGATAAGGATCAACCGGCGCGATGCGCTTTTCGGCGATCCAGCGGTGGATGACCGCCGCCTTTTCATCGACAAGCTGCTTCAGATGCCCTTTCAGAAAATCGGAAATGGCGGGAGCACCGTGTAGAATTTCATTGGCGAACAGGCGCGAGGCTTCTGGCTTTTTGGCCGATATTTCCAGCTTCACCGCAATATAGCGGCGCAATTCATCCAACGGGTCGCCCTCCGGGTCGATATTCTCGAAAGGCTCCAGCCATGTGGCCAGCGTATCTTCCAGCACGGTGACATAGATGTTCTGCTTGCGCGGAAAATAATAGAGCAGGTTCGGCTTCGACATGCCCGCCTTCTCGGCGATCTGGTCGATGGTCGAGCCGCGAAATCCATAGTTTGAAAACACTTCCAGCGCCGCGTCGAGAATGAGCCGGCGATTGATGCCCTGAATACGCGTCGCACCTTCCGTCTTTTCGGGCGCGGTTGGGTCCGCAGATGGGGGTGCTGAAGGGGCTGTGGCCATTTGACACCTTTCGGCAGTGTAGAATTTTTCAAAAGCGCTTGACCGTCTTCGAACGCTCTTCTAGCCTGCATTTTGACCAACTAGTCAAGTTTTTGCAATTCAGGCAAGAATATTGTGGCCAAAGAGCCGGGTCGCGGGAACTTATAAGCGAGTGGATACGAGCCTTAGGCAGATTTGGCGCGGCGTCCAACGCATCCATACAATGAGGAGGTCGAGCGCATGGTGCTCACCAGCAATCTCAGAGTCAATGGCGACCGCCTGTGGGACAGCCTGATGGACATGGCCAGGATTGGCCCTGGTCTGCGCGGCGGCAATAACCGTCAGACGCTGACCGATGAAGACGGCGAAGGCCGCAAGCTTTTCCAGTCCTGGTGCGAAAAGGCCGGACTGTCGATGACCGTCGATACCATGGGCAACATGTTTTTCTTGCGCCCCGGCGAAGACGCCGATGCCGACCCCGTCTATATGGGCAGCCATCTCGACACGCAGCCGACCGGCGGCAAATATGACGGCGTTCTGGGCGTTCTGGGCGGGCTCGAAGTCATGCGCACGCTCAACGACATGAACATCCGCACCAAGCGCCCCATCGTGGTCACCAACTGGACTAATGAGGAAGGCACCCGCTTCGCGCCTGCCATGCTGGCTTCCGGCGTATTTGCAGGCGTGCTGGATCAGGACTGGGCCTATCAGCGCACTGACGCCAAGGGCAAAAAATTCGGCGATGAGTTGGAGCGCATCGGCTGGAAAGGCGACGAGCCGGTCGGCAAACGGAAAATTCACGCCATGTTCGAACTGCATATCGAACAGGGGCCGATCCTTGAGGCTGAAAACAAGGATATCGGCGTTGTCAGCCATGGTCAGGGCCTGTGGTGGCTGCAAGTGACGCTGACCGGCAAGGAAGCGCATACCGGCTCGACGCCGATGAAGATGCGCAAGAATGCCAGCCTCGGCCTTGGCAAGATGCTGCAACTCGTCAACGAAATCGCCATGGCGCATCAGCCGGATGCGGTTGGCGGCGTCGGCCATATCGATGTTTCGCCGAATTCGCGCAATGTCCTGCCGGGCACGGTCGTGTTCACGGTGGATTTCCGCTCGCCCAATCAGGATGTGCTGGACGGCATGAAGGCGCGTTTCGAAAAGGAAGCGCCGAAGATTGCCGAGGAACTGGGCATCGGCATCGAAATCGAAGTGGCTGGCCATTTTGATCCCGTCACCTTCGACAAGGGCTGTGTGGAAGCTATCCGCAATGCCGCCGAACGGCTTGGCTACAGCCATCGCGATCTTGTTTCCGGCGCTGGCCACGACGCCTGCTGGGTCAATCGCGTTGCACCGACGGCAATGGTCATGTGCCCCTGCGTCGACGGGTTGAGCCACAATGAGGATGAGGAAATTTCGAAGGAATGGGCGTCGGCGGGAACCGACGTGCTTCTGCATGCCGTATTGGAGACTGCTGAAATTGTAAGCTGATTTCACTGCCATCCAATACAGCACCTGTGTTCATACAAAACCAAAAAGGGGAACGAACAGTGGCTAAGACTGGAGCATCCAAGGTCATCAAAGGCGGCACCGTCATTACCGCCGACCGCACCTTTAAAGCCGACGTTCTCATCGAAGGCGAGAAGATTGCTGCCGTTGGCGACAATCTGACCGGCGATGAAATTATCGACGCGACCGGCTGTTATATCATGCCCGGCGGCATCGATCCGCATACCCATCTGCAAATGCCCTTCATGGGCACCTATTCGTCCGACGATTTCGACACCGGCACGGCGGCGGCCCTTGCGGGCGGCACGACCATGGTGGTCGATTTCGTGCTGCCGGATTCCGAAGGCAACCTCCTCGACGCGCTTCAGGAATGGTTCCAGAAGGCGGGCAAGGCGCGCACCGATTATTCGTTCCACATGGCGATTACCGGTTGGAACGAGCGCACCTTCAACGAGATGGCCGAAGTGGTGAAGCGCGGCATCAACACCTTCAAGCATTTCATGGCCTATAAGGGCGCGCTGATGGTGAATGACGACGAGATGTTCGCCTCGTTCCAGCGCTGCGCGGAATTGGGCGCCATGCCGCTCGTTCATGCCGAGAACGGCGATGTTGTCGCCCATTTGCAGGCCAAGCTGATGGCCGAAGGCAATAACGGGCCGGAAGCCCATGCCTATTCCCGCCCGCCGGAAGTGGAAGGCGAAGCCACCAACCGCGCCATCATGATCGCCGATCAGGCAGGCGTACCGCTTTATGTCGTGCATGTTTCCTGCGAGCAGAGCCACGAAGCAATCCGCCGCGCCCGACAGAAGGGTATGCGCGTGTTTGGCGAACCGCTGATCCAGCATCTGACGCTGGATGAAAGCGAATATCATAACAAGGACTGGGATTATGCGGCGCGCCGCGTGATGTCGCCGCCGTTCCGTGACAAGGTCAATCAGGATAGCCTGTGGGCGGGTCTTGCTGCGGGCAGCCTCCAATGCGTGGCGACCGACCATTGCGCCTTCACCACCGAGCAGAAGCGCTATGGCATCGGCAATTTCACCAAAATTCCGAACGGCACCGGCGGTCTGGAAGAGCGCCTTCCGGTTTTGTGGACGCGTGGTGTTCGCACCGGTCGTCTGACGCCGAACGAATTCGTGGCGGTGACTTCGACCAATATTGCGAAGATCCTCAACATCTACCCGCAAAAGGGTGCTGTCCTGCCGGGGGCCGATGCCGATCTGGTGATCTGGGACCCGGAAGCCACCAAAAAGGTTTCGGCCAGGACACAGCACTCCTCCATCGACTACAATGTGTTCGAAGGTTTTGAGCTGAAGGGCCTGCCGGTCGTGACGCTCTCTCGCGGTCGCGTTGCCTATAACAAGGGCAAGGTTACCGCCGAGCCGGGCGATGGTCGCTTCATCGAACGCGAGCCGAACGGCGCGGTGAACAAGGCGCTGTCGCAGTGGAAGGAAATCGTCGCTCCGCGTAAGGTGGAACGCAGCGCAGAACATATGCCGATAGGGGTCTGACACATGGCTCTAGCTCAGCTTCGGGAACCGCGCATGAATGTGAATGACAGCATGGCCCCGGAGAGGGGCTTGGAGAATGCGCAGACGGTAATCGACATCAAGGATCTGTCATTGGTTTTCGAGACCAATGACGGGCCGGTCCATGCGCTGTCCAATATCAACCTCGCGATCCAGCGCGGCGAGTTCGTTTCCTTTATCGGTCCTTCGGGTTGCGGCAAGACCACGCTGATGCGTGTGGTCGCCGATCTCGAACAGCCGACGTCCGGCTCGGTCACGGTCAACGGCATGACGCCCGAACAGGCACGGCTTGACCGCTCCTATGGCTATGTGTTTCAGGCAGCAGCCCTGTTTCCATGGCGCACGATCGAGGACAATATCAGCCTGCCGCTGGAAATCATGGGCTATTCCAGGGCGGAGCGTCAGGCGCGGATCGAGAAGAACCTCGCGCTCGTCAATCTGACCGGCTTTGGCAAGAAGTTTCCATGGCAGCTTTCCGGCGGCATGCAGCAGCGCGCTTCCATCGCGCGCGCCCTGTCGTTTGACCCCGACATGCTTTTGATGGACGAACCCTTTGGCGCGCTCGATGAAATCGTGCGCGACCACCTCAACGAACAGCTTCTGAAACTCTGGGCCGCGACGCGCAAAACCGTCATCTTCGTGACCCACTCGATCCCGGAAGCCGTGTTTCTTTCCACCAAGATCGTGGTGATGAGCCCGCGTCCGGGCCGCATTCATGAAATCATCGACTGCGACCTCGGACCGGATCGGACGCTGGATATTCGTGAATCGGAGGCTTTCCTGAAAATCGCCCATCGCGTGCGCGAAGGCCTGCGGCTGGGGCATATTCATGAGTAGAGCTTTCGGCCTATATGCAGGAGGCCGCAAATGAAAGCCTTCCTGCACGACAAATTCATTCCCGTGACGACGGTTCTCGCCGTGTTCGTCGCGCTCTGGTATGGGCTGGCCGTTTTTCTCAATGCGCCATTCGAGCGCGATCAGGCAGAGCGCGCCGGGACCGAGGTTTCGTTTTCCACGCTCGTCGCCAATACGATGAACCAGGAGCGCCCGGTTCTGCCAGCACCGCATCAGGTGGCGCAGGAAATCTGGAAGACCGTTTTCGACGTCAAGCCCACATCCAAGCGCAGCCTCGTCTATCATGGATGGGTCACGCTGTCCTCTACGCTGCTGGGCTTCGCGCTGGGTTCGCTTCTTGGCATCGCGCTTGCGGTCGGCATCGTCCATTCGCGCACGCTCGACAAGAGCCTGATGCCGTGGATCATCACCTCGCAGACGATCCCGATCCTCGCCATTGCGCCAATGATTATCGTTGTTCTGAATGCCATCGGCATATCGGGCCTGCTGCCGAAAGCCTTCATTTCGACCTATCTTTCCTTCTTCCCCGTTGCCGTTGGTATGGTGAAGGGGCTGCGGTCGCCGGATGTCATGCATCTCGACCTCATGCGAACCTATAATGCGTCCCGCGCACAGGTGTTCTGGAAGCTGCGATGGCCTGCGGCCATGCCGTTCCTGTTCACATCGATGCAAATTGCCGTTGCCATCAGTCTCGTTGGCGCAATCGTCGGCGAATTGCCGACCGGCGCCGTGGCCGGACTTGGCGCGCGTTTGCTCGCTGGCTCTTATTACGGGCAGACGGTGCAGATCTGGGCGGCGCTCATCGCCGCCGCATTGATGGCGGGTGTGCTGGTCGCACTGGTCGGGCTGGTAGCGCGCATCGTCAACAGCCGCATGGGTGCGAAACCGGAAAGGGCTGCTGCATGATGACCGGCATTCTCTCCGTTATCACCATCATTGTGGTATCGTGGGTGATTGTGGGCTGGGTTTCCAGCCTCAAGGCCCGCACCCCGCAGGGCCAGAAACTTCTCAACATCGCGGTCCCTGCCCTGTTCGGCATCGCCATGCTGGTGCTGTGGGAAGCAGCCGTCCGGCTGTTCGCCATACCGCAAGTGCTGCTACCTGCACCTTCCGCCATCTGGGCGCGGATTGTCGATTCCGTGCCGATCCTCTGGGCGGATTTCCGCCAGACCTTCATGAAGGCGGTCATCATCGGTTATGTCGCCGGTTGCGGGCTTGGCTTCATCACGGCCATCATCGCAGATCGCATCCCTTTCCTGCGCAAGGGCCTGTTGCCGCTCGGCAATCTGGCGGCGGCGCTGCCCATCGTCGGCGTCGCGCCGATCATGGTGATGTGGTTCGGTTTCGACTGGGAGTCGAAGGCTGCCGTCGTCATCATCATGACCTTCTTCCCCATGCTGGTGAATACGGTTGCAGGCCTTGCCAGCACCGGATCGATGGAGCGCGACCTGATGGAGACCTATGGCTCCAATTACTGGCAGACGCTGGTGAAGCTGCGCCTGCCCGCCGCCATGCCGTTCATCTTCAACGCGCTGAAGATCAACTCAACGCTTGCGCTGATTGGCGCTATCGTGGCCGAATTCTTCGGTACGCCGATTGTCGGCATGGGCTTCCGCATTTCGGCTGAGATCGGCCGCATGAATGTGGACATGGTCTGGGCCGAAATTTTCGTGGCCGCCCTGGCGGGATCGCTCTCTTACGGGCTGATCGCGCTGATCGAGCGCAAAGTGACATTCTGGCACCCTTCTTACAGGCGGGGGTGAAGCCTTTCCGGCGAAAGCGCGAAGTGCTTTTGCAGGAAAGACGCAGATGTAAGCAGATCCGGTATCCGCCACCATAAGGCGGGACCGTTAACCAGAGGAGAACCAAGCATGAAGAAGGCACTATCCATAGGCCTTGCAACAGCCGGACTTGCATTGGCACTCATGAGCACGACCGCCATGGCCGCCGACAAGCTGACCTTGCAGCTCAAATGGGTTACGCAGGGCCAGTTCGCAGGCTATTACGTGGCCAAGGACAAGGGTTTCTACGAAGAAGAAAAGCTCGACGTCGAGATCAAGCCGGGCGGTCCGGACGTGGCCCCGCCACAGGTGATCGCCGGTGGCGGTGCGGATGTGGTGGTGGACTGGATGCCGTCGGCGCTCGCCACCCGCGAAAAGGGCGTGCCGCTGGTCAACATCGCGCAGCCTTTCAAGAAGTCGGGCATGATGCTGACCTGCCGCAAGGAAACGGGCATCACCAAGCCGGAAGATTTCAAGGGCCGCACGTTGGGCGTCTGGTTCGGCGGCAATGAATATCCGTTCCTGTCCTGGATGAACCATCTGAAAATCCCGACCACGGGCGGCAAGGATGGGGTCACTGTTCTCAAGCAGGGCTTCAATGTCGATCCGCTGATCCAGAAGCAGGCCGACTGCATTTCCACTATGACCTATAATGAATATTGGCAGGTTATTGATGCCGGTATTCCTGCCGACCAGCTCGTCGTCTTCCCCTATGAAGAACAGGGCGTCGCGACGCTGGAAGACGGGCTTTATGTGCTCGAAAAGAGCCTCGATGACCCAGCCATGGTCGACAAGCTGGCACGCTTTGTCCGCGCTTCGATGAAGGGCTGGCAATATGCGTCCGAACACCCGGATGAAGCCGCCGAAATCATTCTCGACAATGATTCTTCCGGTGCGCAGAAGCAGGAAGTTCAGGAACGCATGGTCAAGGAAATCGGCAAGCTGATCGACGGCTCGGACGGCACGCTCGATGTTGCCGCTGCCGACCGCACGGTCGAAACGCTGCTTGGTGGCGGCTCCGATCCGGTCATCACCAAGAAGCCGGAAGGCGCCTGGACCACAAAGGTCACTGATGCGATGAAGAAATAATCATTGCCATCTCAAAAAGAAAAAACCCGGAAGCGTGCTTCCGGGTTTTTGTTTGCATAGCCAGTATTTTTACTTCAGCTTCTCTTCCAGAGCCACGGCCCGAACAAGCTCGCGTTGCAGACGCGCTTCTTCCTCGACCTTCGGCTTGGTGAAGCGTCCGAGCAGCAGATAGGCCACCGGCGTCACATAAAGCGTCGCAATGGTTGCAAGGCCAAGACCGCCGACGATCACCCAGCCGAGCGCCACGCGGGCTTCCGCGCCCGCTCCGCTTGCTAGCACCAGCGGCACGCCACCCAACACGGCGCAAATCATGGTCATGCAGACCGGACGCAGGCGGATATTGGATGCTTCCTCGACCGCCTCGCGTACGCTCAGCCCCTTGTCGCGCAGCTGATCGGCGAATTCGACGATCAGAATGCCGTTCTTGGCCATGATGCCGACCAGCAGCACAAGGCCGATCTGGCTATAGACATTGAGGCTGGTGCCGGTCAGCATCATCGCGACAACCGCACAGCCCAGACCGAGCGGCACCGTCGCCATGACGATCAGCGCGCTGACAAAGCTTTCGAACTGCGCGGCCAGCACCAGCAGAATGATGATGATGGCAAAGCCGAATACCATGGCAAGGCCGGTGGAGGTTTCGCTGAGCGTCGAGGCTTCGGCCAGCGGAATGATATGGCTGCCCGGCGGCAATAGCGGCGCGGCGATTTCCTGTGCTGCCGTGAAGGCATTGCCGAGCGCGAAATCGGCGCGCAGGCCAGTGGTGATGGCCACCGAACGCTGGCGCGTTTCTCGGTCGAGCTGCGGCGGCACCGCCTTTTCAACAACGGTTGCAATGGACGACATCGGCACATAGCGACCGTCCGCCGCTTTCATGAAGATGTTTTCCAAATCCGTCGGATCGTTGATCGGATTGGTTGTCGCGACAAACTTCACGTCGAAGCTGCGGTCGCCGACATAGACAGAGCCGATCTTGCGCCCGTCCAGTACCGACTGCACGGCATTGGCAAGGCCGGTAATGTCGATGCCAAGATCGGAGGCGCGCTCACGGTTGATCTCGACGGAAAGCTGCGGCTGCGTCGGCTCCACCGACAGGCGCGGCTGCACAAAGCGCGGATCTTTTTCCAGCGCCGCAACCACGGCCTGCGCGGCAGGCTGAAGCTTGGCGTAGTCGCTGCCGACAATGGCGAATTGCAGTCCGTTACCCGCGCCGCGAATGCCAAGACTGTTCGGCTGCGTCGAGAAAATACGCACGGCGGTGATGTTCTGCACCCGCTTCGTGATATCCGCCATGATCTCCTGCTGGCTGCGGTGACGCTCCTTCCATGGCGCGAGCGTCAGCACCATGAAACCATTGTTGGAGGAGCCACCGGAACCCGCAATGGCATAGGTGGTGACAATCTCGCCATCGTCGCGCAAGGGTTGGATGGCTTCCTCGATCTTGTTGAGCTGCGATTGCAGGAAATCAACACTGATGCCTTGCGGGCCATTGATGCGCAGCAGCGCCACCGCGCGGTCTTCCGACGGCGTCAGTTCCTGACGGATCGTGCCAAAGACCACGACCGACGCGCCACCGAAAAGCAGCGCCACCAGCACGACCACCCATGGCGCGGCCAGACAGGCATGGAGCGTCTTGCGATAGAAACCGGCGAGCGCGCCGCCAATCCGGCGCAGGAACAGCGGTCCATGCGCACCTTCCGTCTCGCCGCTTCCCTCTTTCAGAAAGCGCGAGGCCAGCATCGGACACAGCGTCAGCGCGACGACCGACGACAGCAGAACCGCAATGGCCAGCACGAAGCCGAACTCACGAAACAGGCCGCCCGCCTGCCCCGGCAAAAACGAAATCGGCACAAACACGGCGGCAAGTGTCAGGGTGGTCGCGATGACGGCAAAGAACACTTCCTGCGTGCCCAACACGGCAGCAGCACGCGGCCCCATGCCCTGATTGCGTCGACGCACGACATTTTCCAGCACCACGATGGCGTCATCGACCACAAGGCCGGTGGCAAGCACCAGCGCCAGCAATGTCAGGATGTTGATGGAAAAGCCCGCAAGATAAATCGCTGCGACGGTGCCGATCAGCGCCACCGGCATGGAGAGCGCCGGAATGAGCGTGGCGCGAATATCCCACAAAAACATGAAGATGATCGCTACCACGATGATCACCGAAGCGATCAGCGCAATCTCGACTTCGTGGATGGCGCCATTGATGAAGCTTGCATCATCGCTGGTGACGGCGATGTTCACGCCCGGCGGCAATGTCGTTTGAAGATTGGCAACGGCGGCGCGCACGCCTTGCGAAATATCGAGCGTGTTGGACTGCGCCTGACGCACGATGCCAAGGCCGATTGCCATTTTGCCGTTGGAACGCACGGCAGAACTTTCCACATCGGGGCCGAGCGTGACAGTGGCGATATCTCGGACCTGTGTACGGCCCTTGATATAGACATTCTCGAAATCTTCGGGCTTTTCCAGATTGGCCGTCGCGCGCACCACGATGGCCTGATCGGAGCTGCGCAGCGATCCGGCTGGCGCATCCAGCCCCATGGAATTGAGCGCGGTCGCGACATCGGCCAGCGTCAGCCCGTAGCTTGCAAGGCGCGCCTGATTGATATCGATGCGAAAAATCTTGGCGCGGTCGCCATTGATCTGCACATCGGCCACGCCCGGCACTGCCGACAGCACATCCTGAATCTGATCTTCGATCAGCACGGTCATGTCGTCGACCGACATGGAGTCCGACGTCACGGCCAGTCGCATCACGGGATCGGCGTTCGAATCCGCCTTGATGATGCGGGATGGATCGGCCTCTTCCGGCACCGTGTTGGCGACGCGTGAAATCGCATCGCGCATATCGGCAGCGGCAACGTTGAGATCGACACCGTCATTGAACTCAACCGTCACGCGGCTGCGCTCGAAGGACGAGGTGGAGGAAATCGACTTGACGCCGGAAACACGCGCAACGGCGTTTTCCAGAACCTGCGTCAGCTGGCGGTCGATGGTTTCGGCGGACGCGCCGCTGAAATCCGTGCTGATCGTAACCACCGGACGATCCACATCGGGCAATTCACGAATATCGACGCCGGTAAAAGCGGCAAGGCCCGCAACGACGATCAGAACATTGACGACAAAGGCGAAGACCGGACGACGAATGAAAAGCGCCGTCGAACCGCCCCGCTCGGCGGATGGTGATTTATGGTTGCTCACCGGCGCGCCCTCAACCGGCAACGCGCTTGGTAGGCGCAGGCTCGGCGCGGGCGGTGCCCTGCTCCTCCATCACGCGCACGGGCGCTTCATCGCGCACGGTCTGCACCCCTTGCGTGACGATCATGTCGCCCTGCTTGACCGGACCGTCCAGAAGAATGCTCGTCGCATTGCGCTGCACGACACGCACGGCGACCTTTTTTGCCAAACCCTGCTCGATGCGCCAGATATAAGAGCCGTCCGCGCCCCACTGGATCGCCAGCGGATCGACAGACGGAAACCGGCTGCCGGGGAAAAGCACGGTGACGTAGAACGACATGCCGGCGCGCAGGCGATCTTCGGAATTATCGACCTCGGCCCGCACATGCATCGTGCGGCTCGCCTCATCGATCATATTGTCCACGGCGTTGATTTCGCCCTTGTGGGTTTCCCCCGGAAAGGCCGTCGTTTCCGCCGTCAGCGGCTGGCCAACCTTGATCTGCGGCGCAAAACGCTCAGGCACCCAGATATCGACCAGCATCTTCGAGCGGTCGTCAATGCGCGCAATGGAGGTCTGCGCGGTGACATAGTTGCCAGCATTGACGGGCAGAATGCCCACCACACCCGAAATCGGCGAGCGCACCGTGCGGCGGTTCAAGGCAAGTTGCGCGTCCTTCAGTGCAAGTTGCGCATTGGCGACGGCCAGTTCGGCTTCGACCGCCTGAACACCGGTTGCGGTGTTGGTGGCGCGCAGCCGCTCAATACGCTGCCGGGTCGTCTCAGCATCTTTCAGGGCCGTTTCAGCCTTGGCGACGGCAATTGTCTCGGTATCCGAATCGAGTTCTGCAATCGGGTCGCCAACCTTGACGCGGTCGCCCGCCTTGACGAAAAGTTTGTTCATATAACCGCTGGAATAAGGCGTGATCGAAACAGTGCTAAGCGCACGTGCAGAACCAATGACGGTCAGGCGATTGTTGATCGTTTCCTCGCTGGCCGGTTCGACGACGACCAGCGGCGCCCTCGCGCCGGATCGGGCAGCGGATTGCTGAGTGCGGGGCGTGTCAGCGCCTGCGGCGGCGTTTTCCGGCGCAGCGTTCTTCTGTTTATAGGCGTACCAGCCGCCCGCAGCGGCCAGAACAATAAGCAGGCAGAGTGCAATCTGCTTCCACGATTTCATTCAGCTCTCCGGCAGGCCCCGTCCCGTCGCTGCCCGACGGGCCTGTCTTTTCAAAAATATACTTTTTTGCACGACACGTCGAATGCCCGACCATTCGCGACAACCTATCGGCAAGATGGTTACCGCCTGCCCATGACAGGGATTCGATGGAGAAATAGCTAACACATCCCCATATTGCTTTTTTGCATCGCCTCCCAAGAAGGTCGAATTAAATTTCGGTAATCCTTGCACCCAACAAGTGACGACCACATTTAAATCGATACAATAAAGCCTGTTGGAAATCTCCCCCGCCACCATATATAGGAAGCTATATTTATTGCAGTATCGAGACTCATAGACATATCGGACGCGCTGCACCGGCCAACAGCCCCAGTCGCCGTCTATTTGGAATCAGGTTATGGCGGTTGTTGAAAAGACCATAGTTCCGGGCGTTGCTCCGATAGAAACCGCTGCGCCGGACGGAAGCGCCGAGGATCGCACCTCGCCGGCGCAATTTACGCGGCTGCGCTGGCAGAACCGCCTTTCCAGCAAATTGCTTCTGCTTATCGTTCTCGCCGTTCTGGTAGCGGAAGTTCTGATTTTCGTGCCGTCCATCGCCAATATGCGCCTGCGCTGGCTGACATCGCGCCTCGATACGGTGGGCGCAGTCAGCGAAGTGCTGGCGGCAAGCGCCAATATGGACGTGCCGCGCGCCATTCAGGACAAGGTGCTGCTCGTTACCGGCACCAAGGCGATTGCACTGCGCGAAGCTGGCGCGTCACGCCTTCTCGCCATGTCGGAAGTGCCTGGCAAGATCGATCAGGTGATCGACCTCGACAATGTCAGCGAAGCGGCGTCCATCTGGGACGCCTTCAGCACGCTTTTTCACGGTGGCGACCGGACATTGCGCATCTACGGTTCCGTTTCGCCCACCACGTCGCCGGGGCGCGTGATTGAAATCGTCACCTCCGATGCGCCCATGCGCCGCGCCATGTTGCTCTATGCCCGTAACGTGGCCGTCATTTCGCTGATTATTTCGGTGATCGCCGCCAGCCTGATCTATCTCATCATCCATGAAATGCTGCTGCGCCCGGTGCGCATCATGCATCGCAACATGATCGATTTCGCAACGACGCCCGACAATCCAGCGCTCATTCTCGTGCCGGAAAACCGCAAGGACGAGTTCGGCATTGCCCAACGACAGATTGCCCACATCCAGAGCGATCTGCAACGCACGCTGAAGGAACAGAAGCATCTGGCCGATCTCGGCCTCGCCGTATCGAAGATCAATCACGACATGCGCAATATTCTGGCTTCCGCGCAATTGATGTCGGACCATCTGTCTGACGCCAAGGACCCGATGGTGAAGCGCTTCGCGCCGAAGCTGATCCGCACACTCAGCCGCGCCATCAGCTATTCGGAAAGCGTCATCGCCTATGGGCGCTCGCAGGAAGCGCCGCCGACGCCGCGCCGTGTCAACCTGCACGCCATCGTCACGGATGTGCAGGAAAGCCTCAATCTGGAAAGCGAAAGCGGCATCGAGTTCGACAATCGCATTCCTGACGACTTCGAACTGAATGTCGATTCGGAACAGCTGTTCCGCGTGCTGAGCAATCTTTGCCGCAATTCCGTGCAGGCCATGGAGCGCGACGCTACCGGCGGTGCCGCCGCGGTGAAGCGCCTGACGCTCTCATCTGGACGAATCGGCACCACGGCGATCATCGGCGTTGAGGATACGGGGCCCGGCCTGCCGCAAAAGGCGCGCGACAATCTCTTCACGGCGTTCAAGGGTTCGACCCGCAGCGACGGCACCGGACTGGGCCTTGCCATCGCGCAGGAGCTTATTCGCGCCCATGGCGGCAGTATCGAGCTTCGCGAAGACCGCCCGATCGGCGCGCATTTCGAGATTCGTCTGCCTGATTTGCCTGCACAGCGCGAAAGAGAACAAGCGCGGCGCGAAGAAACCGTGTGACTGGGGAAAAACCCCAGGGAAAACAACGGTGAAAAAGCCCGGAAATCCGGGCTTTGACAAGAAATCTTCACAGAACGGCATTTTTTTCTCACAAGACGCTTGCATTTAGCAATGGGTCCGATTATCAACCGCCCATCGCCGCAGCGAGCGGCGCCAAGGCAAGCACCCGTAGCTCAGCTGGATAGAGCACCAGACTACGAATCTGGGGGTCAGAGGTTCGAATCCTTTCGGGTGCGCCATTTCTTTTCAAGCATTTAGCGAAGATTTCACGACAGACTGATCGACAGGTCTGACTTCGCTTTTTTGCTTATTCCATTGCAAAACGGATTGCCGGCGTCGTCTCTGCAAAACGCAGCGACGGTGAGGCGGCCCCCGCCCTATTCCACCGAATCCATAACGCATTGATATGTGACGCCCTGCGACGTGATGGCGATTTTGGACAAGGTCTCGAATGCAATTTCATAGCCCTCGCCCGCAAATTTGCTGCCGGAGCTGGAGGGCACCTTCTCAAGAAGACGGTCGCGGCTGAAAGCGCTCAACCGGATATGGTTGGGGTCGTCGGTCGAGGTGAAGACATCGATGACATTGTCGTGGTCGCATACATAGGAGATGCGGTCCTGATCGGCTTCAGCATGGGCCAGAGACGGCATCAGGATCAAAACAGCACCGAACAGCCAACGCATGGACAAACCCCTCCTGAGACCCGCAACGCGCTTCTGTCGGAATGAAGCAGACAGGCGTTGACGGCTTCCTTTAGGTGCATCCGAATGAAACGCCGTCCCAATCGGCTGCACGACACTCCCACATAACGAATTGTCGGCAATCCGCGCAAGAGATCATGCAATCAACCGCTGTGAAAAGCGGCAACACGCAAACATTGTCGCTTAAAATGCAGCATTCTTTCTTGGAGAAGAAGTGGTGCCCGGAGGCGGATTCGAACCACCGACACGCGGATTTTCAATCCGCTGCTCTACCAACTGAGCTATCCGGGCATCCTGTCGCAAGCACTTGGTCTTGCTTGTGGCGGTGTTGGTGTCCGCCGGAAGTGGGTGGGTTATAGCATTAAATTTCGCGCTGTCCAGCACCGTATCGCATTTTTTATGCGCTTTTCTCACAGTTTCTCTAATGTTTTGATTTCACATCAGAAAAAGCGCCAAAAACCCTAATTCTCGCCCTCATCCTCGTCGCCCAGAGGCTTGCCGGGGATGACATAGCTTCCCGAAAGCCAACGATTGAGATCGATGCTTTTGCAGCGCGGCGAACAGAACGGATAGCTGTCACGCGCCGAAGGCTTGCCGCATTCCGGGCAAGGTCGTGTCGGGCGCAGCGGCGTCACGCGTGCGCCTGCTGCTGCGGATATGTCCTTCTTGCCGTTCATGGCTGAACCTTAAACTTTTCCGGTGCTCCAGTTGGCATAGACCGGATAATCACCGTCAGCCAGCAGGCTTACGGTTTCCTGAAGCGGCAGGCCGACCACATTGCTGTAGGAGCCGACCAGCTTGACGACAAAACTGCCTGCAAGGCCCTGTATGGCGTAGCCGCCAGCCTTGCCGCGCCATTCCCCGGAAGAGAGATAGGCGTCGATCTGCTGGCGCGACAGGCGCTCAAAGCGCAGGCGTGTTTCCACCAGGGTCTGGCGCAGATTGCCGTTCGGCAAAAAGAGGCAGACGCCCGTAAAGACCTTATGGGTACGGCCCGACAGAAGACGCAGACATTCACGCGCCTCATCGGCGGTTTCCGCCTTGGGCAGAATACGCCGCCCGACCGCGACGACCGTATCGGCCGCGAGCAGGAAGGGCTTGACGAAATTGGCGTCGCTTTTCAGTTGCGCCAACGCCGCTTCAGCCTTTTCACGCGACAGACGACGCGCCAGCGAGCGGGGATGCTCGCCACGCTGCGGCGTCTCGTCTATGTCCGCAGGCTGGATATGATCCGGCTCGATACCGGCCTGCCCAAGCAGTTCGATCCTGCGAGGAGACCCGGAAGCCAGAACCAGCTTATGTTGCGCAACTGTCGTCAAGAACACCCCCGAAACGGCTGCCCGTGCGTGATAAGCTTACTTGAAGCGGTAGGTGATGCGACCCTTGGTCAGATCGTAAGGGGTCATTTCGACCAGAACCTTGTCACCAGCCAGAACGCGGATACGGTTCTTACGCATACGGCCAGCCGTATGAGCGATGATTTCATGTTCGTTTTCGAGCTTCACGCGGAACATTGCATTCGGCAGCAGTTCCGTAACAACACCCGGAAATTCGAGGACTTCTTCTTTCGCCATGCGATACCTGTTTCTTTCTTCGATAAAAGCGTCCGAAAATGGACTCTGATCCTAAATTTGGCCGGAACCTATATGATTAGGCGGCATTTGTGAACAACGGAATTCCGTGAACTTATTTCGGGCTGAAACGCTGCAAAATCTGCGTCTTCAACCGATCCCGCACATCGCGATAAGCATTCATGATCTGCTCGCGGCTGCCGGTGACCAGCGTGGGGTCTGGTGTCGGCCAATATTCCACATCCACGGAGAAACCGCGCATGCGCTCCAGCACCGTATGGTGGGCAAGCGGTGTCAGCGTCACAATGAGATCGAAATAGCCGTCGGCCAGTTCTTCAATGCCCCGCGGCTGGCGGTCGTCGAGCGAAAGACCCTCTTCCGAAAGCACCGCATCCACGAATGGATCGCGTTCGCCCCGTTTCACACCTGCAGAAGCCACATATATATTGGGCGGCAGCAGCTTTCTTGCAAGAAGTTCGGCCATCGGCGAGCGGATCGCGTTCTTGCCGCAGACGAAAAGCAGGGATGACGGCAGTTTCTGTTTCGGGCCGCCATCGCCCTCTCCATCATCCTGCGCGCTTTCAACATCAACGGCGACCATGCAGGCTCAACCTCGCCAATGCAGCACGCAGACAAGCGTGAACAGTCGCCGCGCCGTGTCAAAATCGACTTCGATCTTGCCCTTCAGCCGCGCCTGCAAGGTTTGCGACCCTTCATTATGCAGTCCGCGCCTGCCCATATCGATGGCTTCGATCTTGCTTGGCGTGGCCGAGCGGATCGCCTGATAATAGCTTTCGCAAATCATGAAATAATCGCGCACCACGCGGCGCAGCGGGGTCAGCGACAATATATGCGTCGCCACATCGTCCCCGCTTTCGCGGCTTATGGCAAAGATCAGCCGCGTTTCCATCAGCGACAGCTTCAGCCTGTAGGGACCGCCGGTCTCGTCGCCAATCGGGTGAAAGGAATTCTCCTCGATCAGATCGAAAATCGCGACCGCGCGTTCATGCTCGACGTCAGGCGTCGACCGCCCGATGGATTCATCGAGCTCGACATCAACAAGACGGGCATTGGGAACGCCAGCGGTCATGATGCCTCATAGATTGAGCCGGATGGCGACTGACTTGGCGTGCGCGTCAAGACCTTCGGCGCGCGCGATTTCGATGGCAGCAGGGCCGAGAACCCGCAACTGGTCCGGGCCAAGCTTCAAAAGCGAGGTGCGCTTCATATAATCAAGCACATTCAGGCCCGACGAGAAGCGGGCCGAGCGCGCCGTCGGCAGCACGTGATTGCAGCCGCCCACATAATCGCCGATCACTTCCGGCGTGTGCGCGCCGATAAAAATGGAACCGGCATTGCGGATTTTCGGCAGCAGCGCTTCCGGGTCGGCGACGGCGATTTCCAGATGTTCGGCAGCGATACGGTTGGCGAGCGGAACCGCCGCCTCGAAATCCTCCACGAGAATGACCGCGCCGAAATCGCGCCAGCTTGCCGTGGCAGTTTCAGCACGCGGCAGCGTCAACAACTGACGCTCAACCGCCGCTTCCACATCCTTGGCCAGCGCTTCGTCATTGGTCATGAGGATGGATTGTGCGGCAGTGTCATGCTCTGCCTGCGCAAGCAGATCGGCAGCGATCCAGTCCGGATTGTTGTCCTTGTCGGCAATCACCAGAACTTCCGACGGACCAGCGATCATGTCGATGCCGACCGTACCGAAAACAATACGCTTGGCAGCCGCGACATAGGCATTACCGGGGCCGACGATCTTGGCGACCGGCTTGATGGTTTGCGTGCCATAGGCAAGCGCGGCAACGGCCTGTGCCCCGCCGACGCGGTAGATTTCCGAGACGCCTGCGAGACGCGCTGCAACCAGCACCAGCGGATTGAGAATACCGTCGGGTGCGGGAACAACCATGACGATGCGCTCGACGCCCGCCACCTTGGCGGGCACGGCATTCATCAGAACCGAGCTTGGGTAACTGGCCGTGCCGCCCGGCACATAGAGGCCAACCGCCTCGATTGCCGTCCAGCGCGAACCAAGCTCGACGCCAAGCGCATCCGTGTAACGGTCATCCTTGGGCAACTGTCGCGCATGGTGGCTTTCAATGCGCTCATGCGCCAGTTTCAGCGCTTCGACGGTGGATGCGGGCGCAACTTCAAAAGCCGCGTCGATTTCAGCTTCCGTGATGGCAATGCCGGTCTTTTCCAGATCGATACGGTCGAAGCGGCGCGAATAGTCGATCAGCGCCGCATCACCTTCGCGACGCACGCGCTCGACGATTTCGCGGGCTGCGCGGTCCACGTCTTCCGAAACTTCGCGCTTGCCGGACAGAAAGGCTGCGAATTGCTGTTCGAAGTTCGGATCGGTTTGTCTGAGCGTCGTGACCACGCTTTTATTCCTCTAAATAGTCCAGATAAGAGCAATCGCCCGCATGGCAGCAGACGCGATGCATCGAAGTTACATTGTCATACGCCGTGACGCGGGAGCGATTCCGTTTCCCAGGCCGCGCCCAGATCCGTCAGCTGCGCTTCGATGCATTCCACCGAAAGACGGATAGCGGCATTTGCCGAGAATGTCAGTTCTATTGTGCCTGCAGGCGCTTCGCCGGGGACAAAACCGATCGTCAGCAGCGACAGGACATCATCCTGCTTCTGGCGGTCGATGCCAGTAGCCTTGGCGGCAGTGACGCGGTTGAAATGCAGAGCGGCGCGGCGGCGCTGATATTGCGGCTTGCGCAGGAATTTCGGCCGCGCCTCTTCCCAGACGAAACGGTTCGCCGTCAATAAAAAGCGCTGCTCTTTGGCGATAAATTGCAGATCGGAGACTTTGAGAACCGCGTCCTGAAGATGGGCGGACAGGACCTGTAAATCCTCTTCATCCAACGCCACAAGCTTCAACATATCCATGGTCCGCACCGAATTCCTGTCATGTTCAAAACAACCGCCCGACATCGCATCCAGATTGGCGACATGGTTGGTTCACGAAGCAACTTTGCTCAATGGTTTGAGACAACTTTGCCCAATAACTTTGCATGTCGGCAGAAAAAAATCGACAGGCTTTTCAAGCCTGTGATCAATCAGCGTGCCAGAATGAAAAAGCCGGAGCTTGATTTAAGCTCCGGCCCTTGCCGATTATCCGCTGATGCGTTCGACATTCGCGCCGCAACGCGAAAGCTTTTCTTCCAAACGCTCGAACCCGCGATCCAGATGATAGACGCGGTTGACGACGGTTTCGCCTTCAGCGGCAAGGCCCGCAATAACCAGCGATACCGATGCGCGCAGATCGGTCGCCATGACCTGAGCGCCCTTGAGGCGTTCCACGCCTTCAACGGTCGCCGTCTGGCCAGACAGCGAAATCTTCGCGCCAAGACGCGCCAGTTCCTGCACATGCATGAAACGGTTTTCAAAGATCGTTTCGGTGATGTGCGACGTGCCCTTGGCCTTGGTCATCAGGCCCATGAACTGCGCCTGAAGGTCGGTCGGGAAACCCGGGAACGGATCGGTCGTGACATCGACCGGATGGATGCCATGGCCGTTGCGCACAACGCGCAGGCCGCTATTGGTCTCGGTGATTTCCGCACCGGCCTGACGCAGCGTATCGAGCGCCGAGGAAAGCAGGCTTTCTTGTGCGCCTTCGAGCAGCACGTCACCGCCGGTCATGGCGACAGCCATGGCATAGGTGCCGGTTTCGATACGGTCAGGAATGACGCGCACACGCGCGCCGGAAAGGCTGGTTACGCCCTGCACATGGATCGTGCCGGTGCCTGCACCCGTGATCTTCGCGCCCATTGCATTGAGGCAGTCGGCAAGATTGACGACTTCAGGCTCACGCGCCGGGTTTTCGATGATCGTTTCGCCCTTGGCGAGAACTGCGGCCATCAGCATGACATGCGTTGCGCCGACCGAAACTTTCGGGAAGCGATAGCGCCCACCGACAAGACCGCCCTTCGGCGCACGCGCCTTGGCATAGCCGTTTTCGATGTCGATTTCGGCACCCAGCGCCTGCAGGCAATCGAGCAGCAGATCGACGGGACGCGTACCAATAGCGCAACCGCCCGGCAGGGACACGGTTGCTTCGCCCATACGCGCCAGAAGCGGGCCTATGACCCAGAAGCTTGCACGCATTTTCGAGACCAGCTCATAAGGCGCGGTGGTATCGACGATGTTGCGGGCTGTGAAATGGATGGTGCGGGAATAAGCGCCGTTCTGGTGTTCGCGGCGGCCATTGACCGAATAATCAACGCCATGATTGCTCAGAATGCGGATCAGCTGCTCGACATCGGCCAGATGCGGCACGTTTTCGAGCGTCAGCGTATCGTCGGTCAGGAGCGAAGCGATCATCAAGGGCAGCGCGGCATTTTTTGCGCCCGAGATCGGAATGATTCCATTCAGCTTATTACCGCCGACGATTTTGATGCGATCCATGCTGTTTCCCCTTCTGGGCCGGGGCTTCTCCCCCGGTAATCGATTTGAAGCCGTTGGAACGCGTTTCGATCGGGATAATCGGATCGACACTCCAACTGTTTGTTTTCAAGCACATCTTATCCGAAAACCGGTTCACCCTTTTCGGGATGTGCTGTTGCTGCTACCTGAACGGCGCGACGGCGATACATGACAAATGACGAGTCTTGCGGCGGAATTACGTTCGAAGGCGAATCGCTTTCGAACGACAATGGCAACCGAGAACAGAAAAGCGCTTTTACCTTAGCCGACGTTTCTCTTCAAGAAAGGCTTTCCAAGCTAAAGCGAACTCTTATTTGGTCGGATGATGCCCTATTCCTTTTCTTGCCCCGCTTCTTTCCCGGCGCTGGCAATGCCGTCGGTGCGCTCATCCGCTTCGCCGGAGCGTCGCGAGCGTGACTGTTCCTTGCGGCGCATCAGATTCGCGCGCAGCTGATCGGCCAGCCGCTTTTTTTGGCGGTCCAGCTGGTTTTGTCGTTCCTGATTGATCGGTTTTTCGCTCATGAGCCGTGTTTACTACGAGAAAAAGCGCCGGAAAAGCGGCTTGAAGCGCAGCTATACGCAGATTTCCACATTATGTGAAAAGAAATGCATTTGGTCGCTTGCGATTTGCGCAATGATGTGTCAGAAGTCCGCCGCACTCAAGAGAATGCTGCGGTAGCTCAGTGGTAGAGCACTCCATTGGTAATGGAGAGGTCGAGAGTTCAATCCTCTCTCGCAGCACCATTCATCTCTTTGATTTGGCAAATTTTCCCTGAAAATTGATCACGAATGTCACGGCTTTGTGCGATAGCATTTTAGCGCATTCTTACCCGTTGTTTTTTCATCGGATGGTCGAAGATCGCCGGTGAAACATTGGCGTCCAGCCTTTGAAGAAATGGGAAACTCAGGAGAGGATATTTTATGCTGTGGACCTTGTTCGGCATTCTTTCGGGTGCCTGCATCGCCATTCAGGCGCCGATCAATGCAGCTCTTGCGCGCGGACTTGGCTCCCCACCGACTGCCGCTGCGATTTCATTTCTGGCAGGTGCAGTCATTCTCGCCATCGTCTCGACCATAACCGCAAAGGCGACCGGCAACCTTCCCACATTCAATGTACCCGCAGGCTGGCTGTTCGTCGCGGGCGGCGCGCTGGGCTGTATCTATGTCACCGCATCGATCCTGCTGACACCGCGCATCGGCGCAGCAGCCGTGATGGGCCTTGCCGTGGCCGGGCAGTTGATGGCCGGTCTACTTGCTGACCGCATCGGCTTCATGGGCGTCGCCGTGCGAGAGATCACCGCCGGACGTGTCGCAGGCGCCGTGCTCCTGCTTACCGGTGCCCTGATGATCCGCTTTCTGTAAAAGAAAACGCCGCGCTTCAAAGCGCGGCGTTTTCGTATTCGTTAAGGCATTGAAACTGGCTCAACCCTTGAAAGTATAGTCCGCAATCGACTGCGGCTTCATCTCGATGGAGAAGCCCGGCAGCGACGGCGGCATATAGGCCGCGTTCTTGATCACGCACGGGTCGATGAAATGCTCGTGCAGATGATCGACATATTCGATCACACGGCCTTCCTTGGTGCCCGAAACGGCCACATAGTCGATCATCGACAGATGCTGCACATATTCGCACAGGCCAACGCCGCCCGCATGCGGCCAGACCGGCTTGCCAAACTTGGCGGCCATCAGCAGCACGGCCAGAACTTCATTCAGACCGCCCATGCGGCACGAATCGATCTGGACGATGTCGATGGCGCCTTCCGCGATGAACTGCTTGAACATGATGCGGTTCTGGCACATTTCACCGGTCGCGACTTTCACGTCGCCAATGGCTTCGCGAATCTTGCGATGGCCTGCCACATCGTCCGGGCTGGTCGGTTCTTCAATGAAGAACGGCTTCGAGAAGGCCAGCTTGTTGACCCATTCGATCGCCTGATCGACTTCCCAGACCTGATTGGCGTCGATCATCAGATAGCGGTCCGGACCGATCACTTCGCGCGCGATGGTCAGGCGACGGATATCGTCTTCGAGATCACGGCCGACCTTCATCTTGACGTGGTGGAAACCCTCGTCGATGGCTTCCTGGCAAAGACGGCGCAGCTTGTCGTCGTCATAGCCGAGCCAGCCGGCAGAGGTCGTGTAGCAGGCATAGCCTTCGGCCTCGAGCGTGGCGATACGCTCGGCCTTGCCGGCTTCCGCCTTGCGCAGGATCGCGACGGCTTCGTCACGCGTCAGCGCATCGGTGAGATAGCGATAATCGACGATGTCAGCGATTTCTTCCGGTGACATGTCGGCGACCAGCCGCCATACCGGCTTGCCTGCCTGCTTTGCAGCCAGGTCCCAGAAGGCGTTGACGACAGCGCCGGTGGCAAGATGCATGGCGCCCTTGTCCGGGCCGATCCAGCGCAGCTGGCTGTCGCCGGTCAGGTAACGCCAGAACTTGCCGGGGGCTGCGAGGAAATCATCCATCGAAGCACCCACGACCAGATGACGCATGGCGAGAATCGCCTGACAGCAAATGTCGTTGCCGCGTCCGATGGTGAAGGTAAGGCCGTGGCCCTTCAGCGAGGCATCATCCGTATCGAGGATGACATAGGCCGCCGAATAATCCGGGTCCGGGTTCATGGCATCCGAACCGTCCAGACTTTGCGAAGTCGGGAAACGCAGATCGAAGACGCGCAGGTCAGTGATTTTCGTCATGATATATCCGTGATCAGGGCATGATCCCAAAACATGGGAACGGTTTTGGGACCATGCGTAAACAAAGCCTAGATGTCAGCGCGCACGTTCTGCTTCTGCGAGCCGAGGCCTTCGATGCCGAGTTCGACGACATCACCAGCCTTGAGGTAACGCGGCGGCTTCATGCCCATGCCGACGCCGGGAGGCGTGCCGGTGGAGATGATGTCGCCCGGCTGCAGGGACATGAACTGCGAGAGATAGGAAACGAGGTAGCGAACGCCGTAAACCATGGTCTTGGTCGAGCCGTCCTGCATGGTTTCACCGTTAAGAGTGAGCCACATTTTCAGGTTCTGCGGGTCAGCGACTTCGTCCTTCGTCACCAGCCATGGGCCGGTCGGACCGAATGTGTCGCAGGACTTGCCCTTGGTCCACTGACCGGCGCGTTCGATCTGGAAAGCGCGTTCGGAAACGTCATGCAGCGTGCAGTAGCCAGCGACATAATCCAGCGCATCGTCTTCCGAAACGTATTTCGCGGTCTTGCCGATGACGATGCCGAGCTCGACTTCCCAATCGGTCTTTTCCGAGCCGCGCGGGATGAGAACGTCATCATTCGGGCCGACGATGGCCGAGGTGGCCTTCATGAAGATGACCGGCTCAGGCGGCACAGCCATGCCGGATTCGGCTGCGTGGTCGGCATAGTTGAGGCCGATGCAGATGAACTTGCCGGTGCCTGCAACGCAGGGGCCGAGGCGCGGATTGCCTTCAACCTTCGGCAGCGAATTGACGTCGACCGCGCCAAGCTTGGCCAGCGCGTCGGGGGCAAGAGCCGCACCGGAAAGGTCGCTTACATGGGCGGAAAGATCGCGGATCGCACCATCGGCATCGAGAATGCCGGGCTTTTCCTGACCGGCTTCACCGTAACGAAGAAATTTCATGAGTTTACTCCTTTGGGGGTAGCTGGGGCGAACTTAGATAGTCCAGCCGCCATCAATGTTATAAGCTTGTCCGGTCGTGTAGGTCGCACCAGCGAGATAAACGGCGAGATCAGCGATTTCTTCCGGCTGGCCGATGCGGCCAATCGGCTGGCGGGCGATGAACGCCGCGCGCTGCTCTTCGTAATCGCCCTGCGAACGCAGACGGTCCTGCAAGGACGGGCTTTCGACCGTGCCGGGGCAGATCGCGTTGCAGCGGATGCCCTTGGCAACATAATCGGCAGCGACTGCCTTGGTGAGACCGATAACGGCGGCCTTGGTGACGCCATAGGCGAAACGGTTCGGCACGCCCTTCACGCTCGATGCGACGGAAGCCATGTTGACGATGGCGCCGTCCTTGCGCTCCAGCATGCCCGGCAGCACGGCGCGGATGGTGCGGATCATTGCCTTGACGTTGAGATTGACGGCGAAGTCGAGGTCTTCGTCCTTCATTTCGAGGATGGAACCGCCATGAACGACGCCTGCGCAGTTGAACAGGATGTCCACCTGACCGATTTCGGCTACAAGTGCGTTCACTTCCGCCTCGTCAAGCACATTGAGCTTGCGGGTGATGATACCGTTGACGCCTTCGATTTCCTTGAGGGCATCGGTGTTGATGTCGGTCGCATAGACTTTGGCACCCGCTTCTGCGAAGGCCAGCGCGCTGGCGCGGCCAATGCCTTGTGCTGCGGCTGTCACCAGCGCGGTTTTTCCATCAAAGCGTATCGTCATTTTCAAGCCTTCCGTTCGACAAGCAGGATGTGGTCACAAGCGAGCACCACTTCGTCCCGCTGATTAAGCACTTCGCAACGTTCCGTCACGCGTCCCATAGTGGCGCGTTTTGGATCGTCTTCCTTCGCACTGATCGTAACCCGCGTGCGGATCGTATCTCCGATATGCACCGGACGAATAAACCGCAAGCGATCATAACCATAGGAGAAAGCAACCGGGTTGATCAACGTCGCCGTGAGGCCGACGCCAATGGCAAAAATCATGGTGCCATGCGCGATGCGCTGGCCGCCGGGCAAGGTCTTGGCGAATTCCGCATCCATGTGATGCGGGAAGAAATCGCCCGTATGCCCGGCATGGACCACGAAATCCGTCTCTGTAATCGTGCGGCCCGTGGTGAGGCGCACATGGTTCATTTCATAATCTTCGTAATATATTTTCTGCTCGGCCATGGTCAGACCTCCGGTTTTGCAGCAAGCGGCGTGGCGGGCGCGGCGCTCGATTGATAGGCGGCCTCGACAAGCGCCATGGTGTGCCAGGCATCTTCGACCGAGCCGAGGAGTTCGGCATCCTCGCCGCAAGCGAAACGCTGCAACTGCGCCATGCGATTGAGGAAAGCGTCCGGGAACCAGGCCCCTTCAAGCGGCACGGAAACCCAGTCTTCGGCACCCTTCGACTTGATCCAAAGCTCGTCCGGTTCGCCGCGCGGATAGTCGAGATTGACGCCCAGTTTCACATAGGCCGCACCCTCGGTCCCGCAGATGCGGAATTCGCAGGCCTGAAACTTGCGCCCGAAATCATGATCGTGGTTGACCGACAGCGCGCAGCGAACGCGGTCGCCATAATCCAGAATTGCAGCCGTGCGCGTCTGGGCTACGTCGTGGTTCGGATGGCCAATGGTCTTGGCGTGAACGCCGAGAGGATCGCCCAGCAGACCGCGGACGAAATCCAGATAATGGATCGAGTGCATGGCGATTTCGATGCGTGGCAGACCTTTCAGGAAAGGCCACAGACCCCATGGCGTGGCAAGCGCCAGCCAGGCGTCAAAATCCACCACTTCGCCCAGCAAGCCCTTATCGACGGCGTCATAAAGCGCGAGCATCATCGGCGCGAAACGCAGCTGAAAATTCACCGCCGCCTTCAGATTACGCGCGCGGCAGACTTTGAGAATTTCCGTCGCGGCGGCGAGGTCGCTGCCCATCGGCTTCTGGATCAGAACAGCCGCACCTTTCGGCAATTGCGACAGGATTTTCGCATGGGCTGATGGCGGCGTCGCCAGATCGAAGATCGCGCCTTCGACGGCAATCGCTTCCTCGGCGCTGGCAAAAGTCTTGACGCCCCACTGGTCGGCAAGCTCCCGCGCCTTGTCCAGATCGGGATCGAAAATACCGGCAACCGGAAAGCCGCCCTTCTTGTAGGCGGGCAGGTGCGCGTCGCCGACAATGCTGCCCGCGCCAAAGATCACGATGGGTTTTGGCTTGGTGGGCTTTGCCCACCACTGGCGCAACTGCGTCGGATCGAAAGCCTCAGTCATGATGGAACACCTCTTCCATCATGGCCCACCACTCGCCCTCTTTGCGGGTTTCGAGCGGCTTCTGGCAGGGCATACAGAAGGACCACCATTCCTGATTTTTCGGATTATCGGCCATCTTCTTCATGTCGGCCTCAAAGTCGGTGCCGACATATTCCCATGTGCCGAACAGGAGATTTTCCGGCTCTTTCAGAAAGATCGTATAGTTGGTGATGTTGCACTCGGTAATGAGAGCCAGAATTTCCGGCCACACGGCGGCGTGCAGCTTCTTGTATTCTGCGATCTTTTCCGCATTGAGTCCGATCACCATGCCCATTCTTTGTGCCATTACGACCTCACGATCTCGCGGGTAAACTCGGAAATCGAACGGCTACGCACTGCATCCCAATCCCATTCGATGCCGATACCCGGCTCGGACGGGGCAATGGCGCGACCGTCGCGAATTTCCATGCCCTTGGTGGTGAGGTCGTCGAGCTGCGGAATATATTCGACATAGCGACCGTTCTGCACCGCGCAAACGAGGCTGACATGCAGTTCCATCAGGAAGTGCGGACAGACTGGAATGTCGAATGTTTCCGCCGCATGGGCGACTTTCAGCCAGGGCGTGATGCCGCCAATGCGCGCCACATCCACCTGCACGATGGAGCAAGCACCCTTCTGCATATATTCGCGGAAATGGCGGATCGAATAGATGGACTCGCCCACCGCAATCGGCGTCGGGGTGGAGCGCGTCAGGCGGATATGACCGTCGAGATCGTCCGCCGGAAGCGGTTCTTCGATCCATGCCAGATCAAGCTCCTTCAGGCGCTCGGCACGACGAATGGCTTCATCAACCGTAAAACCCTGATTGCAATCGGTCATGATCTCGAAGCCGTCGCCCAGCGCCGCACGCACGGCGGACAGGCGCGCATAATCTTCAGAACCGTGCGGCTTGCCGATCTTGACCTTGGAGCCGGTGAAGCCCTTGGCCTTGGCCTGCAACGCGTCCTCGACCAGCGCTTCCTTCTCGATATGCAGCCAGCCGCCTTCGGTCGTGTAGAGCGGGCAGCTTTCCTTGGCCCCGCCCGCAAGCTTCCACAGCGGCAGACCCTGCTTCTTGGCGCGCAGATCCCAGAGTGCGGTATCGACCGCAGCCAGCGCCAGCGCGGTGATCGCGCCGATGGTCGTGGCATGGGTTGCGAATTCCAGCTTGCGCCAGATGGCTTCGATGCAATCAGCATCCTCGCCGATGATGAGCGGCACGAGATGGTCGCTCAACAGGCGCATGACCGACGAACCGCCGGTGCCGATCGTATAGCTGTAGCCGGTGCCGACCGCGCCGTCGCTGTCGGTGATGGTGACAATCGGCGTTTCCTGGCTGACGAAGCTCTGGATCGCGTCGGTGCGCTTGACCTTCGGCGGAAGGTCAACCATGCGCAGTTCAACTTTTTCAATACGTGCCATGGTCAGATAGCCAAAGTCTTGCCGCTTACGGCATCGAAAAGATGCGCCTGCGACAGATCGAGTTGCATGGTAATGGTTTCGCCCGGTTGCAGGTGACGCGGGTTCAGCATGCGCGCCACCCACTCCTTGCCCGCGAATTCCACGAAGACAAGCGTTTCGTTGCCGAGCGGCTCGGTGATCGAAACGCGCATGTCCTTTTCAAACACGGCGTCACTGGTGGAAATGCCATGACCTTTCGGGAAGACATCATCCGGGCGCAGACCGAACGTCACCTTGGAACCATCCTTGGCCTTGCCCTGGAACTGTGCAGGCAGCGGCAGGCGGTCGCCATTGGCGAAGACCAGATCGCCGCCCGTCACCGTCGCCTCGCCCATATTCATCGGCGGGGAGCCGATGAAACCGGCAACGAACTGCGTCGCCGGGCGCTTGAAGACTTCATCCGGGGTTCCGGCCTGTTCAATATGACCATCGCGCATGATGACGATGCGGTCGGCCAGCGTCATGGCTTCGACCTGATCATGCGTCACGTAAACGACCGTGGACTGCACCTTGGCGTGCAGCTTCTTGATTTCGGTGCGCATCTGGGTGCGCAGCTTGGCGTCAAGGTTAGACAATGGTTCGTCGAACAGGAACACTTCGGGATTACGCACGATGGCGCGGCCCATGGCGACGCGCTGGCGCTGGCCGCCCGAAAGCTGCGCTGGGCGACGCTCCATCAGTGCTTCGAGGCCGAGAATGGCCGAGGCTTCATTGACGCGACGGTCGATTTCCGCCTGCGGCTGCTTGGCGATCTTCAGCGAGAAGCCCATGTTCTCGCGCACCGACATATGCGGATAAAGCGCATAGGACTGGAACACCATCGAGATGTTGCGGTCACGCGGCGGCAGATCGTTGACTTGCCTGCCGCCGATTTCCAGCGTACCGCCGGAAATGGATTCCAGACCCGCGATCATGCGCAGCGTTGTGGACTTGCCGCAGCCGGACGGACCGACAAGTGCTACAAATTCCTTGTCCGCGATTTCGAGATTGATGCCATGCACCACGCCGACATTGCCGTAACGCTTGACGAGATTTTTGATGGAAAGCTGAGCCATTGTTCTATCAACCTTTAACCGCGCCGAACGTCAGACCAGCAACAAGGTGCTTCTGGACGATGAATGTGAGGGTCAGCGCCGGAATAATCATCACGACCGCCAGCGCGCACATGCCGCGCCAGTCGATGGTGAATTCAGCGGTGTAATCGAGAAGACCGACAGGAAGGGTCTTGGAATTGACGGAACGGGTGAGCTGGGAAGCCAGCGCATATTCGTTCCACGAGGTGAGGAAGGCAAAGATGCCAGCCGTCGCGATGCCGGGACCGGCCAGCGGAAACTCCACCTGCCAGAAAGCCTGCCAGCGCGTGCAGCCGTCGATCTGGGCGGCTTCCGCAAGATCCTTCGGCACCTGACGGAAGAAGCCGTCGATCAGCCAGATCGTGAATGGCACATTCAGCGCCACATAGGTCAGGATGAGGCCAAAATGCGTGTCGATGATGCCGACGCGGGAAAACACCATGAAGAGCGGTAGCGAGAGCGCAATGCCCGGCACCGAGCGCGTCAGCATGAAGCCGAGGAAGGTTGCCGACTTGCCCCAGAAGCGGAAGCGCGCGAAGGCATAGCCGCCAGATACGCCGATGATCAGCGCAATCACGGTCGAGGTGATCGAGATAATCAGCGAATTGCGGAAATAATCCCAGACCGGAATGCCGCCCGCACCTGCGCCCGAGAACATGGCGCGATAGGCTTCCAACGTGATTTCCTGCGGAATCCAGACCGGTGGCTTTGCCATGATCTCGACCGGCGGACGCAGCGACGAAAGCACGATCCACAGGCCGGGCAGGCAAATGACGGTCATCGCCAGAAACAGACCGACCAGATAGGCGATTTTCTTGAAACGGCGCAGCAGACGATGCTGGCTGTTGGAAAGTGTTGTTGTTGCCATGATTACCACTCCGCTCCAATCTGCGTGCGTGCGGACGCAAGTTTGCGGAAGAACAGGACGGTGAAGAGGATCGAGAGCAGGATTGCGACATAGGCCATGGCATTGGCCATGCCCATCTGCGCATCCGCATAGGCCGTGCGGCCCACCAGCGTCCAGATCAGTTCGGTGCGGCGCGCCGGGCCGCCATCGGTCATGATCTTCACAATGTCATAGGCGCGGGCCACATCCAGCGAACGGATGGTCATCGCGATATAGGCAAACGGCATCAGATAAGGCCAGATGACGTAGCGGAAGGTCTGCCACGGCGTGCAGCCATCGACGCGCGCAGCCTCGACCGGGTCCTGCGGCATGGACAGAAGACCGCCGAGAATAAGGATCGCGAAGACCGAGGTGGACATCCACACTTCCGCCAGCAGGATGGCGATCAGCGCCAGATTGCCGTCGATCAGCCATGGAATGGCGGTATTGGTCAGGCCCAGCGACTGCAGCGCATTGTTGACCAGACCGATATTGTCATTGAACATGAACTTGAACTGGAAGCCGACAAGCACCGGCGAGAACATCATCGGGAACATCATCAGCGTGCGCAACACGCGCTGGCCGTGCGTCGCCTTGTTGACGAGCATGGCAAGGCCGAGGCCGAGCAGCATTTCCAGATTGAGCGCAATGGTGAGGAAGACCACCGTGCGAATGAAGGCCGCCCAGAACACCCAGTCGGTCAGGATGCGCTGATAGTTGCGGAAACCGATGAAGTTGAACAGGCTCTCGGGGCGCGTCAGCCGGAACGGCGTGAAGCTCGAATAAAGCGACAGCGCGAGAGGAAACAGAACCACCGCTGCGAGAATGATGAAGGCCGGAAGCAGAAGCAGGACCGGCGGGGAAAGTCTCTTGAACATTGCGCTTCCAAATAGTGGACTGGCAAACAGTGGAACGGGCGAACAGCGGAACTGCCTCAGCGCCGCCACTGGCAAAAAAGGCCCGCCCCAAAAAGGCTTCAGGGCGGGCCCATGATTTTGTTCAGGCAGGATCAGAGCTCGCCTGCATCCTCAAGAATCTGCGTTGCCTTCTTGGCAGCGTCATCGAGGGCCTGCTGGGAGGTCTTGTCGCCAAGGATCGCAGCCTGAAGCTCAGGATAGACCGCGTTGGAGATTTCGATCCAGGATGGGGTCTGCGGAACCGGGAAAGCGGTCTTTGCCGTTTCCTGGAACACCGACAGCACTTCCTTTTTGTACGGGTCGGAAGCGGCCTGCTCGATCACGTAATCCCAGACAGCGGTGCGGGTCGGCAGCGTACCGGCAGCCGATTCCTGCTTCTGCGAATCTTCGTTGGTCAGGAACCAGACGAGCGAGGCGGCGGCTTCCTTGGTTTCGCAAGCTTCCGTTACCGAGAAGCCGTGATGACCCGACCAGCCGGTGCGCTTGCCGGAAGAACCGGTTGGCGCCGGAGCGATGCCGACATTGCCAGCGACCTTCGACGACTTCGGATCGTTGAAATAGGTCGCCCAGCCCGGCCAATCCAGGTTGACCGCGATGGTGCCGGAAGCAAAACCAGCGCCCAGCTCATCCCACAGATAGTTGGTGGTGCCAGCCGGAACAGCCTTGGCCTTGTAGAGATTGACGAACCAGTCGAGGGCGCGAACACCGGCTTCCGAATTGAAAGCAGGCTTGCCGTCCTTGAGATATTCGCCGCCTTCGGCGACCAGCATTTCATAGAAGCGGCCATTGATGGCTTCTTCCTTGCCCGCAAACTGCGTGCCGTAGAAATTCGGCGGATCGGCGAAGAATACTGCCTGATCCGACACTTCCTTCCAGGTTTTGGCCGGTGCGAGGTCGTAGCCGTATTTCTCCTTGAACGCCTTCTTCTTGGCTTCGTCGTTGAAGAGGCTCTTCTGATAATAGAGTGCCGAAACGTCGAACTGCGCACGCGGCAGCATGATCAGCTTGCCGTCAAGCGTGGACGCCTTGATGACCGATGGCACGAAACCGTCGATTTCTTCCTTCGGAAGCAGCGAGTTCAGATCGACATAGAGGCTGGTATATTGCGGCGCGAAAGACGAGTGGTTGGAACCGACGCACCAGTTGATCGAACCCGAAGCGATGTCGGACTTGATTTCCTTGTCCAGCTCGAAATGGTTCTTCTTGGACAGGATGTTGACCTTGGCGCCAGTCGCCTTTTCCCATTCGCCGATACGCGAATAGAGCGCCTCATATTGCTGACCGCCGATCAGCTTGGCGTTGATCGTCACGCCTTCGAACTTGCCGGGCAGATCGGCTGCAACTGCCGGGGCCATCCCCACGGCGAGCCACGCCACACCTGCCAAAATGTGCGCCTTGAAACTTTGCATCACTTCTCCTCCTAAAACGGGCACTCCCTGCCCGCACCCCCGGTTGTGAAGGTTGTATTTATATGCAAACATAGTATTCAAGAACGGTCAAGGCGTTTTATCGCCGATATACGACTTTCGCAGTCGGAAATGTTTGTATATGAATGACGAAATTCACGAAGAGCCACCTTGGGGGAACGCATTTGGAAACCGATGACCGCTACCGCGCGCCCGCGCTCGACAAGGGCCTTGATATCCTCGAATTGCTGGCAGGCGTGGACGGCGGACTGACGCAGGCCGAGATCGCCAAGCATCTGGATCGCAGCCCGAACGAATTCTACCGCATGCTCGACCGGCTGGTGAAACGCGGCTATGTCACCAAGCTAGAGGGTGACCGCTATTCGCTGACGCTGAAACTGTTCGGCCTTGCCCAGTTGCACGCGCCGGTGCGCCGCCTCGCCTCGTTCGCAACGCCCTTCATGCGTGAGCTTGCCGACCGTTCCAAGCAGGCAAACCAGCTTGCCGTGTTCGACCGCGGTTCCGTGGTGGTGATTGCCCAGCAGGAAGCGCCGGACTATTGGGGCATTTCGATCCGCGTCGGCTCGCATATCAGCCTGTTCGACACGGGTTCCGGCCATGTGCTGCTTGCCTTCCGTTCGCCGGAAGAGCGCAAGATGATGATCGCTGAATATGGCAAGGATGGCGAGACCGTCGATCTCGATCCAAGCTTCTATGAGCGGCTCGACCAGATCCGTGAGCGCGGCTATGAAATGATGCCAAGTGCCCAGGTTGCAGGCGTTTATAACCTCTCCGCGCCCATTCTCGGACCAGACGGCACCTGCATCGCGGCGCTGACCTGCCCCTATGTCACGCTGGTCAATTCCGGTGCCTCGCCCGACATTACCCAGACCATCACGCTGCTGCAAAAGACGGTGCAGGAATTGTCCAAGCTGGTGGGCGCAGATCTTTCCACACTCGATTAGGGCTGGTTCCGTCCGGGTCGGACCACGCCCTAAATTCTTATTTGAAAACTATCTTCTTTTTTGAAAATATCGGGATAGGAGGAATCTCTATGCTGACTGATACCCATCTGCACCTGATCGACAAAAGCGCGCTCACCTATCCATGGCTAGGCGACGTGCCAGCGCTTGATCGGGATTTTCTGTTCGACACCTACCGGCAGCAGGCGGAACGCTGCGGCATCGCCGCCGCCCTGCATATGGAAGTGGATGTCGCGCCCGAAGCGATTCAGGCCGAAACGGACCATATTCGGGCGCTTTCCATCGCAAATGGCGGCTTCATCAAAGGCGCGATTGCATCCTGCCGCCCCGAAGAAGACGGCTTTGCCGCCTATCTTGAGCGCCAGCTTGCTGATCCCTTTGTCAAAGGCTTTCGCCGCGTTCTGCATGTCGTGCCGGACGAGCTTTCCGAAGGCGCGCTTTTCCGCGAAAACCTCAAGCGCATGGACAATACGCGTCTGACCTTCGATCTCTGCACCCTGCCGCATCAGATCGACAAGGTTATCGCGCTTGCCGATCTGGCGCCGGGCCTGCAATTCGTGCTCGACCATTGCGGCGTGCCGGACATCAAGTCGGGCGCACTGGAAAGCTGGCAGAAAGGCATCACCGAGATTGCCCGCAGGCCGAATGTGGTGGCGAAGATTTCCGGTGTGGTAGCCTATGCCGATGCTGAAAGCTGGACTGCCGAAACCATCCGCCCCTATGTCGAACATGTCATCGAGGCGTTCAGCTGGGACCGAGTGGTATGGGGCAGCGACTGGCCGGTCTGCACGCTTGCAAGCTCTATCGATGCCGGACTTTCGACATGGGTGGCGACGACCCACACCCTGCTTGAAGGCTGTGGCAAGGACGAAAAAGCGCGCCTTCTGTCTGAGAACGCGCGCCGTATCTGGAACCTTTAAGTAGACGAGAATAGCTTTCTCCTCGACCCTCATCCTGAGGAGGCTCCCTGAGCGAAGCTCGGGGAGACGTCTCGAAGGATCGAGGGATAGGAAACGAGAAGAAACACAGTGCCTGGCTCCTCACCCTTCGAGACGCCTCCTTCGCAAGCTCAGGAGGCTCCTCAGGATGAGGGGATGGAGAGGTCGATCAATACAAGCCGTCAGAAGCTTTCGCGGAACAGCCGGTTCAGATCGGCGATCACCTGTTCTGCCGGTTCATGGCCCTGAAGCCCCTTGTTGATGCGCTCTGACGCTGCTTCCTGAAACGGCATATAGCCGTCATGGCGTGGGCGCACCCACGCCCCTTCAAGCGTTGCGCGCGTATCGAGATAGAAGCCTGATGTAGCGGCATTCACACCCTCGTCTTCCCATGCTTCCGCATGGCCGGGCTGGCCGTTGGAGGCGGCATAAAGCCCCTTCTGCACCGCGCCGCTTGCTATCCAATAGGCGAAGTCGATGGCGGCTTGCGGGTGCTTCGTAAAGGCCGAAACGGCAATGCCCGTGCCACCCAGCGCCGAACCCGCAACACCTTTCACGCCTGCCGGAATATCGGCAAAACGGATCAGACGGTCGCGGAAACCCGGCATGGCATAGTTCACATATCCATAGATCAGGGGCACGCAGGCAATGCCGGAATCGGGCTTTGCCATTTCTTCGAACACCGCAATCGGGTCCATGCTGAAACATTCCGGCTTCACCAGCGCAGCAATTTCCCGAAGCTGTTCAAAAGCCGTCACGCCGTCTTCAAGGTGGATCAACGCGCCCTCGGTGGCACAAGGCGAACCGTTATTGGCAGCGAATGTATAGAAGCACATCAGCGAATGCGGCGAGCGCAATGGCAAAAGCACCTTGCCCGCGCGCGCCAGTTCCAGCACTTCGGCCCAACTTGTGGCGGGCTTTTTGATCAGGTCCGGACGCCATGCCTGAACCTGCGTGGCCGCATCGAGCGGAAACGCCCATTGATGGCCCTGCCGTTTATAGCTTGGGAAGGACTGCCCGACCGAACCGTCGGCCAGCGCCTCCAGCTCGGCTTCGCGGCCCGGCACATCGAGCGGCAGCAGGCAGCCTTCCTTGGTGATCTGGCCGACATGGGGATGATCGATCACGATCATATCGAAATTGCGCGCCAATTCCTCGACCGGAAAGGTCTCGAAATCCTGCAAGGAACGCTTTTCCCATTCGATCTCGACGCCCTGGTCGCTCAGCCATTGCGTGGCGCCGGCAACCATCGGATCGTAACCGCGCGGGTGGCTCCAGGTCATGCCTTTCAGCTTGATCGCACTCATAGACCAAACTCCTCACGAATTGCCTTGCTGTTTTCACCGACGCGCGGCGCTGCTCGTTCCACCTTGTGCCGCTTCCCGTTGATGCGCAGCGGCGAGCGGGTGGTGGTGATGGACACGTCATCCTCACGCGTGACGGTCTGCAGCATGTCGAGAACCGAAAAGCCGTCGCTGGCCAAGAGCTCTTCCCAGTTGAGAACGCGGGCGCACCAGATATCCGCCGGTTCCAGAATGGCCAGCCATTCATCCACCGTCTTCTGGGCGATGCGGTCGGCGATCAGGCGCTTGATTTCATCGCGCTTGGTAAACCAGCTCGACGGATCGTCGGCATAGGGCGCCAGCGTGTCGGCCTCCAGCAGCGCCGCCAGTTTCGGGATCGGCGTCATGGCAATGGCGAGATAGGCATCCGCCGCTTGATAGACCCCGTAAGGTGCGGAGAGATAAGCATGCGCGCTGCGGAAATCGGAACGTTTTGGTAAACGGCGTCCGTCATTGAGATGGGTGGTCAGCACTTCGAACTGGACATCGACCAGCGCTTCCAAAAGGCTGGTTTCCACATGCGCCCCCTTGCCGGAAATGCCGCGCCGCACCAGTGCAGCGAGAATGCCCTGCGCCACGGCAGCGCCTGCCAGCATGTCGGCGACAGCCAGACCAAACGGCACCGGTCCCTGCCCTTCATCACCATTGAGCCACATCAGGCCTGAACGCGCCTGCGCCAGCAAATCCTGCCCGGGACGCTTGACCCAAGGACCTTCCTCGCCATAGCCGCTGATGGAGGCATAGACGAGGCGCGGATTGATCGCCTTGGCGGATTCATAATCAAGCCCGAGGCGTTCGATGACGCCGGGACGGAAATTCTGGATCAGAACATCGGCCTTGGTGATGAGCTTCTTCAGCGCTTCCACATCATCCGGATTTTTCAGGTCGAGCGCCAGGCTGTCCTTGCCGCGATTGATGGCGTGGAAAATCGTTGAATCGCCACCGATCTCCGTATCGCTCAGATAAAGCCTGCGCGACAGGTCGCCGCCGTCCGGGCGCTCGATCTTGATGACCCGCGCTCCAAGGTCCATCAGCCGCAGCGAGCAATAAGGCCCCGACAGAAACTGGCTCATATCGACAACAACGAGCCCGCTCAGCGGCAGTTCATTTTCCGGCATCGGGAAATTCCCTCCTCATGAATTTCTTATGTGAATATAGTCTTCACATATGGATTTATAGAAGGCAAGACTGAAATTGCCCTAAAAACAAAAACGCCGCCCGAAACGGACGGCGTTTTTGAGAATTGAAAGTGAAGGCGTAAGTCGAACGATCAGACTTCGAGTTCGACTTCGCGGCTTGCGGTTTCGAGCAGCGTCCAGACGTGATCGGCGAGCGAGTTCCACACTTCGACCCGGTAGTGATCCGCACCCCATTTCAGGAGGATGATCTGCACGCGGTCGAAGATGGTGCGCGCAGCGCCGGGTGCCGCCATCGAAGCCAGATCGAGCGGCGAAGCGGCATTGAGCAGCCACTCGGCCTGCGGCCCGGTGATGTCGATGCCGGTCTCGCGATGGCTTACCTCGACCAGCGCATGTGGTTCTGTCTCGTAAAGGCTCGCGAAGGCCGCGACGATCTCCGCGGCCTTGCCGTCATCGGCCCAGATATACCATTCATCCGGTCCGATGCAGGCAATGGCGATCTCGCCGGTTTTCGCAAGTCCGCCGATTTTGGCGGGGATTGTTGCGCCAAGCGCCTTTTCCGCCAGCGCCAGTTTTTCCGGCTTGAAGCGCAGGACAAAGCGCGCACCATCAGCAGCCGGACGGATATCGAGCTTGCCCGGAATGGCAACCGCGCGGCTCGCAAAAGGGTTGGTCTGTTGCAGCATGATGCGATCCTTATCCGTTCAGCTTCTTGCCTTCTGGGTCATAAAAGACGAGCCCAGTGATTTCCGCCTCATGCACACTGCCATCCGGCATCGGCATATAGATGGTTTCGCCCGTGCGATCCTTGCCGCCAGCAACCAGCGCCATGGCGAACGAACGGCCCAGCGTCTCGCTCCAATAGGACGAAGTGACATGGCCCAGCATGGTCATCGGCACGGCCTGTTTCGGATCGGCGACGATCTGCGCGCCTTCCTCCAGCACCAGCTTCGGGTCCTTCGGCAGCAGGCCGACCAGATGCTTGCGATCCTTCTTCAGCATGTCCGGGCGCGCCAGCGAACGCTTGCCGACAAAGTCCGGCTTCTGCTTGCCGATGGCCCAGCCGAGCGCGGCATCGTCCGGCGTCACCGTGCCGTCGGTGTCCTGACCGACGATGATATAGCCCTTTTCTGCACGCAGGACATGCATGGTTTCGGTGCCATAGGGCGTGATGTCGTATTTCTGGCCCGCTTCATAAAGCGCCTTCCACAAAGCCAGGCCGTAACGCGACGGGACATTGATTTCGAAGCCGAGTTCGCCGGTAAAGCTCATACGGAATAGACGCGCCGGTACGCCGAGGAACTTGCATTCCGCCACCGACATATGCGGGAAGGCTTCGTCGGAAAGGTCCAGCCCCTCGACCATCGGCTCGATGAGCTTGCGCGCATTCGGTCCGTTCAGCGCCACCACGGCCCATTGTTCGGTCGTGGAGGTCAGCGAAACCTTGAGGTCCGGCCATTCCGTCTGGAGATAGTCCTCCATCATGTTCAGCACACGCGGCGCGCCGCCGGTGGTGGTGGTGACGTGGAAACGGTCCTGCGACAGCCTGCCGACGACACCGTCATCGCGGATGAAGCCGTCTTCACCGAGCAGCAGACCGTAACGGCAGCGCCCGACACCGAGCTTCGTCCATGGATTGGTGTACATGCGGTTCATGAATTCGGCTGCATCCGGGCCGACCACTTCGATCTTGCCGAGCGTCGATGCATCGAACATACCAAGGCTGGTGCGCACGGCCTTGCATTCGCGCGCGACGGCCTTGTGCATGTCTTCGCCCGCCTTGGGGAAATACCAGGCGCGACGCCACAGCGAGACCGGCTCGAAAGCAGCGCCCTGTTCTTCCGCCCATGAATCGATCGGCGTCTTGCGCGTCACGTCGAACAGCTTGCCCCGATTGTAGCCGCAGAAAGCGCCAAAGGTCGTCGGCGTATAGGGCGGACGGAAGGTCGTCAGGCCGACCTGCGGTGCGGGACGGCTGAGCGCATCGGACGCAACGGCGAGACCGTTGATGTTCGAGGTCTTGCCCTGATCTGTCGCCATGCCGTTGGTGGTGTAGCGCTTGATATGCTCGATGGAGCGGAAACCCTCACGCACGGCCAGACGAATATCCTTGACGGTCACGTCGTTCTGGAAATCGATGAAGGCCTTTGCCTTGCCGGGATCGCGATCTGTCGGCAGCTCACGGCAATTGACGCCCGCGCAGACGAAATCGCCCGCCACCGCATATTCGGCGGGTTTCGCCTTGTGTCCGGCATCGCTTGCCGCAGCCGCACCGCTGACGGCACCCTCGCGCAGCGCAGCCTGAAGATCGAAATTGCCGTTACCGGCACCGGCGCAGCGGCTTTCTTCCGTGCGTTCGCCCGGCAGATAGATCTGGCGTTCCTCATCCCAGATGAGCGAGCCCTTGGTGTGCGAGAACAGATGCACGCTCGGATTCCAGCCGCCAGACATCAGCACGACATCGCAGGCAATGGTGCGCGCCGCGCCGACCGAACCGTTTTTGACCGGATTGACACGAACGGAGGAAACACGATGACGACCCGCCGTATCGCTGACGGTCCAGCCGGTCAGCGTTTCAATGCCGAGCATTTTTGCGCGGTTCACCAGACTGTCGGCGACCTGATCGCGCACATCGATAATGGCCGGTACCTTGACGCCCGCAACCGCGAGATCGAAGGCCGCAAGCCAGGCGGAATCATGCGAGGTAACAACGACAGCCTTTTCGCCGACCTTGACGCCGTAGCGATTAAGATAGGTGCGTGCGGCACCGGCCAGCATCACGCCCGGACGGTCATTGCCCGCAAAAACCAGCGGTTTTTCGATTGAACCCTGCGCAAGCACAACCTGCTTGGCGCGCACGCGCCACATGCGCTCACGCGGGGCATTGGCGGCGGGCTTTGCCTGATGGTCGGTCAGGCGCTGGCAAAGGCCGACCATGTTCTGATGATAATAGCCAATCGCCGTGGTGCGCGGCAAAAGCGTGACATTCGCCATCGCGCCCAGTGCTGCCAGCGTCTGGTTCAGCCAGTCCCAGCTGGTGCGGCCATTGATGACCGGCTCCGGCTCGGACAGGAGCGAGCCCCCCATTTCCGCCTGCTCGTCGCAGAGGAAAACTTTCGCGCCGCTCTTGGCGGCTTCAAGGGCTGCGGCAAGACCGGCAGGCCCGGCGCCCACCACCAGCACGTCGCAATAGGCATAACGGCTGGCATAGCTGTCGGGATCGGCTTCGGACGGCGATTTGCCGAGACCGGCAGCACCCCGGATGAAAGGCTCATAGACCTTGTTCCAAAAGCTCTTCGGCCACATGAAGGTCTTGTAGTAGAAGCCTGCCGAGAAGAACATGTAGAAGGCGTCGTTGACCGCGCCGACATCGTGCTTCAGCGACGGCCAGTGGTTCTGGCTTTCCGCCTTCAGCCCGTCATAAAGCTCCAGCACCGTGGCGCGGGTGTTCGGCTCGTAACGGCCCTCTCCACGCGAAACGCCCATCAGTGCATTCGGCTCTTCGGATCCGGCAGAAAGAATGCCGCGCGGACGGTGATATTTGAACGAACGGCCCGCCAGATGCTCGCCATTGGCCAGAAGCGCGGATGCAAGCGTATCGCCCTCAAAGCCGCTATAAGTCTTGCCGTTGAAGGAAAAGCGCACGGGCTTCGCCTTGTTGATGCGGCCTTTATTATTCAAACGCATGTCGGTCATTATTTTGTCTCCGCAGCGGGAGTTTCTGCCAATACAGGGCGCGGCTCACCGGCCTTATAGGTCATGACGAATTTGTCGCTCACCGTGTCGCGCACCGCATTGAAGAAGCGGCCGCAACCGTTGATGTGCCGCCAGCGTTCAAAATGCGTCCCGCGCGGGTTGGAGCGGATGAACAGGAAATCGCGCCATTCATCGTCGGAATAGGTCGAAGGATCGGCAGGACGCGCAATATGAGCTTCGCCCGCATAGGCGAATTCGAGTTCCGGACGTTCCATGTCGCAGTAAGGGCAACGGATCAAAAGCATGTCGATATTTCCTCAGTGCGCAACTGCGGCAGCCGCCGCTTCGTCGATCAGGCGACCCGTCTTGAAACGGTCGAGCGTGAACGGCGCGTTGATCCAGTGCGGCTCGTCGCGAGCGATGGTGTGGGCAAAGACATGCGCCGAACCCGGCGTTGCCTTAAAGCCGCCCGTGCCCCAGCCGCAATTGACATAGAGACCCGGAACCGGCGTCTTGCCGATGATCGGCGAGCGATCCGGGGTGACGTCGACGATGCCGCCCCATTTGCGCAACATACGCATGCGGGTGAAGATCGGGAAGATTTCGCAGATCGCCGCCAGCGTATGCTCGATCAGCGGCAGGCCGCCGCGCTGGCTGTAGGAAGTGTACTGATCCGTACCCGAACCGATCACCAGCTCGCCCTTGTCGGACTGGCTGATATAGGCATGGACGGTGTTGGACATGACCACGCAGGGGAAGATCGGCTTGACCGGCTCGGACACCAGCGCCTGCAGCGGGAAGCTTTCAAGCGGCATGCGCACGCCAGCCGTATCCATGACGACCGAGGTGTTGCCAGCGGTCGAAACGGCGACCTTCTTGGCCTTGATGAAACCGCGCGCGGTTTCAACGCCGGTCACACGGCCAGAAGCATCACGACGGATCGATAGAACCGGGCAATTCTGGATGATATCCACGCCGCGTTGGGTCGCGCCGCGCGCATAGCCCCAGGCCACCGCATCATGACGGGCCACGCCGCCGCGACGCTGCAAGGTTGCGCCAACCACCGGATAGCGGGCATTGGGCGAAATATCGAGCGGCGGGCAATATTCTTTGGCTTCTTCTTTCGACAGCCATTCATTGTCGATGCCGTTGAGGCGGTTGGCATGGATATGGCGCTTGAAGCTCTGCACATCATGCACCGTATGCGCCAGCATCATGACGCCGCGCTGTGAGAACATAACGTTGTAGTTGAGGTCCTGACTGAGCCCCTCCCACAGCTTCACCGCATGTTCGTAGAGATGCGCGCTCTCGTCATAGAGATAGTTGGAGCGAATGATGGTGGTGTTGCGCCCCGTATTGCCACCGCCGAGCCAGCCCTTTTCGATCACGGCGACATTGGTGATGCCGTGTTCCTTGGCCAGATAATAGGCGGCACCCAGACCATGACCGCCCGCGCCGACGATGATCACATCATACTCGGCCTTGGGTTCGGCATTGGGCCATTGCGGGTCCCAGTTCTTGTTACCGGAAAGCGCGTTTTTGATAATAGAAGCTGCAGAAAAGCGGGACATGAACAACCACCAGTTTCGCGGCTGCAAGCACCCTGACGGCACATGCGAAGCCTTTGATGATATTTCTATTGTGTCCTGTGAAAACCCGACAGCAGGCTTGCGTCAAAAGACGCCATAAATACGACATGCGCACCATTTCGCGACATGACGCCCCGCGCAATAACGATGGCTTTTTTCCTGCCCGCCAGTCCTCCTGACAGACAGCTGTCAGGAGCCGGTTCCACCCAAGGTTTCCTTTTTGCGGTCGCGCTATAGTTTATCATGAACACAATTAAGCAATATGGGACGAGGAATATGTCATACCGAGGTCTTCTGAAGGGCGCAGCCATCGCAGTCACCCTGATTGCGGGCGCGACGGGACTTTCAAATCCAGCACAATCACAGGTTGTCGTTTCATCCAAGATCGATACGGAAGGCGGCGTGCTGGGCAACATCATTCTCGCCATGCTCAACGCCAACGGCATTCAGACGACCGACCGTATTCAGCTCGGCGCGACGCCAGTGGTGCGCAAGGCCATCGTGGCCGGAGAGATCGATATTTACCCCGAATATACCGGTAATGCGGCCTTCTTCTTCAACAAGGCAGATGATCCGCTCTGGAAAGACCCGGCCAAGGCGTTTGAGACGGCAAAGAAGCTCGATTACGACGCCAACAAGATTGTCTGGCTGTCGCCTTCGCCCGCCAACAACACCTGGGGCATTGCACTGCGCAAGGATGTGGCGGACGAAAACAAGCTCACGAGCCTCAGCGATTTCGGCAAATATGCGTCCGGTGGCGGCAAGGTCATTCTGGCCGCCTCGTCGGAATTCGTGAATTCGGCTGCCGCCCTGCCCGCTTTCCAAACCGCCTATGGCTTCACGCTGAAACAGGACCAATTGATCACGTTATCCGGCGGCGATACGGCGGCGACCATTGCCGCCGCCGCCAACCAGACCAATGGCGCGAATGCGGCCATGGTCTACGGCACCGATGGCGGCATCGCGCCGTCCGGGCTGGTGGTGCTGGAAGATGACAAGCATGTGCAGCCCGTGTATCAGCCCGCACCCATCATCCGCGAGGACGTGCTGAAAAAGAACCCGAAGATCGAAGAACTGCTGAAGCCGGTTTTCGCAAAGCTCGACCTGACCACGCTGCAGGAACTGAACGGTCGCGTGCAGTTGGGCGGTGAACCGGCCAAGGCGGTCGCCGAAGACTTCCTCAAGAAGAACGGCTTTCTGAAATAGGCGGATAAAGGCGACCCGTTGCCGGATAGAATCGCAGTCCCTCATTCCAATTCGGCGAATGCTGACAAGGTCTCGCATGGCCTGTTCGGCCATGTCGACAAGCTTGGCTTCGTCATCGCGGTTTTGTCCATTGCCGGGCTGCTGCTGCCCTTTGCCAATTTCCGCGCCAACCGCATCGTGCAGGGCGAGCCGCGCTTTGTGCTCGACGCCTTGCCGATGGCCGAAGCCTTGTTTTTGCTTGGCATAATGGCAGCGGTCCTGCTTTTTGGCCTCTTCTCGGCCAAAGCCATGCTGCGGCTTGGCGCAAGCCTTGTCGGCCTTGCCGCCATCCTGATCGCGATCGGGCTTGCGGCAACACATCTTTCACCCGGCGGCAATAATTATGCCCGCGTTTCACCTGCATCGGGCTTCTGGCTGCTGCTGTTTGCCAGCGGCATTTCGGTTGCCGATGCTCTGGTGCGCTTGCAAGTGCGACCGCTGGTGCGGGTGGGTTTGCTCACACTCGCTGCCCTTCTTCTCTATACGCTGCTCGCCTCGGGATTTTGGGACAATCTGTCCTTCATGAAGGAATATCTCAGCCGCGCCGACAGTTTCTGGAACGAAGCCCGCCGTCATGTGGAACTGGCGCTCGGCTCGCTTGTCGCAGCGACGATCATCGGCATTCCGCTTGGCCTCGTCTGCCACCGTGTGCCAAGGCTGCGCGGACTGGTGCTGAACAGCCTCAACATCGTGCAGACCATTCCCTCCATGGCGCTCTTCGGCATTCTGATCGCACCGCTCGGCTGGCTTGCGGCCAACGCGCCATGGGCGGCAAGCCTCGGCATTCGCGGCATTGGGGCCGCTCCCGCTTTCGTGGCGCTGTTTCTCTATTCGCTGCTGCCCATCGTCGCCAATACGGTGGCCGGGCTCGCGCAGGTGCCAGCACCGGTCAGCGATGCCGCGCGCGGCATGGGCATGACGCGGCTGCAACGGCTGTTCAAAACCGAATTTCCACTGGCCTTTCCGGTGATCCTCACCGGCATTCGCATCGTGATGGTGCAGAATATCGGCATGACCACCATTGCCGCCCTGATCGGCGGTGGCGGTTTCGGCACATTCGTCTTTCAGGGCATCGGACAGACGGCCATGGACCTCGTGCTGCTTGGCGCGCTGCCAACGGTTCTGCTGGCCTTCGGTGCTGCCGTTCTGCTCGACGCCGCCATTGAAATCGCCGGGAAAGGAACCGCGCCATGATCGAGTTCGACCAGATCACCAAGCGCTATAATGGCCGGGCTGCCGTGGATGCGGTCAGCTTTTCCGTTGAGCCGCACAGTATCGCGGCCATTGTCGGAACCTCCGGTTCGGGCAAGACGACCCTGCTGCGCATGGTCAACCGTCTTGTCGAGCCGACCGAGGGCGAAATCCGCATCGACGGGCACAGCAATATGGACGAGCCGGGGCACGCCTTGCGGCGGCGGATCGGTTACGTGATCCAGCAGCACGGGCTTTTCCCGCATCGCACGGTGGCAGAAAATATCGCCACCGTGCCGGTTCTGCTCGGCTGGACGAAACAGCGTATCGATGCCCGCGTCGATGAACTGCTCGATTTGTTTCAGCTTGAACCGGCGGATTATCGCGACCGCTATCCGCAGGAACTGTCCGGCGGGCAACAGCAGCGCGTCGGCGTCGCCCGGGCGCTGGCGGCGGAGCCGAACATATTGCTGATGGATGAACCTTTCGGCGCGCTCGACCCGGTCATCCGTGCCAAGGCGCAGGAAGACCTGAAGGCGATCCAGCGCCGTTTCGGCACCACGATCCTGCTGGTCACGCATGATATGGAGGAAGCGATTTCGCTTGGTGACCATATTGCGGTGATGGATGACGGCAAGCTTTTGCAATATGGCCCGCCTGCGGAAATTCTGGCGCGACCCGCGACGGACTTCGTCGAAAGGCTGGTCGGCACCGGCGAACGCCCTTTCCGCCTGCTCTCGCTCACCGATCTCAAGACGGTCCTGCAACCGGGTGATGCCAGCGGCGACGCCATGCCGGTTTCCGCCTCGCAACGCGATGCGCTGGCCGAGCTTTTATGGTCGGGTCGCAATGCTCTGCCGGTTCTGGACGCAGACGGCAGACCGCTTGGCCGCGTCACACTGGAAAAGCTGTTGCGAAAAGCGGAACGCCCGGCATGAGGCTGTTCATTTCCATCATTCCACGGCTGGCGCTTCTGGCGATGCTGCTGCTCTTTCTGATGCAGCCGAATCTGTTCGAACCCGTCTTCCGCCCATTGGTCAGCGATGGCGCGCCCGTCATCTATGACCGCGCCAATCTGATGACGCTGACCTTGCAGCATTTGGGGCTGGTGGCATTGGCGACCCTGATATCCACGCTGGTGGCCGTCGCCATGGCGATCTTCGTGACCAGACGGCAGGGCGCGGAGTTTCTGCCGCTTTCGCGCAGTCTGGTGAATATCGGCCAGACCTTTCCGCCCGTTGCGGTGCTGGCGCTCGCCGTGCCGATCTTCGGTTTCGGCGACAAGCCGACGCTGATCGCGCTGTTTCTCTATGGGCTGCTGCCGATCTTTGAAAACACGCTGACCGGCCTCACCACCCTGCCTGCGCCTGTCGTGGAAGCGGCGCGCGGCATGGGCATGACGGGAATGCAGCGTCTGGTCAAAGTGGAAATGCCGCTTGCCATGCCGGTCATTCTTGCCGGAATAAGGCTATCGGCGGTGATCGGCCTTGCCACCGCCACCATCGGCTCGACAGTGGCCGCCCGGACGCTTGGCGAAGTCATCATCGCCGGTCTCATCTCCAACAATCTTGCTTTCGTGCTGCAAGGCGGCCTTGTCGTCGCGGCGCTGGCCATTTTGATCTTCGACGGATTTCAGGCCCTTGAACATTATCTCATGAAACAGGCCGGAACCGACGCCTGAACCGCACCAGCCCCCTTTGAATAGCCGCATTGCATTCCTATATCATCGTAAATGACCATTGGATGAGGAACGGAATGAATATCGGGCAGGCAGCCACAGCATCGGGCATATCGGCGAAGATGATCCGCCATTATGAAACCATCGGGCTTATCGAGGCTGCCGAACGCACAGGTTCCGGCTATCGCGTCTACACGCAAAAAGATGTCGAGACGCTGCGCTTCATCCGTCGCAGCCGCGATCTCGGTTTTCAGGTCGAGCAGATCAAGGAACTTCTGGCGCTCTGGCGTGATCGCAACCGCGCTTCTTCCGATGTGAAGAAGGTTGCGCTCGTTCATGTCGAGGAACTGGAAGCCAAGATGCTCCAACTGCAGGAAATGGCCGACACGCTGCGCCATCTGGCGCAAAACTGCCATGGCGATAACCGTCCCGACTGCCCGATCATCCACCAGCTCGCGGCAAACGTCGCCGAGCCGCGCAAACGACCTGCCGCGCGCAAGGGCGAATTGCTGCACAGCAAGGTTTGACCAACCCACATATTCAGAAGAAAACGCCGGGATTTCTCCCGGCGTTTTTGTTGCAACTTCCGTTGGGAGTTAGCTCTTCGGCAGCGTATAGGCGATAACGTAATCGCCCGGCTTGGTGCCGATCGAGCCATGACCACCGGCCACCATCAGCACGAATTGCTGATCGCCGACCGTGTAGGACATTGGTGTCGCCTGTCCGCCCGCGGGCAGACGTGCTTCCCACAGAACCTTGCCATTGGTCAGGTCATAGGCGCGCAGATAGTTGTCCACGGCGGCACCGAGGAAGGCAACGCCGCCTGCCGTGATCATCGGTCCGCCTATGCCCGGTACGCCGACTTTCAGCGGCAGCGGAACCGGCGCCATATCGCGGATGGTGCCGTTGCGATGCTTGTAGACGGTCTTGCCGGTGCGCAGATCGACGCCCGTGACATAGCCCCATGGCGGGGTCTGGCACGGAATGCCGAGCGGGCCGAGGAACGGTCCCATGAAGACGCCATAAGGCGCGCCGTCATTGCGGTTCAAGCCCTGTTCGCTGCCCTTCTCATCCTGTCCCTTCGGTGGAATTTCCGAACGCGGGACAAGGCGCGAGGTGAAGGCCAGATAGGTCGGCATGCCGAACATGACCTGACGCACCGGATCGACCGCCACACTGCCCCAGTTGAAGACGCCGAAATTGCCCGGATAGACAATGGTGCCCTTCAGCGAAGGTGGCGTGTAGCGGCCTTCATAGGCAAGCTGGTGGAACTTGATGCGGCAGGCCAGTTGATCGAACATCGTCACACCCCACATGTCGCTTTCACGCAATGCAGGCGGGCTGAAGGTCAGATCGGAGATCGGCTGCGTCGGCGACGAATGATCTTCCGGGATAGTGCCGGTCGGAGCCGGGATTTCCTTGACCGGAATGATCGGCTCGCCGGTGCGGCGGTCGAGCACATAGAGGTCACCCTGCTTGGTCGGGCCGACCAGCGCAGGCGTGCCATTGATATCGAGCAGCACCGGCTGCGCCGGAACGTCCATGTCCCACAGATCATGGTGGACCGTCTGGCGCACCCACTTCACCTGACCCGTATTCACATCGAGCGCGACGATGGAGGAGGAATATTTCTCCACATTTTCGCTGCGCCCCATGCCGAGCTGGTCAGGCACCTGATTGCCAAGCGGAACGAAGATCAGGCCGAGCTTTTCGTCCACGCTGGACACCGACCAGCTATTGGGCGAATTCGTCGTGTAGAACTGACCTTCCGGCAGCGGTGTCGTGACGTCCGGATTACCCGAATCCCAGTTCCACAGCAGTTCACCCGTGCGGATATCGAAGGCGCGGATGACGCCCGACTGCTCTTCCGTCGAATAGTTATCGTTGACGGCCCCGCCGACGATGATCTTGTCGCCGACCACAGCCGGAGGCGACGTCGAGTAATAATAACCGGCCGGGTTATATTTCATGCCATGGCTGAGATCGAGCGTACCGCCATTGGCAAAATCGGTGCAGATTTCACCGGTCGCCGTGTCGAGCGCGATCAGACGCGCATCCGAGGTCGGCAGATAAACGCGTTCTGTACATTTCGCGCCAGCCGTTGCATTGGCGTCCTTCCAGTAGCTCACGCCACGGCAGGTCTGGTGCTGGCGGTCGGTGTTGAAGCCGACCTTCGGGTCGAACTTCCACTTTTCCTTGCCGGTCGCGGCGTCGAGCGCAATGGCCCAATTATGCGGCGTGCAGAGATAAAGCGAGTCGCCGATCTTCAGCGGCGTCACCTGATAGGTGGTTTCGCCCACATCCTGTGGCTGCTTCACGTCGCCGGTCTGGTACTGCCAGGCCACCTGCAATTTGGACACATTGTCTGGCGTGATCTGCGCCAGCGGCGAATAACGCTGGCCGTAAGGCGTGCGCCCATATTGGTGCCATTCGCCTTCCGGCACATTGCCGCCGAGGTCCGGCGTCGCCGCAACCTTCTCTGTCGGCAGGTCGCCGGTAATATTGTACGGGTCCTGCGTCATGGAATAGCCGGCAATGGCCAGCGCGATGACGCTCGCGACCGTCAGCGGCAGTCCGCCGCCGCCCTTGCCGCTATTGAGCGGCTTTCTGATCCAAGGGGTCAAAAGCCACAGGCCGAGCAGCACGATGATGCCGCCACGCGCGCCAAGTTGCCACCAGTCAAAACCGACTTCATAGACGGCCCAACCGAGCGACCCGAGCACGATCAGCGCATAGAGCCACAGGGCCGAAGCGCTTCTTTTGAAGAGAAGAGCGCCTGTCAGCAAAAAGCCGACAGCCGCAATGATGTAGTACCAGCTGCCCCCCAGGGTGATCAGCTCGATACCGCCCCAGCCGAGCGCAAGCCCGACCAGCAGAAGGACGATGGAGGTCAAGGAAATCAGCAAAATATTACCCCTTCAAGTGTGACTACAGACCCGCCGTGTCTGAACAGAAATGCACGGAACACATCGAATGCGAGAAGTCCTGATGGGTGGGAGCGCCGCTGCGTTTCTGATGCCGCGACACTCTCTGCCTTCAAATAAAATTAGGCAGAAATCTAAAAAGACCAGAGGAAACGAAAAAAGGCGACTCATGAGAGTCGCCTTTGCTTGGGATTTAGTCTCTATTGCCGTGTTAATCAGCCGAGGGGACTCTTGAACCGCCGCAACCGCAACGCATTGCTGAGCACGAAAATGCTCGACAGCGCCATGGCGCCCGCTGCCAGAACCGGCGACAGCAAAGTGCCGGTGAAGGGGTAGAGAACACCGGCGGCGACCGGAATGAGCGCCACATTATAGGCGAACGCCCAGAAGAGGTTCTCGCTGATATTGCGGATCGTCGCCTTGGATATGGCGATGGCATTGGCGACACCGCGCAGGTCGCCCGACATCAGCACCACATCCGCACTTTCAATCGCAATATCCGTTCCGGTTCCGATGGCGATGCCAACATCTGCCGCGGCCAGTGCCGGAGCGTCGTTGATGCCATCGCCAACGAAAGCGATCCGCTTGCCGCCAGCCGAAAGCCGCTTCAGCGCTTCGACCTTGCCGTCCGGCAGTACTTCCGCCACCACTTCATCAATGCCGAGCCGCTTGGCGATGGCCTGTGCGGTACGGCGGTTGTCGCCGGTAATCATCGCCACGGTGAGCCCCTGTTCGTGTAGAGCGGCGATGGCGGCAGGCGTTGTCTCCTTCATCGGGTCTGCGACCGTCAGGATAGCCGCAAGCTTTCCGTCAACGGCGGCATAAAGCGGCGACTGCCCTTCATCGCCAAGGCGCGTCGCATCCTCTGCAAACACCGCCACATCATGGCCGAGCTTCGCCATATAGCGATCAGCGCCGATAGCGATTTCATGCCCCGAGACGGTCGCCTTGAGGCCGAAACCCGGCACTGCTTCGAAAGCCGAGACATCGGCAAGCTTCAGGCCCTCTTCCTTTGCAGCCGTCACAATGGCGTCGGCAATCGGATGTTCCGAGCGAGCTTCGACAGCTGCCACCAGCGCCAGAAGTTCGTGCCTGTCGAAACCGTCTACCGTTGCAAAATGCGCCAGTGCAGGCTTGCCCTGGGTCAGCGTGCCGGTCTTGTCGACGGCGATGATCGATGCATCGCGCAAGGTTTGCAGTGCATCGCCCCGGCGAAACAGAACGCCGAACTCGGCGGCGCGACCGGTGCCAACCATGATGGAGGTCGGCGTGGCAAGGCCCATGGCGCAAGGGCACGCGATGATGAGCACCGCAATGGCATTGACCAGCGCGTAGCCAAGCATGGCCGTCCCTCCGATGGCAAGCCAGAGCATGAAGGTCAGCGCGGCGGCGGCCATGACGGCGGGCACGAACCAGCCCGTCACCTTGTCGACCTTGGCCTGAATGGGCAGCTTGTCGGCTTGCGCATCCTCGACCATGCGGATGATCTGCGAGATCACCATATCACGGCCCACCTTGGTGGCGCGGAAGGTGAAAGCGCCGGTTTTATTGATGGTGCCGCCGACCACTTCCGCGCCCTCGTCCTTGGCGACAGGGACGGGCTCGCCGGTGATCATCGATTCATCGACATAGGACGAGCCTTCGACCACCTCGCCATCGACCGGCACTTTCTCGCCGGGCCGCACCTGCACGATATCGCCTGCGCGCACGTCTTCCAGCGGCACATCGATCGTCTCGCCATTGCGCACCACGCGGGCCGACTTGGCCTGCAAGCCGACCAGACGGCTGATGGCCGCACTGGTGCGCCCCTTGGCGCACGCTTCAAGATAGCGCCCGATCAGGATCAGCGTGACGATAACCGCCGCCGCCTCGAAATAGACATTGACGGTGCCCGCTGGCAAAACGCCCGGCAGGAAGGTTGCGACAAGCGAGAAGCCCCAGGCCGCAAGCGTGCCGACGACCACCAACGAGTTCATATCCGGTGTGGCGCGCAGCAGCGCCGGAATGCCCTTCTTGAAGAAGCGCAGACCGGGGCCGAACAGGACGAGCGTGGTCAGCACGAATTGCAGATACCAGCTGTTCTGCATGCCGATCCGGTCCATCACGAACATATGGACAGCGGGAATGAGATGCGATCCCATTTCCAGCACGAAGACCGGAAGCGTCAGGACGGCGGCCAGCAGAACGCTCTTCTTCAGTTCCGCAGCTTCGGCATCGCGCTTTTCGCTTTGGGTTTCGGCTGGCGCTTCATCTTTTCTATCGTTCAGCGACCGCGCTTCGTAACCAGCTTTCTCGACGGCCTTGACGAGTTCGGATGTCTCGACCCCACCCGCCAGTTCCACATGCGCGCGTTCGGTCGCCAGATTGACGCTGGCCCGCGTCACGCCCGGCACCGCATTCAACGCCTTTTCGACCTTGCTGACGCAGGAAGCGCAGCTCATGCCCTCAATGGCAAGATCGACGCTGCCGGAAGGAACCTCATAGCCCGCCTTGCGAATGGCATCGATGACGGCAGGCAGATCCGGCGCGCCTTTGAAGGTTACGTCGGCGCGCTCGGTGGCCAGATTGACGGAAACCTTGTCGACGCCCGCAACCTTCGACACGGCCTTTTCGACGGAGGAAACACAGGATGCGCAGCTCATGCCTTCCACGGGAACGGGAAAGCTGATGGATTCGTGATCGACGGGCTTGTTCATGGCAATCCTCTTCGTGACCTTTAGCGGTCCCTTTTCAGCCTTCGGGCGCGCATCTTGTCCGAAAACCGTTTCACACTTTTCGGGATGCGCTCTAACAGAGGCTAGATTTCTGAATTGCCATATAAGTAGTCCTTCCCACCGTTGGAAGGTCAAGTGCTTTTTTGAAAGCGGAATTGCGGCAGCGTTTTTTCTGGAGTTTCCGGGTCAGACCGGCAGGCGGTTATGGGCTGCGGGCATGGCAAGACCAGTGCCGTTATTGCTCTGGATGAAGGCATGCACATCGCTGGCTGGCATCGGGCGTCCGGTCAGATAGCCCTGCACTTCGCCGAAACGTTCGGTTCTCAGGCGTTCCAGCTGCTGCGCTGTTTCCACGCCCTCGGCGGTGGTGACGATATTGAAGCCTGCACCCAGCGTCGCCACCGCCTGGATGATGGCGAGATCGCGCGTATCCGCTTCGATGCCGGACACGAAGCTGCGGTCGATCTTGATCTTGTCGAACGGAAAGGAGCGCAGATAGCTGAGCGAGGAATAGCCGGTGCCAAAATCGTCCATAGCAATGCGGGCGCCCAGACGGCGCAACTCGAACAGCAATTCGATATTGTGCTTGCTGTTGGAGAGAAACACCGATTCCGTGATTTCCAGTTCCAGCCGGTTCGGCGACAGGCGGGCTGCATCCAGCGCATCGGTGACAGAGCGCAGAAGCGAGGTCTGGCTGAACTGGACCGGCGACAGATTGACCGAGACCTTGATATCTTCCGGCCAGGAAACCGCCTCGCGGCAGGCAGCCAACAGCACCCAATCGCCAATCGGGCCGATCAATCCGGTTTCCTCGGCAAGCGGAATGAATTCCGCAGGCGATACCATGCCGCGCTCGGGATGACGCCAGCGGATCAGCGCTTCGAAGCCGGAAATCAGTCCGCTCTCCAGATTGAAGATCGGCTGGTAATGCAGTTCGAACTGTTCGGACAGCAAGGCCTGACGCAGTTCGCTCGTCATGATGTGGCGCTTTTCGGCGGCCAGACGCAGCGAATGCTGGTAGAAATGGAATGTGCGCCTGCCGCTCGATTTTGACGCATTGAGCGCCAGATCGGCATTGCGCATCAGCACGTCGGAATTGTCGCCATGCAGCGGCGCCTGCGCGATGCCCATGCTGCAGGTGACGAATTCGGAATTGTCACCCAGCCGGAACGGTTCCTGAAAGGCCGAAAGCACCCGGTCTGCGAACATGGCGATCTGGCCGACGGTGCCGCTGCGATAGATGACGGCGAATTCGTCGCCACCAAGCCGTGCGATGAACTGGTCGGAGGTGGTAATCTGGCGCAAACGCTCTGCAACCTGTTGCAAAAGCTGGTCGCCCGCCTGATGGCCGATATTGTCGTTGATGCTCTTGAAGTGATCGATATCGATACAAAACAGCGCAAAAGGCTCCGCATCGCCGCGCTTTTTTAGCAATCCCTCCACATGATGGGAGAAAGCGGCGCGGTTGGGCAGGCGCGTCAGGCTGTCATGCATGGCGATATGGGCCATGCGTTCCTCGATTTCGCGCCGTTCGGTGACATCTTCGATCAGGCCGATCAGATAACGCGGCGTGCCGCCCTCAACCGGCGGAATGGAACTTTTGATGACACGCAGAATGCGCTGCGTTCCGTCGTCATGTTGGGACTTATATTCGACGCTGAGCGCCTCGCCCTTGCTCATCACCTGACGATCCTGCTGCGCATATTGGCGGCGTTCCAGATCCGACATCAGCTGCGCATCGGTGAAGCCGACAACCGCATCGACCGCCTTGCCGCTCGCCCGCGACGCCGCCTGATTATAGAGGACATAGCGGCCATCATCCTGCATGTCCTTGATGAACACGCCGAGCGGCAGATTGCTGACGAGGCTGTCGAGCAGCGACTGGGCATGGATTGCTTGCCGGTTGGCCTTGGCCAGCTCCGTCCGGTCCTGCACGATGGCGAGGATCGCTTCCCTGCCATCGAACTGCACCTCACGTCCATAGGTCAGAACTTCGATGATTTCGCCATCGGCGCGCCGGTGCTGCCAGCGCTCCGGACGCTCCAGATCGCTGCGATCCCGGACAGCGCTCAGCATACGCTCGCGCTCGGTATGCGGACGAATATCGAGGACCGTCATGCCGGGCAGTTCATCGGGCGTGTAGCCGTAAAGCGCATAGGCGGCATCATTCATGATGATGAAGCCCAATGTTTGTGGATCATAGACCCACATCGGCGTCGGATGGGTGGTGAACAGAATACGGAAATCCTGCTGGGGCGTGCTCGCCATGGAGCTTCCCGCCTGTACCGGACCGGCTTTCCGCTTCGCCATTCTTATTCCCCTCGCCCAAGCCGACACATGCCGTCGTTTTAATTAGCCAACAAAACCTCTCACTGGAACATCATATTCCGCATGTGTTCATGAGACAGGCTCACAAACAGACAAGCGGGGACCGCCACCCAGACACACTTCCCCGCAAATAGATTACGACCAATGGTTTTAACAAACCATATATGAAAAACAGGCTCATATAAGTTTTTTCTGATGATGGCGTTTTCATCGCGCCCAATCACAGTGCAAGACACGGGACAACACTGTTTCCCGACCAGCGAAGACATTGCTTGACCACTCAAAACTTCCGGCCTATGCCTATGGACGCAAAATTCGTTGGGGTGCCTTGCAAGAGGCTGAGAGGCGCGTTCTCGCGTTAACCCATTGAACCTGATCCGGGTAATACCTGCGTAGGGAACGGAGTTTGACGCGTCGCGGACGGGGTTCATTCCCCACAGGAGCTTACGCTCCATAAAGGTTCATGGCGTCTCATCTTTCCGTTCGGAATGAGAGACGACACGATGAACCAGAAACATAGTTTCTCCCGAACCAAAACCAACAATGGCCAGATGCGGTCTGTGCCCATCTGTGTAACCATTGCCGGTTCCGACAGCGGTGGCGGCGCTGGCATTCAGGCCGACCTCAAGACATTTTCCGCACTTGGCGTTTATGGCGCAAGCGTCATTGCCGCTGTGACCGTGCAGAACACCTGCACGGTAAGCGCGGTGCACGATATCCCGCCCGCTATCGTCGCAGGGCAGATCGACGCCGTTTTCAGCGATCTCGATGTTGCGGCAGTGAAGATCGGCATGGTTTCCGTGCCTGAAACCATCGACGCCATCGCGCGCGGCCTTGCGCATTTTTCCGGTCCCGTCGTTGTTGATCCGGTGATGGTGGCAAAGTCGGGCGACCGGCTTTTGAGCGAAAACGCCACAGCGCTTCTGCGCCAGAAACTGGTGCCGCTGGCCACGCTTTTGACGCCCAACCGGCCAGAAGCGGCCTGCCTGCTTGGTTGCGGCCTGGCGCTTGATGATGAAGACGCCGAACAACAGGGCCGCGCATTGCTCGAACTCGGCGCGAAAGCCGTTCTGATGAAGGGCGGCCACGCGGAAGGCGAAACATGCGTCGATCTGCTGGTGCGCCCCGATCAGCCGACGCTGCGGGTTGAAGCACCGCGTATCTTGACCGGTAACACCCATGGCACAGGCTGCACGCTCTCCTCGGCCATAGCCGCAGAGCTTGCCAAAAACCTGCCGCTGGAGAAAGCCGTTCTGAACGCGCATACCTATCTGCAAGGGGCAATCCGCGCCGCCGACACATTGAAGATCGGACACGGCCACGGGCCGGTGCATCATTTCCATGACCTCTGGACAATCCGGGCGGAGGAGATTGCGTGATGCGCGTCACCATCATCGGAGCGGGTGTCGCCGGTCTTGCCACCGCCGCAGAGTTCACCGATCAGGGCCATGCCGTCACAGTGATTGCCCGCAGCCCGCAGATCGGTTCCGATTGCTGTTCGTGGTTGGCAGGCGGCATGCTGGCGCCATGGTGCGAGGGCGAAAGCGCCGAAGAGCCTGTGGTGCGGCTTGGTCAGGAATCCATCGGCTGGTGGGAAAAACACGTTTCCGGCGTCAAGCGCGAAGGCACACTGGTTCTGTCGCACAACCGCGACGCCAGCGAGTTGCGCCGTTTCGCCCGCCGGACGAAAGCCTTCGACACAATCGATCATGAACGCATCAATGCACTGGAACCTGATCTGGCCGGGCGTTTCCGGCAGGGCCTGTTCTTCGCGCGCGAAGGGCATCTCGATCCGCGCAAGACACTCGTTCAGCTGGCCGGAAACCTGCAACGAAAGGGTGTCGTCTTTCACCTCAATACGGAAGCGGACGCAGCGAAGATCGATGCGGATATCGTGGTGGATGCACGCGGCCTCAGCGCCCGCGATGTGCTGCCGGATCTGCGCGGCGTCAAGGGTGAGATGCTGGTTGTCCGCTCGCGTGACATCAACCTTTCGCGGCCCGTGCGCCTGCTGCATCCGCGCATTCCGCTCTACATCGTGCCGCGCGGCGACGGTGTGCACATGATCGGCGCGACGATGATCGAAAGCGATCAGCGCAGTGGCATCAGCGTGCGCTCGACATTGGAGCTTTTGAGCGCTGCTTACGCCCTCCATCCGGCCTTCGGCGAAGCGGAGATTCTCGAAACCGGCGTCGATGCGCGCCCCGCCTTTCCCGACAATCTGCCCCGCGTAAGGCGACGCGGCAAAACCATCTATGTCAACGGGCTTTACCGCCACGGCTTCCTGCTCTCGCCGGCGATAGCGCGGATGGCGGTTGCGAGCGCGACCACGCCCGAAACCAAGCCCGAATTTGTGGAGGACTATGCATGACGATCGTGCTGAACGGTGAAGTCATCACCACGGCAGCAGCCAATCTGGCGGCGCTGCTCGCCGAAATCGAACTGGACGAAGCGGTGGTCGCAACCGCGCTGAATGGTGAATTCGTGGCCAGCGATGAGCGCTCCACCGCGACCCTGTCTTCTGGCGACCGCATCGAAGTTCTGGCCCCGATGCAGGGAGGCTGAGATGCTCGAATTCTACGGAAAAACGTTTGAAAGCCACCTGCTGCTCGGCACGGCGCAATATCCATCGCCCGCTGTTCTTGCAGATGCGGTGCGCGCCTCGCGGGCCGGAATCGTCACCGTGTCGCTGCGCCGTGAAAGCGGCGATGCGCGCGCCGGACAGGACTTCTGGGCGCTGATCCGCGAACTGGGCGTGGCCGTTCTGCCCAATACGGCAGGCTGCCACACGCCGCGTGAAGCGGTGACCACGGCCAAGATGGCGCGCGAAATCTTCGGCACCAACTGGATCAAGCTGGAGGTGATCGGCGACCACGACACATTGCAGCCCGACCCGTTCGGCTTGGTGGAAGCCGCGCGCATTCTCTGCGACGATGGCTTTGAGGTCTTTCCCTATATGAATGACGATCTCGTCGTCGCGGAAAAGCTGATCGAGGCTGGCTGCAAGGTGCTGATGCCCTGGGGCGCGCCCATCGGCTCGGGCCGTGGCCTCAACAATCCTTACGCGCTGAAAACCATGCGGGCGCATTTCCCCGATATTCCGCTGGTGGTCGATGCTGGCATCGGCGTGCCGTCCCACGCGGCGGCGGCGATGGAGCTGGGCTATGACGCCGTGCTCATCAACACCGCTGTAGCCAAGGCTGGCGATCCCGTCGCCATGGCGCGCGGTTTCGCGCTAGCGGTTGAAGCCGGGCGGCTCGCTTTCGAGGCAGACGCCATCGAAGCGCGAGACATGGCCGCGCCATCCACCCCTCTTCTCGGAAAGGCATTTTTGTAATGGCCCTCGATCCGTTCTACCCGATCTTCGACAGCGCCAAATGGCTTGAGCGCATGGTGCCGCTCGGCGTCAGGCTGGTGCAACTGCGCGTCAAGGACAAGACCGAGGCGGAGCTGCGCAGTGAAATCCGCGCCGCACGAGAAATCTGCCTTGCCCATGACTGTCAGCTGATCGTCAACGACTACTGGAAGCTGGCGCTGGAGGAAGGCTGCGACTTCATCCATCTGGGGCAGGAAGACCTTGACGATGCCGATCTCGACGCCATTCGCGCCTGTGGTTTGAAACTGGGTGTTTCGAGCCATGATGAGGCCGAACTCGACCGCGCTTTGTCGGTAAAGCCTGACTATATCGCGCTTGGCCCCATCTACCCGACCATTTTGAAAAAGATGAAATGGCACGAACAGGGCCTGCCCCGTCTTGGCCAATGGAAAGCACGGATCGGCGACATTCCGCTGGTCGGCATCGGCGGCATGAGCGTCGAACGCGCACCGGGCGTATTCGAAGCGGGAGCCGATATCGTGTCCGTCGTCACCGACATCACCCTTAATGCCGACCCCGAAAGCCGCCTGCGCCAGTGGATCGAAACCACGCGCGCTTATGCTGACCATGCTCTGGAGCAGACATTATGAAAAAGACCGTCTTCGCCGCCCTGTTCGGCCTCGCCCTCACGGCTGCCACTTCGGCTCATGCTGACGACAAGCTGAAGCTCATTCTCGACTGGTATGTGAACCCCGATCACGGCCCGATCATCGTTGCTGACAAGCTCGGTTATTTCAAGGATGCCGGGCTGGACCTGGAAATCGTCGCGCCTGCCGACGCGTCGACGCCCACCAAAATGGTGGCGGCAGGACAGGCCGATCTTGCCATTTCCTATCAGCAGCAGGTGCATCTTCAGGTGCATGAAGGCCTTCCGCTGATCCGCGTCGGGACACTGATCGACTCGCCGCTCAACTGCCTGATGACCCGCGATGACGGATCGGTGAATGCCATTGCCGATCTCAAGGGCAAGAAGATCGGCTATTCGGTCGCCGGAACCGAAGAAACCTTGCTTGGCACCATTCTCGGCCAGCATGGCGTCAAACTCTCCGACGTTGAACTCATCAATGTGAATTTCTCGCTGGCGCCATCGCTTATGTCGAAGCAGGTCGAGGCGGTGATGGGTGCCTATCGCAATGTCGAGCTGAACCAGATGGCTGTCGAAGGCGTGCCCGGCAAATGCTTTTTCGTCGAGGAAGAAGGCGTGCCGGTTTATGACGAGCTGGTCTATGTCGCTGCTTCCGACAAACTGGATGCAGCGGAAAAGGGTAAGATTTCGCGCTTCCTCGCAGCCACCGAAAAGGCAGCGCAATATATCGTCAATCACCCGGAAAAGGGCTTTGAGCTGTTTTCATCCTACAGCACCGAACTCAACGACGAGCTGAACCAGCGCGCCTGGAAAGACACCGTAGCGCGCTTTTCCCGCGCGCCTGCAAGCCTCGATTATGGTCGCTGGCAGCGTTACGAGGCCTATCTCAAGGAGAACAATCTGGTTCCTTCCATCCTGCCGGTCGAGAAATTCGCCATCGACGTCAACGCCGAAGGGAGCAAGTCATGAGCCAGCCACAGCCGCATTATTCATCCGAACTGTTCACGCGGCTTCGCGCCGCGACCCTTGCCGACTGGAAGCCCTATATCGAGCATGAATTCGTGCGGGGATTGGGCGACGGCACGCTGCCGAAAGCCGCCTTCCTGCATTATCTGCGTCAGGATTATGTCTATCTGCACCACTATGCCCGCGCTTTTGCGCTCGGCGTGGTCAAGGCCAACACATTGCAGGAAACCCGGCTCTGCGCCGATATCATGCACGGCCTTGCCCATATGGAACTGCCGCTGCATGTCAGCATCTGCGCCCGCGAGGGGATCAGCGAAGACGAGCTTTACGCGACCGAGGAAGAGCCGGAAAACCTCGCTTATACGCGCTATGTGCTCGACTGCGGGCAGGCCGGCGACTTCCTCGATCTTCTCACCGCGCTTGTGCCCTGCGCGCATGGCTATGGTGAAATCGGCCTCAACCTCGCCGTGACCGCCCTGCCCGGCACACCCTATCAGGAGTGGATCGACACCTATGCGGGGCCTGAATATCAGGACATGTGCCACACGGTCGGCAAGCTGTTCGATCAGGCCGCCAAAGACCGCATCGGCGACGACTTCGAGAAAAGCCCGCGTTGGGCAAGACTCTGCCAGATTTTTGCAACCGCAAGCAGGCTCGAAGCCGAGTTCTGGTCGATGGGGTTGAAAGCGGTTTCAGGAAAAGTGGCTTAGTTGGACGCCACGATTTCGACTCGTTCCCGCACAAGGCGCATCGCCGACGGCTTGCTGTCGGCGGCGGTGGCGCTGGCCATCTGGCAGGCGGTGGTGAGCATTGGCCAAATGCCGCGCTTCATCCTGCCCGGCCCGCTCGATGTGGTGCAGGCGCTGATCGGCAATGCCGGGCTGATTGCTGAGAACGCCACCACCACCATCGGCGAAGTGCTGGGCGGCCTTGTCCTCGGCAGTGCGGTCGGCATTGCCACCGCGATCTGCCTGATGATGTCGCCGCTGGCGCAGCGGCTTGTCATCCCCGCCATGGTGTTCAGTCAGGCGATCCCGATCTTCGCACTCGCCCCCATTTTGACCTTGTGGCTCGGCTATGGTCCCGCATCGAAGATAGCGGTCACCGTGCTGATGATTTTCTTCCCCATCGTTTCGACCTTCTTCGACGGCATGCGGCGCACCGAAACGAGCCTGATCGACGCAGCGGAAATTCTGGGGGCCGGACGCATGGCGATCCTGTTTCGCATCCGCATCCCGTCCGCCTTTCCATCGCTGGCGTCGGGCCTCAGTCTTGCCGCCGTCTATGCGCCCATCGGCGCGGTGGTGGGCGAATGGGTCGGCGCATCGAAAGGTCTCGGCTATCTGATGCTGCTCGCCAATGGTCGCGCCAAGGTGGATCTGATGTTCGCCTGTTTGTTCGTGCTGGCGGCTTTCACCATGCTGCTGCATGGCACGGTATCGCATTTCGCCCGCAAGTTGGCCGCATGGCCTAAAAAAGCCGCATAAAAAACCGGCGGGGAAACCGCCGGTTTTCGCATTCTCTCAGACCGCTAAAGCTTTTGTTTTTACGCATGTCTTTATCCCGAAACCGGTTCCCACTTTCGGGAGACATGCTTTATCAGGCCAGCGTATAGGCCGTCTTGACCGTCGTGTAGAACTCGGCGGCATAGCGGCCCTGCTCCCGCGGACCGTAGCTCGAACCCTTGCGCCCGCCGAATGGCACGTGGAAATCGACGCCGGCGGTGGGCAGATTGACCATCACCATGCCCGCTTCCGAATTGCGCTTGAAATGGGTCGCATATTTCAGGCTCGTCGTGCAGATGCCCGACGACAGGCCGAAGCTCGTATCGTTGGCGGTGGCAAGCGCTTCTTCATAATCCTTGACGCGGATGACCGAAGCGACCGGGCCAAAGATTTCCTCGCGGCTGATGCGCATCTGGTTGGTGGCCTCGGTGAAGAGCGCTGGCTGGAGATAGAAGCCCGGCGTTTCGCGGTTGAGGCGTTCGCCGCCAAAGGCAAGCTTCGCGCCTTCCTTGCGGCCGATCTCGATATAATCCATGTCCTGCTGAAGCTGGCTTTCATCCACGACCGGGCCGATATGCGTGCCCTGCTTCAGGGCATTATCGACCACGACGCCCTTCAGCCTTTCGATGGCGGCGGCGACGAACTTGTCGTGGATGCCTTCCGTCACGATGATGCGCGAGGATGCCGTGCAGCGCTGGCCGGTCGAGAAGAAGGCTGAATTGACGACGGATTCGACCGCGACATTGAGATCGGCATCATCCAGAACAACGACCGGGTTCTTGCCGCCCATTTCCAGCTGGAAACGGCGGTTATGCTCGATGGAGGCGGCAGCAACGCGCTTGCCCGTGCCGGTCGAGCCGGTGAAGGTCACGGCCTGAACATCGGCGCTGTCCAGAATGGTCTGACCGACAACCGAGCCCTTGCCCATGACGAGGTTGAGAACGCCCTTCGGCAGTCCGGCGCGGTGCAGGATATCGACAATCGCCCAAGAGCAGCCCGGCACGAGGTCGGCTGGCTTGAAAACAATGGTGTTGCCATAGCAGAGCGCGGGCGCAATCTTCCAGGTCGGAATGGCGATCGGAAAATTCCACGGCGTGATGATGCCGACGACGCCGACCGGTTCACGGGTGACTTCAACACCGATGCCCGGACGCGCCGAAGGCAGCGTTTCACCGGCAAGGCGCAAGGCTTCACCTGCGAAGAAATCGAAAATCTGGCTGGCGCGGATGGTCTCACCAATGCCTTCGGCCAGCGTCTTGCCCTCTTCGCGCGACAGGAGACGGCCAAGCTCGTCCTTGCGCGCCAGAATTTCGTCGGCAGCCTTACGCAAAATTGCGTGGCGCTCCAGAATGCCGGAACGCGACCAGGCCGGGAAAGCGGCCTTTGCAGCGGCAATCGCAGCTTTGGTGTCGTCGGCGGTGGCCCGGGCATAGGTGCCCACCACATCGTTGGTGTCAGACGGATTGATATTGGCAATGCCGTCGCCGCCAACCCACTCGCCAGCGATCAGATTCTGATGAATTGTCATGTAACTCTCCCGTGAATTCCCGATATCGGCCGTGCGGCACTGATATATCTGACCTCCATTCGCGCAGCGAACAGGCGAATGCAAGGGCGCAAGCGCTTGTAACAGAAAAATTGAAAAGTATTACTTTTAAAATTCAGAAATTCGAAAACTTGCAAAATTGCCACACCCCGCCCCTTGCAGACTAGAAATTGCATTTTGGGCCTTGGCAAATGGGTTTGCTCATTTATTGTGCAACCATCTGAAACACTGGCAAGAGGTATGAGATGCGTGTCCATTACCCGTTCCCAATGGTGCCCAGTGTTTTCGCGGGCGCTTCTAACCGCTAGGTCCGCGGCCCACCCGGCAGGCTGACCTGTCCGCTCCTTCGGAGCATCTTTCCAAACCATCGCTGTTCGCGGCTCCTCCGGGTGCCGATCGTTTTGTTTTTCTCAATCAAGGGCCAGTTTCTGCGCGCGAGCACAGGCTGGTAATATGGATATGACTCGGTTTCGTCTCGATTTCCGGGGGCCTGCGTTCCGCAATGTCCTCGGCTACACTTTCAGCCATTGGCGAAGTCAGCCCTTGCGGCTGGCGCTGATGATAATCGGCATGCTGCTTGCAACAGCCGCAGATGTCTTGACCCCGCTCTATTCCGGACGGCTGGTGGATGCGCTTTCGCTAAGCGGCGACAGCGCCTGGAACAGTGCAATCGAAGCACTGGTGATCTTGCTTGCACTCGGCGCGCTGGCGCTGATCACCCGCCAGCTGACCTTCTATGTCATCACCGACTTTACCTTGAAGATCATGAGCGACATGGCGGCAAGTTCGTTCCACAAGTTGCAGCGGTTTTCGACCGACTGGCACGCCAATGCCTTTGCTGGATCGACGGTGCGCAAGGTTTCGCGTGCCATGTGGGCGCTCGATCTGCTCAATGACACGCTGATCATCGCCCTGCTGCCATCCTTGCTGATGCTGCTTGGCTCGGTTGCGTTGCTGTCGTGGTATTGGCCGTTGATGGGCTTGCTGGTTGCAATCGGCTCTGTGCTATTCATCGTCTGCACGATTGTGATTTCGCTCGGCTTCGTTGCGCCTGCCGCAACATTGGCCAATAGCTGGGACACGCGCATGGGCGGCTCGCTGGCCGATGCCATCTCCTGCAACGCTGTCGTGAAGGCATTCGGCGCGGAAAGCCGCGAAGATCTTCGTCTCTCGAAGGTCGTTACCAAGTGGCGCAGTCGCACGCGCCGCACGTGGCTGATCGGCACGCTGAACGGCTTCATCCAGGGCGCGAACCTTTTGGTTATGCGCGGCGTTGTTATTGCCTTTGCGCTCTATCTGTGGAGCCAGGGCAAGGCCACTGCAGGCGATATCACCTTCGTTCTGACGGCGTTCTTCATGCTGCAGGGCTATCTGCGCGATGTCGGCATGCATATCCGCAACCTGCAACGGTCGGTCAACGACATGGAGGAACTGGTCGAGATCGAAGCACAGACCTATGGCATTGCCGACAGGTCTGGCGCGCCCGCTATCAGGATCGGCGCTGGCGAGATCACCTTCGATCACGTCACCTTCCATTATGGCAACCATGAAGCCGCGCTTTACCGCGACTTCTCGGTCAAGATCGATGCGGGCGAGCGGGTTGGCCTTGTCGGCCATTCCGGCTCCGGCAAGACCACCTTCGTCAAGCTGATCCAGCGGCTTTACGACGTTAATGACGGCGCCATCCGCATTGACGGCCAGACCATCGCCGACGTGACACAGGCGTCACTGCGCTCGCAGATCGCCATCGTGCAGCAGGAGCCGATCCTGTTTCACCGCACGCTGGCCGAGAACATCGCCTATGCCCGCCCCGGCGCGACGCAAAGTCAGATCGAGGAAGCGGCACGCCTTGCCAGCGCGCATGACTTCATCATGCGGCTGCCGAAGGGCTATGCGACACTGGTGGGTGAGCGCGGCGTAAAATTGTCGGGCGGCGAACGCCAGCGCGTGGCCATCGCCCGGGCGTTTCTCGCCAATGCGCCGGTTCTGATCCTCGACGAGGCAACGTCCAGCCTCGATTCGGAATCGGAAGTGCTGATCCAGCAGGCGATGGAACGCCTGATGGTCGGGCGCACCACGCTCGTCATCGCGCACCGACTTTCGACGGTGCGTGCACTCGACAGGCTGCTGGTCTTCGACAAGGGTCGCATCATCGAGGAAGGCGACCACGACGCGCTGATCCGCAAGCCGGGCGGCATCTACCGCCGTCTGTTCGAACGGCAGGCGCTGGAACTGACCAAGGGGCTTGAGGACGTCATTTAAACGACGATTATCGTCAGCACTTGAAGAATAGGGCCGGAAGCAATTCCGGCCCTATTTTTGTTGGGCTTTTTCCATTCATTGTGCGTTCAGATCACGTCCGGTATCACCCGCCGCTCAACCGTGGCTTGACATTTCCATGACAGAAATGTGACACGAAATTTCTCACAGGAAGAAATGGTAGCGAGTAAGGCATGTCTGGAGTAGTGGAAAACGCGGGCGAACGTCGCTGGAGCGATGCTGCCATTTTCGGCGCTTCGCATGTTTCCTGGCCTGCGCGTGTTGCCTGGGTTGCTCTTGCTTCCATTGTCCTGTCCGTTCTTCTGGTTTTCTCCGTTGAATGGATTTTTCGCGGTTCCTTTGCCGAAACGATTGCGTTTTTCCGCACGCCGCACAAGCCTGCATGGACGACAGTTGCCTTCTTCGTTGTGGTGCTGACCGCCAGCGACGCGATTTTCGGGCGCATCCATTACGGGCTTTTCGTGGTGGGGCCGCTGGCGCTGATCGCCGCCGCCACTGCGCGGGAGAAAAGCCTTTATCTCGGCGACCCGCTTTATCCGAGCGATTTTCTCTATGCCCGCCAGATCGTCGATCTGCTGCCGCTTCTGGTGCGTGAACGCCCGTGGAGCGCTGTCGGCATCGCCCTTCTCCTGCTTGCCAGCGCAGCACTTTTGATTGCCGCGAGCCTTTTCTGGTGGCGTCGTTTCGACCGCATTCCGTGGAAAGGCCGCGTGCTTCGTCTGGCCTTCGCGCTGCCGCTGCTGGCGTGGTTCGCCTTCATTTCCGATTATTCCAGCTTTTCGCTGGCGCGTGACCGCCTGCGCGTTCTGCCCATCATGTGGGATCAGAAGGAAAATTACGCGCATAATGGTTTCACCATGGCCTTCATCCTGAATGTGCCGATGGCAACCGTGTTTGCGCCGGAAGGCTATTCGCCGGAAGCAATTGCCTCGATCGAGCCGCCCGCGCAGCTCATTCCCGCAGCACTTGAAACCGGCAAACCCGACGTCATCATGATCATGAGCGAGTCCTTCTGGGACCCGACCCGCCTGCCGGGCGTGGCGTTCAGTGCTGATCCGATCCCGACCGTGCGCGCTGAACAATCCGGCCATGTGTTCTCGCCGGAATTTGGCGGCATGACCGCCAATGTCGAGTTCGAAGCGCTGACCGGTTTTTCCAAGGCATTCCTGCCTTCCGGCAGCATTCCCTATCAGCAATATGTCCGGCGTCCGCTGCCTTCGCTCGCGAGCTTCTTCAAGGAACAGGGCTATGCAACCCGGGCGATCCACCCCTATCGCCAGTGGTTCTGGAACCGCGGTCCCGTCTATGAAAATATGGGCTTTGACAAGTTCATGTCCGAAGAAAACATGCCGCCGCTGGAAAAGCGCGGCATGCTCGCCTCGGACGACGCGCTGACCAGCGAGATCATTCGCGAGGCGGATGCGCAGGAAGATCCGTTCTTCTTCTTTGCTGTTTCGCTGCAAGGCCACGGTCCCTATGAGGCCAACCGCTATCCGGATTCGAAGCTCGACGTGCAGGCCGACGCCAGCGACGCTGTGCGCCAGTCGATCCGCACCTATTCACAAGGCGCGATGGATGCCGACGCCAGCCTCTCACGCCTGATGGACTGGGCGTCAAAGCGCGAACGCGAGACCATTCTGGTATTCTTCGGCGATCACCTGCCGCCACTCGGCCCCGTCTATACGGAAACCGGCTTCATGCAGGAACGTGTTGCAAGCCGCATCGCGCCTGCTCGCGACATGCTTCTCCAGCATGAAACGCCGCTGGTGCTGTGGTCGAACAAGCGCGGCGCGGAACGCGGTACGGGCACGATCAGCCCGGCATTCCTGCCAATGCAGATACTCGAAATGGCCGGGATGCAGCATCCCTATTACACCGGTTTCCTGCGCCAGCTGCATGACCAGTATCGCGTCGTCGATGCGCATGCCGTGTTCGATAGCGATGAAAATGCCGATGAAGGCTGGCAACAGCGCCCGCCTTTTGCGCCCCTGCTGCGCGATTACCAGATGCTGCAATATGACATGATCTTCGGCAGTAGTTACGCGCGAGACCGGTTTTTCCCCGTGCCATCCCAAAGCTGAAAGCTATACAGGGGCCTTGCCGGCTGACTGACGAATGATCAACTTGTAATCGATCTTCCGGGCAGGCGAAATCTGGCCATTTTCGATATGGTTCAACAGCATATCCGCCGCCCCGCGCGCCATTTCGAAAATCGGCTGGCGCACGGTGGTGATCTGCGGCGATACCATGCTGGCAATCGAACTGTCGTCGAAACCGACCACGGTAATATCGCCCGGAACAGACAGTTTGTGGTCATGCGCCATCTGCACCACGGCTGCCGCCATATCATCATTGGATGCGAAGATCGCCGTTGGACGATTTTCGAGTGACAGAAGCTTCTTTCCGGCGACCAAACCGCTGGCGAAGCTGAACCCGCCCTGCGCCTCATAATCCGGATTGCGCTCGATCCCCGCCGCGTCCAGCGCCTTCCGGTATCCGGCAAGCCGCAATTCGGCGGAGCGGTGGGTCGGGTCGCCGATGATGATGGCGATCTTCCGATGACCGAGTTTCAGAAGATAGTTCACCAAATCGACGGCTGCGGCCTCGTCATCGATTGAAATACTGTCGGTTGGATGTACATTGACATCGCCCGCCACGCGCGCAAAGGGCATGGCCGAAGCGGAAAGTTCCTGCAAAATTTCCGGATCGTCCGACATGGGCGGCGTCACGATGATGCCGTCGAGGCCCGATGCATGGGCGGTTTCTATCAGTGCACCGCGAATATCGGCGCGGTTCTCGACCGGAAAAATCAGCAGGCGATAGCGCGTTCCGCGCAGGCGTTCCAGCGCGCCCATCTGCAATTCGGCGACATAGCTGGAACTGGGATTTTCGAAGAAAAGACCAATCAGATGCGAGCGGCGTTCCACCAGATTGCGCGCCGCCGCATTGGGCCGATAGCGCAGCTCCTGCCCCACTTCGCGCACCTTTTCGCGGATCGCCTCGCGCACATTCGGTTCGTCGTTATAAACGCGTGAAACGGTCTTGATCGACACGCCCGCCAGACGCGCCACATCGTGTATCGTCGCTCTCTTACCCGTTGCGGCCATGTAGAATCGACTTCCTCCCCGAAGAGCCTGCTTTTATTTTACGCACATCTTGCCCGAAAACCGCTTCACACTTTTCGGGATGTGCACATTTTTACTGCGCACATCTGATCCGAAAACCGTTTCACACTTTTCGGGATGTGCTTTGGATATCTTGTTCGCCGGATAACGAAAAGGCCAAAGCTTTCAGGGAACGGAACATATGCGGGATCGCGTCAGAAAACGCACCTCCCGCCCATTATCGAGCGAGAACATGCCCCCGCGCCCCGGAACAACATCGATGATGAGTTCGGTGTGCTTCCAAACTTCATATTGCGGGCCGCTGATATAGACCGGCGCGCCGCCAATCTCGCCCAGCTTCACATCCGTATCGCCAATGACGAATTCGCCCTGCGGATAGCACATTGGCGAAGAACCATCGCAGCAGCCGCCCGACTGATGGAACATGATCGGCCCATATTCGGCCTGCAATTCACGAATAAGCTTGAGAGCGTCGGGGGTGGCGCTGACTTGCCCCTTGCCGTTGTCCTGCTCGCCCCTTTGCGGGTTTTCTTGCAACATTTTCTCCTCCCTCGCATGCAAGCGGGCGAAACAGGTCCGCCCGCTCGGAACTTACAGAGTCGATCCTGCACGCTTTATTGCGTCAGATCCATCACGACACGGCCTTCAATATTGCCCTTGCGCATGTCATCGAAGATGGAGTTGATATCTTCCAGTTTCTCGGTGCGGATGGTTGCCTTGACCTTGCCGTCGGCGGCGAAGTCGAGCGATTCCTGAAGATCAAGGCGAGTGCCGACGATGGACCCGCGCACGGTGACGCCGTTCAGCACCATGTTGAAAATCGACAGCGGAAAATCGCCCGGCGGCAGGCCGTTCAGCGATACCGTGCCACCGCGCGCCACCATGCCGAGCGCCTGTTCAAAGGCGATCGGCGAAACTGCCGTCACCAGTACGCCTTGCGCGCCGCCATCGGTTTCCTTCTTGATATAGGCTGCCGGATCATTGTGCGTCTTGGCATTGACCGTCACCGTCGCACCAAGCTTGCGGGCAAGGTCGAGTTTCTTGTCGTCGATATCGACGGCCGCAACATTCATCCCCATGGCCTTGGCATATTGCACCGCCATATGGCCAAGACCGCCGACACCGGAAATCACCACCCAGTCGCCCGGTTTGGTGTCGGTCACCTTGAGGCCCTTATAGACCGTGACACCGGCACAGAGCACCGGGGCGATCTCGTTGAAATCGATATTTTTTGGCAAATGGCCGACGAAATTCGGATCGGCCACCACATATTGCCCAAAGCCGCCATTGACCGAATAGCCCGTATTGAGCTGTTCCTCGCAGAGTGTTTCCCAGCCGCCGAGACAGTGGCGGCAATGACCGCAGGCCGTGTAAAGCCATGGAACGCCAACGCGGTCGCCTTCCTTCACATGCTTGACGCCAGCCCCCACGCCCGACACGAAACCAACGCCTTCATGACCCGGGATAAATGGTGGATTGGGCTTCACCGGCCAGTCGCCTTCGGCGGCATGAAGATCGGTATGGCAGACGCCGGAAGCCTGAATGGCAACCTGAATCTGACCCGGTCCCGGCTCAGGTATCGGCACTTCGTCGATTGTCAACGGCTTGCCAAATTCTCGTACCACTGCCGCTTTCATTGTCTTGGCCATAAAGTCTCTCCTTCGTTATCGAATTGAGTTTCTTTCAAGCTGTTCCCCGATGCGGGACGGAAGAAATGTAGTCGGAAATATGGTGCACCCTGTTGCCGCGTCCAGCCAGCCGCGTGACACTTATGGGCCGAAAGGGTCGCCCGGGCATTTTCGCCCAGGCCCCTTCGACAGTCCCCTTGGGAGGGTGAACTGATACCGTTCTTCCAACGCAATACTGACATGGAAGACGGGAATGCTCTTTGATTAGACGCAATGCGGAGACATCTTCTCCGCATTGAAACGCGCGATATTCAGACCTCAGAAAAAACCAAGCTTTTTCGGGCTGTAGCTGACGAGCATGTTCTTGGTGTTCTGATAATGCTCCAGCATCTTCAGGTGATTTTCGCGACCGATGCCCGACTGCTTGTAGCCGCCAAAGGCCGCATGGGCCGGATAGGCGTGGTAGCAGTTGGTCCACACGCGGCCCGCCTGAATGGCGCGACCGAAGCGATAGGCGCGTGTACCGTCACGGGTCCAGATACCGGCACCCAGACCATAGAGCGTGTCATTGGCAATCGACAGCGCTTCCGCATCGTCCTTGAAGGTTGCAACAGACACGACCGGTCCAAAAATTTCTTCCTGGAAGATGCGCATCTTGTTGTTGCCCTTGAACACGGTCGGCTTGACGTAATAGCCGCCCGCCAGATCGCCCGGCAGGACATTGCGCTCGCCGCCGGTCAGCACTTCGGCGCCTTCCTGACGGCCGATATCGAGATAGCTGAGGATCTTCTCAAGCTGCTCGCTCGATGCCTGCGCGCCGATCATCGTTGCCGGGTCGAGCGGATCGCCCTGCACGATGGCTTCCACACGCTTCAGCGCCTTTTCCATGAACTTGTCGTAGATCGATTCATGAACCAGCGCACGGCTCGGACAGGTGCAGACTTCACCCTGATTGAGCGCGAACATGACAAAACCTTCGATGGCCTTGTCGAGGAAGTCGTCATCTTCGGCTGCGACGTCCTTGAAGAAGATGTTGGGCGACTTGCCACCAAGTTCCAGCGTGACCGGGATGAGGTTCTGGCTGGCATATTGCATGATGAGGCGGCCAGTCGTGGTTTCGCCGGTGAAAGCGATCTTGGCAATGCGCGGGCTGGATGCCAGCGGCTTGCCTGCTTCGAGACCGAAACCATTGACCACATTGACCACGCCTGCGGGCAGCAGATCGCCGATCAGTTCCATCAGGACGAGGATAGAGGCCGGGGTCTGTTCTGCGGGCTTAAGCACCACGCAATTGCCAGCGGCCAGCGCCGGGGCCAGTTTCCACACCGCCATCAGGATCGGGAAGTTCCACGGAATGATCTGGCCGACAACGCCCAGCGGTTCATGGAAGTGGTAGGCGACCGTGTCGTGGTCGATTTCCGAAATGCCGCCTTCCTGCGCGCGAATGACACCGGCGAAATAGCGGAAGTGATCGACGGCCAGCGGAAGATCGGCAGCGGTGGTTTCGCGGATCGGCTTGCCGTTGTCCCATGTTTCGGCGGCAGCGAGCGCAGGCAGGTTTTCCTCGATGCGATCAGCAATGCGGTTGAGGATCAGCGCGCGTTCGGCAACGCTTGTGCGACCCCATGCTTCCTTGGCGGCATGAGCGGCATCGAGCGCGGCTTCAACATCCGCCGCGTCGGAACGCGCGACTTCGCACAGAACCTGGCCATTGACCGGTGAGGTATTTTCAAAATAGCGACCCGACTTGGGTTCGACCCATTTGCCGCCGATGAAATTGCCATAACGTTTGGCAAAAGCCGGCTTCACCGTCCGGCTGAATTCAACCTTATTCATGACTTCCTCCCGAGTTAACGCCGCTCCTACAGCGCTTCAACAGGGAGGATCGCGCGATAGCGGGGAAGAGTCATCCCGCCATTCCATGCTCGCAAGATCATGTGTCGCAATATTGAGACAGTTGCGTCAGATGATTTTGCCAGCAGTTCAATGAGGGCGAATGATCTTGAGACGGTTCAGCTTGCGATGCAGCGTCGCCCGGCTGATGCCCAGAAGCCCTGCGGCGGCGGAAATATTCCCTTCCGCGCGGGCCAGCGCCCGCAGGATGACGCCGCGTTCCGACTCCGCCATATCCTCGCGCGGATCGGCATTCCAGCCGAGAATATCGGCAGCAGGCAGCGGGCCCGCCAGCGCCGCATCGTCAAGGCCGAGCGCCAGACGCGCAGCTCGTGTCGCGCCGATTACCAGATCGTCCTTGTCGACCGCGATCAAGGCGCCGCCGCTGCGGTCCACACTGGGCGCAAGCATGATGCGCGCCTTTGGAAAAGCCTGCCGGAAATTTTCCGCCTCTATCCGGCGCGCCGCGTCGATCACCGCCACCGAAATGAGCTGCGCAAAGGCTTCCGTCAGATCGGAGCGGCAGGATGAAACATCGAGCGCGGCCATGAGGCGACCCTGATGATCGTGGATCGGGGCCACCGTGCAGGACAGTCCGACATTGCGCGAATGAAAGTGCTGGTCGCGGTGAATGGTCAGCGCGCGCTGTTCGACAATACAGGTGCCGATACCGTTTGTGCCTTCGCTTTCCTCGCTCCATACCGCGCCCGTCCAGAGGCCCCAGCGATAGAAGGTGTCGTCATCGCTGGCCGCCCCGCGCCGCTCGACCGGCACGCCTTCGCTATCGGCCAGAAGCACGCAGCAGCCGACACCGCCGACCGCCAGGTAAAGGCGATCCATGCTGGCCTGCGCCACGCTGACCAGCCGCTCCACCCGCTCATGCGCGGTGCGGAATTCGCCTTCGGAAAGTGTGCGCACCGCACCGGGGGCGGCAGGATCGAGCTTGTGCAATTCGGCAGAACGCTGCCACGACGCCACCAGCGCCGAGCGGGCCGACCCGCCGGTGTGGATTGCGGACAGAATACGGTCCGCATGAACCCTTTCTTGCGGTGCACCCATCTTTCTCCTCCCAGGAAGGCTGGAACCGCTGAATTCGTCTTGAACATGCCCGAATGCAGCACCGCTGCGCAGTCTTGCCGGAATGCTCGTCAATGAATAATGGCTTTTTCCCCCACAACTGGCAAGCGCATCATCGAAACGACGAAAAAACGGCCCGGCGGAGATAGCCGCCGGGCCGCAAGGTCAACTGATGGGAGGTCTGTATTGTCAGGGGTATGCGCCTCGTGAGAGACGATTGCATGAACGGTGCGGAACCAATCTAAGTGATGACACCCGGACAAAAATACACCAGTCCGAGTGGTATCGGGAGGAAACGATCAGCATCCGCACCGCATTCATAAATTACTGTTTTAAAATTTTCAAGTATAAAAAGTCTTTAAGTACATTAGTAAACTATCACGTCAAAGAATAATTGAAAATTACAAACATTTGATTGCGATTAAGCGCCAGCAACAAATCGGGATTGCATTTTTTCTTCGTCTTGCAGGTAATTATTCAGTCCCTCTACTTCTGCCGCATTCAGACGAAGGCCGAGTTTTGTGCGCCGCCAAAGGATATCCTCTGCCGTGCAAGCCCATTCATTTTCAATGAGATAGGTGACTTCCGCCTCATAGAGATCGGCGCCGAAATGGCGACCAAGATCGGCAAGTGATGCGGCCTTGCCAAGCAGGTGATGGACGCGCGTTCCGTAGAGCCGGAACAGGCGACGCGCATGGTCTGGCGACAGAAATGGATAAGCCGACTGTATTTTCCGTAACTCGCTTTCGAAAGCAACTTCCTGAAAATCCCCGCCCGGCAGCGCTGCCCCATGGGTCCACGGCGCGCCCTTTTTGCCCAGATGATGTTCGATTTTTTCCATCATGTGCTCGGCAAGTTTGCGCGCAGTCGTCAGCTTGCCGCCAAAGACATTGATCAGCGGCGCAAGACCGGCTGGCGCATCATCCTTCAGAACATAGTCGCGCGTTGCTTCCTGCGCCTTGCTGGCGCCGTCATCATAGAGCGGGCGCACGCCGGAATAGGTCCAGACCACATCTTCGCGCCGCACCGGCTCCGCGAAATATTCGCTTGCCGCCGCGCAGAGATAATCGGTTTCAGCCTCGGTGATCGCCACCTTGGCGGGGTCACCCTTGTAATCCTGATCGGTGGTGCCGATCAGGGTAAAATCATCTTCATACGGGATTGCAAATATGATGCGCCCATCATTGTTCTGGAAAAAATAGGAGCGTGGATCGGCAAATTTCTTGCGCACCACGATATGGCTGCCCTGCACGAGACGGACATTGTGCAGTTGGCGATCGCCCTCGACGCCCTGCAAAACCTTGTCGGCCCAAGGACCGGCGGCATTGACCAGCAGGCGGGCGCGAATTTCTTCGCGACGCCCAGTCTCCGTGTCCTCGACTGTCACCGTCCAGCCCTGGCTGTCGCGGCGCGCCGCCACAACTCTGGTCCGCGTACGGATCGACGCGCCACGGTCGGAAGCATCGCGCGCAGTCAGTGCCACGAAACGGGCATCATCGACCCAGCAGTCGGAATATTCAAATGCCTTGGTGAAAAGCGGCTTCAGCGGTTTGGCGGCGGCGTCGGTGCGCATATTCAATGTGCGTGTCGCCGGAAGTTTCTTGCGCCCGCCCAGATGATCGTAGAGGAACAGGCCCAGCCGCAACAGCCACGCGGGCCGCACGCCGCCCTTGTGATAGGGCAGCACAAAGCGCATCGGATGGATGATATGCGGCGCATTCGCCCACAGCACCTCGCGTTCCATCAGCGCCTCGCGCACCAGACGAAACTCGTAATGCTCCAGATAACGCAGGCCGCCATGGATCAGCTTGGTGGCACGGGATGAGGTGCCGCTCGCCAGATCGTTCATTTCCGCCAGGAAGACGGAAAAGCCGCGCCCAACCGCATCACGCGCAATGCCGCATCCATTGATGCCGCCACCAATAACGAAAATGTCGAATATGTCTTCCTGCGCCATGGCAAACCTTAAAAGCGGTTTCAGAGCGCTTGCAGCAGACAGACGCTCGAACATTCATTTTAGGGCGCGTGACAGCACGCGCCTCAGAAACACCAAAGCGAATATAAAACTATTTAATATGAAAGCAAAGCGAAAATAAACGAAACCGCCGTGCTTTGACTTCTCTCGCTGACTGTCTGAATCAAAAAACGGCAGGCCGTGGCGAAAATGGTGATTTCGAGAACCGGAGCGCAGCGTACTTTTTTGTACGTGAGCACCGGAAGCGCAGAAATTGCCATTTGCAGCCCGGCATGGCGGCTTTTGGATCAGACAGGGAGCGTTTCGATCAGCTCAACCTCATGTTCTGAACAAAGATCGCGCAGCTGCTGCGAGGTGCAACGGTCGGTGATGAAGGTATTGATCTGCGAAATATGGCCGATGCGCACCGGTGCGGTGCGTTCCAGCTTGGTGGAATCGGACACCAGAATGACGTGGCGCGCATTGGCGATAATCGCTTGTGCGACTTTCACTTCGCGGAAATCGAAGTCGAGCAGCGCGCCGTCCTCATCCATCGCCGACGCACCGATGATGGCGTAATCGACCTTGAACTGGCGGATGAAATCGACCGCCGCCTCGCCCACAATACCGCCGTCGGACGAGCGGACCACGCCGCCGGCGATGACCACTTCGATAGAGGTGTGCACGCGCAGCGTGTTGGCCACGTTGATATTGTTGGTGATGACCATCAGCTCGCTGTGATCGATCAGGGCATGGCTGACCGCTTCGGTCGTAGTGCCGATATTGATGAACAGCGATGCGCCATCCGGAATGATATCGGCTGCGGCCTTGCCGATCGATTCCTTCTCGCGGGCGGCGATCCGGCGGCGCGCCTCATATTCCATATTTTCCACGCCGGACGGATAGAGCGCGCCGCCATGGATGCGGCGCAGCAGCCGTGCGCGACACAGATCGTTGAGATCCTTGCGCACGGTCTGCGGCGTCACGTCAAAAGCCGCGGCCAGATCGTCCACCAGAACCTGCCCCTGTCGGCGGGCGAGTTCCAGAATTGCATTGTGACGAGGGGTAAGCTGCATTTTTTGCCCGCGCTGAGTTTGTTAGAATTGCGAGCCTGTAATGTCTCTGTTTTCGAAGAGAAAGCAACCGCCTTGCACATATGCTGGACGTCTGAAACCGCTCAATCGTCTCCCAGGCCGTTATTGTACATATTGTGCAGCTTGCAGGCCACTTCGGTCCGGTTGGCGGCGCCGATCTTGCGCATGATGTTATGAACATGCGCTTTCACGGTGCCTTCGCTCATGCCGAGTTCGAAAGCGATCACCTTGTTGGAGCGACCGATACGAATCGCATGAACCACCTCGATTTCGCGCGCCGTCAGCAATTCGCCCAGCGCATCCTCGTCAATATCGGGCGGCGGCGCTTTGACAGCCATGGAGGCTGGAATATACATGCCGCCCGCGCTCGCCAGATGGATCGCCTCGACGCAGACCCTGACATCGACGGAGGTTGGAATATACCCCCTCGCGCCAATTTCCATGGCCCGCACGACCTGCGCCCATTCCTCCCGCTCGGCGAGAAGCACAATCGGCGATGGCGCCCACATCTCCACGAGAGATCGAATTTCTTCGGAAAAGAACGGATCGGCAAGCCGCTTGGCCCCGATATGCAGCAGAATGACGGCGCTTCCGCTGAAAAGCTTTGCCTGCTCGATGGACGCATAGCACGTCACCGGCATTTTCAGCCCATTCATCAGGAGCCCGTTGAAAAGGCACTCCCGCTCCAGATTGCTCTTGCACACAAGCAGCAGATGGCGATCACTGTTCGGCAGAACGCCGACACCGACCGCTCCATTATCTCTATCTTCCGGTACAGCCCACAGGCTGGCACCCCTTGCATCCAACATCGGCGCGTCTCCCCGGCACGAAGGTTACTTACTCCTACACAGTGATCCGCCGTTCCCGCCGTCACAGGTTCGGTATTTAAATTATGCTTATGACTTATATTAACGAAATTCCCCCATCCAATGGCCCAATATTGCTACCTCGCAGCAATCGTGTCATTAATTTATGTTAGCAAGTACGAAAATTTATCTTGTCCGTAAGAGCGACTTAAAAAATAGGAAGATATAAAACTATATCTTTCGTTTAGTGCGGAAGTGTTATGCATAGTGGTAGAGGCATCGCGGCACCTTCCGTGGGGGCGCTGATCGACTTGTTGGAATCTTCGCCGATTCTGGCGGACCTCGACGCACATGCCATTGGTGCTTTGGCTTCGCTTGTCGTCACCGAGAACAGTTTTACCACCGATACCATCATCATCGAACAGGGCGAGCGCGTCAGAAACGTGCATATGGTCGTGTCCGGCTGGGGCTGTGTCTATCGCGACCTGTCCGGCGGGCAAAGGCAGATCATCGACTTTCCGATGCGGTGCGATTTCATCGGCCTTCGCACCGCCGACGGCTATAGCTACAATACGATATCGGCCATTACGCCGATGAAAGTCATTGAAATTCCAGTGGCTTCGCTTGAAAGCGCCATTCGGCGCGTGCCACGTCTGGCGATGATCTTCATTGAGCTTTTGTCACGACAGCGCGCCATGCTGATCGAGCATCTCACCAATGTCGGACGCCGCAGCGCCTATGTCCGCACCGCGCATCTGCTCCTGGAACTGTCTGACCGGGTCAAGGCCAGCTGCGTCGATGATCCCGATTCCTATTATTGTCCGCTGACGCAATATCAGCTGGCCGATGCGCTTGGCCTGACGCCGATCCACCTCAATCGCATGTTGCGGGATCTGCGCGAGGAAGGGCTTGTGCTGTTCCGTTCCAACCGGGTCGAGATTCTGGATCGCGCGCGTCTGGTGGCGCTTGCCGAATATGACGGCGAATTCATGCGCATGTCGGTTTTCGGTCGCCAGCAATAGAAAAATATGTGCGAAGGGAAGAGTTTCTGGAAAAATCGGGAACAGCTTCCAGCATCTGAATGGTCGGAGTGAGAGGATTCGAACCTCCGACCCCCTCGTCCCGAACGAGGTGCGCTACCAGGCTGCGCTACACTCCGAACCAGTCGGTCGCAGCCAGTGGCGCAACCGTTGAGGCGGCTTATAACGCTGCATTTTTGATGCCGCAAGTGCATGACGCAGTTTTTTTGCCGCCACACTCAAACCTGCTCATAAATGTCACAGGATCAGAGCACTTCCGCCGGAAAGACGGGCGTAAAGCCCGCGCCATAGGCGACGAAATGCGGGTTGGCGAAGCCCTTCACGCCCTGTCCGGCGCGCTGGCCATAAGCGAACGGCTTGCCGTCAAGGGTGGCGGTCATGCCGCCTGCGGCACGCAGCACAGCGTCGCCAGCCGCCGTGTCCCATTCCATGGTCGGGGCAAAGCGCGGATAGATATCCGCCTCACCGCGCGCGATCAGACAGAACTTCAACGACGAACCGACCGAAACATGGCCGGAAATCTGATTTGCCTGCAAAAAGCGCTGGGTTTCGGGCGTGTTGTGCGAACGGCTGCACACGGCAATGCGTTCCGCGGCACCTTCCCGCGCTCGGATTGCACGCCGGCGGGCAATCTTGTGATCCGCAGTGGTTTCCGCTTCCTCGGCGCGGTTGCCCGTGCCGGTAAAAAGCAGATTGCGCGCCGGGGCATAGACGATGCCCGTGACCGGCACGCCATCTTCGATCAGGCCGATATTGACTGTGAAATCGCCGTTGCGCAGCAGAAACTCCCGCGTGCCATCCAGAGGATCGACCAGCAGAAAGCGCCGTCCGATATGGGCTGGAAGGCGGCCCGCGGAAACCTCCTCCTCGGCCACGACCGGAATATCGGGCGCGACCGACGAAAGTGCGGCAAGGATGATCGCCTCGGCGGCGCGGTCTGCTTCCGTGACGGGCGATTCATCCTTTTTATGTTCGACGGCGCAGCCATCGACATAATGCTTCATGATGACCCGGCCAGCCTCAAGCGCTGCTTGTTCAAAAACGGCCAGCAGGGCTGCGCCATTCGGGTCTGCTTTGGGAGAGGCTGGAATGTTCATCGCTCAGATCGACCAGGAATCGCTACCATAACTGCCGATGATACCACGCTCGGCCAGATACTTTTCTACTTCCGCGACCAGTTCGTCAACATTGCGCCCCGTCGTATCGAGGCGCAGTTCCGGCGAGGCTGGCGCTTCATAAGGCGAATCGATGCCCGTGAAGGACTTGATTTCGCCACGCAGCGCCTGCGCATAAAGACCCTTTGGGTCACGCGCAATGCATTCCTCAATCGGCGTATCGACGAAGATTTCAATGAACTCCCCTTCCGGCAGCCGCGCGCGAACCGTGTCGCGCTCCGAGCGGAACGGGGAAATGAACGAAACCAGCGTGATCAACCCGGCATCGGCCATCAGCCGCGCCACTTCGCCGACGCGACGGATGTTTTCCGCCCGATCCGCATCGGAGAAACCAAGATCGCTGTTGAGGCCATGGCGGACATTGTCGCCATCGAGCAGATAGGTGTGCTTGCCCAGCGCGTGCAGGCGCTGTTCCAGCCGGTTGGCGATGGTGGACTTGCCCGATCCCGAAAGGCCGGTGAACCACAGCACCGCTGGCTTCTGGAATTTCTGCGCGGCCCGCGCCTTTCCGTCGAGGGCGAAAGCCTGCAAATGCACATTGGTTGCCTGACGCAGCGCGCTGTCGATCATTCCGGCACCAACGGTCGCGTTGGACACCCGGTCGATCAGCACGAAAGCGCCGGTGACGCGGTTCTCGGCGTAAGCGTCGAACACAATCGGGTCGGCCGTCTGGAGGTGGCACAAGCCGATCTCGTTGAGGTCCAGATGGGCCGCATCCTCACGGGCGAATGTGTTCACATCGGTCCGATATTTGATCTCGCTGACCGTCACCGGCGTCTGGTCGGTTTCGGTGCGCAGGAGATAGGACCGTCCGGGCTGCAAGGCGTCCTCGCCGAACCAGACGATATTGGCTGCGAAACGATCCGCCACTTCCGGCCGTGCTTCCGCGCCGACCAGCATATTGCCGCGTGAAACTTCGATCTCGTCTTCCAGCACCAGCGTGACGGCCTGTCCTTCCGAGGCGCGGGGCAGATCGCCATCATAGGTCGCGATGCGCTTTACCCGCGACTGCTTGCCGGATTTAGCCACGACGACCGTGTCGCCTGCCGCAATCGAGCCGGAAGCTACCGTGCCGGAAAAACCGCGAAAATCGAGATTGGGCCGGTTCACATATTGCACCGGAAAGCGGAATGGCCTGGCTGCTGTTTCCGTATCGATGCGCACGGTCTCCAGATGTTCGAGCAGATGCGGGCCGTCATACCAGTCGATACGCGGCGACAGGCTGGTGACATTGTCGCCATAGCGGGCCGAAAGCGGGATCGGCTGGATACTGGCAAAACCGAGATCTTTGGCGAAGCTCATATAATCGGCAACGATGCGGTCGAAGGCCTCTTGCGAGAAATCGACAAGGTCGATCTTGTTGACCGCGAGCACGATATTGCGAATGCCGAGCGCCGAGGCAATGAAGGAATGGCGGCGCGTTTGCGTCAGCACGCCCTGCCGGGCATCGATCAGCACCACGGCCAGATCGGCGGTCGAAGCGCCGGTCGCCATGTTGCGCGTATATTGCGCATGGCCCGGCGTATCGGCGACGATGAACTTGCGGCGCGGCGTGGAAAAGAACCGATAGGCGACATCGATGGTGATGCCCTGTTCGCGCTCGGCCTCCAGACCGTCAACCAGAAGCGCGAAGTCGAAATCGTCATCTGTCGTGCCGAATTTGCGGCTGTCATTCTTAAGCGCTGCAAGCTGGTCTTCGAAGATCAGCTTGGTGTCATAGAGCAGACGCCCGATCAGCGTCGATTTACCGTCATCAACGGAGCCACAGGTGAGAAACCGCAAGAGCGTCTTGCGCTCCTGATCGGCCAGAAACTCGGTCACCGCTGCGCTGGTTACGGAAGGCTTCAACACGGCATTCATCAGAAATAGCCCTCGCGCTTCTTCTTTTCCATGGAACCGGCTTCATCGCGGTCGATGGCACGGCCCTGACGTTCCGACGTGCGGGCGATCAGCATTTCCTCGACAATATCCGAAAGGCTGGAGGCGCTGGATTCAATCGCCCCGGTCAGGGGATAGCAGCCAAGCGTGCGGAAACGCACCAGCCGGTCTTCCACCTTTTCACCATCGCGCAGCTTCATGCGGTCGTCATCGACCATGATCAGCATGCCGTCGCGCTCCACCACCGGACGGCGGGCGGCGAAATAGAGCGGCACGATGGGGATGTTTTCCTGCAGGATATATTGCCAGATATCGAGCTCGGTCCAGTTGGAGAGCGGGAAGACGCGGATCGATTCACCCGCCGCAACGCGCGTATTGTAAATCTTCCACATTTCAGGCCGCTGGTTCTTCGGGTCCCAGCCATGCTGCGCATTGCGGAATGAGAAAATGCGCTCCTTGGCGCGGGATTTTTCCTCATCGCGACGCGCGCCGCCAAAAGCCGCATCGAACTTGTACTTGTCGAGCGCCTGCCGCAGACCGACTGTCTTCATGACATGGGTATGGACATTCGAACCATGGGTGAACGGGCCGACACCGTCTCGTACGCCATCCTCATTGATATGCACCAGAAGCTCGAAACCCTTTTCGCGCGCCTGTGCGTCGCGGAATTCGATCATCTCGCGGAATTTCCAGGTCGTATCGACATGGAGAAAGGGAAAGGGCGGTGGTGCGGGATAAAACGCCTTCATCGCCAGATGCATCATGACCGACGAATCCTTGCCCACCGAATAGAGCATCACCGGATTGGAGAAGGTTGCTGCGACTTCGCGAAAGATATGGATCGCTTCTGCTTCGAGACGTTGCAGATGCGTCAAATTCTTGGTCAGGGATGCATGATGCACGACATTAACTCCCGGAAACCGGATAGAGACGAGAAAGCAGGATTACGGTTCTGACGGAGCGAAATCGGCACCCTGGCTAAGTTGCGCGCATTGTCGTGAAAAGAAGCCGAAAAGTGAAAGAATGCTTTCGCGTATTCGCGATTGCCTGCGCCAAAAACTTGCAGTCTTTCGCACAAGGCCGGAACAAACTTGCGCCGCCGGCAAAAAGTGAAATTTGGCGTAAATGTCGGAAAATCCTACTAAAATTGTGATATTTAGCAGTTTTGGAGCGTTCACGCCGGGCAAATTCTTGCTCAAAAGAGCGGCCACCGTCGGGCATCTTCTGCCGCGCGCGATAAGGATGGAACGGTTTTTGGAGGGAGATTTTTGAAAGCACCCAACGGGCCAAACCGCCGTGGGGCTTAGAGTGGATCAGAGCAGGCCGAAGGTACGCGCCTTGGCGACTGCCTGAACCTTGTTCACTGCAACAAGCTTCGTCAGTACATTGCTGATATGAAAATTGACGGTACGGGTTGAAATATTGAGGATTGCCCCGATGATTTCAGCGGTTTTTCCTTCACTCGTCCAACGCAGGATTTCACGCTCCCGTGCCGTCAGACAGACTTCACCGGCGCAATTCAGGCGCGGCACATTGACCAGTTCGAACATCGACAGATGCAGGAGATTGGTCACCATCTGCAATTGACGCCGCAGGGCTGTGACTTCGGCTGCGGTCAGCGGCTGGCCGCTGCGCAGGAATGTCAACATTCCAAACACGCCCTGTGCCGCCCAGCATGGTTGTGAAATACCGACCTTCAGGCCAAATGCTTGCAGATCGGCCCATAATTGCGGCGTTTCGGCAAAAAGCTTCGGCGACCAGACCAGCGGGTCGATGCTGTGCAGGCCGAGCCGGACAAGGGGATCGATCTCAACATATTTTTTGCTGGCATAGAGTGCAGTCCAGCCTTTCGGCATATCTTCGTAACGCACCCATTTGACCGCCCCATTCAAGGACGGAACCGACATGACATAAGAAACATGGTCAAAGCCGATTTCGCGGGCATATTTTTTTACATATTCAAACAATTTGTCCGCATTACCGGCGGACTGCATGGCATCGCATAACAATTCCCATTTCATTGCTGCCATCCTAATATTTTGTTTTCAATAACTTACGCACAATACAACTTTAACGCTCACAAAATTTCGAACGCACAGCCTTAAATAGCATTTTCCTGTAACTCTCTCCAGAAGGATTGCTTCCAAAAAGCAGCGTGAATTTCGCAAAACCTCTGTTTTTAAACAGTTATGCCATCGTGGGATAAGAAATATTGCAAACAAAAAAGCCTCGCAACGTGCGAGGCCCTTCTTCTTGTGGTTGTGACAGCTGCGTCGGCTATGCCGCTTCGTCCGTAACATTGCCGGGGGTGTAATTGAGAATCGGCGCGAGCCAGCGCTCCACCTCTGCGACGCTCATACCCTTGCGGTTTGCATAATCCTCGACCTGATCGCGCTCCACCTTGGCGACACCGAAATAATAGCTTTCCGGGTGGCCGATATAGAGACCCGAAACCGACGAGCCCGGCCACATGGCATAGCTTTCGGTCAGTTCCACACCCGTCTCCGCCGTTGCATCGAGCAGACGGAACAGGGTGGTCTTTTCGGTGTGGTCGGGTTGTGACGGGTAACCCGGAGCCGGGCGGATGCCCTTGTAAGGTTCGCCGATCAGTTCTTCCGGCGTATAGGTTTCTTCGGTCGCATAGGCCCAGAATTCCTTGCGCACGCGCTCATGCATCAGTTCCGCAAAGGCTTCGGCAAAACGGTCGGCCAGCGCCTTCACAAGAATAGCGGAATAGTCGTCATTGGCCCGCTCGAAACGCTCGGCAATCGCCACCTCGCCGATGCCCGCCGTGACGACGAAGCCGCCGACATAATCCTGCTTTCCGCTCTCGACGGGCGCCACGAAGTCGGACATGGCGACATTCGGGCGGCCATCGCGCTTACCAAGCTGCTGACGCAGCGTGAAGAAGGTGGCCAGCTCCTCTTTCCGGCTCTCGTCGGTGAACAGCCGGATATCGTCGCCGACCGCATTGGCGGGCCAGAAACCAACCACGGCTTTCGGCGTGAACCATTTTTCGTCGATGATCTTCGTCAGCATAGCCTGCGCATCAGACCAGAGCTGGCGCGCGGCCTCGCCCTGCTTTTCGTCCTCAAGGATTGCCGGATAGCGCCCTTTCAGCTCCCAGGTCTGGAAGAATGGCGTCCAGTCGATATAGCGCGCAATTTCGGCCAGATCGTAATCGTCGAATGTCTTCGTGCCGGTAAAGCTTGGCTTCACCGGTGCAAATGCGTCCCAGTCGAGCTTGTGCGCATTGGCGCGGGCGCGGGCGAGTGGCAGGCGCTGCTTTTCCGCTTCGCTGCGCGCATGGGCGGCTGCAACCTTGGCATATTCCTCGCGGATGCCATCGACATAATTGCCCTTGGCTTCCGGCGACAGCAGGCTGGACACGACACCCACCGCGCGGCTGGCATCGATCACATAGACCGTCTGGCCGCGCTCGTAACGCGGATGAATTTTCACCGCCGTATGGACGCGGCTCGTGGTCGCCCCGCCGATCAAAAGCGGAATGTCGAAACCTTCGCGTTCCATTTCCGCGGCCACATGTGCCATTTCATCAAGCGATGGCGTAATGAGGCCGGAAAGGCCGATGACATCGACCTTCTCGTCGCGCGCCACCTGCAAAATCTTTTGCGAAGGCACCATGACGCCGAGATCGATAATCTCGTAATTGTTGCAGGCCAGCACGACGCCGACGATATTCTTCCCGATATCGTGCACATCGCCCTTCACGGTCGCCATCAGCACCTTGCCAGCGCTCTGACGCTCGCCGCCCTCAATGCCATTTTCGGCATTGCGGCGCTTTTCCTCTTCCATGTAAGGCAGGAGGACGGCCACAGCCTGTTTCATTACGCGGGCGGATTTCACCACCTGCGGCAGAAACATCTTACCCGCGCCGAACAGATCGCCAACCACATTCATACCGGCCATCAGCGGGCCTTCGATGACGTGCAGCGGCCGTTCGGCAGCCTGACGCGCTTCTTCCGTATCGGCTTCGATATATTCGGTAATACCGTTGACCAGCGCATGTTCGAGACGCTTTTCCACCGGCCATTCGCGCCAGGCAAGATCCTGTGCCTTGGCTTCCTTCGAGCCTGAATCGCGGAAACGTTCGGCAATCTCCAGCAGGCGTTCGGTCGCGTCGGAACGGCGGTTCAGCACCACGTCTTCGCAGGCTTCGCGCAGTTCCGGATCAATGGCATCGTAGACCGCCAGCTGACCCGCATTGACGATGCCCATATCCATGCCCGCCTGAATGGCGTGATAGAGGAACACGGCATGCATCGCCTCACGCACCGGCTCATTGCCGCGGAACGAGAAGGACAGGTTCGACACGCCGCCCGACACATGGACATGCGGCAGGGTCGCCATGATTTTCCGGGTCGCTTCGATGAAATCGACGCCGTAATTATTGTGCTCGTCGATGCCGGTCGCCACCGCGAAGATGTTCGGATCGAAGATGATGTCTTCCGGCGGAAAACCAACCTGCTCGGTCAGAATCTTGTAGGCCCGACTACAGATTTCGATCTTGCGCGCTTCGGTATCGGCCTGTCCGGTTTCGTCGAACGCCATGACCACGACCGCCGCACCATAAGCACGGACGAGCTTCGCATGATGAATGAAGGCTTCCTCACCTTCCTTCATCGAAATCGAGTTGACCACCGGCTTGCCCTGAACGCATTTCAGGCCAGCCTCAATCACTTCCCATTTGGAGCTGTCGATCATGATCGGCACGCGGGCGATATCCGGCTCGGCGGCGATCAGATTGAGAAATTCGACCATCGCCTTTTCGGAATCGATCAGGCCCTCATCCATATTGATGTCGATGATCTGCGCGCCATTGGCGACCTGATCGCGCGCCACATCAAGGGCGGCGGCGAAGTCACCAGCCTTGATGAGTTTACGGAACCGGGCGGAGCCGGTCACGTTGGTGCGTTCCCCGACATTGACGAAGGGAATGTCCTCGGTCAGCGTGAAAGGCTCGAGGCCGGAAAGGCGCATCAGTGGCGCAACCTTGGCAGGTTTGCGCGGCGGGTGCTTTGCAACAGCCTCGGCAATAGCGCGGATATGATCCGGCGTCGAGCCGCAGCAACCGCCAACCACATTAACCATGCCGTCGCGGGCAAAGCCCTCGATCTGGGCAGCCATCGCCTCCGGCGTTTCGTCATACTGGCCAAACTCGTTCGGCAGACCGGCATTCGGATAGGCGCAGATGAACGTATCGGCGATGGTCGACAATTCGTCCAGATGCGCGCGCATGGCATTGGCGCCGAGTGCGCAGTTGAGGCCGATGGTGAACGGCTTGGCGTGACGCAGCGAATGCCAGAATGCCGTTGGCGTCTGGCCGGACAGGGTGCGGCCGGAAAGATCGGTGATCGTGCCGGAAATCATCACCGGCAGGAAAATGCCCTTCTCTTCGAACACTTGCTCCGAAGCGAAGACGGCGGCCTTCGCATTCAGCGTGTCGAAGATGGTTTCAATCAGGACGATGTCGGAACCGCCGTCGATCAGCCCCCGGATCTGCTCGGCATAGGCAACACGCAGATCGTCGAAGGTGACGGCGCGGAAGCCGGGATTATTGACATCCGGCGACAGCGATGCAGTGCGGTTTGTCGGTCCAAGAGCGCCTGCGACGAAACGGCGGCGACCGTCCTTCTGCTCGGCGCGCAGGGCAGCGCGACGCGCAAGGCGCGCACCGTCGCGGTTCAGCTCATAGACCTGCTCTTCCATGCCGTAATCGGCCTGGGCAATCGTCGTGGAGGAGAATGTATTGGTTTCGAGAATATCCGCGCCCGCAATGGCGTAGGCGTAGTGGATTTCCTCAATGGCCTTTGGCTGCGTCAGCGTCAGAAGGTCATTATTGCCCTGAAGCTGACAATCACAGGCGCCGAAACGCTCACCGCGGAAATGCTCTTCATGGAAGCCAAGCCCTTGAATCTGCGTTCCCATCGCCCCGTCGAGGATCAGAATACGCTCGCGCGCCGCTTTGGTCAGCGCGGCCAGCACCTCCGAACCATCCGGCTGAGCCGCCGTTGCACCGAAAAGATCGTCGAGGGAAGACGCCATAAGAGTACCGCCTGTATTCTGATATGCACAATCGCAGGAGGTCGCTTAATGACATAAACATATCTTTATGTCAATTATTGTTCAGCTCTCGAAGCATTATATGTACCCGCTATAAACTGCTCGCTTTGGGCTGCAGGCAGCTCTGTGTTCCCTCCCTGGTCTGTTGCAGCACAGAAGAAATCGTGACTGGTGAAAGCCACCGCTCCGCCACAATGGGCGAGCAAAAATACGCACATAAACGATTGCTTTGATTAGGAGAGACCTATGAAAAGGTTTGGTTATTCCGTTTTTGCCGCGTGTCTGTCGCTGGGCATGGGCCTGTCCGCCGCTGCCGGAACAGCCAATGCGGCGCAGCCCTCGCTGATGGCGGCCCCTACCCCGGCACCGGCTCAGGCATCGGCACCTACTGCGCAAACGGTGCAATATTACGATTATCGCGACGACCGGCGCTATTGGCGCTACGACCGTCCGCGTTACCGGCCCTATTACAGACATGACCGGCGTTACTGGGGTCCGGGTCCTGCCTACCGTCCGGCACCGACTTACCGCAGCCGCAACCCGCATACCCGCTGGTGCTACAGCCGCTATCGGTCATACCGCGCCTATGACAATACGTTCCAACCCAATTACGGTCCGCGCCGCCAGTGCTATTCGCCTTATCTATAAGGCCGCGACCAACGAAAAAGCCCCGCATTGCGGGGCTTTTCTCTCAACTGCTTCGAAATATTGATGGCTCTCAGGTGACGTAGGCACCGATAGAAGCCGCGACAAGGCCGATTGCAACGGCAATCATCACGCCATAAACGCGCGGCTTGTCGAAAAGAACGGCGAAAGCTGAAAACCAGCCGACGACCGCAGCACCAAGCGCGAAGAGAAAACCCGGCTTGTCGCCATGATAAAGGTTTGCCGCCATCAGCCCGCCGATGATCAGCGCGCCGAAAACGATCATTAACCCCGTGGCATAACGCTCATAATCGTCCATTTAAATTCCTCGGTTCCGATCTCGCGAAAACTGCGACGGAAACTTATATCGACCCGTTTGGCCATTTAAGGGCATGGAATCTCTCATGCCACGATCCTGACCTTCCCGCTCACACAATCATTATTCGGAACGTTCTTCAACCATTTCGCAGCGCCATACGCTGCAAATGTTGCAACTTATCGTTTCCAGTCGCCGTTCGTCGCGAAATCCGTGCTATATTGATACGTATGGAACCGTCCGGAATCACCATCTTTGAGACGCCGATTGGCCCGTGCGGCATTGCCTGGCGCGGTGCAAAAGTCATTGGTGTCGAAATCGGCGATACGGACGAGAAAGAAACCCGTTACCGCCTTGGTGAGCGGGTGGGCGAACAGTTTTCCGATGCTCAGGCCGATGTGCCAGCCTTTGTAACGCAAGCCATCGAAAAAGTGCGCGCGCTTCTCGACGGCGGATCGCCGGATTTCTCGCAAACGCCGCTAGCGTTCGAATCGCTCCCCGACCTCAACCGGCAGGTTTACGAGATTATTCTCGAACTGAAGGCGGGCGAAACCACCACCTATGGCGCGATTGCCAGACGACTTGGTGACGTGAGCCTGTCGCAAGCGGTCGGTTATGCACTTGGCAAAAACCCGTTTCCGATCATCGTGCCCTGTCACCGGGTGCTCGGTTCCAACGGCAAGGTCGGCGGGTTTTCAGCGGCGGGCGGTACGGCGACGAAGCTCAAGCTTCTCAATATCGAGCGCGCCAAAATCTCCAGCGAGCCAGATCTATTCGGCGGCCTGCCACTTCAGGAACGACCACAGGCGGAGTGGTAACTACTCTTTATCAGTGACAACATCAGCGGAAAAACGCAATTCGCGCATCGGGCGCACGAGTTGCGTCGTGGCGTCATAGGTCGGATGTTTCTTGAAAGCGAAAAGCGCTTCTTCATCCTTGAACTCGGCATAGACGACGAGATCGATGCGGTCGCACATCGGATCGACCCTGGAATTCGGCAGAACTTCGAAGACTTCGGAATGCGGGATGGTGGCAAGCTGCTCCAGCCCTTTTCTGACTGTCTCGATATCCTGACCTTGCTTGACGCTGAAGAAAACAATGTGCCGGATCACGCATCGACTCCCTGTAAATGACAAGGCGTATCTAGCGCATCAAGACAGCCAAAAAAATGGCAAGTTTGAGCGATGTGTCTAACTAGCCTTTACCCGCCGCCAGGCGAACCCACCTTCCGCCGGAATGGAACCGCGCCCCGGCTGATAGTAACCGGGTGTATCGACCAGACGGTTTTCGCCAAGACGGCTCTGGGCGACCTTGTTGGTCACCTGAAGACTGTCGAAGCCGGTGCGCAGCATCAGCGCCGCCTGATCGATCAGCACATCGCCGACGGCGCGCAACTCACCCGCAAAACCTTCGCGGCGCAGAATCTCGGCCTTGGAATAGGAGCGACCATCGTTGAAAGCCGGGAACTGCAAGGCGATCAGCGGCAGGCTGCCCAGATCATTCAACAGCGGTTCAATCGCTTCGCCCGGCGCAACCGAAACGCCGATGCGGCGGTTGGAGGCGCGGCGGCGCTCTTCATCTAGGCCGAGCCAGACGGCGAGCGGAATGATGATCGCCGGGGCATCGCCCGCAGCTTCAAGATCGTCGGCAAAGACATAATCGTCTTCGCGAAAGCCATCGGAGGACCAGAGTTTGGTTTCGTTGATATCGCTCATTTCCGCTCGGTGGCTCCCAATGTTTTAAGGCTGTCGGCAAGGCCAGTCAGATGGATGCCGCATTCTGTCTTTTCTGATCCCGCCCAGCGTCCGGCACGCTGGTCTTCGCCGTCGTTCACGGGCCGCGTGCAAGGCATGCAGCCGATGGAACGATAGCCCTGCGCAGTCAGAGGATGCGGCGGCAGATCGTGCTTTTCAGCGTAGGCCTTGAGGTCTGCTGCCTGCAAACGCGCCAGCGGATTGATACGAATGCGCGGGCCGACCGATTCAAACACCGGCAAGCTTTCGCGTGTCGATGCCTGAAACTGCTTGCGGCCCGTCATCCAGGCGCGATAGGGCGCGACGGCGCGCGCCATCGGCTCAACTTTGCGGATGAAGCAGCAGCGGTCCTTATCGGTCATCGACAGCGCGCCGAACGGATCATCGCTTTTAAGACTGTCCTCAAGCGGCAGGATATCCCGCACATCGGTCAGCCCCAGCCGGTCCACCAGATCGTGACGATAATCGAGCGTGGCCCGGAAATGCTTGCCCGTATCGAGAAATAGTACCGGTATCGCCGGATCGATTTCCGAGATCATATGCAAAAGCACAGCCGATTCCGCCCCGAAGGAAGACACAACCGCGATCTGCCCGTCATAGAGTTCGCGCGTGACGAGCGCGATCACTTCCTGCGGGGTAGACGCGCCGTGGCTTGCCTCCAGAAGGCGGGCTTCGGCGGCAGCACTTTCTTCAGCATCAAGCTGCACGGCTTATTTCTCCATAAAGCGCGCGTTTGAACGGTTCCATGCCAACGCGGCGATAGGCGGCCAGAAAGTTTTCCTCCGGGCTTTCACGCAAGGCGAGATAGGTATCGACCACCGTTTCGATGGCATCCACCACTTCTTCCGACGAAAAGCCGCGACCGGTGATTTCTCCTATGGTCGAATGCTCGTCCGCCGAACCGCCAAGCGTGATCTGATAGAGTTCCTCACCCTTTTTCTCTACGCCCAGAATGCCGATATGACCGACATGGTGATGGCCGCAGGCATTGATGCAGCCGGAAATCTTGATCTTGAGATCGCCGATTTCGAGCTGACGCTGCTGGTCGCCGAAGCGCTCCGAAATGCGCTGCGCCACCGGAATGGAGCGCGCATTGGCAAGGGCGCAATAGTCGAGACCGGGGCAGGCGATGATATCGGTGATGAGACCGGCATTCGGCGTCACCAGCCCATCCGATTGCAGCAGATCATAGACGGCTGCAAGATCGGCCTTAGCCACATGCGGCAGGACCAGATTCTGCTCGTGGCTGACGCGGATTTCATCGAACGAATAGGTTTCGGCAATATCCGCCACCAGTTCCATCTGCTCGGCGCTCGCATCGCCGGGAATACCGCCGATGGGCTTCAGCGAAATGGTGACGACCGCATAATCCGGGTTCTTGTGCGGCGTGACATTGCGCGCCACCCAGCTTGCAAATTCCGCATCGGCCTTCTGGGTAACAGCCAGCACTTCCCAGCCTTCCGGCCGTTGCGGCAACTTCGGCATGCGGAAATAGCTTTCAATCGAGTCGATATCGCGCTGCGGCAGCTTCAGCTCGCCATTGCGGATTTCTTCCCATTCAGCATCGATCTCGCGGGTCAGTTCTTCAACGCCCGTTTCATGGACGAGGATCTTGATGCGCGCCTTATATTTGTTGTCGCGACGGCCATGCAGATTATAGACGCGCACGATGGCCGTCACATAGGTCAGCATGTCCTCGATGGGCAGGAAGTCACGAATCTTCTTCGCCACCATCGGCGTGCGGCCCTGACCGCCGCCGATATAGACAGAAAGGCCCAGATCGCCCGCCTCGTTCTTCTTCAGCTGCAAGCCGATGTCATGTACCTGAATGGCGGCGCGGTCATGGTCCGAGCCGACAATGGCGATCTTGAACTTGCGCGGCAGATAGGAAAATTCCGGATGCAGCGACGACCATTGGCGCAGGATTTCGGCGAAGGGGCGCGGATCGGCCACTTCGTCGGCGGCAGCGCCTGCGAAGTGATCGGCAGTCACGTTGCGAATGCAATTGCCGGAGGTCTGGATGGCGTGCATCTCGACTTCCGCCAGCTCTTCCAGAATGCGCGGCACGTCCTTCAGCGCAGGCCAGTTATACTGGATGTTCTGGCGCGTGGTGAAATGGCCAAAGCCGCGATCATAGACGCGCGCAATGTGGCCGAGCTTTCGCAACTGGCGGCTCGACAGCGTGCCATAGGGAACGGCCACGCGCAGCATATAGGCGTGCAATTGCAGGTAAAGGCCATTCATCAGGCGCAGCGGACGGAACTGTTCTTCCGTCAGCTCTCCGGTCAGGCGGCGCTCGACCTGATCCTTGAACTGGGCAACGCGGGCCGCAACGAAATCGCGGTCGAATTCATCATAACGATACATAGTCTAAATCCAGATCAGAGCATTTCCAGCAAAAGTGCGAACCGGTTTTGGGTCCGGAAATGCGTCAACAGATATTACGAGGCGCGCTTCAAAGCAGGCTTGTCGAGGGGCAGATCACCAAAGGTTACGATGGTCGGGCCGGAAAGGCGGATGCGCTCGCGCAGGCGGATCGGGTAAAGCCCCTCCTCGCGCTCCTCGACATCGATCACATTCACATCGACAACCAGATTGGCTTTCGCTGCAACCTTGCCCGCGTCTTCCAGCGCCGTCACGGCTTCGGCGTGGCGCGCAACCAGCGCGCCTTCGATGGTCTCCTGCCACGAACCGTCGGCACCGAGCCACACAGCCTGCCCGTCGATCAGCCGGTTTGCAGTGAGAACTTTTACGACCATTTCCAAACTCCAAACTTTTGTTGACCGCGCATCCTGCGGGTTTAGGCTGCGACGGAAACCGGCTTGAGGGCCAGCGCTTCGGCTTTGTCGATTGCGGCACCGGCGACCGCATCGCCAATGATCACCATGACCGGGCCGGAAAGCTCCTTGCGGCTTTCCAGATCCGGCAAATCCTTCAGCGTGCCGTGGAACAGGCGCTTGTCCTGCCGGCTCGCATTTTCCACCACCGCCACGGCGGTATCTTCATGCAGGCCCGCACCAATCAGGCGTGCGGCAACCGATGCCGCGACCGTCGAGCCCATATAGACGGCAATCGTTGCGCCGGAGACGGCAAGCTTGGCCCAGCCCGGCAGCACATCGCCCGTCATATCGTGACCAGTGGTGAACACCAGCGACGAGGCGACACCGCGCAGCGTCAGCGGCAATTCCATATCGGCAGCGGCGGCAAAGGCCGAGGTGATACCGGGCACGATTTCGAAACCGATACCAGCGGCACGCAGCGCCGCCATTTCCTCGCCTGCGCGTCCGAACACCAGCGGATCGCCGGATTTCAGCCGCACAACGCGCTTGCCTTGTCGCCCCAGCGAAACCAACAGGCGATTGATCTCTTCCTGGCTTTTGGAATGGCAGCCCTTGCGCTTGCCGACGGCAAGGCGTTCGGCATCGCGGCGGCCCATGGCAATCACGCCTTCCGGCACCAGCGCATCATGCACAATGACATCGGCTTCCATCAAAGCGCGGTGGGCGCGCAAGGTCAGCAGGTCTTCAGCACCCGGTCCGGCACCAACCAGCCAGACATAACCGGCGGCATTGTCGCGCTGCTCGATCAGGTCGCTCGCAGCCTTATAAGCTTCCGCGCGGTCGCCATTTTCAATGGCGCTGGCAACACGGCCCGAAAAGAAACCGCGCCAGAAACTGCGGCGCGCCAGCCCCTTGGGCAATGCGCGCTCGACCAGCGGACGCCAGCTTTCGGCGAAATGCGCAAGCTCGCCAAGGCGCGGCGAAAAGGCGGCATCGATACGTGCACGAACCATCTGCGCCAGAACCGGAGCGCTTCCTTCCGAGCCGATGGCAATCGTCAGCGGCGCGCGGTTGACGATGGCAGGCGTCAGGAAATCGCAAAGGGCAGGACGGTCAACGACATTGACCGGAACCTTCTCGGCCTTGACCACAGCGGCAATGGCGCGATCCTGCGCTTCATCGCCAGTCGCCACGAAAACAAGCTTTGCGCCCGCGACATGTTCCGGCGCAAAAGGTGCCGCCACATGCTCCACACCATGGCTTGCGATGAACTCGGCCAGATGATGTTCCGTTTCCTCGGCAACGATGCGAAGGCGTGCGGATGTCTGCGCCACAAGGCGCGCCTTGTTCAAAGCTTCCTCGCCGCCGCCAACGACGACAACCACCTCTTCCGACACCCGGAAGAAGGCAGGAAAATCAGCCAGTAAACGCTTTTGCGGTAGAGACACGATGCCATCCTTGAGAGCATTTCCAGCGAACGCGGATACCGTTTTCGCGTGCGGAAATGCGTCTTGTGAAAGTTGGCGCCATTATCCATGGAGAGCGGGAGATTTATAAGAAACGGGCTTGCGCGCGAAAATGATGGCGAGCATCACTTTTTCTCAAAACAGCCGTTTGCGGGATTTTAATTTCCCGTAAGGCCGGAAATATATCCCACAATTTTTATAGGATTTACATAGGCTTATCGATAAGCGCCACTCGAGAAGAAGGCCGGAACGTGTTTTGGCCAGCGGCGCGGCAGCACGGCAATCAGGTCGAAACGAAGAGACAGACGGTCAAGGTCGGGCTGGCGTTGCAGCCAGAGATCAGCTGCAGCTTCGATACGGCGCATCGCCTGCGGCGTGACGGCCAATTGCGCTGCTTCGAGACTGCTGCGCGCCTTGACCTCGACGATCAGCACCAGATTGCCCCGCCGGGCGATCAGATCGATTTCGCCGAGCCGTGTCCGATAGCGCCGCGCGACAATGCGAAAACCTTTCAAAAGAAGCACCATCGCCGCAAAGCGTTCGGCGCTATGTCCGCGAAAGAAAGCAACGCGCTTTTTCTCGCGGAGGTCTGTCATCGCTGATCCGATTTCAGTTGCATAAGACGCTGATAGAGAACCGATTTCTGCCCGCCTGTCATGCGCGCCGCCTCGCCTGCAGCCTTGGATGGCGGCAGTTCGGCGGCAAGCGACAGAAGCAGCTTGTCGATGTCTTCCTTGCTTTGCGGAATTGTGTTGCCTGTCGGCGGGCCGACCAGCAGAACCACTTCGCCGCGAATGCGATCCTCACCGTCGAATTCCTTCGCCAGTTCGCCCAACGGAGCAGTGCGAATGGTTTCATAGGCCTTGGTCAGTTCGCGGCAGAGCGCGCCCAGACGATCCGACCCGAACACTTCGGCCATTTCGGCCAGCGTCGCCGCTGTCCGGTTTGGCGATTCGTAGAAGACCAGCGTTGCGTCGATGCCCTTGAGGCTTTCCAGCTTCGTCTGCTTTTGCCCATGCTTGGATGGCAGGAAGCCGCAGAACATGAAGGCGTCGGTCGGCAGGCCCGAAGCGGCGAGTGCGGCCAGAACGGCGGAAGCACCCGGAATGGGAACGACACGAATACCCGCCTCGCGTGCTTCGCCGACCAGACGAAAGCCCGGATCGGAAACGAGCGGCGTGCCCGCATCCGACACCAGCGCAACGCTTTTGCCCGCTGACAGCGCGGCAATCAGCTTTTCTCCGGCTTCGGCGGCATTGTGCTCGTGATAGCTGATCGGGCGGCGGGAAATGCCGTAGCGGTCGAGGAGAACACGGGTCACACGCGTATCCTCGCAGGCCAAAACATCGGCTGCGGCGAGCGTTTCGATGCCGCGCAGCGTCATATCGCCAAGATTGCCGATCGGCGTCGAGACGATATAAAGCGCGGGTTCCAGCGGACGGGCGCGCATGGCTGTGCCACCCACCACATAATCGCGCCGTGCGTCGCCCATATCCTCAGTCATTGCTTACCCCTCATGCGGCCAGATCGGCCACCAGCGCATCCAGCACCAGCGCACCGTCCGGTGTTGCGCGAATGATGCTACTGCCCATCGGCTCGATCATGCCCTCGGCAATCAGTTTCGCCAGACGCTTCTGGTCAACGCTCTGGCCCGACAGCCGCTTGTAGCGATCCAGATCAATGCCTTCGCGCAAACGAAGCCCCATCATCAGGAACTCGTCACCCTCCTGCCCGCCATCGAGATATTCCTCCTCGACAATACCGTGGCCGCGCCGTTCAACGTGATCGAGCCAGGTTTCCGGATGCTTTTCGGTAATCGTAACCGTGCGCACGTCGTTTTCCACGAAACGCCCATGTGCACCGGGGCCGATGCCGACATATTGCCCATAGCGCCAATAGACCAGATTGTGCTGCGACTCGCGCCCCGGCACTGCGTGATTGGAAATTTCATAGGCCGGGAGACCATGCTCTGCCGTCACCCGCTGCGTTTCTTCATAGAGCGCTGCGGCGTGGTCCGGCTCCGGCGTGGTCAGCTTCCCAGCCTTCCAGAGATTATAGAACTGCGTGCCTTCCTCAATGGTCAGCTGATAGAGCGAGAGGTGATCGGCAGCCAGTCCGATGGCCTCCTTCAGCTCTTCGCGCCATGCCTCGATGCTCTGGTTCGGACGCGCATAGATCAGATCGAAGGACAGGCGCGGGAAAATCTCACGCGCTAAGCGAATGGCCGCCTTTGCCTCATCGACCGAATGCATACGCCCCAGACGGCGCAGATCGGCATCGTTCAGCGCCTGAATGCCGAGCGACACGCGATTGACGCCTGCGGCGCGATAGCCGCGAAAACGGTCGGCTTCCACACTGGTCGGATTGGCCTCCAGCGTCACTTCGATGTCGGGCACGACAGACCAATGCGACGCAATATTATCCAGAAGCGCACCCACTGTTTCGGGCTGCATCAGCGAGGGTGTGCCGCCGCCCAGAAAAATGCTGGTGACCGTGCGTGGGCCGGTGCGCTCGCGCAGCGTTTCCATCTCGCGGCGAAACGCTTCAGAAAACCGCGCCTGATCCACCGGCTTATGACGGACATGGCTGTTGAAGTCACAATACGGGCATTTGGCCAGACAGAACGGCCAGTGCACATAAACGCCGAACGCGGTTTCCCCATTCGCACGCGCGATGGGGATCGCGCTGGCAGCATTTTTCGCCTGCAAAGGGGGAAAGAGCCTGTTCATTTCACGGAAGCCTGTTCCACATTGAGCGCCTTTTCGGCAAAAAGCTTGAAGGCGCGGGCGCGGTGCGACAGGGCCTCGGCGTCGCCGGGCTTCCAGCCGTGCTTCTCGTCGGCGGACATTTCACCAAAGGTTTTCTCATGGCCATCCGGCAAGAACACCGGGTCATAGCCGAAGCCGGTCGTGCCGCGTGGCGGCCAGATCAGCACCCCTTCCACTTCGCCGCGGAAATATTCCGCTTCGCCATCCGGCCATGCAAGGCAGATGACGGAGACGAAACGTGCGCCGCGCTTGTCCGGGCTCGTCGCACCCTTTTCCTGCAACAGATCTTCGACCTTGCGCATCGCCATGTTGAAATCACGCGTGCCGTCTTCGGTCTCGGCCCAGTTGGCGGTATAGACGCCCGGCTCGCCGTCCAGCGCATCGACCATCAGGCCGGAATCATCGGAAAGAGCGGGCAAGCCGGTGGCTTCAGCCGCAGCAAGCGCCTTGATATAGGCGTTTTCCTCAAACGTGGTGCCGGTCTCGTCCGGCTCCGGCAGGCCAAGTGCCGCGACCGAGCTGACATCGAAGCCGAACGGGCCGATCAGCCCGTCGAATTCCTTCAGCTTGCCCGCATTGTGCGAGGCGACAATCAGCTTGCCCTTTTCCAGCGTTCTCATTTTCAGTTCCATAGTTTGGGTTCGGCGATCTCCAGCGAATTGCCGGATGGATCGCGGAAGTAAATCGAATGTGCGCCATTGGGCCAATCGAAACCGGCCTCAATGGCGACGCCATGTTGTTGCAGATGTTCCCGCCAGTCGTCGATCTCGGCACGACTTGCGGCAAAACATACATGACCCGGCCCCGTCGTGCCATGTGGTGGCACAGGCAGATGGCCGGGCAAAGGCGGCTTCAAGGTTTCTTCCGCCTTGAAAAGCAGCAAAATGCCCTCGCCGCAGCGGAAGAAAGCGTTGCGCTCGCTAAGCTGGCCCACCGGCTCCAGCCCCATCGTGTCGCGATAGAATTCTACCGCCTCGGCGACGTCGCGAACATAGAGAGCCGTTTCAAGAATACGTGCAGCGCGCATGGATCAGGTCTCCTTATTCAGATGGAGCAGACACTGTCCTAGCAGAGCCTGTTCCAAAAGTCGTCTTGTGCGGCTGCAAATACGCTTTTTTGAGTGAGGCTCTTAAGCGACCGCCATTTTCTGCAACGACACAAGACGATCCACACCGCTGCGCGCCAGCTTCATCAGGTTCAGGAACTCTTCTTCCGAGAAAGGCGCACCCTCGGCGGTGCCCTGAATTTCAACAATGCCGCCTGCGCCGGTCATGACGAAATTGCTGTCGGTCTGGGCGACGGAATCTTCCGCATAATCGAGATCGAGAACAGGAGCGCCTTCATAGATGCCGCAGGAAATAGCCGCAACGTGGTCCTTCAGCACCTTCTCGACCCGTACCATCTGGCGCGCTTCCATCCAGCGCAGGCATTCATGCAGGGCCACCCAGCCGCCGGTAATGGCTGCCGTGCGCGTGCCGCCATCGGCCTGAATGACATCGCAGTCCACCGTGATCTGCACTTCGCCCAGCGCTTGCATATCGACAACAGCGCGCAAGGAGCGTCCGATCAGACGCTGGATTTCCTGCGTACGTCCGCCCTGCTTACCGGTGGCTGCTTCACGGCGCATGCGGTCGCCGGTCGAACGCGGCAGCATGCCGTATTCCGCCGTAACCCAGCCCTTGCCGGTATTGCGCATCCAGCCCGGCACCTTTTCCTCAAGGCTTGCCGTGCACAGAACATGGGTGTCGCCGAATTTGACCAGGCAGGAGCCTTCCGCATGTTTGGAGATGCCGCGCTCGAAAGAGACGGCGCGCATTTCGTCGGCAGCACGCTTGGATGGACGCATATAGTAAATTCCTTGATCGAGTTTTTTGGGATTCAAAGTTTTCCGTGCGGCTTTTTAGGCCCCCCGGGCACAAATAGAAAGGCATTTCACATCGTTCCGGGGCCAAAGATATGTTGAGAGGATTGCCAGTGTGAGGCTAAAGCCTTTGACGCTTGGCGCAGCAACCTTATATTCAAGGCAAGCAATCAACAGGTTCGCCGCTCTATCATGATGAAATCGCCTGAACATCAGCTTTTGAATTCGCTCGACCAGCGGTCGCGCGAAATTTTCCGGCTGGTCGTCGAGAGCTATCTCAACGACGGCGACCCGGTTGGTTCGCGCAATCTGTCCCGTCTTCTGCCACATTCGCTCTCGCCCGCCACCATTCGCAATGTGATGAGCGATCTGGAGCATCTGGGCCTGATCTATGCGCCGCATGTGTCGGCGGGCCGTCTGCCGACGCAGATCGGCCTGCGCTTTTTCGTCGATGCCTTTATGGAAGTCGGCGATCTGGCGCCCGGCGAGCGCTCGTCCATCGAGGCGCAGGTGCGCGCCGCCGGAAACAGCAATTCGGTTGAAAACGTGCTGACCGAGGCAAGTCAGGTCCTGTCGGGCCTGTCGCGGGGGGCTGGTCTCGTGCTCGCCACCAAGACCGAAGGCGCGCTGAAACATATCGAGTTTGTGCGGCTTGAGCCGACCCGCGCGCTGGCCGTGCTGGTGATGCAGAATGGCGATGTGGAAAACCGCGTCATCAATCTGCCGGTCGGCATCAGCGCTTCGCAGCTGGTCGAAGCGTCCAATTTCCTCAACGCGCATATTCACGGCCATACGCTTTCCGAAGCCAAGGCCGAGTTGAAAGTGCTGATGGAGGAAACCCGTCAGGAACTCGACCAGCTTTCGCAGGAACTTGTCGAACAGGGCCTCGCCGTCTGGGGCGGCACCGGTTCCGACCAGCCGTCACGGCTGATCGTGCGGGGGCGCGCCAATCTTCTCGAAAATATTCACGCGCAGGAAGATATCGAGCGCCTGCGCCATCTCTTCGACGATCTGGAAACCAAGGACGGCATGGTCCAGCTTCTCGATCTGGCCGAAACCGGTTCGGGCGTGCGCATTTTCATCGGCTCGGAAAACAAGCTGTTTTCACTGTCCGGCTCGTCGCTGGTGGTTGCGCCCTATCGCGACAGCGAACAGCGCGTGGTCGGGGCTCTTGGCGTCATCGGCCCGACCCGCCTCAATTATGCGCGTATCGTGCCGATGGTGGACTATACGGCACAGATCGTGTCGCGGCTGTTGCGGTGAGGTGTCAATCTTACCGGGTCAGCAGAAATTAAGCCTTGATTTTAATGGCCTGAAACTCGATATCCGCACCAGAAGATATTCAAGACGGAAGAAGCATTATGTCTGACGAAAAGAACAAAACCGAGAACCCCGATCTTGAGCAGCGCGACATCAACAATCCACGGGATCGTGAGGCGCTGAACCGGGCTGCCGCCGATTTCCTGAAAGCGCGCAAGGCGGAAGCCAGCGCCGAAGTTGCGGAAGACGAAGCGGACAATGCGGTCGATGAAACCGCAAACCGTATTCTCGCGCTCGAAGCCGATAACAAGGAACTCAAGGACCAGGTTCTGCGCGTTGCTGCCGAAATGGAAAATCTGCGCAAGCGCACCCAGCGCGACGTGCAGGATGCCCGCACCTATGCGGTGACCAATTTCGCCCGCGACATGCTGTCGGTTTCCGACAATCTGCGCCGCGCCATCGACACCATTCCAGCCGAAATGCTGGAAGCCGATGCCAGCCTGAAGTCGCTGGCCGAAGGCGTGGAAATGACCGAACGCGCCATGCTGCAGGCGCTGGAACGCCACGGCGTCACCAAGCTTGAGCCGGAAGGCCAGAAATTCGACCCGAATTTCCACCAGGCCATGTTCGAGGTACCGAACCCGGATCTGCCGAACAATACCGTCGTGCAGGTTGTGCAGGCTGGTTACGCCATTGGCGACCGCGTGCTGCGCCCGGCCATGGTCGGCGTATCCAAGGGTGGCCCCAAGGCTGCTGCCGAAAATGGCGGCGCGGAAGCCAACAGCTGATAAAGCCTATCTACTGAGATAGACGATCAGAGCGGCGGTTTATCCGCCGCTTTTTTGTATCTGCTGACCTGCGCTCATACACACATATTGCCAAGGCGCGCAGAGCAATAGAAAATCGCTTCATGTATCTTGCTGGGGGGAGCCCGCGTGACCGTCGTGCAGTTTCTGAACTTTGCGGGTGTCTTCGTCTTCGCGGCAACAGGCGCGCTTGCCGCCTCGCGGCGGCAGCTCGATATTGTGGGCTTTATCTTTCTTGCCAATATCACCGGCATCGGCGGCGGAACGCTGCGCGATCTGATGCTGAGCACGCCGGTTTTCTGGGTTCAGGAACCGATCTATCTGCTGGCGGGCACACTGGCCGCCTTCGCGGTCTATTTCACCGCCCATAGGGTGGAATCACGCTATCGCGTGCTGCTCTGGCTCGATGCCATCGGCATGTCGGCCTACACGGTGATGGGTGCCGCCAAGGGGCTTGCGCTTGACGTCAGCGCGCCGGTTGCCATCGTCACGGGCATTTTCACCGCCACGCTGGGCGGTATCCTGCGCGATATGGTGGCCGGAGAGCCATCGGTGATCATGCGGCGGGAAATCTATATCACGGCGGCACTGGCGGGAGCCTGCCTCTATGTCGGGCTGGCGCGCCTTGGTGTCGATCCGTTCTTCTCGGCAGTGGTCGCGGCGCTGACCAGTTTTACCGTGCGCGGCGGGGCGCTTTATTTCGGCTGGAACCTGCCGGTATATAAAAGCCGTCCCGGTCGCACCGAAGAAGAACTCCAGCGCGACCGGATCATTCGGTCCGAATAACCGGATCAGATCAAATCAGGCCAGCCTGACTTGCAGCAGCCTCAAGGCTGAGCAGCGGACGCGGGCCCATCTGCTGGATGATGAGACCGGCGGCAAGCGAGCCAAGCCGTGCGCAATCTTCCAGCGAGCGGTCCTTGGTATAGCCATAGAGGAAACCCGCCGCATAAAGATCGCCCGCACCGGTCGTATCGACCAGTTCGTCGATCTCGATGGCTGGAACTTCGAGCGTCTGATCAGGCGTCACAATGACAGCGCCCTTTTCCGAGCGCGTGATGATCGACAGCTTGCAATCCATCCGCATTGAGGCAATCGCCGTTTCGAGCGACTTGGTCTGATAGAGCGATTTGGCTTCGTCTTCATTGGCGAAGACGATATCGACCGTGCGCTGGCGCATCAGGTCGAGAAACTCTTCGCGATAGCGGTCCACGCAGAACGGATCGGAGAGCGTCATGGCCATTTCATGGCCCGCCTCATGCGCGATCTTTGACGCCATCACGATGGCTTCCTTGGCGCGCGGCGGGTCCCACAAATAGCCTTCAAAATAGGTGACTTTGGCATCGGCGACCTTGGAGGTCTCGACGTCTTCCGGTCCAAGCTCGACGCAAGCGCCGAGAAACGTGTTCATCGAGCGTTCGCCATCCGGCGTCACGAAAATCATCGAGCGGGCGGTCGGCGACCCCTTTTCCAGCGGACGCGTATCGAAGGCCACGCCCTGCGCGCGGATATCATGCGCGAAGACACGTCCGAGATGGTCAGTCGCTACCTTGCCGAAATAGGCGGAGCGTCCGCCCAGGCTGGCGACGCCTGCCGCCGTGTTGCCCGCGCTGCCGCCCGACATTTCAGTCGCCGGACCTGCAATGCGGCTATAGAGCAATTCTGCACGATCGGCATCGATCAGGTTCATTGCGCCTTTGACGATACCGTTGGTTTCGAGAAATGAGTCGTCCGTACGCGACAGAATATCGACAATGGCATTGCCGATGCAAAGAACGTCGAATGTGGCCATGAGCGCGAGAAGCTCCCCTTTTTTCAGTTCTCCAGCCCGCCCTCGATATGGCAGGAGGAGGCTTTGGCGCCAGCTGCGTATCGTGGAATTGATACGCTTATGCAAATATGCGCGTGCGGGTTTAGCCTTTTGCCGCCCTTTTGGCTACCCCGCGCCAATCCCGGGATGTGGGTAGTCCGGCTTGCACAGCCCACGGCTCGTTCCTATTTTCAGTTCGTCCACAGCCAAAACAGGCGCAAAACGGAAAAAGAATGATCATAGACGCTGCCTTGAAAGCCCTCTCCCGCCTGCTGACGCCGGAGTTTCGCTCGGTTTTCTGGAAAACGCTGGGTCTGACGCTTTTGCTGCTGGCCGGTCTCTGGGTCAGCATTCGTCAAATCTTTTTTACCTATGCCTGGCCGTGGATGGAGCAATTGCTGCCGGGCATGCCCGCATGGGCAGGCTGGCTCGGAATCGTCGCCGCTGTCGCGGCGGGACTGGGGCTTGCGCTTGTGCTGGCGCTGATGATCGCGCCGGTGACCGCTCTTGTGGCCGGTCTGTTCCTCGACGATGTGGCGGAAGTGGTCGAGCGCACGGATTATCCGAACGATCCTGCGGGCAATGCCCTGCCGCTTGGACGTTCAATTGTGACGTCGCTGAAATTCCTCGGCGTGGTGATCCTTGGCAACCTGCTGGCGCTAGCTCTGCTTTTCGTACCGGGGATCAACCTGATCGCCTTTTTCGTCATCAACGCCTATCTGCTCGGACGCGAATTTTTCGAATTCGCCGCCATGCGCCATCGCACCGAAGCGGAAGCCAGGGCGCTACGCTCGCATTATGGCGTGACGGTCTTTCTGGCAGGCTTGCTGATCGCCGGTTTCATGGCCATTCCGCTGGTCAATCTTCTGACCCCGCTTTTTGCGGCAACCATGATGGTGCATCTGCACAAGGCCATATCGCAGCGCGAGGCCGCAAAGCCTGTCAGAACTTAAGCCTGAGGCGGAAGCGGAACCAGTGCGGCGGGCACGTCGCAGGTCTTTTCCGGCGACTTGCAGATATCGGCGATGACGCAGTGTTCGCATTCGGGCCTGCGCGCCTTGCAGGTATAGCGCCCGTGCAAGATCAGCCAGTGATGGGCGTGCAACATATATTCCGCCGGTATCACCCGCACCAATATCGCCTCGACCGCTTCCGGCGTCTTGCCGGGCGCCAGACCGATCCGGTTGCCGATACGCAATATATGCGTGTCCACCGCCATGGTCGGCTGGCCGAACGACATGTTGAGCACAACATTGGCGGTCTTGCGCCCGACGCCCGGCAGTTTGACCAGCTCGTCACGGTCGCCTGGCACCTCGCCGCCATAGTCGCGGATCAGTGCTTCCGAAAGCAGGATGACATTCTTCGCCTTGTTGCGCCAAAGGCCGATGGTGCGAATGTGACTGCCGACCTTTTCCTCGCCCAGCGCCAGCATTTTCTGCGGCGTATCGGCAACCGCAAACAGGCCGCGCGTGGCCTTGTTGACGCCCGCATCCGTCGCCTGCGCCGACAGCACCACCGCGACCAGCAGGGTGAAGGCGTTCACATGCTCCAGTTCGCCCTTCGGTTCCGGGCGCTGCACGGAGAAGCGGCGAAAGATTTCGTGAATCTCATCAGCCGTATAGAGCGTACCAGCCACGCGGCGCGGACGCCGTGCTGGCGGGGCGGCGGAAACAGTCACGGGCGATTTGATTTTGGCCTTTTGCATTCTGTCTCTATACTGAGGTCTGTTCCTGGAAGACAACCCGCAGCTTGACGCAGGCGGCGTTCAAAGGCTCAGACACCCATGCACCATCCAGATGGCGCGGAACCGGACAGGTTCGAGACCCCTATTTTTGAAGCCTTGCTGAGACCCTATCGCTCGCTGGGGCGCACGGGCTTTACCGTTCTGATGGCAGCCCTCATCGCCTGCTGGATTTCTGTCGGCATTCTGTTTTGGTCCATCGGCGCTTGGCCGATCTTCGGCTTTTTCGGCCTCGACGTGCTGTTGATCTATCTGGCATTTCGCTGGAATTATCGCGCGGCGCAGGCCCGCGAAGAGATTTCCGTTTCGCGTGCAGCCCTGCACATCCGCCAATACGCACCATCCGGCAAACTGACCGCACATCAGTTCAATCCGTTCTGGACACGCTTTCGCGTGGCGCGAAAGCCGGACATCGGCATCACGGATATGAGCGTTGAAAGCCGCGACAAGCATGTCGCCATCGGCAGCTTTCTGAACCCCGACGACCGTGAGGATTTCGCCACCGCTTTTCGCGCAGCGCTTGCCGAAGCAAGACGGTAGAACACATTTCTCGATATGCTAAGTTTGACACTGCCCGCCCCGCAACAGTGGCGGGTATCGCCCTCCCCATCGTCGTTTTACGATAGAACGAAGGGGGATTCCGGCATTGGCCCTTGAAGTCGGGCTTTTCACAAGCCATATCAGTTAGCGAAGAGATACGCCGAACGGGTTCTCTTCATAACGGTCGCTTCTCATCAAGGACTGATGCAATGACAAGAATGACTCCGTTTTCGAGCCCTCTCTTGCTCGGATTCGACACGATGGAAAAGACACTCGAACGGATTGCAAAATCCGGCGATGGCTACCCACCCTATAATATCGAACGCCTGCGCGGCGAAACAGGCTCTGAGCGCTTGCGCATCACGCTTGCCGTGGCAGGTTTTGCCAGCGACGATCTCGACGTCATGACGGAAGACAACCAGCTTGTCATCCGCGGTCGACAGACCGACGACACCGAACGCGAATATCTGCACCGCGGCATCGCGGCGCGTCAGTTTCAGCGTGTGTTCGTGCTGGCCGATGGTATGCGGGTGCTGGGTTGCGAGTTGAAAAACGGTCTTCTCGCTGTCGATCTCGACCGACCGGAACCGGAACGGCTGATCAAGAAAATCAACATAGCTGTGAAAGACTGAAAAACGTTCAGGTTTCGTTCAGTCATTAAGGCTATGATAACTATCGTGAAGCTCTGGTGCGGCATAGCCGTGAATGGTGTGCCGCTCAAATGGAGGCTAAGACCATGAACAGACAACAGGTTCTCACCGAAAATGAATTCGCTCATCTGGGCGAAGGTGAAATTGCCTACGTGCGCAAGATTCGCTCCGACGACCTTGCTCGCAGCTTCCCTGCCCTCCCACCAATCGAGCCGGGCCTTGAGCTCTGGGCCCTCTTTGGCGCAAGCGGCGAGCCTATCGTGCTCTCCGATGTCCGCGCCACCGCGCTGCAAGGCGCCCATGAACACGAATTACGCACGGTGCTGCTCAACTAAAATGGCAGCCCTGTCGAATATGTAGCGATAGCGGCCCGCCTTGTAAGGAAGCCGCTATCGTCCTCATTGCGCGGTTAGAGCGAGAGGCTACCCGCTAATCTTCACTGCTTTGAGCAAAACGCCGGAGCGTTTTAAAAACGCGTTACATGTGCCGTGTAAACCCAAGATCCATGCCCGTTTTGAACTTCTCGCTGATAAGCCTCGGTGGCCGCCGCATGCTCATTCCTGACACATCCTTAAAAGGACTTGGTATCCACGAAAGCAGAACCGGAAGCAGCAAAAAGAGGCACTCGTAATAAAGCATATTTCTTCATATATTCACCTATATTTCCCTAAAAATCATCACTCCAAACAGATACGAAATATTGATCTCAAGATTAATAGTGCAACTATATCAGAAACGGATTCTACATAAAAATAAGTGATTTATTTTTATAAATCACAATATTTACACTGAATGACGCACAATTCAAATAAAAATAAATTTTACGCTGAGTGTAATTTGATATAAAACCGTTCGCATTTTGATACAATACCTATATTATTATAGATCATGTCATAACAATGGAATTAATCTTGGTTATTTTTCAAGCAGTTATTGTATTCCCGATTGAAACATATCCTATAAGCACCAGAACCTTCCGGATGGTTCTTACAAGTTTCCTTAGCCTTATTCCAGCACATCAACCGATTGTCCGCCGCAGAAGCAGGCGAAACTATAGCACCAAAAGAAGCAATCAAAGAAACCAATACATAGGCATACTTATTCATTTATATTTTTCCTTTCATATTTCAGTCACATAAATATCTCTATATAAATATTTAGATTATGAAAGCCTAATAATGAGCGAGCCTTTTTTAAAGCATGTTTTGAGCGGCTCCCCCATGCAGAGTCGCTATCGTCATTATTGTGCGGTTATTGCAGAGAATCTGCCCGCTAATATTTATTGCTTTGAGCAAAACAACGGAGCGTTTTTAAAGCGCTTTACATATGTCGTGTAAACCCAAGAGCCATGCCCATTCTGAACTTCTTGCTGATAAGCCTCGGTAGCCGCCGCCTGCTCATTCCTGACACATTCTTCATAGGCCTTGATATCCGCTAAAGCAGAACCGGAAGCAGCAATAAGAACAATCAGCGTAAAAATACTTTTCTTAGAGCCTGAATCAAAAAGCGGCATGTCTGTGCGAAAATGGTGATTTTCGAGGACCGGAGCGGAGCGTACTCAAAGTACGTGAGCACCGGAACGCAGAAAATTGCCCTTTGCAGCCACACAGGACGACTTTTGGAACAGGCTCTTATTTTTATGGTCATCTACACGCAAAATGCATTAGCATTACAGTTGCCTATTTTATTCAATGTCTGAATCTATGGGTCTCCATGAATCGGAGGTCATGGATGTCAGGTGCATCAATCGAGACGACGCTTGAGCTTTGGGCATCATCGTTGCGCGACGTGAAGGCTCGTATGCGCGGACTGTTTACGCAGGAGCGCGTTGCAGCCTCTGCGAACCTTTTCCTGGACGGTTTGCTGGGTGACGAGCGGCGGAAGACTGGTTGGATGCGTGCTAAGGCGGCCGGTGATCCCGGTCCGTGGCGGCACAAGCCATTCTGGGACGCGGGCGCTGGGATGCAGATGAGCTGCGCAACATCGTACGAGAGTATGTCGTAGAAAACCTCGCCACGGATGATGCGGTCCTGGTCATCGACGAAACAGGCTTCCTCAAGCAGGGCAAGACATCATGTGGTGTTGCCCGTCAGTATACAGGTTCGGCTGGCAAGATAACGAACTGCCAGATCGGTGTATTCGCCGCCTATGTGTCCGTTCGCGGTCATGCCTTTATCGATCGGGCCCTGTACTTGCCGAAGAGCTGGACCGGCGATCCGTCAAGGCTTGCAGCAACCCATGTTCCTGAGAATGTAGCCTTCACTACCAAACCAGGGCTGGCTATCGATATGATACAGCGTGCACTGGCAGCGGATGTGCCATTTTCATGGGTGGCTGGCGATGCGGTGTATGGCGTCGGGGAAATTGAAGGTTGTCTGCGCCGTGCCTGTAAAGGCTATGTTCTTGGTGTAAAATCCGATCATCACTTCGGATCCTGGGCTGGCAAGCCTCAGGTTGCTGGCACCGCGCAGAAGATCGCTTGTGATTTGGCTTCAGATGCATGGCAGCGTCTGTCCGCTGGCGAAGGCACGAAAGGCCCACGACTTCATGACTGGGCCTATTGTGAACTCGCCGATCTTGATGCTGACGAATATAATGAGACAGCTTCCGGGCTTTGGACCCGTGGCCTGCTGATCCGGCGCAATATCAGCGACGGTGAGCTTGCCTTCTTCACCACATGCTGTCCGGCCGGGACGGACATCCAGACGCTCGTTTCCGTTGAAGGCCATCGCTGGGCAATCGAAGACAGCTTCGAGACCGCCAAGAACCGTAAGCGCGAATTTCTGTGCACCTTCTGAAGCACAGTGCTCTGATGCATGAAGTGTCCACCAAAACAGGTGGACACCAAATCATGGACGATACTCCTAAACTGCAGGTGCGGCTTGTTGGCCGCGACGGCCGCCGTCGATATGACCCTGCCTCCCGAGATCGGCTTGTCGCAGCGTGTTTAGAGCCCGGCGTTTCGGTTTCGCGTCTAACTCTGGAGCACGGCGTCAACGCCAATCTCGTTCGCAAGTGGGTAAAGAGAGCCAAAGAAGATAGTGCTTTACCTGCGGTATCTACGTTCGTGCCGGTTCAGATAGCTACGGATATGCAGTCGTCATCTGCCAGCGGTCCACCGACGAATGTGGAGCCGGTCGGCAAGCGATGTCATGCATCCAAGCTGAGCGTGGTGCTGCCGAACGGTATCAGCCTGACGCTGGAATGCAGCGATGTCGATGGTCTGGCGGCAATCATAGGAGCGTTGAGCCATGTTCAGACTGGGCGCTGATCTGAAGGTCTACCTCCATCGGGAACCATCGACTTCCGCGCGGGCATCAACAGCCTCGCGGTCCTTGTGCAAGAGGTGATGGAGCTGGACCCGTTTGCTCCATCGGTGTTTGCCTTCTGCAATCGCAGGCGTGACCGGGTGAAGCTCTTGTTCTTTGATCGGTCCGGGTTTGTTATGGTCCTGAAGAAGCTACCAGAAGATCGGTTCAGGTGGCCCCGCCGGGAAACTGCGGTGGTGACGCTGACGACAGAGCAACTCCACTGGATCCTCGATGGCATCGATATAGATGCGATGGTCCGCCATCCCGTGCGGCAGTATCAGATTGCTGGCTGAGGATGACAAATTGCGATTGACGCGCAGGGGCGGTTCAGATTCAAGAATCTGATGACGCGCACCGGCGAACCGAGCATTGCAGAACTGATGGCGCAATTGGCAGCCAATGCTGCCGAAATCGCCGCACTCAAAGCCGAGAAGGAAGCGCTCTCGCAGCGGGTCATCAAGCTTGAAGAAGAACTGGCACTGGCAAAGCTGCACCGCTTTGCCCCCCGCAGTGAAAAGCACATTGATCGTCTCTTCAACGAGGCCGAAGAGGCTGCGGTCGAAGGTGGTAGCGAGGAAGACGATGACGTCGAGCTTCCGGATACTGGCTTGCCTGCGGCCGGGGGCGCTACGGGCAAAAACGGGGGCGCAGGCCCCTACCAGCAGACCTGCCGCGCGAGCGTGTCGAATACGACCTTGCTGACGATCAGAAGGCTTGCCCGTGCTGCAAAAGCCAAATGCATCGCATGGGAGAAGCCGTTAGCGAGCAGCTCCATATCGAGATCAAGGCAAAGGTCCTGCAGAACGTACGGTTCAAATACGCCTGCCGGCACTGTGACCAAAAGGGGATAAACACGCCCGTCGTAATCGCGCCCATGCCCACGCAACCCCTGCCGGGCAGCATCGCCACCGCGTCGACGCTCGCCTTTGCTCTCGTCCACAAATACGTAGATGGCACGCCGCTCTACCGCGTGGCTCAGACATTCGAGCGTGCCGGCGTTCCGATTAGCCGTGGCGCTCTTGCGCATTGGGTCATCGGCTCGAGCGAGAAGCATTTACATCGCATCTACGATGCTTTGAAGCTGCGGCTGCAATCGCAGTCTCTCATCCATGGCGATGAGACGACGGTTCAGGTGCTGAAGGAAAAGGACAAGGAAGCCACCAGCACGTCGTACATATGGGCGTACCGCAGCAGCGAGAACAGTGACGAGCCGATCGTGCTTCTCGACTACCAGCCCGGCCGCGGTCAGATTTACCCGCAGACCTTCCTTGGTGACTACCGTGGGATACTCGTCACTGATGGCTACACCGCCTGGCGCACATTGAATGGCGCAACCCATGTCGGATGCATGGCTCACTCCAGGCGGCGCTTCGTTGATGCTCTCAAGGCGAGAAAGAATGGTGGCGGCCCGCCGGAGCAAGCTCTCCGGTTCTTCGAACAGCTCTACCGGATCGAAAGGCAGGCGAGAGACAAGACCCCAGATCCGAGGGAGACAAACGCCGATTGCATTCGCCGTTTCCCCCAGCAGCACAGTCTGCCTATCCTGAACGCCCTAAAGGCGTGGCTCGACAATATCGCGCCAAAGATCGTGCCGGATACCAAGCTCGGCGATGCGGTGTCCTACACCCTGAACCAATGAAGTTACCTGACGCGTTACACCAGCGACGGCAGGATGCCGATCGATAACAACATTCTGGAACGCGAGATCAGAGTTTTTGCCACTGGAAGAAAATCGTGGCTGTTCAGCGATACCGCTGACGGGGCCAAGGCCAGTGCTGTGATCTACAGTCTGATGCTGACTTGCCGCGCCTGTGGTGTCGACCCGCTCACCTGGCTACGCCACGTGCTTACTGAGCTACCTCAGCGCGAAGAAACGGCCGACATTGGCGACCTGCTGCCGTTCAACTTCTCCAAGGCAAATGCCCAATAAAGCTGCGTACCGCTAGAACCCGTGCGCGATTACGCCTGAAGAGGCCGTCCAGGCGCATCGAAAATCGCGCTTACCAAGAACCAGCTTGGCCTTGATCACAACGAAACCCGGTCATGGCATGGCTGGCATCGCCACGTCTCCCTGGTCATGCTCGCCTTCGCCATGATGGCGGTGATCCGATACCGGGCCAATGACGCGACACCCCAAAAAGACGGCGGATGCCGACTATCACGATTTGATCTGGTGGTCTGTTCAAGAAATTCGACGCATCGCAAACAAACTTGCCCAACGACGTATAAACCCGGCATACGTCATCGCATGGTCTTGCTGGCGCAGGGGCCACCAAGCCATAACAAGACGGGCTCATCTAAAATCAAAAACGCAACTGTAATGCTAGGGCGCGTTTCGATCTGAATGAATCAGGTCGGCGCTCTAAGCTTTTATATTTCAAACATAAGAGCCTGTTCCAAAAGTCGCCCTGTGTGGCTGCAAATGGCAGTTTTCTCCATTCCGGTGCTCTCGTACCAATAGTACGCTCCGCTCCGGTACTCGAAAATCACCATTTTCGCACAGACATGCCGCTTTTTGATTCAGGCTCTAATCTTATCGATCCTCGTTTCACTCCGGTCGGATTATGCTTCAATTCTCGATGTAAGCGATAGAAGATCGTCGCGACAAAATCCTCCACCACCGCACTCTTATTTACTTTACATGGCCTGGCTGAAATTTTTCTGCCATGCACCACTTATATTTATTTTGAAAACACGCATCAAAAGTAGTTTTTACGAGCTCTGGCTTATTTGTACAATCACTTCTTGCCCGTTCTTTACAAAATTCATTGTCGACGGCCGGCGCAACATTGGTGAAAGACGCCAAAGAAATCCATGCAAGAATGACTTTCTTCAATTTATTCTTCCTAATTTATATTCTGACGAGATTGATTCTATATAAAAATACGCCGATTCGAAAATACTATATTTTGTTAGTTCTCTTTCTTGAAGAAGATAAACGAAAATAACAATTGCACAACTAACATTATACGTTGCTTTACTCTCCAAATTCCGGAATCCGCGCCATGCACGGCTTTGGATTCAGCAAACGCGATCCAGACAGGTGTTTCCGTTTCTCCAGCGGAGACGACACCCAAAGCGATCATCATAGCAATCAATACTGAAACGTATTTTTTGCCCCGCCAGAAACAGAAAGGCCACCGCTCTGACCGAGCGGCGGCTTTTTTAAAACAACTCTCAAAGCGCGGGTACAAACAAATCCGGCATAGTGGAGCGCCGTTTAATCCGATTGCATCGGACCGGCGCTCTAAAATCTCTTATTAGGAGCATAATCCGACCGTCATCTCATGCGGGTCGGATTATGCTTAGTGGCTCAGGCGGCGTTGGACGCCGGCTGGGCTGTCAAAAATGAATAGAGCGCCTGTGCATCATGGGTGCCTCGCAGCTTGGCGACCATATCCGGGTCGCGGAGCATACGCGCAATGCGCGACAAGGCTTTCAGATGATCGGCCCCGGCATTTTCCGGAGCCAACAGCAGGAAAACGAGATCGACAGGCTGATCGTCCAGCGCCTCGAAATCAACCGGCGTTTCAAGGCGCGCGAAGATGCCGGCAATCTTGCCGATATTCGCCAGCTTGCCGTGTGGAATGGCCACACCGCTGCCCACCCCGGTTGAACCGAGGCGTTCACGCTGGAGAATTGTTTCGAAAACTTCACGCTCAGGGAGACCGGTCAGTTCCGCAGCCTTTTCAGACAAAATCTGCAAAAGCTGCTTTTTGGAGCTGGCTTTCAGCGCGGGGATAATCGCCCCCGGCTGAATCAGATCACTAAGATCCATTCTCTCCGTTCCTTCTTCAATCAGACCGTTTGCGGCCCGGTTTTGGGAAGCGCACGCAACCACCCATAAATGGGCTCGCCCTTCACTGGCGATAACGCGTAACGTGCGCTTCGGGTTTGCCGTCAGACGCGAGGCGCGGCCTGGCGGGTAACCGTCGATGGGTCAACCCAGCCGATATTGCCGTCCGCTCGACGATAGACGATGTTTACTTCATCATTGCCCGCGTTCCGGAAAACCAGAACGGGATTTTCAATCAGATCAAGCTCGACCACCGCCGAAGCCACCGACATGGTGCGCAGGGCGACGGACGTTTCCGCCACAATGGTTGGCGCATAATCGGCCGGAAGCTCCTCCTCTTCCTCCGGCAGCGGTGCCATAACACGATATGCCACGTCGTCATAGATCGCATTTGGCTGGGTAGCCGTACGCGACTTCAGACGGCGCTTGTAGCGCCTAAGGCGGGTTTCGATCTTGTCCGCTGCCGCATCAAAAGCCAGCTGCGGATCCTGCGCATCGCCAGTGCTTTGTAGCGTCGCACCACTGTCGAGGTGCAATGTACAATCCGCACTGAATCGTGAACCGGACTTCGTGACCGTTACCTGCCCGGAAAAGCCATGATCGAAATATTTGCCGACCGTTTCATTCACCCGATCCACGATCCGGGTTGTGAAAGCTTCACCGACGTCCATATGCTTTCCAGATACACGCAGAGTCATTGGCACACCTCATTTGCGTTACACCACAGGGCTTAGTCTAATCACAAGGCAAGCGAAGCGCAAAGCGAACCGTCATCAAAGATGGCTTTCATCCTACGGGTTTTTCAGCCTTGATCCGGATCGCCGGTCAGAGCCTTGAAACACCTTCGAAATCCACGCTTTTCCGGTTTAAAACCGGTCAAACGGCACCCCGAACATCCCTTGTCTTATGCAACGCCCCAAACGCGTGATCGTTGCCCTTTCTGCTAAACTGCCTTTCCTTTAAGCAATCGGACATCCGCATTCTCTTTCAGAAAAAGCCGATGCATATTTCGTGCCACATACGCATAAGCCCGCAAAACCGAAGAATTCCGGCATTTTCGGGCCAGCGTCGCAGCGCGAGCGGGGCTTCTATTGATTGAAATGGCGCTTGTCAATTGGTCCTCCTACCAGTAGGCCAACTCGAAACGCTGCCGGTTCTCACGATCATCATCGATTTTTTCTGATCGTGCGGTGCTTCAAGTTCAAAATTTCAGAGCATTCTCCTGGGGCTTGAACTGGTCGAAAACGCTCTGGAGGTACAATCGTCTATTCCAGGCCACCGGGGAACCGGTGGTTTAAACAGTTGTTTTGACACACATCTTTTCCGAAAACTGCTTCGCGTTCCGGGATGCGTTCTAAGAAACAGAAAGCTTGGCTTTCTTTTCACGCCTGCGCTGAACCGATGAAGCAATATTCATCGATTCCCGATATTTTGCGACCGTTCTGCGCGCAATATCCACACCGTCCTTCTTCAAGGCATCAACAATTGCATCGTCAGACAGCACATCATCGGGCTTTTCGGCGTCGATCATCTGGCGAATACGATGCCGCACGCTTTCAGAAGAATGGGCGTCACCGCCCTCCGAAGAGGCGATGGAAGCCGTGAAGAAATAGCGCAATTCGAACACGCCGCGCGGCGTTTCCATGAACTTGTTGGCGGTCACGCGGCTGATGGTGGATTCATGCATACCCACCGCATCGGCGACCATGCGCAGGTTCAAGGGCTTGAGATGGGTCACGCCGTGGCGCAGAAACCCGTCCTGCTGGCGCACAATTTCCTGCGTCACCTTCAATATGGTTCGCGCGCGCTGATCGAGGCTGCGCACCAGCCAGCTTGCCGTCTGCATGCAATCGGCCAGAAACGTCTTTTCCTCAGCCTTCACGGAAGCATTGACTTCCGCATAATATTCATTGTTGACGATGAGCCTCGGCATGGCCGCCGGATTGAGTTCAATCGCCCAGCCGCCGTCACGCGAAGGCGTCACCACCGCATCCGGCACGATGGCGTCGGCCACCGCGACCTCGAACAAAGCGCCGGGCTTCGGGTCCAGCGTACGGATTTCAGACAGCATGTCGAGAATGTCGGCCTGATCGACCCCACAGAGCTTTTTCAGCGTCGCAAAATCCCGTCGCGCCAGGAGGTCGAGATTGTCCACCAGCGCTGCCATGGCCGGATCGAAACGGTCTTTCAGGCGCAGCTGAATCGCAAGGCACTCGCGCAGATCGCGTGCAAAAATTCCAGGCGGATCAAAGCTTTGCAGGATCGCCAGCACCCGTTCGACCTCCGAGGTCTCGACGCCGAGATTTTGCGCCAGACCGATAATATCGCCCCGCAGATAGCCGCTTTCGTCCAGCGCATCGGCCAGAGCCATCGCGATGAAACGGTCGGAGGTTTTCGGAAAAGTCAGGGCAATCTGTTCACCCACAAAGTCAGCCAGCGAGACCCGGCTCGCCGTCACCTGATCGAGATCATATCCGCCACCGCTGCCGCCACTATAGGCGTCGAGGGTCGACGATTTCCACTGGGCGGCGAGGTCTGGATTGATCTCGTCATAGCGCCCCGGATCATCGGGAAAGATATTCTCCAGCGAGCTGTCGAAGGTGGTGGAGAGATTTTCAGCTGCGTCCGGCGCGTCGGTCTTGAACCAATCCGCCTGCGCTTCGTCGAAGGCCCCATCATCCGTTCCATCATCACTTGCGGCAGAGCGGTCATCATCCCGCGCCGCGTCAGCGCCGGAAAAATCATCATTTGCTGCCTCTATTCTGTCCAGCAGCGGATTTTTTTCGATTTCCAGATCGAGAAAATGTTCAAGCTCAAGATGCGTCATCTGCAGCAGTTTGATCGACTGCATCAGCTGAGGCGTCATCACCAGCGATTGTGACTGACGAAAATCGAGCTTAGGCGACAGAGCCATACGACGCGTTAATTCCCCCTGCGAACGACTGGTCGACCGAACCCTGAGCCGCTATTTTCAGCCGATCTTTCTGACCGGCGCTTCTTCCCGATCAAAACTGGTATGAACCTTGCTTGTCAATTCAGAATGTGCAGTTTTGGGACAAATGAGGAAAATAGTCGCAATATTGACGGATTTTTTAGACCGGCTGTAACGGCGCCAGCTTTAAAAGACCCGAAAGCCGAAGCTTTCGGGCCAGATTATTGTGTCGTCAGGGAAAACTTAGAGCGTGAACTGATCGCCAAGATAGAGACGACGGACGTCAGGATTGGCGACGATCTCGGCCGGGCGGCCATGGGTCAGCACCTGACCGGCGTGAATAATATAGGCGCGGTCGATCAGACCGAGCGTTTCACGCACATTGTGGTCGGTGATGAGAACACCGATGCCGCGACTGGTCAGATGGCGCACGAGCTGCTGAATATCCGAAACCGCGATGGGATCGACGCCCGCGAAAGGCTCATCGAGCAGCATGAAATTCGGGCGCGAGGCAAGCGCGCGCGCAATTTCCAGACGACGGCGCTCACCGCCCGACAGCGAGATGGCGGGCGCCTTGCGCAGATGCGCGATATGGAACTCTTCCAGCAGCGCGTCGAGTTCGGAAGCGCGCTTCTTGCGGTCCTTTTCGACCACTTCAAGCACGGCCTTGATATTGTTCTCGACCGAAAGGCCACGGAAAATCGAGGCTTCCTGCGGCAGATAGCCGATACCAAGACGCGAACGGCGATACATCGGCATGGATGTCACGTCGAAACCGTCGATTTCGATAGAACCGGCATCGGCTGGAACCAGACCCGTCACCATATAGAAACAGGTGGTCTTGCCCGCACCGTTAGGGCCGAGGATGCCAACCGCCTCGCCAGCGCGCACGCCAAACGACACGCCATTGACGACCTGACGGCCACGATAGCTCTTGCAGAGGCCGCGCGCGACCAGCGTGCCTTTCAGGCGCGCCGTCTTGCCCGGCTGTGCTGGCATGGCGCCATGAGGTTCACCCGAAGAGCCGACACTCTCGGCAACCGCTTGCGGCTCGCCGTCTTTCTTGTTCCAGAACAATCCCACACGTGCTCCGGTCAGTTCTGCTTGGGCGCGGCACCGCCCTGCTGTTGATCCTTCGGCGCCATGATGATCGACACGCGGCCCTTGCTGTTCGCGCCGCTCTTGCAGCTTTCGACATTGGCGCGGCCCGTATCGAGATGCGCCGTCAGCTTGCAACCGGTGACGACATTGTCACCATCCGTCAGAACGACCTTCGAGCCTTCGAGAATCATGATCTGGTTTTTTGCGTCGTAACGACCGGTATCGCCGGTCGCGACCTGCGTGCCCGACTTCAGGTAAACCTTGCCGGATATATCGATGTGATCGATGCTCGACGAATCGAGGCCACCGACACCGGCGCTTGCCGGTTCCTTCGGGGCTTCGCCGTCCTTGGCCGCCTTGTTGTAATAGACAGTCATCAGACCTGCCTTCAACAGCGCGTCGCCCTGCGCCACAGAAACATTGCCGGTGAAAACCGCAACGCCTTCCTTGTCGCGCATTTCCAGCTTGTCGGCATCGATCTTGACCGGTGCCTTGCTGTTGGAAAGCTTGAGGCCGTTCACTGCGCCGCCTGCGGCTTCCTGTGCGGAAGCGGCAAAAGGAGCGGCAACGATGCCAAGCGCCAGAACTGCGAATCCTGCCCGCATCGTGCGAGCCATAGTGCCCTTGATCATCTTGCCCGTCTCACGTTCCATAAATTCAGTCCCCGAATGCAGGCGTCATGATGTAAACAACCTGCCTCCAGATGCAACATTAAGCACTTTGACGCCAAATGGGAACATAAGGCTTTGCAAAATGCGTATAAAAAACAAATCCGCGCCAGGCCCGAAAATGGGGCTGAACGCCGGATATGCCGTTCTTTTGCACCCGGTCAGGGCGCCTTGTTTCCCGAAACCACGCTGCCGTCAACGGTCATCTGAACGCGGTTCTCAAAAATCAGAACCTTGCCGTTGTCCTTGACCTGCATGGTATCGGCCAGAATATGCGTATTTCCGCTGCGAATATCGACCGGCTTGTCGGTTGTGATCTGTCCGCTCTTCAGATTGACATCTGCCGAACGCATCACCGCACGCAAACCTTCATTCGTGGTTACGACAAAGTCCTTATCAAGTTGCAAACGACCATTGGCATTATCGTAAATGCCGGAGGCCGCCTCGACCTTTGCCGTGCCTCTTTCACCGACCGGCAGTTCCGCCTGAATGCCTTCCAGGGTGATGACGCCGCTATTTTTGGCATCCTGCGTCGCCTTGGAGGCGGTCATCGAATAGGGCTTGTTGTCCTTGGTGTAACCGTTGAGATGCGGGCTGGCCATGACGAGCTTGCCGTTCTCGCCGCCCGTATTCATCTCGACCTTGATCGGGGTCGCCGGCGTTGCCAGAAATGTGTACCAGGAAAACACCGCTGCAAGCGCGACGGCCGCGACCGGCAGGGCGGTTTTCAATACCCGCACCCGGATCGAATGGCGCTGCGCGGCATGAAAAAGCGACTCGGCCTTCTGGGACGCACCAAAACGCACGCCGCCCTTGCCGCGCCCGGAAGGGGCTGCGGTCTGCGCAACGGGGCTGTTTGTGGTGTCGGTTGTCATGACGTCCTTCAGATAATCCACGGCACTCAATTCAAGAAACTTCCGGTCAATAAACTTACGGTCGAGAAACACCCGCCCAGAAGACAGGCGCACGCCCGATGTAAGGTCCATTCCCTGCAATCAATAGGCGCTTTTTCATTTTAATATGGTTTATTTGGGATAATTTGATCGGATGCTCAATAGCAAGAAGGCGACACAAAATATCGCACCTGCCTCAAACTGAAAGACAAGCACGCCTATCCCATTGATATTTCATCACAATCAGCACCTACCTTAATTAGGTAGAATGCTAATCAACTCTTTGATACCACAAATTGCTCTTGAATTACAGCGCGTCGCAGGGCCGCTAAACTTGCAAATGAGCCCGGTTTTTTGACCAAAGACAGAATCTTTCGTCCCCATGTCATGACAATGCAGTTCTGCAGCACTATCTCTTTGAAATCTGTAGCAAGATCGAAGCTCTTGCCGCCCGACTGAATTGGGGGCACAAAGATCGCCAGAGTTTTCGGGATCGCCCCTCGGGGCCGCTCATATTGATAAAGACGATTGGATGGACAAATATGGCCCAGGACGCCGAAGCACTGATAGAAAGACGAAAGCTGCGCCGCAAGCTGACCGTCTGGCGCGTGGCTTTTCTGCTTCTGCTCGCCGTTCTGATCGCCGGTTTCGCCTCATGGTCGATGCGCGGCGCCAATCTCACCCAGCCGCATATCGCCAAGGTGCGCATCGAAGGCACTATTTTCGAGAATGAGGAGCTTCTGAAGCGTCTCGACCGGATCGCCAAGAACGATGCGGTGAAGGGCGTGATTCTGGTTCTCGATTCGCCCGGCGGCACAACGGTGGGCGGCGAAGCGATTTTTGAAGCCGTGCGCAAGATCGCCGAGAAAAAGCCGGTCGTCACGCAGGTTGGCACACTGGCTGCCTCTGCCGGCTATATGATCGCCAGCGCTTCCGACCATATCGTGGCGCGGCAGACCTCCATCATCGGCTCCATCGGTGTGCTGTTCCAGTATCCCGACCTTTCGAAGCTTCTCGACACAATCGGCGTCAAAGTCGAAACCATCAAATCCGCGCCGCTGAAAGCGGAACCCAATTATTTCAGCCCGGCCAGCGACGAAGCCAAGGGCATGATCCGCAACATGATCATGGATTCCTATGCCTGGTTCGTGGACATTGTGGAAAAGCGCCGCTCGTTTACGCATGAACAGGCGCTGGCGCTCGCCAATGGCGCGGTTTTCACAGGCCGTCAGGCGCTGGAGAAAAAACTTATCGATGGGCTTGGCGGTGAGGACGAAGCCGTGGCCTGGCTTGGCACCAAGGGCGTTTCCACCACCTTGCCACGCCTTGAATGGAAGCCGGTCAATTCCGAAACGGGTTTTTCGCTGCGCGATCTCATCATCCATGCCGGTGCGCGGCTGATCGGTCTGCCGCAGGAAGCCGATAGTATGCTCAAGGGGATAGCAAAGGATCGCATCTTTCTTGACGGACTTCTCTCGGTTTGGCACGTTGACGGAACGCCAGATGCAAATTCAGCAAACTAACAATGTCCGGCGTCAAGGCCTGACAGCACATAACAGGAAACAGGGGTAAAGCCGTGATCAAATCGGAACTCGTTCAGATTATCGCCAGCCGCAATCCGCATCTCTTTCAGCGCGATGTCGAAAACATCGTCGGCGCGGTTTTCGACGAGATCACCAATGCACTCGCGGACGGTAACCGCGTCGAGCTGCGTGGCTTCGGCGCTTTCTCGGTCAAGAACCGCCCCGCCCGCAGTGGTCGCAACCCGCGCACCGGTGAAACGGTGGATGTGGAAGAAAAGTGGGTTCCCTTCTTCAAGACCGGCAAGGAGCTGCGCGACCGTCTCAACGGCGCCGTCTGATAGAAGATCATGCTGGCAAAACGTATTGTCGCAATCGTCATTCTGGTCCCGCTCGCGGTCATTCTGATCGCGCTGTCGGTTGCCAATCGTGCGTCCACGATCCTGACGGTTGATCCGTTCAATCCGGGCAATCCGGCCTTGTCCTACAGCGCGCCGCTGTTCGTCTGGCTGTTTGGCGCGCTGCTCGTCGGCGTGGTGATCGGCTCTGCTGTGACCTGGCTAACGCAGGGCAAGCACCGCCGCCGCGTTCGTGACAGCAAGCAGGAAGCAGCCCGTCTGCTGGAACGCGCAGAAGCCGCCGAGAGGCGCAACACATCGGTCGCGAACACCTGAAACGCCCCCTCTTCGCAAGCCCGGAAGCGAAACTTCCGGGTTTTCCGGCCCTGAAAAGGCCTGCGCACGGGAAAGAACGTCGTTTTCCCCTTCCACACCGGCCTTGTTTATCCTACCTAGACCGCAATCACTGTGATTGGAGTTTCGGGTGAAAGCGCCAAAGGGAAAAGGCAAAAAGCCGTCGGGTGGCAAACAGGATCGCGGTTTTGAACGCGCGAAGCATGATGCGCCGCGTCATGAAAACAAGTTTGAATCCGCCAATCCGGGTAAAGGCCAGGCGTTCAAAAAGCCGCGTCCGCAATTTGCCAAGGCAGGCCCAAAGCCGGTAGCCGCCGAAGAACGCGAACGTCCCGCCGCCCCGCAGCGCGAAATCAAGCCCTATACCGGCCCTCGCCCGGGCGAAAAACTCCCGGTCATCCTCGAAACAGAACCGTCCGCCGATTATGCGCTGCTCGACAGCGGCAACGGGCTGAAGCTTGAGCAATACGGTCCCTACCGCATCGTTCGCCCGGAAGGTCAGGCGATCTGGCTGCCCAGCCTGCCGCAAAAGGAATGGGATCAGGCCGATGCGGTCTTCACCGGCAATACGGACGAGGAAGGCATCGGACGCTGGGCGTTCCCGAAAGTGCCGCTCGGCGAAACATGGCCGATGCAGCATGACGGCATTTCCTTCCACGGTCGCTTCACCTCTTTCCGCCATGTCGGCGTATTTCCCGAACAGGCCGCGCACTGGTCTTTCATGGATGGCCTTATCCGCGATGGCGTGAAATCCGGACGCAACGTGAAGGTGCTGAACCTGTTCGGCTATACGGGCGTTGCCTCGCTGGTTGCAGCCCGCGCCGGTGCGGAAGTCACTCATGTGGACGCGTCGAAAAAAGCCATCATCTGGGCGCGCGAAAATCAGGAAATGGCGGGCCTGTCGGACAAGCCGATCCGCTGGATTTGCGAAGACGCGATGAAATTTGTGGCGCGCGAAGAACGCCGTGGCAGTTTCTACGACATTATCCTGCTTGACCCGCCCGCCTACGGGCGCGGACCGAGCGGCGAAGTCTGGCAACTGTTCGAGCATCTGCCCGCCATGGTCGATACGTGCCGTTCGATCCTGACGCCGAAGCCGCTCGCCGTGATCCTGACAGCCTATTCGATCCGCGCATCGTTTTTCGCGATTCATGAGCTGATGCGCGACCGCTTCACCGGCCTTGGCGGCACAGTCGAATCGGGCGAACTTATTCTGCGTGAGCGTTCTGCTGGGCGCGCGCTTTCAACATCCATGTTCAGCCGCTGGGTAGCCAAATGAGCCGTAACGACGATTTTTCCAGAAACAGCGGTTCGCGCGGTAATCATTCAGGTGAGCACTCCAAAGTCGGTCAGGTGAAGGAAGTCACCAGCCTGACCAACCCGATCGTCAAGGATCTGCGCTCGCTGGCGCTGAAGAAATTCCGCGATCAGCAGGGCGTGTTCCTCGCCGAAGGGCTGAAGCTCGTCATCGACGCGCTGGAGCAGGACTGGCGCATCAAGACGCTGGTTTTCGCCAAATCCGGCAAGGGCAACAAAATGGTCGAGCAGGTCGCCGCCCGCACCTTCGCCAAGGGCGGACTGGTGCTGGAAGTGACCGAAAAGGTGATTGCCGCGATCACCCGCCGCGACAATCCCCAGGTGGTGGTTGGCGTTTTCGAACAGCAATACCAGCATTTGGCGAGCCTCAGACCGAAGCACAATGATGTTTATATCGCGCTCGACCGCGTGCGCGATCCGGGCAATCTCGGCACGGTCATCCGCACCGCCGACGCAGTCGGGGCAAAAGGCGTCATCCTGATCGGTGACACCACCGATCCCTATTCGCTCGAAACCGTGCGCGCCACCATGGGGTCGGTCTTTTCCGTACCGCTCTACAAGACGACGGAAAATGACTTCCTCAACTGGCGCAAGGGTTTCTCCGGTCTGATCGTCGGCACGCATCTGAAGGGCGCTGTCGATTACCGCACCATTCCCTATGCCAACAAGCCTGTCGTGCTGATGATGGGCAATGAGCAGCAGGGCCTGCCGGACAATCTCGCCAATGCATGCGACAAGCTTGCGCGCATTCCGCAGGCAGGCCGCGCCGATTCGCTCAATCTCGCCATCGCCACCGGCGTCATGCTCTATGAAATCCGCCGTGAGGCGCTTACCCTCGACGAAAGAGGTTAGTCATGAAGCGCCACGCGGTTCTGTCCTCGCTTTTCGTCGTCATTCTCACGGTTCTGATTGATCAGGGCGTCAAGCATCTGGTCGAAACCCGCATGGACTACGCCCAGCAGATCGACCTGCTGCCGTTTCTGGCGCTGTTTCGCACGCATAATGAAGGCATCGCCTTCTCCATGCTCGCCGGGCTGCACGACTGGGGTCTGCTGGCGTTGACAGCTGCGGTCATCGTCTTCGTGCTTTATCTCTGGTGGACGAATGCGCATGACCGCGTCTTTGCGCGCTATGGTTTTGCGCTGGTGATCGGCGGCGCCATCGGCAATCTGATCGACCGCGTGATGCATGGCTATGTGGTGGATTATATCCTGTTCCACCTGCCGACATGGTCGTTTGCCGTCTTCAATCTTGCTGACACCTTTATCACCATCGGCGCGGCGCTGATCATTCTGGAAGAATTCCTCGGCTGGCGGCGCGAACGCGCTGCCCGATAAGCCACTCATATGACCCCCAATATATTGCGGGCACCCGGGTAACTTGATCGTTATTGGGCTTTCGCATAACGTGAAGGCTGTAATTTTAAAGACTTTTGAAGGGGATAAGCGGCGCCCAGCCGAAATGACACATTGGTGACACGCTTCTGTCATCCTCACGTAGCACTCGCTCTCTAGTACGTCGGCCAGATGCAGTTCAGGTTGCGCCGCCGACCTATAAATGAGAAGGCCAATTCCACTGCCTAATCGGTGGGAAAAGGTTCAGGAATACGTGAATAGACAAATCAGGAGCGAATCATCATGACAGTACTGCTTGGAATGGGCCAGCAAATCATTGATGATACGGTCATGTCAGGCTTAGAAGCACAACAGGCGCTATTCGCAACCGGTGAAGACCCGATCGTTCTCGGACGTATCGGCTCGCTGGAAGTGCGACTTGCAAACTCCCGTGAGGCCATCGAGGCCGCGCAGGAACTTCGGTTCCGCGTGTTCTTCGAGGAAATGGGTGCGCGCAAGGAATCCATCGAGGCCGTGGAGCTTCGCGATGCCGACCGTTTCGACACGATCTGCGATCACCTTCTCGTCTATGACACGGCCCTGCCAGTCCCCGAGCACCAGCAGATCGTCGGCACTTACCGGCTGATGCGCAGCGATCAGGCCGACAAGGCGCTCGGTTTCTATTCGGCGGATGAATATGACGTGCAGCGCCTGGCGCTGTCCCGCCCCAATCTCAAGCTGCTTGAGCTTGGCCGCTCCTGCGTGAAGGCGGAATATCGTTCAAAGCGCACCGTCGAGCTGCTGTGGCAGGGCGCATGGGCCTATTGCCGCCGCCATTCGATTGACGTCATGTTCGGCTGCGCTTCGTTTCATGGCGCGGTTCCTGCCGCCCACGCGCTCGGCCTGTCGTTCCTGCACCAGAATTGCCGCGCCACGCCCGACTGGGATGTGCGCGCACTGCCGCATCGCTATCAGCCGATGGACCTGATGCCAAAGGAAGCGATCAACAACAAGGTTGCGCTGTTCTCCATGCCGCCACTGGTCAAGGGATATCTGCGCCTCGGCGCGATGATCGGCGACGGCGCGGTGATCGATGAGGCCTTCGGCACAACCGATGTGTTCATCATCCTGCCGATCGAGCGCATCTCCAGCCGCTACATCACCTATTACGGCGCTGAAGCAAACCGCTTCGTGTAGTCTGTAGCTATTTCCCCTCGCCCTTCGATCCTGAGCCCGTCGAAGGATCGAAGGGCGAGGCTTCCGAAAGCCCTCACGCCTTCCCGGCCAGTTCCTTCAGCTTATAGATCAGGTCGAGCGCTTCACGGGGCGTCAGCTCGTCGGGGCTGATGCCTGCCACCGCCCTTGCCAGTTCGCTGTCCTTTGCCGATGCCTGCGGCTTCGGCTTTTCCTGTTGCAGCACAACGGAGAAGAGCGGCAGATCGTCGATCAGTTTGTCGGCTTTGCCGGATGTTTCGCCAGCTTCCAACTGGTGCAGCACATCACGCGCGCGGTTGACGACTGCTTCCGGCAGACCGGCCAGCCGTGCCACCTGAACGCCATAGGACCGGTCGGCAGCCCCCTTGGCCACTTCATGCAGGAAGACGACATCATTGTCCCATTCCTTGACCCGCATCGTGACATTGGAAAGCCTCTCCAGCTTTTCCGAAAGTGCGGTCATCTCGTGGAAGTGAGTCGCGAACAAAGCCCGGCAGCGGTTCTTCTCATGCAGATATTCCACCGCCGCCCAGGCGATGGAAAGCCCGTCGAAGGTGGCAGTGCCACGACCGATCTCATCGAGGATGACCAGCGAACGTTCGCCCGCCTGATTGAGGATTGCCGCCGTTTCCACCATTTCGACCATGAAGGTCGAGCGTCCGCGCGCCAGATCGTCGGAAGCGCCGACGCGGCTGAACAGCCGGTCTACCACACCAATCTGCGCGGCGCCCGCAGGCACGAAGGAACCCATCTGGGCGAGGATCGCGATCAGCGCATTCTGGCGCAGGAAGGTCGATTTACCGCCCATATTCGGCCCGGTCAGCAACCAGATCGCGCCATTGCCAGCGTCGCTTTGCGGCGAGAGATCGCAATCATTGGCAACAAATGGATTGGCCGCCTGACGGCGCAGCGCCTGTTCCACCACCGGATGGCGACCGGCCACGATGTTGAAGGACAGGCTGGCATCGACCATCGGGCGGCAATAGCCCTGTTCCTCGGCCAGCACGGCAAGCGCTGCCGAAACGTCGAAGACCGAAAGAGCGGCTGCAGCAGCGCGGATCGCATCGGCATGAGAGACGGCTTCCGCCGTCAGTTCTTCGAAGATGGCGAGTTCGATAGAAAGCGCGCGGTCGGCGGCATTGGCGATTTTGCTTTCAAGCGCGGCCAGTTCCGTCGTCGTGAAACGCATGGCATTGGCCATGGTCTGACGATGGATGAAGCGCCCCTTGGCGGCATCCGTATCGGTCATCGCGCCGGAATTATTCGCCGTCACTTCGATGAAATAGCCAAGCACATTGTTGTGCTTGATCTTCAGCGACTTGATGCCGGTTTCCTCGATATAGTCAGCCTGCAAACCGGCGATCACCCGGCGGGACTGGTCGCGCAAGGCGCGCATTTCATCCAGTTCGGTGTTGTAGCCCTCGCGCACGAAACCGCCGTCGCGCTTCAACAGCGGCAGCTCGTCGGCCAGCGCCCGGTCGATATGCACGGCAAAAGCCGCAGGCATGGCGTCGAGCGCATCCCGCGCCGCAGCCAGCTCTTCCGGCAAAAGCGCGCCTTCCAACAGCGAGACCAGCGTGCCCGCTGCCTCAAAACCGCGCTGCAACGCGCCCAGATCACGTGGACCACCGCGCCCCACTGCCAGACGCGACAGCGCGCGCGGCATGTCGGGCACGCCTTTCAGCTCTGCCCGCATTCCGTTGCAAAGCGTCTGCTCGCTGAGAAAGAATGACACGGAATCAAGCCGCAATGCGATTGCCTTGGGATCGGTCAGCGGCGCGGTGAGCCGCTCCGCCAGAAGCCGCGCCCCGCCGCCAGTGACCGTGCGGTCGATGGATTTGAGCAGGCTGCCATCGCGATTTCCCGACATGGTGCGCACCAGTTCCAGACTGGCGCGCGTGGCGGGGTCGATGAAGATCGTGCCGCCTTCATGCTCGCGCTCCGGCCGCATCAGCGGCGGACGCTCGGCAATCTGCGTCTTTTCGATATAAGCGATGGCGCCGGAAATGGCCGACAGCTCCGAGCGGCTGAACTGGCCGAAACCGTCCAGCGTCGCCACATCGTAATAGCGCTGGATGCGCGCCTGTGCAGCCGCACTGTCGAACAGGGTTGCCGGCTGCGGTGACACCGCCTTGCCGACCAGATCGAAGGCCGGGCGCAATTCGGGATCGTGAAACGCCGTATCGGCCACCACCAGCTCGCGCGGATCGACGCGCATGATATCGGCAAAAAGCCGCTCTTCGGTGGTTTCGGCAACGCGGAATGTGCCGGTGGAAATGTCGATCCAGGCAAGCGCCAGCGCGCCGTCTCCCTTGGTGCGGCCAAGCGCCATCAGGAAATTGGCCTCCGACGGATCAAGCAGTTTTTCTTCCGTCAGCGTACCGGGCGTCACCAGACGGATCACATCGCGGCGCACCACGGATTTCGAGCCGCGCTTTTTGGCTTCCGCCGGGTCTTCCACCTGTTCGCAGACGGCGACGCGATAGCCCTTGGCAATGAGCTTTTGCAGATAATCGTCGGCGGCATGGACGGGCACACCGCACATGGGAATGTCTTCGCCCAGATGCTTGCCGCGCTTGGTCAGCGTGATGCCAAGTGCGCCCGACGCTTCCACCGCATCGTCGAAGAACAGCTCGTAAAAATCACCCATGCGATAGAACAGGAGCGAATCAACATTCGCCGCCTTGATCTCGATATACTGCTCCATCATGGGCGTGAGACGGACAACCGTTTCCTGTGCGGCATTTTCTTCCGCTTCCGGCTTGTCGTTTTCGCCCCGCACGTCCATGCTATAAAACCTTATTTTGTTGCGTGTTTTGCACGACCAGCGTTATTAAATTACGCATTCGTTCGTTTTTGAATGAATAACTATTCCCAAAAGCGCTGTTTACACATTTCCAGACTGGCGCTATCGAATGCGACCGCACAAGATTCCGGAGGGAACATGCCAGTCTCGACGCCGAAGGGCAACACGCCAGAACGCACACCCACAGCCAGTGAGAAAGAAGCGCTCGACTTTCACGCGCAGGGCCGCCCCGGCAAGCTGGAAATCAACCCTACAAAACCGATGACCACCCAGCGCGACCTGTCGCTGGCCTATTCGCCGGGCGTGGCCGTGCCGGTCAAGGCCATCGCGGAAGACGCCGCGCGCGCCTATGACTATACGGCCAAGGGCAATCTCGTCGCCGTCATTTCCAACGGCACCGCCATTCTCGGCCTCGGCAATCTCGGCGCACTGGCGTCGAAGCCGGTCATGGAAGGCAAAGCCGTTCTGTTCAAGCGCTTTGCCGATGTCGATTCCATCGATCTTGAAATCGATACGACCGATATCGACGCCTTCATCAACGCTGTGCGTTATCTTGGGCCCTCCTTTGGCGGCATCAATCTGGAAGACATCAAGGCGCCAGACTGCTTCATCATCGAGCAGCGCCTGCGCGAGCTGATGGACATTCCGGTTTTCCACGACGACCAGCATGGCACCGCGATCATCGCTGCCGCCGGTCTGATCAATTCGCTGCATCTGACCGGACGCGACATGAAGACGACCAAGCTCGTCTGCAATGGCGCAGGTTCCGCGGGCATCGCCTGTATCGAGCTGATCAAGGCCATGGGCTTTGCGCCGGAAAACATCATCCTGTGCGACACCAAGGGCGTCGTCTATCAGGGCCGTGAAGAAGGCATGAACCAGTGGAAATCGGCGCATGCGGTCAAGACCGACCGCCGTTCGCTGACCGATGCGCTGAAAGATGCGGATGTGTTCTTCGGCCTCTCGGCCAAGGGTGCCCTGACCGAAGAGATGGTGCGCGCCATGGCGCCCAATCCGATCATCTTCGCGATGGCCAACCCCGACCCGGAAATCACCCCGGAAGAAGTCGCCCGCATTCGCGATGACGCCATCGTCGCCACCGGTCGTTCGGACTATCCGAACCAGGTCAACAATGTGCTTGGCTTCCCTTACATCTTCCGCGGTGCGCTCGACGTGCGCGCCACGACGATCAACGACGCGATGAAGATCGCCGCCGTCAATGCGCTGGCGGAGCTTGCCCGCGAAGACGTGCCGGACGATGTGGTCGCCGCCTATCAGGGCAGCCGCCCGCGCTTCGGCCCGAGCTATATCATTCCGGTGCCGTTCGATCCGCGTCTGCTCGCTTCCGTTTCGGCAGCCGTCGCCAAGGCCGCGATTGAAACCGGCGTTGCCGGTCACATCATCACCGACCTTGAAGGCTACAAGAGCGAATTGTCGGCGCGCCGCGATCCGATCGCCTCGACGCTGCGCGGGATTTACGAGCGTGTGCGTCGCCAGCCAAAGCGCATCGTCTTTGCCGAAGGTGAAGAAGAGCAGGTCATGCGCGCCGCCGTTTCCTATGTGAATCAGGGGCTCGGCACCGCCATCCTCGTCGGTCGCGACGAGCGCATCAAGGACACTGCCAAAGCCGCAGGCATGGACCTCGACCGCCCCGGCATCGAGATCATCAATGCGCGCCTTTCCAGCCGCAATTCGGCCTATGCCGACTATCTCTATGAGAAATTGCAGCGCAAGGGCTATCTGGCGCGCGATTGCCACCGCCTCATCAACAATGACCGCAATCATTTCGCGGCCTGCATGGTGGCGCTGGGCGATGCCGATGGCATGGTGACGGGCGTGACCCGCAACTACGCGGTCGGCCTGGAAGATGTGCGCCGCGTGGTCGATTCCAAGCCCGGCCATCGCGTGGTTGGTGTTTCCATCGCGCTCTGCCGCGGTCGCACCGTGTTCATCGCCGATACGGCCGTGCATGAAAAGCCGACCGCCGACGAGCTTGCCGATATTGCGGTGGAAGCCGCAGGCATGGCGCGTCGCATGGGCTATGTGCCGCGCGTTGCGCTCACCGCCTTCTCGACCTTCGGCCATATGGGCGGCGAAAGCTCGGCCCGCATTCAGGAAGCGGTGCGCATTCTCCACACGCGCCATGTCGATTTCGAATTCGACGGCGAAATGAGCGCTGATGTGGCGCTGAACCCTAAGCTAATGGAACAATATCCGTTCATCCGCCTGTCGGGTCCCGCCAATGTCATCGTAACGCCAGACAATCATTCGGCGTCGATTGCCGCCAATATGTTGCAGGAACTGGGCGGCGCGACCATTATTGGCCCGCTTTTGGTCGGTCTCGACAAGCCGGCGCAGATCGTCAGCATCGGCGCGAAGGATTCCGATATCGTCAATATGGCGGCTATCGCGGCCTATAATGCGACGAACTGAAATATTAGCGAATAATAACAAACAAGGCCGGGGAAACCCGGCCTTTCCTTTTGCATATTCATCCATTGTAAAAGCCGCTATAGGATAGTCTTGTCACCGCAATTCCTTTCCCGAAAAGCCGGACCTGCAAGCCGCATGAGCGCACACGACCTGAAGCTGGAAGAGATCGTCAATCCCGAAACGCTCCGTCGCAAGCTCAATGAGCTGGCGGATTCGACCGACGAAAGCTATACGAGCCTTCCCGTGCGCAAGGTGGTCCTGCACGCGCTAAAAGATGCGCTGGTACGCGGTCGCGCCAATGCGGAAGGGCTGCTGATGAAGGATGGCGGCGGCACGCTCTGCGCCCGCCGCCTCTCCTATCTCATGGACACGCTGATTGAGGCGCTGTTCGAATTTGCGACCACCAAGGTCTATCCGATGGTCAATCCGTCCAAGGCGGAAAACATGGCCATCGTCGCAGTCGGCGGTTATGGGCGCAACGGGCTGGCGCCGGGTTCCGACATCGACCTTCTGTTCCTGCTGCCCTACAAGCAGACGCCGTGGGGCGAGCAGGTCGTCGAATATATGCTTTACATGCTCTGGGACATGGGGCTGAAAGTCGGCAACTCGACACGCAATATCGATGAGTGCATCCGGCTGTCGCGCGAAGACATGACGATCCGCACCGCCATTCTCGACGCGCGTTTTCTCACCGGCAACAAGGATCTGTTCACCGCGCTCGTCTCCCGCTTCGATGAGGAAATCGTCAAGGATACCGGGCCCGAATTCATCCAGGCCAAGCTTGCCGAGCGCGACGAACGCCACCGCAAGGCGGGCGAGACGCGCTATCTGGTGGAGCCCAATGTCAAGGAAGGCAAAGGCGGCCAGCGCGATCTGCATACGCTGTTCTGGATCGCCAAATATTTCTATCGCGTCAAAACCAAGGAAGAGCTGGTCAAGCTCGGCGTGCTGTCACGTGCCGAATTGCGCATTTTCAACAAGGCGGAAGATTTTCTCTGGGCTGTGCGCTGCCACATGCATTTCGCCACGCTGAAAGCGGAAGAGCGCCTTTCCTTCGACATTCAGCCGGAAATCGCCCAGCGCCTTGGCTATACCGCGCATCCCGGACAGAACCATGTCGAGCGCTTCATGAAGCATTATTTCCTCGTGGCCAAGGATGTCGGCGACCTGACCCGCATCATCTGCGCCGCGCTGGAAGAGGAACAGGCCAAGCATGTGCCGGGCTTCAACCGCATTTTCCTCACCTTTTCGCGCCGCAAGCGCAAGCTTTCGACCGATGGCTATTTCGTCTCCGAAAACCATCGCATCAACACCGCGCGCCCCGACGTGTTTTCGGAAGATCCGGTCAATATCATCCGCATCTTCCAGTTGGCCGACAAGCACGGGCTGGAGTTTCACCCGGAAGCGATGCAGCAGCTGACCCGCTCGCTGAAACTCATCAATGCCGATCTGCGCGAGAACCCCGAAGCCAACAAGCTTTTCCTCGACGTTCTGACATCGCCGCGCAATCCCGAACTGATCCTGCGCCGCATGAACGAATCCGGCGTGCTGGGCAAGTTCATCCCGGATTTCGGCAAGATCGTCGCCATGATGCAGTTCAACATGTATCACCACTATACGGTGGACGAACATCTCTTACGCTGCATTGCCGTGCTGTCGGAAATCGAGCATGGCGAACTGGAAAACGAGCATCCGCTTTCCAACCATCTAATCACCACGATCAAGCGCGACCGCAATCTGCTCTATGTGGCACTTCTCCTGCACGATATCGCCAAGGGTCGCCCGGAAGATCATTCGATTGCCGGTGCCCGCATTGCCCGCAAGCTTTGCCCGCGCTTCGGCCTCTCCCCTTCCGAGACGGAGACGGTGGAATGGCTGGTGCGCGAACATCTGACCATGAGCATGGTGGCCCAGTCGCGCGATCTCAACGACCGCAAGACCATCATCGACTTTGGCGACACGGTGCAGACCATGGAACGGCTGAAGCTGCTCCTGATCCTGACCGTCTGCGATATCAAGGCCGTCGGCCCCGGTGTCTGGAACGGCTGGAAGGGCCAGCTTCTGCGCACGCTTTTCTATGAAACCGAACTGGTGCTGACCGGCGGCTTCTCCGAGCTGTCGCGCGCCGACCGCGACCGGCAGGCCCGTGAAGCGCTGGCCGAAAAGCTTTCCGACTGGCCAACGCCTGAGCGCGACGCCTATCTTGGCCTGCATTACATCAATTATTTCCTGACCGTCAGCCTAGACGATCAGGTGCGCCACGCCCATTTCATCCGCGAAGCCGACCGGGCGGGCCGCGCCCTTGCCACCATGGCCAAGCCACAGAGCTTCGAAGCCGTGACCGAAATCACCGTTCTTGCGCCCGACCATCCGCGCCTCTTGTCGATCATCACCGGCGCCTGCGCTGCCGCAGGCGGCAACATCGTCGATGCGCAGATCTTCACCACCGGCGACGGACGCGCGCTCGATACGATCCTGATCAGCCGCGAATTCGATCTGGATGAGGATGAACGCCGCCGCGCCGAGCGCGTGGGCAAGGTGATCGAAGATGTGCTTTCCGGCAAGGCGCATCTGCCCGATGTGCTGGCCAAGCGCACCAAGCCGAAGAAGAACGCCAAGGCCTTCACCGTGGAACCGCGTGTCGAGATCAACAACACGCTGTCGAACAAGTTCACCGTCATCGAAGTGGAAGGTCTGGACCGTCCCGGCCTTTTGTCGGAACTGACTGGCCTTATTTCCGACCTTTCGCTGGATATTGCTTCGGCGCATATCACGACCTTCGGCGAAAAGGTCATCGACAGTTTTTATGTAACGGACCTCGTGGGTCACAAGATTTCAAACGCCACCCGCCAGGGCAATATCCGGCGCAAGGTTCTTGCGTTGCTCAGCGGCGAAAACGGCAGCAAGGCCAATGGCCGCTCGTCGCAGGCAGCATAAGTTAGGTTTCTCAAAAGCATGAGTCTGGTCAAAAAGTTCGCCACGGTGGCATCCGGCACGCTGATGAGCCGCATATTCGGCTTCACCCGCGAGATGTTCATGGCGGCAGCGCTCGGCACCGGCCCGGTGGCCGATGCTTTCAACGCAGCATTCCGCTTTCCGAACACGTTCCGCAGGCTTTTCGCCGAAGGCGCATTCAACTCGGCCTTCGTGCCGCTTTTCGCCAAGGAAATCGAAAAGAACGGCATGGACGGCGCCCGCCGCTTCTCCGAGGAAGTGTTCGGCGTGCTGTTCACGGTGCTGCTGGCGCTGACCATCGTGATGGAACTTTCGATGCCGTTTATCGTGCGCACCGTCATTGCGCCGGGCTTCATGGACGATCCGGTGAAGTTCGACAACACGGTGCGGCTCGCCACCATCATGTTCCCCTATCTCGCCTGCATGTCGCTGGCGGCGATGATGGGCGGCATGCTCAACTCGCTGCACCGCTATTTCGCGGCAGCGATAGCGCCTGTCTTCCTCAACATCATCCTGATCGGCGTTCTGGCCTTTGCCTGGTGGCGCGGTCATGATCCATTGACTGTCGGCTACGGCCTGTCCTGGGGCGTCATGGCGGCAGGTCTGGTGCAGCTCGCCATCGTCTGGCTCGCGGTGCGCAATGCGGGCATCAAGATCGGCTTTCGCCGTCCGCGCCTGACTGCAAACGTCAAGCGGCTGCTGGTGCTGGCGCTGCCCGCCGCAATCACCGGGGGCATCACGCAGATCAACCTGCTCATCAACACCAACATCGCTTCCGGCATGGAAGGCGCTGTTTCCTCACTGGTCTATGCCGACCGCATCTATCAGCTGCCGCTGGGCGTCGTGGGCATTGCAGTTGCCACCGTGCTTCTGCCGGAACTGTCGCGCGCCTTGCGCGGCGGCCACATGAAGGAAGCCTCGAACCTGCAAAACCGCTCGGTCGAGTTCACGCTGTTCCTCACGCTACCAGCCGCCGCCGCACTGCTCGTCATGTCGGAGCCCATCGTGCGGCTGTTGTTCGAGCGCGGCAAATTCAGCCCGGATTCCACAATCGTCGTCTCCAACATTCTGGCGATCTACGGTCTTGGTCTGCCCGCCTTCGTGCTGATCAAGGCGTTTATTCCGGGCTTCTTCGCCCGCGAGGATACGCGTACGCCGATGATCTTCGCGGCCATTTCCGTTGCGGTGAATGTTTCGCTTGCCATCACGCTGTTCCCGCGTCTCGGCCCGACCGGCATCGCCACAGCAGAAATCGTGGCTGGCTGGGTCAATGCCGTTCTGCTGTTTGCAACGCTCGTGAAACGCGGCCATTGGGGACAGGATATTCCGCTTCTCACCCGCATTCCGCGCCTGTTGATCGCGGCGGGCGTCATGGCGTTTGGCATTCATTATGCCATCGGCCATTTCGCCTATGAGCTTTCTTCCGCTGCGCCCTTTGTCGTTCGAGCCGGAACAGTCTGCGCCATGGTGATTGCCGCGATGATTGTCTATTTCGGCCTCGCCTTCGGTCTCGGCGGTGCAAATACCGGCATGATCCGCCGCAATGTCAAACGCGGCGCGGTCAAGAAAGAGCCCGAGAGTGACGCATAATTGTCCTTGAAACGCCTCTGCGTCTCTGCGAAAACACGCCACATCATCAAAGCCCCCTGCTCTCCACCGGCAGGGGTTCATTTTTAGGATAGAACCATGAGCACGTTCAAACCGCTTGTCTTCTCCGGCGTCCAACCGACCGGAAATCTCCACCTCGGCAATTATCTGGGGGCGATCAAGCGGTGGGTCGAGGTCCAGAAGACCCAAGAATGCATTTATTGCGTCGTGGACATGCACGCGCTGACCGTGTCGCCCGACCCGGCTGAACTGCTGCAATCCACCCGCGAAGTGACGGCGGCGTTTCTGGCTTCCGGCATTGATCCGCAGAAGAGCATCGTCTTTAACCAGAGCCGTGTCATGCAGCATGCGGAACTGGCCTGGGTGTTCAACTGCATTGCGCGCATCGGCTGGATGAGCCGTATGACGCAGTTCAAGGACAAGGCCGGCAAGGACCGCGAAAATGCTTCGCTGGGCCTCTTTGCCTATCCGAGCCTGATGGCTGCCGACATTCTGCTCTATCGCGCCACCGCCGTGCCCGTTGGCGAAGACCAGAAGCAGCATCTGGAGCTGACGCGCGATATCGCGCAAAAATTCAACAATGACTATTCCGACCGTATTGCATCGCTTGGCATCGGCGTGGATATGCAGGTGGGCGACGAGAAGGTTTCGGGCTTCTTCCCGCTGACCGAACCGATGATTTCGGGTCCGGCTATGCGCATCATGTCGCTGCGCGACGGCACCAAGAAAATGTCGAAATCCGATCCGTCGGACCTGTCGCGCATCAATCTGATCGACGACGAAGAAACGATCACCAAGAAGATCCGCAAGGCCAAGACCGATTCCGATGGCCTGCCATCGGAACTGGATGGTCTGTCCGGTCGTCCGGAAGCGGACAATCTGGTCGGAATCTATGCGGCTCTCGCCTCGCAGTCGAAGGAAGATATCCTTGGCGAATTTGGCGGGCGCCAGTTCTCGGAATTCAAGGCGGCACTGGCCGAACTGGCCGTGACGAAGCTTTCGCCGATCACCCATGAAATGCGCCGTCTGGTGGCCGATCCGGCCCATATCGACAGCGTTTTGCGGGACGGCGGCGAGCGCGCAGGTGTGATCGCCGAGAAGACCATGCGCGATGTGCGCGACATTATCGGCTGGTTGCAGAACTGATTTTCAACAGCGTCACCAAGGGCGACTGGTTTTTTGCGGTCGCCCTTGTTTTTGTGAAATTGCCTGCTGTTCAGGGCCATAGCAAAGAATGCTGGCTTGCAGGCGGCCAATCCTGATGGCAAATTGCGGCCATGGTATCCAAACGACTAAGCCGGGAATCCGGTCACCGACGCAAATTTCTCGCCGTCATCGATGAAACGCCCGAATGCGGGCGCGCTGTCGCCTATGCCGCACGCCGTGCCAAAAACACGAGCGGCTCGCTCATTCTGCTTTTCGTTATTGATGACTCCGATTTCCAGCAAATTTTGGGCGTCGGCGAAATCATGCGTGCCGAAGCGCAGGATCGAGCGCGATCCGCGCTGGAAAAATTCGCCGCCGTCGTACGTGAAGATCAGGGCATCGAACCCGAACTTAGCATCCGTGAAGGCCAGACAGCGGAAGAGCTGCTCAGCCTGATCGAGGAAGACCAGGACATTGCCATTCTGGTTCTCGCTGCCGGTTCCGGCAAGGAAGGCCCCGGCCCTCTCGTGCAATCGCTGGCTGGCCGCGCCCAGTTTCCCATCCCCGTCACCGTTGTTCCCGCAGGGTTGACCGATGACGACATTGATGCGGTGACCTGACGCAACAGTTGCATTCTTCGTGATGCCGGGCTGCAAAGAGCAATTTTGAGTTTTGCGTTCGCATAATCTGATCCGAAAAGTCTGCAACTTTTCGGGATTATGCGAGGCTTCCGGTGCTCACGTACCTTTAAATACGTTCCGCTCCGGTACTCGAAAATCACTCTTTTCGCCACGGCCTGACGAATTTGCAACTGTTGTGCAATCACCCTATATTGATAGCAACTGAAACGCGCCTGAGAGCGACAGCCCTTGTTTCTGCGCGGTTTCGCTATTATTAGAACAGTTCCAAAATTGAAAGCGGAGAACTGGCATGTTCATCCAGACTGAAACCACGCCCAATCCGGCGACCCTGAAGTTTCTGCCCGGGAAGGTGGTCATGCCGGAAGGCACCGCCGATTTCCGCGATGCTTCATCCGCCGGCAACACGTCGCCGCTGGCAGCCAAGCTGTTCGCCGTTCCGGGCGTTACCGGCGTTTTCTTCGGCTATGACTTCATTACCGTCACCAAGGACGATGGCGAATGGCAGCACCTGAAGCCTGCAATCCTCGGCACGATCATGGAGCATTTCATGTCGGGCGCCTCGGCCATGGCTGACAACTCCAATGCAGACGCCGCAGCCGCTCATGGAGATGAAGAATTCTTCGATGAGGCCGATACCGAAATCGTCGAAACCATCAAGGAACTGATCGAAACCCGCGTTCGCCCTGCCGTTGCGCAGGATGGCGGCGACATCACTTTCCGTGGCTTCGAAAACGGCACCGTGTTTCTCAACATGAAGGGCGCCTGCTCGGGCTGCCCGTCGTCGACCGCGACGCTGAAGCACGGTATCCAGAACCTGCTTCGTCACTTCGTGCCGGAAGTGCAGCAGGTCGAACAGATCTGATCGGTCTCACAAACTGAAATCTGAAAAACGCCGGATCGCCAGACCGGCGTTTTTTTATGAAAGCGCCGCGCTCAACGCCGTCCTGGCGCATATCGTATATTAAGTATAAGCGATATCATCGTACTTATCGTGTACCAAACTATGGCGATTGCAGCGCCCCGTAAAAAGTATAGATTCACTCATGTTTCAAGAAAGAGGACATGATGTTTCATATACCGATCGGCAGTTCAGACTTGGAAGAACTAAAGGAGGCATATGGATACTTTATGCACTCCGTTTCAGATGTCATTCTGCAATATGCAGATATATTTCCCGCACTGCTCTGAAAACAGACTTTAAACTATTTGAAAATAAGTTCGGCGATACACGATCACCACTTTAATGTCGTGTATCGCCGATATAGCATTATTTACTGCTTCACGATAACCTTTGCGCCCTGTTCGGCACGATCATAGAGATCGATGATATCCTGATTCATCAGACGGATGCAGCCCGACGACATGGCTTTGCCGATGGTCCACCATTCCGGCGTCCCGTGCAGGCGATAGCCGGTATCACCACCCTTGTTGAACAGATAGAGCGCACGCGCGCCGAGCGGATTCTTGAGGCCCGGGTCCATGCCATTGCGGAACTTCGCCAGTTCCGGCTGACGCTTGATCATTGCCGATGGCGGCGTCCAGGTCGGCCATTCGCGCTTCATGGCAACGCGGGCCGTGCCCGACCAGCCAAACCCTTCACGCCCGACGCCGATGCCATAGCGCATCGCCTTGCCATCCGGCATGATGTAATAGAGGAACTTCGCTTGCGTATCGACGATGATGGTGCCGGGGGCTTCATCGGTCTGATACTTCACGATCTGGCGACGATATTGCGCCGGTATCTTTTCGCTCGGAATGGCGGGAAGCACATAGCCAGCATCGGTGACCGACGAGTAAGAGGCTGTGTAGAACGTTCCGCCGACAGTAGAGCAGCCAGCAAGTCCGCCTGCAAGAAAAAGTGCCGTCGTCAGTTTAAGGACGCGAGAATTCATGCATTCCCCCAAGATAGAATCAATGTGCCGTCAAAAGGAGCGAATCGCCCATTCATGCTTGAAGATGCGGCAGTATTGTTAACTGTACGTTAACCGTAAATTGAAAAATTCTTTATTAGGCCATTTTTCTGCCTTTTTTCGCCTTGTTTGACGGCCCAATACTCAAAAATCGCCACAAAGAATCGCGCGTTTTCAGTTGTTTCGCTTTGAAACCGCACGCAAAATGCCGCCATGCCCATCGTGATTCCCAACCAGACCCATCCGCTGTCCGACGGACGGCAATCAGACAACGCCATGCTTGTGCGCCGTGGTGTGCAGCGCCTGTTTCTGGATATGGGGCTTGCGACCTTGCCGGAGCTGCCGCTTGCATCCGGCCGCCGCGCCGATCTGATTGCGGTCAGCCGCAAGGGCGAAATCTGGATTGTCGAGATCAAGTCGTCGATTGAGGACTGGAAGGCGGATCGCAAATGGCCGGACTATCGCGCCTATTGCGACCGGCTGTTTTTCGCCACCCATCCGGCGGTGCCGCGTGAGATATTCCCGGAGGAATGCGGCTTCATTCTCTCTGACGGTTATGGCGCGGAAATCCTGCGCGATGCGCCTGAACACAAGCTGGCAGGTGCTACCCGCAAGGCGCTGATGCTGCGCTTTGCCCGGGCGGGCGCGGCGCGCCTCACCTATGCCGAGCTTTCCGGACTGGAAATGCCGGGCGGCGATTTTTAAACAAAAAGCGAGGAAACCGATGTGGTTTCCCCGCTTTTCAATGTTTTAGCAGCGGCGCTTACTGGCGCGAACGGCTGCGGCTGATCGCGATGATGGCGACCAGAGAAATCAGCACCGTCACCAGCAGATAGACCGCGACCGCATGCCAGCTGCCTTCATATTTGGCGAGCAGCCAGGTGGCGATCAGCGGCGCAGTACCGCCAGCCAGCGCGGCACCCAGCTGGTAGCCGAGCGTGATGCCGGTATAGCGCACCTTGGTCGCAAAGATTTCCGACGACAGCGTGCCCAGAACAGCGGTGATCGGCGACCAGAGAACGCCGAAGCTGATAACCGTTGCCAGCGTCAGGCCCCAGACGGTCTTGGTGTCGAGCAGCATGAAGTAGGGAACGATGAACAGGCCGAGCAGGATGCAGCCGACGACATAGACCGTCTTGCGGCCAACATAATCGGACACGAGACCCATGGTCGGGATCAGGATTGAAGCGACCAGCGCGCCGATCATCACGGCGTTCAGCGCCGCGCTCTTTTCGAAGCCAAGTGTGCTCACCGCATAGCTCACCACGAAGGTAGAGAAGATGTAGAACGGTGCTGTTTCCACGACCTTCAGGCCAGCGGCGATCAGCACTTCGCGCCAATGGTTCTGAAGGGTTTCAATGAGCGGCATCTTGGCGACATTGCCGCTTTCCTTCGCCTGCTTGAATTCCGGCGTCTCGTCGAGACCGTTACGGATCCAAAGGCCGAGGAAAACCAGACCCGCGCTCAGCACGAAGGGAACGCGCCAGCCCCAGGCCATGAAGGATTCATCCGGCAGGGTGACCATCAGGCTGACCGAAAGCGTCGCCAGCAACATGCCGATGGTTACGCCGACCTGCGGAACGCTACCGAAGAAGCCTTTGCGATTGGCAGGTGCATATTCATAGGCCAGCAGCAGAGCACCGCCCCATTCGCCGCCAATGCCGAGCCCCTGCACCATGCGCAGCAGGATCAGCAAAATGGGTGCCCAGACGCCAATATGCTCATAGGTCGGCAGCAGACCGATGAGAACGGTTGCACCGCCCATCAGCGACAGCGTGATGACCAGCGTCTTCTTGCGGCCTATACGGTCGCCGATATGCGCGAAAATCACGCCGCCCAGCGGACGGATGAAGAAGGTCAGCGAAAACGACAGATAAGACAGCATCAACCCGACGACAGGGTCGAAGTTGGGGAAGAACAGCTTGTTGAAAACAAGCGCGGCGGCTGTGCCGTAGAGAAAGTAGTCGAACCATTCGATGGAGCTGCCAGTCAAGCTGGCGATAAGCGCTCGCCGGCGGGCGGTGGCGCTCGAAGGTGCATCAGTATGAGCAGTCATGTGTTGCCTTGAATGTTAGATAGCGCATTCGAGCACAAGAGAACCGGGCTGCGATGGAACAAGGCGCAGCATTCTCCTCCGAATGGCCCTAGAGCGGCACCAGGACCGCTCTAACTATTTGTTTTTGGAGCACATCTTATCCGAAAACCGTTTCACACTTTTCGGGATGTGCCTTAGTTGCCTTATTATTATAGATTTTTATATTCAACTTTAGAACAATCCACTAGGAATGATACACAATATAGGGAAATTACCTTTGAAATCCCCTCTAATAAAAAAATCCAGCAAAACACGGAGGTTTTACTGGATTTTTCACTGAATTAAGAAATTACTAATTTTCGGCGGGCGAACGCCAAAATGCAGAATCAAGGCCTCAGCGCGGCGCGCGCTTGGCGAGAATGCGCTGCAAGGTACGGCGATGCATGTTGAGACGGCGCGCGGTTTCCGAAACATTGCGCTCGCACATCTCGTAAACGCGCTGGATATGCTCCCAGCGGACGCGATCGGCAGACATCGGGTTTTCCGGCGGAGCGACTTTTTCGCCCGGACGGCGGGTCAGGGCTGCAAAGACTTCATCCGCATCGGCAGGCTTCGACAGATAGTCGATGGCTCCGAGCTTAACCGCATTCACGGCGGTGGCGATATTGCCATAACCGGTGAGGACGATGGCACGCGTATCGGAACGACGCAGGCGAATGGCCTCGATGACGTCGAGACCGTTGCCGTCTCCCAGCCGCATATCGACCACGGCATAGGCGGGCGCTGCGGCCTTGGCGGCGGCGATGCCTTCTTCAACCGATTCCGCTGTGGTCACCTGAAAGCCCCGGCTTTCCATGGCGCGGGCCAGGCGTTGCAAGAAAGGTTTGTCGTCATCAACCAGAAGGAGGGTGGGGTCGTTGCCTATGGCTTCGCTGTCTTCCTGCTTCAAGTCGTCCATCGGGTGCTTCCTGCCTGTATTTTTGATCCCTTATTGATACCCCTGCGTCAAAAAGTCAAATAGCCATTGAATCGTTGAAGCAATTTCTACGGCCATGAATTTTACGCCAGACTATAAATCATTGTATTTGATTAATAATTCTAAAAGACAACACAAGAAGTTGAGCAAAAACAATTTTGCGAGGCGGTTTTGCGTCAGACGTGGGTGAAGGTTGAACGCGGCCAAACCACTTTGACTTCTGCCCCCTGCCCCGGATTGCTTCGATTACGGAACGCAATCTGTGCGCCGGAACGCTCCAGCAAGGTTTTTGCGATAAACAGGCCAAGGCCAAGCCCGCCGCCATTGCGGGTGCTGTCGCGGCTGGTCATATAGGGCTCACCGATGCGGTCGAGGATTTCCGGCTTGAAACCTTCGCCATCGTCCTGAATGGTCACGCTGACCTGATTGTCGGTCCAGCCCCAGGTGACACTGACATTGCCGCGCGCGAAATCGACAGCATTTTCTACCAGATTGCCGAGGCCATAAAGCAGGCCGGGATTGCGCCGCGTGACCGGCTCGGGCTTCGGCCCTTCCACCTTCTCCACGTCGATGGTGACACCGAAATTGCGATGCGGTGCAATCACTTCCTCGATCAGCGAGGACAATGGCAGGCGCGACATATGCTCCTCGTTTTCCGAGGACAAGCTGGTCAGCCGTTGCAGAATTTCACGGCAGCGCTGCGTCTGCGAATGCAAAAGCGCAATGTCTTCGCCAAGCCCCGTATCAACCGGATTTTTGGCATAGGAACGCTGCATTTCCTTCACCACCAGCGCGATGGTGGCGAGCGGCGTTCCCAGCTCGTGAGCGGCAGCAGCGGCGAGACCATCCAGAGCGGTGAGGTGATGTTCGCGCTGGAGAATGAGTTCCGCAGCGCTCAAAGCATCGCCCAGCTGGCGCGCTTCTTCCGCGATGCGATAGGCATAGACACCGGTAAAGCCCAGTGCCGAGGTGATCGCGCACCAGATGCCGATCACGAACAGGAAGGGCAGGTTCAGTTCCTGCCCCGGATACCAGGGCAGCGGCTCGTGCCGCACCGAAAGCACCGATGTGCAGGCCACGACCAGTAAAGCCAGCGCGAGCGTGTGCCGGGCTGAAAGCGAGGTGGCCGAAATGATGACCGGCACGATCATCAGGATGACGAAGGGGTTTTGCAACCCGCCGGTGAGATAAAGCAGGCCCGCCAGTTGCAGAATATCGAAGGCCAGCACAAGGCTCGCCGCTTCCGGGTTCAGCCGGTGATTGGTCGGAAAACGAAAGGCCAGATAGAGATTGAGCCAGGCCGAGCAGGCAATCAGCGCAAAACAGATACCGACTGCAAAGGGGAATTGCAGGTAAAGCGCCACCAGCATGACGGCTGCCGTCTGTCCGGCGATGGCCAGCCAGCGCACACGAACCAGCGTGGTCAAACGCGGGCGGCGCGAAAGATTGGAAGCGCGGTTCTCGAACTCTGCGTGCATTTTCTGCTGTCCCTCTATCCCGCCCCTTATGGGGCAAGCGAAGACAGGAATGCAAGCGGAACTGCGTTATCCGGTCGCAGGCGGTTAATGCTTCGTGTTAGGTTCCGCGCGGCTTTGCCCGGCGGGTCGCTTCCGTATTGGCCGGGTCTTCCGGCCAGACATGTTTTGGATAGCGCCCACGCATGTCGGACCGGACATCGGCCCATGATCCTTTCCAGAAGCCCGGCAGATCGCGGGTGATCTGGATCGGGCGATGGGCGGGCGACAGAAGTTCCAGCAGCAAAGGCACCTTGCCATTGGCGATAGATGGATGCACACCAAGTCCGAACAGTTCCTGCACGCGGACGGCCAGCACCGGCTCTTCGGCATCGTAGCGGATTGGAATATGCGAGCCGGTAGGCACGGTGAAATGCGTTGGCGCGAGTTGATCCACACTGCGCTGAAGATCGAAGGGCACAAGGCTCATCAAGCCGTTTTTCAGCACGTGACCCGGAATGCGGTCGAGTTGCGCTTCACCGGTGAGGAAGGGCAGCAGCCAGTCTTCCAGCGTCTCCAGCAGATGCTCGTCGTCCATGGATCGCCATGGATCGCCAAGCCCGCGATAAAGCCAGCCAAGACGGCGACGCAGAATTTCAGCTTCCTTGCCCCAGGGCAGAATGCCAAGCCCATGTTCGCGCAGGGCGGCGATCACGCCCTCATCGGCAGCGCTGCCCGATGGCGCGGCCAGTGGCTTTTCCGAAAGGGCGATGGCGCCGATGCGCACGGCTTCACGCGCCCTGAGCGCGTTCTTTTCGGGGTCATAGACGACCTGTCGCCCGCTCTCGATCCGCTCGCCGAGAGCTGACCGGATTTCCGCTTCCGACACTTCGGCAGCCGAAAGAACACGCGCACGGCCCGCCTTGCCGGACATATCCGCCACGACCAGCCAGGGTGCACGACTGAGGCTGATCGCGCTATCCACCTCGCCGCCGCGACCGTTGGCCAACAGGAATTGTCCGGTCTGGCCGCGCGCTCTGGCGATGCGGTCAGGATAGGCGTCTATCAGCATGCGCCCGATGCCTGATCCAGCGGGCGCGCCCTGATTGGGCACATTCGCGGCAAGGCGCTTTGCCAGACCCTTGGCCCTTTGAGCACGGTCCGAACGATCATTGCGAAAGCGCGAAAAGCGCGTATCGAGATCGGTTTCGTTACCGCCAAGACCACGCTCGGTTAAGAGCACCGCCAGTTCGGCAGCCTTTAAAACTTCGCCGCGCTTGCCCGCCTCGGCCACCATATGGGCAAGACGCGCAGGCAGGGCGAGCTGGCGCATGGCTTCTCCGTCGGGGGTCAAACGCCCGGCCTCGTCGAGCGCGCCAAGCCTGCGCAACAGAGCACGGGCTTCATTCAGTGCCGGTTTCGGCGGCGCATCGAGAAAGGCAAGTGTTGCCGGATCGGTCACGCCCCAAGCGGCGCTGTCGAGCATAAGGCCGGATAGATCGGCCTCCAGAATTTCGGGCGGAGAAAAGGCGGGCAACGATGCCGTCTGCCCCTGATGCCAGAGGCGAATGGCCATGCCCGGCTCCGTTCGCCCGGCGCGGCCCGCCCGCTGATCGGCGCTTGCGCGCGAGGTCCGCACCGTTTCCAGCCGTGTCAGGCCGGTGGCTGGTTCATATTTCGGCAGGCGAGCAAGCCCGCTGTCGATCACCACGCGCACGCCGTCGATCGTGATGGAGGTTTCAGCAATCGAGGTCGCCAGAACCACCTTGCGCCTGCCTTCCGGTGCCGGCTTGATTGCCGCGTCCTGATCGCGGCCTTCCATCGCGCCATAAAGCGGCGCGAGTATCACATGGGCCGGCACGCGATCTTCCAGAAGGCGCACCGTGCGCTCGATTTCGCCCTGCCCCGGCAGGAAAGCCAGAATGCTACCGGTCTCATCGGCCAGCGCGTCGCGAATGCTCCGCGCCAGCGCGTCTTCCACCCGCTCGTCGGCTTTTCGTTCGCGATAACGAATATCGACAGGGAAGGCCCGGCCCTCGCTTTCAATCACTGGCGCATCGCCGAGGAGTGCGGCCACACGCGCACCGTCGAGCGTTGCCGACATGACCAGAATTTTCAGATCGTCGCGCAAGGCCGCCTGCACATCGAGCGCCAGCGCCAGCCCGAAATCCGCATCGAGGCTGCGCTCGTGAAACTCGTCGAACAGCACTGCCGCCACACCCTTGAGGTCCGGATCATCAAGGATCATCCGCGCAAAGACGCCCTCAGTGACGACAAGGATTTTCGTCCTGCCCGAGACCTTGCTCTCCAGACGCATCCGGTAGCCGACCGTTTCGCCCGGCTCCTCGCCCAAAAGCTCGGCCATGCGACGGGCAGCCGCGCGGGCAGCAAGTCGCCTCGGCTCCAGAAGCACGATCATGCCATCGCCGCGCCACTGCGCATCCAGCATATGGATCGGCACCAGCGTCGTCTTGCCCGCACCCGGCGGCGCGACCAGAACCGCGCTTGCATGGGTGTCCATGGCCGTATCCAGTTGCGGCAGAATGCGGGTAACGGGAAGATCAGGCAAGCGCGTCAAAAGAATATCCGTCGATCAGGGGGCAGCAGCATTTGTGCTTATCACACAAGTGCTGGCCATTATCCATATTCGAAACCCGACCGAACAGGCCCCCGCATCCTACAAGACTTCACAAAAGTATTTCTTTATATTTTATTCGTATAATTATGCATAGTATTGATAAAATTAAGAAAACTGGGGAATTAATCGGGATGAATATTAGCAAAAGAGAATTTTTAAAAGGACTTATTCTTTCCAGTCTCGCAGGCGGTCTGGCGACATCGGGTTTTCCCGGCCTCTTCGATGCAGGTGCGAAGGACACGGATGCAGCCATTCCTCTTATCCCGACCCCGCACAGGATCAGGAATTTGAGCGGAAAATTCCGCGTCGAGAGCGGCGCCAGGATCACCTATGACGATCCCGCCATTGAAAACAGTATTCGCGTTTTCAAAGAAGCAATACGACCCTTCTCGGAAATAAAACTCGTAAACGCACCCCGTTCCAGCGCGAATTCACCGAAGGGCGCCATTCATCTGGAAATCGGTCCGACACCGGAAATCAAAGAGGCTCCCCGGTCGACGGGCCTCTCGCCCGCCGAGCAGGACGATCTGGACGAGCGCTATTTTCTGCACGCAGACGAAACCGGGGTGGTCATCAGGGCGAACAGTTCGCAAGGGCTAGCCATGGGCCTGACCACGCTGTTGCAGCTTTTCGCCACCGCGCCGCAACAGGATGCCAGCGGCATCGAAATTCCTGCTGTCCGCATCGTGGACGGTCCGCATTACAAATGGCGCAGTTTCCATCTCGATGTTGCCCGGCATTATTTCACCACGGACGAGATCAAGACGGTCATCGATCTGATTGCGTTCTACAAGTTCAACGCGCTCGATCTTCATCTCACCGATGATGAGACCTGGCGCATTGAAGCCGCTAGACCGGATGGCAAACAGCCGGATGACGAGCCCATCTATAGCCGCGCCGATCTCAACGAAATCGTCGCCTATGCGCAGGCACGTCACATCACCGTCATCCCATCTTCGGACGCGCCCGGCCATGCCGCGGCACTGATCAGGCTGCACCCGGAACTGGCGATGGGCAGCAACGTACAGCGTTTCGAACTGACGCCGGGGGTGGTGCAGCATCGCGCCTGGCTCAACCCCGATCTGCCCGATAGCTTCAAAGTCTATGACGAGATCATAGCCTATCTGTTGGAAGTGTTCCCCGGGCGCTGGCTCGATATCGGCGGTGATGAAGCCTTCGGGATGCCGGAACAGCTTTATACGAAATTCGTCCGGCATCAGCATAAGGTGGCGGTGCTGGCCGGGAAAAAGCCGATCGCCTGTCAGGAAACCATGCGTGCCGGACTTGACCGCGATATCGTCGTTCAGCACTGGATTTCCACCGACCCCAAATATGCCAATATGGAACTCGGCGCGCAGATGGGATCGCAACAGGCACTCCAGTTGCAGAAAATGGTCGTCAAGAATGTCCAGAACAGTTTGAACGACCTCAACCGCGCGATGGAGCGCGAGCTTCCGATCCTGCTCACGCCTTTTGCCCATAGCTATCTCGACGTGCCCTATAAGGAAGCGTCCATTCTGCCCGCGCAGAACGCGCTCAAGGCACGCCTTGGACTGCGCACCTATCGGCCCCAGACCGTCGAGGAATATTATAACTGGAATCCGGGCAAATCCCTGCCCGGCGGGGGCAAGAACGCGCATATTGCGGGCGTGGGTGCGGCAATCTGGTGCGAAACGATCAAGAGTTTCGATGATTTGAGTTTTCTGATCCTGCCGCGCCTACCCGGCATGGCGCAAAAGGGATGGAGCACCGTTTCCAACAGTCCATGGCAGAGGCACAGCGCGGCTCTTCCGGCCCACGGAACGGTCTGGGAGAAAAGCAAAATCGGCTTCTTCAAGTCCGAACTGATAAGGTGGTAGAAGAGCGTGCTTTCACACCTATTCTGTCAGGAACACACATGCCCCATATCCGCCTATCGAGCGCGACCGACGCGCCTGCTCTCACTGAAATCTGGCGGGCCAGCGTGCGCGCCACGCATGACTTTCTTAGTCCCGAGGATTTCCGGGAAATAGAAACCCTCGTATCCGAGCATTATCTGCCTAATGCTGAAGTCTGGGTCATCGAAGACGACGGAAGGCCTGTCGGCTTCATGGGGCTGACCGACAATCAGATCGACAGCCTGTTCATCGCGGCAGACCAGCGCGGCAAGGGCATTGGCAAGCGGCTCATCGCCCACGCGCAATCCCTCAATGGCGGCACGCTGACCGTCGATGTGAACGAGCAGAACGTTCAGGCCGTCGGCTTCTACCGGCATATGGGCTTCATCGAAACCGGACGTTCCGAAACCGACGATCAGGGACGCCCCTACCCGCTGATCCATATGCGCCAGCAAAAACCTGCCTGATACCGGCCTGAAAGGTTTGCGCGTATCTGGCCGCACGCGCAAATCCTTTCCTGAAAAAGACGCTTCAGGAGCAATTGACATACTCCCCCATAGTATATAGATTTTCGCAAAATCGAGAGGATTCATGCCGCATTCACCGGACGATAAAAAGCGTGCGCTAACCCGCCTTCGCCGCATTCGCGGACAGGCGGAAGCGTTGGAACGCGCCGTGGAAGCGGGCACGGAATGCGCGGCGCTGTTGCAACAGATCGCAGCCTTGCGCGGCGCGGCCAACGGGCTGATGGCGGAAGTTCTGGAAAGTCACTTCCGCGAGACATTCGGGCAAGCGCGTGAGACCATTGTGCGGGATGTCGCGACAGACCCGGACGCCGAGATCGATCAAATCATGCAGATTTTGCGCACCTATCTGAAATAGGGCGCCAAACCGGACTAACTATTTGTTTTTGAGCCCATCCTGTCGGAAGATAGTTTCAAAATTCTCGGGATGCGCTCCAGATCCAGAAGGAACATCGTCATGAAATCACGTGCAGCCGTTGCCTGGGAGGCAAAAAAGCCGCTCACCATCGAAACCGTCGAAATCGGCGGACCGCGGGCCGGTGAAGTGCTGGTCGAAATCATGGCGACCGGCGTGTGCCACACCGACGCCTATACGCTGTCGGGCCTCGATTCCGAAGGCAAGTTCCCGGCCATTCTCGGCCATGAGGGCGCGGGCATCGTGCGCGAAGTTGGCGCAGGCGTGACCTCCGTCAAGCCGGGCGACCATGTCATCCCGCTTTACACGCCGGAATGCCGCCAGTGCAAAACCTGCCTGTCGCAGCGCTCCAACCTCTGCACCTCGATCCGCGCCACGCAAGGTCAGGGCCTGATGCCGGACAAGACCACGCGCTTTTCCTGCGATGGCGGCGAAGTGTTCCATTATATGGGCTGCTCGACTTTCTCGAACTTCACTGTTCTGCCGGAAATCGCCGTCGCCAAGGTGCGTGAAGACGCGCCCTTCGACAAGATTTGCTATATCGGCTGCGGCGTCACCACCGGCATCGGCGCGGTGATCTATACGGCAAAGGTTCGTCCGGGTTCGAATGTGGTGGTATTCGGCCTCGGCGGCATCGGCCTCAATGTCATTCAGGGCGCGCGCATGGTCGGCGCGGACAAGATCATCGGCGTTGATATCAACCCGGCCAAGGTCGAAATGGCGAAGAAGTTCGGCATGACCGACTTCGTCAACCCGCGTGAAATCGGCAATGACAAGGTGGTTCAGGCGATTCAAGACCTGACCGATGGCGGCGCGGACTATTCCTTCGACGCCACCGGCAACACCGATGTCATGCGTCAGGCGCTGGAATGCTGCCATCGCGGCTGGGGTGAATCCATCATTATCGGCGTTGCGGAAGCTGGCAAGGAAATCGCCACGCGTCCATTCCAGCTGGTCACGGGCCGCGTCTGGAAAGGCACCGCCTTCGGCGGCGCGCGCGGCCGCACCGACGTGCCGAAGATCGTCGACTGGTACATGGACGGCAAGATCAACATCGACGATCTGATCACCCACACCATGCCGCTCGATGAAATCAACACGGCCTTCGACCTGATGCATGAAGGCAAGTCGATCCGTTCGGTGATTGTCTACTGATGAGCGAAAAAACGCTGATATCCCGCTGGGATGAGCTGGACGATTTTACGCCGCGCGCGCTTTATGCGCTGCTGAAATTGCGCGTGGATATTTTCGTGGTGGAGCAGAAATGCCCCTATCCCGAAATCGATGGCAAGGACATTGGCGCGTTCCACCTGCGCATTCTTGACGGCGAAGAACTCGCAGCCGCCTTGCGGGTTCTGCCGCCGGAAAGTGATGGCAAACCTGCCAAGATCGGGCGTGTGGTCGTGGCCCCGGATTACCGGGGCTACCAACTTGGCCGAAGGCTGATGCAGGAAGCGATTGCCTTCACGCAACAGCATTTTCCCGGCATCGCCATTGAGCTCGGTGGCCAGAGCCATTTGCAGAAATTCTATGGCTCGTTCGGTTTTGAAGTCATTTCGGATGAATATCTGGAAGACGGCATCCCGCATGTGGACATGCGGCTGGAACGCCGGGAAAAGAGCAACTGATGTTTCTGCTGCGCCGCCATATGTCCTTTTATCTTGCGGCCATCGGCGGCGCAGCGGCCTTTATCATCGCCTGGCTATTCGACAGTCCGCTGGCGCCGGTGATCGGGGCGGACACATTCTTCGTGCTTTATCTGGTGCTGGCGCTTGTGGCCATTCCGAAGCTCACCGCCGCTTTTCTCAAAAAGCACGCCGCCGCCGCCGATGAACCGGCCTGGATCATCTTTCTGGTGACTTTCGCAACCGTTATCGTCGCAGTGGCCTCGCTGTTCATCCTGCTCAACCGGCAGCCGAAGGCGGATGCATTGGCGCTGGTGACCACGCTTGCATCGGTGCCGCTCGGCTGGGCGACCATCCACATGATGACGGCCATTCACTACGCCCATGCCTTCTGGCAACCGCAGGAACCAGCCGGTGACGACAACGGCCACGCCAGCCGCCATCGCGGCGGGTTCGACTTTCCCGGCACGCAGGAACCATCGGGCTGGGATTTCGCCTATTTCGCCTATGTCATCGGCATGACCGCGCAGACTTCCGATACGGGCGTCACCACCACCGCCATGCGGCGGCTGACACTGATGCACAGCGTGGTATCCTATTTCTTCAACACCATTCTCGTCGCGGCAGCGGTCAATGCCGCCGTCGCGCTCGGCAGCTGAATAGCCCGGCCCGCGCGCAAAATCAGGAACTGGAATTCACATGACAACGACCCTCGAAACAATTTCGACAGCCAAGTGCTTTGGCGGGACGCAAGGCGTCTACCGGCACAAAAGCGCGACCTGCCAGTGCGATATGACCTTTGCCGTCTTCCTGCCGCCGCAGGCCAAGGATGGTCCGGTGCCGGTGCTCTGGTATCTATCCGGCCTGACCTGTACGCATCAAAACGTGATGGACAAGGGCGAATATCGGCAATTGGCCGCAGAACTGGGAATTGCCGTTATTTGCCCGGATACGAGCCCGCGCGGTGATGATGTTCCGGACGAACCGGAGAACTGGCAGTTCGGCAAGGGCGCAGGCTTTTATGTCGATGCGACGCAGGCGCCTTTCGCCAGGAACTACCAGATGTACAGCTATATCACGCAGGAACTGACCGATCTGGTTGCGGCTGAGTTTCCGCTGGATATGGCGCGGCAAGCCATCACCGGCCATTCCATGGGCGGTCATGGCGCGCTGACGATTGCGCTGAAAAACCCGGACCGCTTCAAGTCGGCCTCGGCTTTCGCGCCGATCGTGCAGCCATCGACCGCCGGATGGTCGAAACCGGCGCTGGAAAAATATCTCGGACCGGAAGAACGTGCATGGCGTCCCTATGATGCGTCGTTGCTGATCGAGGATGGCTACAAATTCCCGGCATTTCTGGTCGATCAGGGCACCGCAGACGGTTTCCTGAACGACGGCTTGCGTCCGTGGCTGCTGGAAGAAGCCTGCAAGAAAGCTGGCATTCCGCTCGCGCTCAACATGCGCGAGGGCTATGATCATTCCTATTTCTTCATTTCGACATTCATGGATGACCATCTGCGCTGGCATGCAGAACGGCTGTAAGACACAGAAAAGCCCGGCTTGGCCGGGCTTTTTGCTATCGCCTCACCACCTTCATGGGCAGACCGCCCTGCGGCTGCGTGGTGAGCTTTTGCACCGGCCACGGTCTGGTGGTTTCCAGCACGTCGAAGCGGTGACCGTCGAGCAAAGTCGCCAGCGCAATCACCGCTTCCTGCAAGGCAAAGCTCGCCCCGATGCAGACGCGCGGTCCCGCGCCGAAGGGCAGATACTGGAAACGGTCGAGCCGGTCGCGGTTTTCCGGCCAGAAGCGCTGCGGCATGAAAGCATCCGGCTGATCCCAGTAGAGGCGGTGACGGTGGATCACCCACGGCATGACAAGCACCGTTGCGCCTTTCGGTATTGCCAGATCGCCATAGCGATCATTCTCCGCCGCCTCGCGATTGATCGATGGCGCAGGCGGGTAAAGACGCATCGCTTCCTCGAAAGCCGCGCGCGTAAAAGGCAGACTTGCCAGCCATTCATGCGGCGGGAGATCGCGCCCGCCCTTTTCGAAAAAGGCGTCGATTTCCGCCTCAACACGCGCACGCTCTTCGGGGGCCTTGGCCAGCAGATAGAGCGTCCAGCCAAGCGCCCGGGCCGTGGTTTCGTGACCGGCGCCAATGAAGGTGATGATGTTGTCTTCGATCTCGGAACGGCTCAGGCCTTCCGGACCTTCGGCGCGCAGAAGCAGCGTCAGGAAATCGCTCGGCACCGCCTCGCCCTTGTCCATGCGCGCCTTGCGCAGGGCAATCGTGTCGGAGACGAGCGCGCGGAAAAAGCCCAGCGACTGCTGGCCGCGCAAGCGCGTGAAGCGTGGCAGCCAGTCGGGCAGTCCCAGCAGATCGAACGGATCGACGCGCCCCATGGTTTCAAACAGCTTGTCGATCTGGCGCGCAAAATCATTAGGATCGCCTGCGATTTCACCGGAAAACAGCGTTTCGGCCAGAATATCATAGGTCAAAAGCGTCATGTCATGGGCAACATCGGTGACGGTGCCGTTGGTCCTGTAGCGCTCGACAAACAGGCGGGAACGGTCGCGCATGGTTTGCGCAAAGCCCGCAATATGGCGCGGCGTGAAGACAGGCGCCATGGCCTTGCGCGAACGCTTCCACACCTGCCCCTCAGCCGTCAGAAGGCCATCGCGCAGCAGCGGGCGCAGCACGCGCTGCCGAATGGCGGACATGGGATAATTGGCGGCGTTGTCCACCAGCACGTGGCGGATCAGCCCCGGATCGTTGGCGATGATGGTTTTGATGCCGAGCCAGCTGACCTCGACCCAGCGCTCATTGTAGGAAGGCTCGCCCCACAATTCGAGCGGGTTCTTGTAAACCACGCGCATCATCTCGAAACGGCCGACCGGCTTTTCGCGCGGACGCGGCGCGGGCGGCACGAAGGGTTCTAGCACTTCCGGCATAGTCATCGCAGTTTCATCCAAGCGTTCCAGATATCGTTGTTTTATGACATATAAGGGGTAATTGTGGCGCTTCCAGAAGCCCAATCGAGGCTGCATCTGCCATATGGGGTCGATATCCGCCCAAACTACCGGAATCCCCGGCAAATTTGCGCGTGAAATTTGGAAAATAAGCCGTTAGCGCCTATATTAAAGCCATGTTTGTCGTGTGATTCGACACGTTCTTTAAGGCTGCATTTGCAGCAGGCTATCAGGCTGCATTCGCAGCACGTTTTCGAAAGATTTTCATGAGCGATACGCCCGAGATGAATTCCGAAGCCTCCGCCGAATATGGCGCGGATTCCATTCGTGTTCTGAAAGGTCTGGATGCCGTTCGCAAGCGTCCGGGCATGTATATCGGTGACACGGATGACGGCTCCGGCCTGCATCACATGGTTTATGAAGTCGTGGACAACGCCATCGACGAAGCGCTGGCGGGCCATGCCACACTCGTCACCGTGACGCTCAATGCCGATGGCTCCTGCACTGTGACCGATAACGGTCGCGGCATCCCGACCGACATCCATAAGGAAGAAGGCGTTTCGGCTGCTGAAGTCATCATGACCCAGCTCCATGCGGGCGGCAAGTTCGACCAGAATTCCTACAAGGTTTCCGGCGGTCTGCACGGCGTGGGCGTTTCGGTCGTCAACGCGCTTTCGGTCTGGCTGAAGCTGAAGATCCGCCGCTATGGCAAGGTTCACGAAATGAGCTTTACCCACGGCGTCGCCGATGCGCCGCTGGTGGTGACGGGCGATGTGGCCGACGGCGAAACCGGCACCTCCGTGACCTTCCTGCCCTCGACGGAAACCTTCAGCATGGTCGAATTCGACTATGACACGCTGGAGCGCCGCCTGCGCGAGCTTGCCTTCCTCAATTCCGGTGTGCGCATCAAGCTGACGGACAACCGTCATGCGGACGCCAAGGAACACGAACTGCATTACGACGGCGGTTTGATCGAATTCGTGAAATATATCGATCAGAACAAGAAGCCGCTGATCGACGAGCCGGTCTATATCCGCAGCGAAAAGGACGGCATGACGGTTGAAGTCGCCATGTGGTGGAACGATTCCTACCACGAAAAGGTGCTGTGCTTCACCAACAACATCCCGCAGCGCGATGGCGGCACCCATCTGGCCGGTTTCCGTGGCGCGTTGACCCGTCAGGTCACGGGCTATGCGGATGCTTCCGGCATGACCAAGAAGGAAAAGGTGCAGCTCACCGGCGACGATTGCCGCGAAGGTCTGACAGCCGTGCTTTCCGTCAAGGTGCCGGACCCGAAGTTTTCTTCGCAGACCAAGGACAAGCTGGTTTCGTCGGAAGTGCGCCCGGTGGTCGAAAGCCTCGTCAACGAAGCGCTGTCGATCTGGCTGGAAGAGCATCCGGCGCAAGGCAAGGCCGTGGTCGAGAAGGTCATTCAGGCCGCCGCTGCCCGCGAAGCAGCGCGCAAGGCCCGCGACATTACCCGCAAGAGCACGCTCAGCGTGACCTCGCTGCCTGGCAAGCTCGCCGATTGTCAGGAACGCGATCCGGCCAAGTCGGAACTCTTCATCGTCGAAGGTGACTCGGCAGGCGGTTCCGCGAAGAGCGGGCGTTCACGCCAGAACCAGGCGATCCTGCCGCTGCGCGGCAAGATCCTGAATGTGGAACGCGTCCGCTTCGACCGCATGCTGTCCTCCGATCAGGTCGGCACGCTGATCACGGCGCTCGGCACCTCGATCGGCAAGGATGAGACGCACGGCTTCAATGCCGACAAATTGCGTTATCACAAGATCATCATCATGACCGATGCTGATGTCGACGGTGCGCATATTCGCACGCTGTTGCTCACCTTCTTCTTCCGTCAGATGCCAGAGCTGATCGAGCGCGGCCATATCTATATTGCGCAGCCGCCGCTCTATAAGGTGTCGCGCGGCAAGTCCTCGCAATATATCAAGAACGAGGCCGCCTTCGAAGACTTCCTCATCGAGACCGGCCTAGAAGAAGCAGCCCTTGAAATGGCAAGCGGCGAAGTGCGCGCCGGGCCAGATCTGCGCGCTGTCGTGGACGATGCCCGCACATTGCGCCAGCTTCTGCATGGCCTGCACACCCGCTATGACCGCCGCGTTGTCGAACAGGCGGCGATTGCCGGCCTGCTCAACCCCGACGCTTCGAAGGACAATGCCACGGCGCAACGCTCTGCCGATACGGTTGCGACGCGCCTCGACATGATTTCGGAAGAAACCGAGCGCGGCTGGACCGGCCATGTCATGGACGATGGTGGCTATCGCTTCGAGCGCATGGTGCGCGGCGTCAAGGATGTCGCCATTCTCGACATGGCGCTGCTCGGCTCTGCCGATGCCCGCCAGATCGACCGGGTGGCAGGCCGCATGAGCGAAACCTTCGCCGAGCCGCCCATGCTGCGCCGCAAGGACAAGTCGGACGTGCTGTCCGGCCCAATGGCGCTGCTGGATGCGGTTTTCGCGACGGGTCGCAAGGGCCTCACCCTACAGCGTTACAAAGGCTTGGGCGAAATGAACGCCGAACAGCTGTGGGAAACCACGCTTGACCCGAATGTGCGCTCGCTTCTGCAGGTCAAGGTGACCGATGCGACCGATGCGGATTCGCTCTTCTCGCGCCTGATGGGCGACGAAGTGGAACCACGCCGCGAGTTCATTCAGGAAAACGCGCTGAGCGTCGCCAATCTGGACGTCTGATCCAGCTCGGCCCCTGACAACAATAAAGGCCTCTGCTCGCAGAGGCCTTTTGTTTATCTGGCGGTATCACAACCGCAAAAAGAAAGGCCCCGCAATGCGGGGCCTTTCTCTTGCAATCCTTTAACGAAGGATCAGAACTTGTAGGCAACGCCCAGACGAACTTCGTTGGTCTTGAAGTCGTTGTTGACGCTCAGGCCACCGAAATCGAGGTCCTTATCGCCGTAATCGGTGTAGCGATATTCAAGACGCAGGATCAGATTGTCGGTTGCGGCATAGTCCACACCGCCGCCAATGGTCCAGCCGGTAAGCGTCTTGCTTTCGGAGAAGCCGATACCGCCGATATCACCACTGTTCTTGACATTGCCGAATGCAACACCGCCAGCGATGTACGGCAGGAAGCGATCAAAGGCGTAACCAGCGCGGGCGCGAACGGCACCCGACCAGCGCAGCTTGTTCTCAAACGAACCGACTGCGAGATCGCCATTATAGATGTCGATGCCCTTCGAGACGTCATTATAGGTGATGTCGCCATCGATACCGAGAACAACATTGTTGCCCAGATCGAAGTTGTAACCGGCATAGAGACCGCCGAGGAAGCCATCAGGCTTCACGTCGCCATAAGTGAAAAGGTCACCGCTGAAGTCGGACTTGCCCCAGCCATAGCCAACCTGACCACCGATGTAAGCACCGTTCCAGGTAAAGGTCGGAGCGACGACAACCGGTGCTGGTTCCTGTTCGATAACCGCGTCAGCAGCCTTTGCGCCGGTGGCAGCAACGAGGGCGACGGTGGATGCGAGAAGAAGCGTCTTGAGCTTCATGATGAACCTCCAAAGGAAATTTTCTGAACCAAGCTTGCCCTTAATATAAGCGACTACTCAGAAAAGTCTGTAGCAAGGAAGCCACAGCAAGCGAAATGTGCAAAAAGCCGAACACGAAGCCGTGAAACCGCCTTCTCTAGTTAAAATTCGGTTAAAAACCACCGAAAGAGCCGCTCTGTGCAGGCCTATATTAATCCCGATCCAATCGGGTTATAGAAAACCGGGCTTAAAAGGTGGGAGACTGATATGCAGATAGCGGGCGGCAGCGAACGGATCGACTGGGTCGATATTGCCAAGGGCATCTGCATTATCTTCGTCGTTATGATGCATTCCACGCTGGGCGTCGAAAAGGCGGCGGGTGCCGAAGGCTGGATGCATTATGTGGTTGCCTTCGCCAAACCATTCCGCATGCCGGATTTCTTCATGATCTCCGGGCTGTTTCTCAGCCTCGTCATCGACCGGCCCTGGCGGCGCTATCTCGATCGCAAGGTTGTGCACTTCCTGTATTTCTATATTCTGTGGCTGACGATCCAGTTTGCGTTCAAAGCGCCGGGCATTGCCAGCGAAGCCGGTATTTCAGGCGTCGTGCAGGCCTATCTCATGGCTTTCGTCGAGCCGTTTGGAACGCTGTGGTTCATCTATATCCTGCCAATCTTCTTTATCGCGACGCGGCTTTTGAAGCGTGTGCCAGTGGGCGTGACCTTTACGGTGCTGGCTGTGCTGGAAATCCTGCCCGTGCATACGGGCTGGGTGATGATTGACGAATTCTGCTCGCGTTTCGTCTATTTCTTCGCGGGCTATGCCTTCGCACCGGCCATCTTCAAGGTTGCGGACTGGCTGCGCCAGCGCCCTCTTGTCGGCGTTGCCGGGCTACTCGTCTGGGGTCTTGTCGAATATAAGCTCGTCTTCATGCCGGTGCCGGAAAGCCTCGCATCGTTGATCGCGCCGGCAAGCGATCTTCTGAACGGGCGTGGCGCTATCAGCGATCTGCCCGTTATCTCGCTACTGCTGGGACTGGTCGGCGCGCTGGCGATCATCTCGATTTCGTCGCTGTTAAGCCTGCTGTCCGCGCGCAACTGGCTGCATCGGGCCTTAAGCTGGCTCGGCGCACATTCGATTGTGATCTATCTGGCCTTCTTCCTACCAATGGCCATTGCGCGCACGGTGCTGCTGAAACTCGGCTTCATCGATATCGGCACAGTATCGCTGCTGACCACCGCAAGCGGCGTGATCGGGCCGGTCATTCTTTACGGGCTTATCCGATGGACCGGCTATGGCCAGTTTCTGTTCCGCCGCCCGGCATGGGCCTATATTGATCAGGCCCCGCAAAAGAAAACGGCGGCCACAGCCGCCGTTTGATGGTTTCGGATTTTTCGCCCAGTATCAGCTATGCGCGAAGATATCGTCTTCCGGCCAGCCCATCAGATCGAGCTCCGAACGGGTCGGCAGGAATTTGAAGCAGGCTTCGGCCTGTTTCACGCGGCCATCGCGCTCAAGGCGCTGTTCCAGAACGGCCTTCAGGCGATGCAGATAGAGCACGTCGGAAGCGGCATATTCGAGCTGCGCCTGCGAGAGAATTTCCGCAGCCCAGTCGGATGACTGTTGCTGCTTGGAGATAGAAACGTCCAGCAGCTCGTTGCACAGTTCCTTGAGACCATGGCGGTCCGTATAGGTGCGGGTGAGCTTCGATGCGATCTTGGTGCAAAAGACGGGCTGCGGCATGGTGCCGAAAGCCTGCGCCAGCACCGCCAGATCGAATCGGCCGAAATGGAAGATTTTCGTGATCGAGCGGTCTTTCAAAAGCTTGACCAGATTGGGCGCCTTTTTCTGACCGGCTTCGATCTGGATTACGTCTGCCGTGCCGTCACCGGGCGAAATCTGCACCACGCAAAGCCGGTCACGATGCGGGTTCAGCCCCAGCGTCTCGGTATCGATGGCGACCGCATCGACCTGATAGTGATCGAGGTTCGGCAGATCGTTTTTATGAAAACGGATGGTCATTCTCTATTATCCTTATTTGGCGGCGATAGCCGCCATGATGCGAGCCCTACTTGGCGGCGATAGCCGCCATAATACGCGCCCATGAGCGCTGGCCTTTGTAGAAGGAGTTCAGCTCGTATTTTTCGTTGGGCGAATGGATCCGGTCGTCTTCGAGGCCGAAGCCGACGAGCAGCGATTCCATGCCGAGGAACGTGTCGAAGTCGCCGACAATCGGGATCGAGCCGCCCATGGCGATCAGCACCGCTGGCTTCGGCCATTCGTCGGACAGCGCGTCCTTGGCCTTGGAAACCAGCGGTGAATCATAAGGCAACTGGATTGCGGGCGAGCCGCCATGCGGGTGGAACTCCACCGAACAATCGGCTGGCAGACGCTCTTGCACAAAGGCGCGGAAGGCTTCGCGGATCTTTGCCGGGTCCTGTTTGTGGACCAGACGGAACGAGACCTTGGCCGAAGCCTGCGCCGCGATAACGGTCTTGAAGCCTTCGCCGGTATAACCGCCGGTGATGCCGTTTACTTCCGCAGTCGGGCGCGCCCAGGTGAGTTCCAGAACGCTGCGGCCCTTTTCGCCGGATGGGATCGACAGGCCGATGGGACCGAGAAAATTTTCCGCCGTACGACCGAGGCTTTCCCAGGATTGCAGGATTTGCGACGGGGTTTCTTCCACGCCTTCATAGAAGCCCGGAACGGTGACGCGTCCGGTTTCGTCATGCAGGTCGGCCAGAATCTTGCTCAGAATATGGATGGGATTGGCGGCAGCACCACCGAAGAAGCCCGAATGCAGATCGCGGTCGGCAGCCTTGATGACGATTTCCTCGCCGACGAGACCGCGCAAGCCCACGCTGATGGCAGGGGTTTCCGCGTCCCACATGGCGGTGTCGCAGACCAGCGCCACGTCTGCCTTCAGCTCCGCCTTGTTGGCATCAAGGAATGGCTTCAGCGACGGCGAACCGGATTCTTCCTCGCCTTCGAACAAGAGCGTCACCTTGACTGGCAGATTGCCATGGATCGCCTTATAGGCGCGGCAGGCTTCCACGAAGGTCATCAGCTGGCCCTTGTCGTCGGACGTGCCGCGACCGGTCAGGATCTTGCGACCGTTACCGACATCCTTGATCGCCGGATCGAACGGGTCGTTTTCCCACAGGTTCAGCGGATCGACCGGCTGTACATCATAGTGACCATAGAACAGCACATGCGGCGCATCGGGCTTGGCGCCATCGTGATGCGCAACGACCATCGGGTGCCCCGGCGTGTCGCGCACGCTGGCGTCGAAGCCGATCGTCTTCAGATCCTCGACCAGCCATTCCGCAGCTTTACGGCAGTCGGCCTTATAGGCCGGGTCGGTCGAAATCGACTTGATCCGCAGCAGTTCGAACAGGCGTTCGAGGCTTTTATCGAGATTGGCGTCGAGGTGGCTGAGAACTTTGTCGAGCGATTGCTGAGACGTTTCCGTGGACATGAAAATTTCCTGACGAGTCTTAAACTGGCGGCACACTACAACCAGCATCGTCAGGAGGAAACCCGGTTTGAGAGCGGGTGCCCGAAAATGATTTGGCCGCTGCGGTGAGGGGATACCACAGCGGCCATATCACTACACTCAAAGCGGCAGCCCGGAGAGGGGAATGAGGCTGCCGCAACATCCGGTATCCAACGGGGGACGGGTCAGAAAACCGGCGACCGACGAACTGTCGATGACTGAAATTTGGTTTTCAATCGTGGCTATTCAAGGGCACGGAAGATTACAAATCTGTAACAAACTTGTTATCGATCCGTGACGAGGTTCTTTCGCGTGGATCATTGTTTCTCCTGACATTGAGCCAGTTCCCTTTAGGACTGCTTTGATCTACTTCTAAGCCATGAAAAAAGGCGATCATCTCTTTCTCGTTGACGGCTCGGGTTATATTTTCCGCGCCTATCACGCCCTTCCCCCACTGACCCGCAAGTCCGATGGTTTGCCGGTGGGCGCCGTATCGGGCTTCTGCAACATGCTGTGGAAGCTGCTGAAGGATGCGCGCAACACCGATGTCGGCGTGGTGCCGACCCATTTCGCGGTGATTTTCGACTATTCGTCGAAGACGTTCCGCAACGCGCTTTATCCTGAATACAAAGCCAATCGCACCGCGCCGCCGGAAGACCTGGTTCCGCAGTTCGGCCTGATCCGTCAGGCAACCCGCGCCTTCAACCTGCCCTGCATCGAAAAGGAAGGGTTTGAGGCCGACGACCTGATCGCGACCTATGCGCGCCTTGCCGAACAGGCGGGCGGCGATGTCACCATCGTCTCTTCCGACAAGGACCTCATGCAGCTCGTGACGCCGGGCGTGTCGATGTATGACAGCATGAAGGACAAGCAGATTTCGATCCCCGAAGTGATCGAAAAATGGGGCGTGCCGCCGGAAAAGATGATCGACCTGCAATCGCTGACCGGCGACAGCACGGATAATGTGCCCGGCATTCCGGGCATTGGCCCAAAGACGGCGGCGCAATTGCTGGAAGAATTCGGCGATCTCGACACGCTTCTCGCCCGCGCCTCGGAAATCAAGCAGAACAAGCGCCGCGAAAACATTCTGGCCTTTGCAGACCAGACCAAGATTTCGCGCGAGCTGGTGACACTCAAGACCGATGTGCCGCTGGATGTCGATCTCGACGGTCTGGTTCTAGAACCGCAAGACGGCCCGAAGCTGATCGGCTTCCTCAAGGCCATGGAGTTCACCTCCCTGACCCGCCGCGTGGCCGAAGCGACCGATACGGATGCTTCCGCCGTGGAGCCGTGCCATGTCGAGACGCAATGGGGCGCGGATGCGCATGGCCCCGATGTCGATGTCGTCGTGACGAGTGTTGCGGACGTCACGGTCGTCGCTGTGGCGACGGGCGAGCCTGCCGCTGCGAAAGGCTACACCCCGCAGGCGCTGGCCGACAAGCGCGCCGCGAATGCCACTGCGCAGAAGATCGACACCAGCGCTTACACTTGCATTCGCGATATTGCCACGCTCAGGCTCTGGCTGGCCGAAGCAGTCGAAACCGGCGTGATGGCTTTCGATACGGAAACCAATTCGCTTGATCCGATGCAGGCGGAACTCGTTGGCTTCTCGCTGGCTCTCCCCGGCCAGAATGGCACGACCAGGGCGGCTTATATCCCGCTACAGCACAAATCCGGTCAGGGCGATCTGCTCGGCGGCGGCATGGTCGATGGGCAAATACCGCTCGGCCAGGCCCTTGAAGCGCTGAAAGCCGTGCTTGAGGATGCTTCCGTTCTCAAGATCGCGCAGAACATGAAATATGACTGGCTGGTGATGCGACGTCACGGGATCAACACCGTATCCTTTGACGATACGATGCTGATTTCCTATGTGCTCGACGCCGGTACGGGCAGCCATGGCATGGACCCGCTTTCGGAGCGCTGGCTCGGCCATACGCCGATTGCCTATAAGGATGTTGCAGGCAGCGGCAAAAGCGCCGTGACCTTCGACATGGTCGATATCGACCGCGCGACAGCCTATGCGGCTGAAGATGCCGATGTGACGCTGCGCCTGTGGCAAGTCCTCAAACCACGCCTCGCTGCTGAGGGCCTCATGTCGGTCTATGAGCGGCTGGAGCGTCCATTGGTCGATGTGCTGGCGCGCATGGAAGAACGCGGCATTTCCGTGGATCGTCAGGTGCTGTCGCGCCTGTCTGGCGATCTGGCACAGGCTGCCGCCGCTTACGAAGATGAAATCTACGAACTGGCCGGTGAGAAATTCACCATCGGCTCGCCGAAGCAACTCGGCGATATTCTGTTCGGCAAGATGGGCCTGCCCGGCGCCTCCAAAACCAAGACCGGCCAATGGTCCACCTCTGCTCAGGTGCTTGAAGATCTGGCCGCCGAGGGCCATCCGCTGCCGCGCAAAATCGTTGACTGGCGCCAGCTGACCAAGCTGAAATCCACCTATACGGATGCGCTGCCCGGCTTTATCCATCCGCAGACCAAACGCGTCCACACATCTTACGCAATGGCGTCCACCTCGACGGGCCGCCTCTCCTCTTCCGAACCGAATTTGCAGAACATTCCGGTGCGTACCGCCGAAGGCCGCAAGATCAGGACGGCCTTCATCGCGGAACCGGGCAACAAGCTGATCTCCGCCGATTACAGCCAGATCGAGCTGCGCGTGCTGGCCCATGTGGCCGACATTGCGCAATTGAAACAGGCTTTTGCCGATGGCGTCGATATTCACGCCATGACTGCGTCGGAAATGTTCGGCGTGCCGGTGGAAGGCATGCCGTCGGAGGTTCGCCGCCGCGCCAAGGCGATCAATTTCGGCATCATCTACGGCATTTCCGCTTTCGGTCTCGCCAACCAGCTTTCCATCCCGCGTGAGGAAGCCGGGCAATATATCCGCACCTATTTCGAGCGCTTCCCCGGCATCAAGGATTATATGGAAGCGACCAAGGCTTTTGCGCGTGAAAATGGCTATGTCGAAACCATATTCGGACGCCGTGCCCATTATCCGGATATCCGCGCTTCCAACCCGCAAATCCGCGCTTTCAACGAGCGCGCGGCCATCAACGCGCCCATTCAGGGTTCGGCTGCCGACATTATCCGCCGCGCCATGATTCGCATGGAAGATGCGCTTGAAAAAGAAAAGCTCGCCGCCCGCATGTTATTGCAGGTGCACGACGAACTGATCTTCGAAGTACCGGAAAATGAAGTGGAAAAAACCATTCCGCTGGTGCGTCATATCATGGAGAATGCGGCCCTTCCGGCGGTATCTCTGACGGTTCCGCTGCATGTCGATGCGCGCGCAGCGCATAACTGGGACGAGGCCCACTAACACTCTTTACCGAGCCGTCACTGCCAGACGGTTGCGGCTCGGCCTTGCTTTAAACCCGCATTTTAACGGATCATACAGAACGATCTGTAGTGATTATCCGTATAATAATAGGTGCGATTTGCACTCCCATCATAACCGATAATGGCCCGGTGCCTTCCACGGCGACCGTATCGATCCTTGCCGAGATCGAACTCAAAATAGGTCATACGAGGCACATTCGGGAGAATTCCCTCGTTATTGTTGAAGACCGTGGGCCTCTGCCCCTTCCCCTTCAAATATTGGTCGAGCTGGAATTTTGCATTTCTGAAATCATCATATTCATTGGGGTTACTCTTGGGAGGAATTCCAGATGCACAGTACGAAATCGGCCTTGCGACACCGTAATTGACAGAAAACATCAAGCCAACGATTAAAAAAGCTGAAACAGCCAATAATTTTCTCATTTTTATCTCGCAATTACTTTGATTAAATCGAATTGATAGCCAATCATTATTGATAGTGACGTTTATATATTAAATGAAAACTGAGCCCCGGTAAGTCGGTCAATTGGCATACGCCGGGCGCAGGGCTGCCATGTCGCCAGCCATGGTTGACCTCGCGACCTGAACCCTATAGGGAAGCGGCAATTCTGTTGCTTCGGTGGTCGCCAGGGGAGCCGTGAACGTTAGGTTTACGGCCAATGGGTTTGCGACTTGTGAAGCTTTTGTGAAAGTTGTCCATGTCTCTGCCCGAAACCATCGCTCCGGCCCTGTCCGGAGCTCTTGCCGCTCGCGGTTATAATACCCTCACCGCCGTTCAGAACGCCGTGCTGGCGCCTGAAACCCTTGATTCCGACCTTCTCGTTTCCGCCCAGACCGGTTCCGGCAAGACCGTTGCCTTCGGTCTCTCCATGGCCAACACCATTCTGGAAGACGAGCTTCGCTTCGGCGAAGCGGGTGCGCCGCTTGCCATGATCATCGCGCCGACGCGCGAATTGGCGCTTCAGGTGCGACGCGAGCTGGAATGGCTTTATGCCGATACCGGCGCGCGCATTGCATCCTGCGTTGGCGGCATGGATATCCGCACCGAGCGCCGTGCGCTGGAACGTGGCAGCCATATCGTCGTTGGTACGCCGGGCCGCCTGCGCGACCATATCACCCGCTCCGCGCTGGACATGTCTGCGCTGCGCGTCGTCGTGCTCGACGAAGCCGACGAAATGCTCGACATGGGTTTTCGCGAAGACCTCGAATTCATCCTCGGTGAAGCGCCGGAAGACCGCCGCACGCTGATGTTCTCGGCAACCGTGCCGAAGCCCATCGCGCAGCTCGCCAAGCGTTTCCAGAACAATGCGCTGCGCCTCACCGTGCAGAGCGAAACCAGCCAGCACGCCGATATCGATTATGTCGCCATGCCGGTTCCGCCGCATGAGCGCGACCACGCGATCATCAACACGCTGCTTTATTACGATTCACAGAACTCGATCATCTTCTGCTCAACCCGTGAAGCGGTAAAGCACATGGCAAGCCGCCTTTCCAATCGCGGCTTTGCAGTGGTGGCGCTTTCGGGCGAACTGAGCCAGGCCGAGCGCAACAATGCGCTGCAGGCCATGCGCGATGGTCGCGCCCGCGTTTGTGTGGCGACCGACGTTGCCGCACGCGGTATCGATCTGCCGAATCTCGATCTGGTTATCCATGCCGATCTGCCGAACAATCCTGAAACCATGCTGCACCGTTCGGGCCGTACCGGTCGCGCCGGTCGCAAGGGCACCTGCGTGCTGGTCGTGCCGTTCTCGCGCCGCCGTTCCGCCGAGCGCCTTCTGCATATGGCGAAGCTCGACGCGCAGACCATCCCTGCGCCGGGCATTGCTGCCGTTCAGGCCAAAAACAACGAACGCATTCTCAATGCCGAGGCATTTGGCCAGCCGGTTGAGGAAGAACATCAGGACGTGCTGAAAGCGCTTCTGGAGCGTTACACGCCGGAACAGCTGGCAGCCGCCTATCTCAATCGCGAATTGTCGCTGGCGCCTGCACCGGAAGAAGTGTCGGACGCGCCGGTTCATCCGGTTGGCGGCAAGAAACCGCGCGAACGTTCTGACCGCGGCGATCGTTTCGAGCGTAACGACCGTTTTGATCGTGGAGAACGCGGCGAACCGGGCGAACGCTTCGACCGCAATGCGCATTTCGATGGCGTCTGGTTCTCGGTTTCGGCTGGTCGAAAGCACCGCGCCGATCCGAAGTGGCTGCTGCCGCTGATCTGCAAGGCCGGCGACGTGTCGAAGCGCGATGTCGGCTCGATCAAGATCCTCGACGGCGAAACCCGCTTTGAAATCGCCGCATCGAAGGCCGATGAATTCCGTCAGTCGGTTGCCGAGCGCGGCACGGGCGAAAAGGGTCTGGTGATCCGTCCTGCGGTTGCTGGCGCCGGTGAAGATGCCGGACGCCGCGAAAGCAAGAGCTTCAAGCCGCGTGGTGAAAAGTCTTATGGCGAGAAATCCTGGGGCGACAAGCCGCGCGGAGACAAGCCTTGGGGCGACAAGCCACGTGGGGAAAAGTCATGGGGCGACAAGCCGCGTGGCGAAAAATCCTGGGGTGACAAGCCGCGTGGTGACGGCTTCAAAAAGGGCCCGAAGAAGTCCGAAGGCGGCTATAGCAAGAAGCCTCGCAGCGAGTAAGCTGTTCGTAAAACTGGAAAAGCCCGCCGCATGGCGGGCTTTTTATTAACCGGCGATTTACGTCCCTTTAAACCGCCGCATTTACCCTGCACCGGGTAGACCCTTCTTCGCATTGGCTGAATAACATGACGGCAATGCAGATTAATTTTGGAAAATGATCGGTTCGCACGCATAACGGACCGGCGCGCAGGTGGGTAACTTAGGCAGACTATGGCATCGCGAGACGACAGGAACGGACGCATCGACCCTTCTTTCGGCAAAGAAGAGAAGAGGACTGACGAGGACGATTTCCGTGTCGATGAGGAGGAGCGTATGGCGCGCTCGCAGCAACGCAAACGGACCCCGTCCCGGGATCGCGAACCGCGTGCGGCACGCCGCGGCAAGGCGAAGCCGCGCGGCTTCTTCGGCTTTCTGCGCCGGGCGATCTACTGGTGCTTCGTGCTCGGCCTGTGGGGCGGCATCGGCCTTGCCGGTGTGCTCGTCTATTTTGCAGCCAAGATGCCGCCGACGACGGATTGGGAAATTCCCGACCGTCCACCCAACGTGCGCATTGTCGATGTTAGCGGAAAGCTGATTGCCAATCGCGGCACCACCGGCGGCGAGGCTGTGGGTCTGCATGAAATGTCGGCCTTCATTCCAAAGGCGGTTGTCGCCATTGAAGACCGGCGTTTCTTTTCGCATTTCGGCATCGACCCGATCGGCCTTGCCCGCGCAATTGTGACCAATGTTGTTTCGGGGCGCGCCGTGCAGGGCGGTTCCACTTTGACACAGCAGCTGGCCAAAAACCTGTTCCTGTCACCTGACCGCACGCTGGAACGCAAGGTACAGGAAGTGATGCTCGCCGTATGGCTCGAGCATAAATACACCAAGGAACAGATTCTGGAGATGTATCTGAACCGGGTCTATCTCGGTTCGGGCGCCTATGGCGTCGACGCGGCTTCGCGGCGCTATTTCAACAAGTCGGCCAAGGATGTGAACCTGATGGAAGCCGCCACGCTGGCTGGCCTTCTCAAAGCCCCGTCCCGCCTGTCGCCCGCCCGCGATCCGGAAGCCGCCGCCGCCCGCGCCAAGCTGGTGCTGGGTGCCATGCGCGAAGAAGGCATGATCGATGACAGACAACTGGCGATCGCCGAAAGCGAACCGCCGACCCGCGCGCCATCCTTCTGGCAGGGTTCGGAAAACTATGTCGCCGACAAGGTCGTGTCGGCATTGCCAGCCCTGATCGGCGAGGCGAAGACCGATATCACGGTGGAAACGACCATCGATCTCGGCCTGCAATCGGCAGGCGAAGAGGCGATCAAGGACCAGATTTCCCAAAGCGGCAAGAAAATGAATGTGAGCCAGGGTGCGCTCGTTTCCATCGACGGCACCGGCGCGGTGCGCGCCATGGTCGGTGGCGTCGATTATGCCGCCAGCCAGTTTGACCGCGTGACCGATGCGCGCCGTCAGCCTGCATCCTCCTTCAAGCCGTTCGTCTATCTTTCGGCGCTGGAACAGGGCCGCACACCGGATTCGGTGCGCAACGATGCGCCGGTGCGCATCGGCAAGTGGACGCCCAGCAACGACAACGGCAAATATATGGGCGAAGTGACGCTGGCGACCGCGCTGTCGCACTCGCTCAACTCGGTTTCCGCCCAGCTTGTGATGGAAGTCGGCCCGCAGACCGTGGTGGATACCGCGCACCGTCTTGGCGTGCAATCGAAGCTTGAGCCCAACGCTTCGCTGGCGCTTGGCACCTCGGAAGTGACCCTTCTCGAACTGGCCGATGCCTATGTGCCTTTTGCCAATGGCGGCTATCGCGCGCCGGTCTATTTCATCACCAAGGTGACGGATGCCGATGGCAAGGTGCTTTACCAGAAAGATGACGCCATTGGCCCGCGTGTCATCGACGAGCGCAATGTCGGCATGATGAACGCCATGTTGCGGCGCACCGTCGAGGACGGTACGGCGCGCAAGGCGGCCTTTGGCGGCTGGCCCGCAGCGGGGAAAACCGGCACCAGCCAGAATTTCCGCGACGCATGGTTCGTCGGCTACACATCCAATCTCACCACTGGCGTCTGGTTCGGCAATGACGATGGCAAGGGCATGAAGCGCGTCTTCGGCTCGACCTTGCCGGTTGCCGCCTGGAAAAGCTTTATGCAGGAAGCGCACAAGGGCGTGCCCATCTCCGAACTGCCCGGCCATTACGACATCCAGAATGTCGTTCCCGGCGGCAGCGACGGCATGGACCCGAATGCGCCTTACGATCCCAACATGATGCCACAGGGCGGCTATGGCGATCAGCCGATGGCTGGAAATGGCGACGATGGTTACTGGCCGCCAGCGCCGGAAACCACCACGCGCAACGACATCCAGCAGGCTGCACCGGAAGGCGCTTATCCTGTGAATGCGCCGGGCCCGCAGGGCAACGCATCCGGCGGGTATGACGACACCTACCGCCCGATGCCACCCGGCGAGGTCGGTGGCCAGCCGGTGCAGCAGCCGCAGCGACGGCAGGGTGGCTCCACCACGTTGCTTGACATCATCATGGGCAATTCGCAGTAGAGATTTGCAAGAAATGCGGGAGTGGATGACAGTCCGCTCCCGCAGTCGCGATCAAGTGAAGCACCTTCTGCACGCAATTGCTAATTCCCCTCGAAATCTTGAGCGGCATGGTCTATTCAAGATTTGAGAGCGAGGTTTTCCATGACCCAAATGACCAAAACAGACGCGTCCCCATCTGAAGCCCCGAAGGTTGACGAAGAGCGCAAGACACTGGTTCTGACCGGCGCCAGCCGCGGTATCGGCCATGCGACCGTCAAGCGTTTTTCGCGTGCAGGCTGGCGCGTGATTACCTGCTCGCGGCAGGATTTTTCCGATAATTGCCCATGGCCCGCCGGACCGGAAGACCATATCAAGGTCGATCTGGCCGATCAGGAAGACGTCGGCAAAGCGATTGCCGAAATCCGCCGTCGCCTTGAAGCCAATGGCAGCAAGCTGCATGCGCTCGTCAACAATGCAGGCATTTCGCCGAAAGCACAGGGCGGCCGCCGCCTGAATTCGATTGAAACGCCGATGGCCGTGTGGCGCGACGTGTTTCAGGTCAATTTCATGGCCCCTATCATGCTGGCGCGTGGCCTGTTCAAGGAACTGGAAGCCGCACAGGGTTCGGTCGTCAATGTGACCTCCATTGCAGGCAGCCGTGTTCACCCCTTTGCAGGCACCGCTTATGCCACGTCGAAAGCAGCGCTTTCCTCGCTGACGCGCGAAATGGCCTCGGATTTCGGCCCCTATGGCATCCGCGTCAACGCTATTGCGCCGGGCGAAATCGACACGGCGATCCTGTCGCCGGGCACAGAAAAGCTGGTGGAACAATTGCCCATGCGCCGCCTTGGCAAAACCTCGGAAGTCGCGGAAACCATCTACTTCCTGTGCACTGAAGCTTCATCCTATGTCACGGGATCGGAAATCCATATCAATGGCGGCCAGCACGTCTAACAAATGCAAAGCGCGGCTGTTGAAAAACACCGCGCTTTTTGTTTAGCTGCCTTCAATCGATTTAAAACCCAATTCAACAGAAACCGAGCCATGATCCTTTGTTGCGGTGAAGCCCTGATCGACATGCTGCCACGCGAAGCCGCGACCGGCGAAACAGCCTTCGTGCCTTTTGCGGGCGGTTCGGTTTTCAATTCGGCCATAGCGCTTGGGCGACTTGGCGTGCCGACAGGCTTCTTCTCCGGCATTTCCTCGGATTTCTTCGGCGAAGTGCTGCGTGACACGCTGGCGCGCTCCAATGTCGATTATTCCTTTGCCGCCATTTCGGATCGCCCGACGACGCTTGCCTTCGTCCGCCTCGTGGACGGTCAGGCGCGCTATGCTTTCTACGACGAGAATACGGCTGGCCGCATGCTTTCCGAAAGCGACATGCCTTTCGTGGATGAAAGCATCGACGCCATGCTGTTTGGCTGCATCAGCCTGATTTCCGAGCCATGCGGCAGCGTCTATGAAGCGCTGATGACCCGTGAAGCTAAAAAGCGGGTCATGTTCCTCGATCCCAATATCCGCGCCGGTTTCATCACCGACCGCGAGAAGCATCTGGCGCGCATGAAACGCATGATCGCGCTGGCCGATATCGTGAAACTGTCCGACGAAGACCTCAACTGGTTCGGCGAACATGGCAGCCATGACGAAATCGCCGCCGAATGGCTGAAGCTCGGTCCAAAGCTGATCGTCATTACCAAGGGCGCCCATGGCGCCGATGCCTATACGGCCCATGCAACGGTGCGTGTGCCGGGCGTCAAAGTTGATGTCGTGGACACGGTTGGCGCGGGCGATACGGTCAATGCGGGCATTCTGGTCAGCCTGCACAATCAGGGCTTGCTCAACAAGGCGGCCATCGCAACTCTGAACGAAGACCAGATTCATTCTGCTATTGCGCTTGGCGTCCGGGCTGCTGCCGTCACCGTTTCCCGCGCGGGCGCAAACCCGCCATGGGCCGCAGAAATGCGCGATTGATTCCGTCATCTACAGATAAGACAGCGCCTTCTAACCTACGCCATTGACCCGACTCAATTCCCGCCTTCTATAGGGAGTGGGTGGGAGAGAATCGAATATGGCGAAGGACAATTCAGTGGACGTCTTGCGCATCGCAGCCTTCTCACAAGGCAATCAGGGCGGCAACCCAGCAGGTGTGCTGATTGCGGACCGCCTCCCCTCTCCAGAGGAAATGCAGAAAATCGCCAAGGAGGTGGGCTTTTCTGAAACGGCTTTCGCCGCGCCGGACGGCGAAAGCTGGCGCGTGCGTTATTTCGCGCCTGAAATGGAAGTGCCGTTCTGCGGCCATGCCACCATTGCGCTCGGTGCAGCGCTGGCCATGCGCATGGGCGACGGACATTTCAACCTGAAGCTCAATAACAGTACCATCAGCGTGGACGGTCGCAAGGAAGGCGAGTTGTTCGCCGCCAGCCTGCAATCGCCGCCGACGCGCAACCGTGCCGCCGCTGAAGTCGAGGTGGAACAGGCACTCTCGCTGTTCAGCTACGACAAGGACGATCTCGCGCCCGGCATTCCGCCGGCGCTGATCCATGCGGGCGCGGACCATATCCTGTTGCCGCTGCGCTCACGCGAGAAGCTTGCTTCGATGCATTACGATCTGGCGCGTGGCCGCGTAATGATGAAGCGGCAGGGCTGGACGACCATCCTGCTGATCCATTCGGAAACGCCGCAACGCTTCCATAGCCGCAACCCGTTTGCTGCTGGTGGCGTCTATGAAGACCCGGCGACGGGCGCTTCCACGGCGGCCTTTGCCGCCTATCTGCGCGATATCGGCTGGCCGCATGGCGGCGAGATCGAAGTGTTTCAGGGCGAGGATATGGGCAGTCCGTCGCATCTTCGCGCCCAGATCGGCACGGAACGCGGCGGATCAATCCGCCTTTCCGGCACAGCACGGCTGATGGAATAGCGGTAAAACGCGGCTCGTAACGTCAGTGGAGATTCGGCGTTATGGTGAGACGAAAATGCCGTTCTTCGAGAACCGGCGCGCAGCGTACTTAAAGGTACGTGAGCACCGGAAGCGCAGAAGAGCGGTATTTGCAGGCCACCAGAACCCGAATATCCGCTGACGTTTAAACTCTGACGAGCTGCTCCACTCTTTCCTCATTGCCGAAGAATTTGAGATAACGCGCCACTTCCTTCGGGTCGCCCGTCGCTTTCTGCGGATTGTCGGAAAGCTTGACCGCCGGATGACCATTGGCATCCGTGACCTTACAGACCAGCGAAATGGCATTCAGCCCTTCGATGCTCTTGGGCGCGCAACCCATGAAATCATTGGTGAGGTTTGTGCCCCAGCCGAAGCTCATGCGCACACGGCCTTCGAAATGGCGATAGGTGTCTTCGATCGTATCGACATCCAGCGCATCGGAGAAAATGAGCAGCTTTTCACGCGGGTCTTTTCCGCGTGATTTCCACCATTCGATGATGCGTTCGCCGCCTTCGACGGGCGGGGCGCTGTCGGGACGAAAACCCGTCCAGTCGGCAACCCAGTCCGGCGCATTGCGCAGGAAGGCCGCGGTGCCGAAAGCGTCCGGCAGAACAATCAGCAGATTGCCGCCATAATAACGGTTCCAGTCCTGCAACACGCGATAGGGCGCGCTGCGCAGTTCCTCGTCGGTCTTGGCGAGTGCGGCCAGCACCATCGGCAATTCATGCGCGTTGGTGCCGAGCGCTTCAAGGTCGGTATCCATCGCCAGAAGCACGTTGCTGGTGCCGGTAAAGGAATCGCCGATGCCCTCCTTCAGCGCCTCCACGCACCAGCGCTGCCACAGGAACGAATGTCGACGGCGGGTGCCGAAGTCGGAAATCTTCAGATCCGGCAGCAGGCGCAGCCGTTCCACCTTGCTCCACATCTTGGCTTTGGCGCGGGCATAGAGCACATCGAGCGAAAACGGCCCGAGGTTCTTCATCGCCGCGCGCGAACGCAGTTCGTTGATGATGGCAAGCGCTGGAATTTCCCACATCGATGTGTGAGACCACGGCCCGTGGAAATGCAGCTCGTACTGCCCGTCCTTGCGACGAAGCTCATATTCCGGCAGCTGGAAATCATGCAGCCATGCCAGGAATTCCGGCTGGAAAATCTGCTTGCGGCCATAGAAGGTGTTACCCGCCAGCCAGATCATTTCCTTTTTGGAGAAGCGCAGCGTGCGCGCATGATCAAGCTGCGCGCGCAGCTCGCCTTCTTCGATCTCGTCGGCGAGGCGCACAGAGGTCGTGCGATTGATGAGCGAGAAGGTCGCGTCCACCTTGGGATAGAGGCCCCAGATCATCTGGAGCATCAGAAGCTTGTAGAAATCCGTATCCAGCAGGCTGCGGATAATAGGATCGAGCTTCCAGGCATGGTTATAGACGCGGCGCGCGATATCAGTTCTGGCCATCACGGCCTCCAGCAAACAACAAGTATCCGATGGCACAAGGGCTAATTCTACTTAGCCTGAGTCGTGCAAAAGGCGGGTTTTCACCCGCCTTTTTAATCGGTTCACTTCTGTTTGGGAAGCTCTACCACAATTTCATGTTCGCCATCCGGCTTGATCGGCACGCCTTCGTCCGGTTTGCCGACCTTGCGGCCGTTGAACTTGATCGCCTTATCCTTAGCGCCAGCGACAACCTTGACCCGGTAGAGCGCCTCGCCGAAACGAAGCTCGGCTTCATAGCCGTCCCATTCCGGCGGCAATGCCGGATCAAGATGCAGCCTGTCTCCACGCTTTGTCACACCGAGGATGCCCTCGGTTGCCACGCGGTAGAACCAGCCTGCCGAACCCGTATACCAGGTCCAGCCGCCCTGCCCGCGACGCGGCTCGACGGAATAGATGTCTGCTGCGATCACATAAGGTTCAACACGGTAGGTGTCCGGGTTGCGGCCATGATTGACCGGGCTGATCAGCGAGAACAGACGCCAGGCTTCCGCTGTCTTTCCCATGCGGGCCAGCGCCAGAATGGCCCAGGTTGCGCCATGGGTGTACTGACCGCCGTTCTCGCGAACGCCGGGCGGATAGCCCTTGATGTAACCCGGCTCCTGCACGGTCTTGTCGAAAGGCGGCGTGAATAGGCGAAGCAGTTCGCCCTCCTCATCCAGCAGACGTTTTTGGAGCGAAGCCATCGCCTGTTCGGCGCGCTTTGGATCTGCCACACCGGACAACACGCTCCAGGATTGCGCGATGGCGTCGATCTGGCATTCGTCGCTGTCTTTCGAACCAAGCGGCGCGCCATTGTCGTAGAAGCCACGACGATACCATTCGCCATCCCAGCCGTCGCGGTCGAGCGCCGCCGTCAGGCTGTCCAGATGCGCTTTCCAGATATCAACGCGAACATTATCCTTGCGCGCTTCGGCAATCGGGATGAACTGGCGCAGCGTATAGGCCAGGAACCAGCCGAGCCACACGCTTTCGCCTTCGCCCTTCACACCGACAAGGTTCATGCCGTCGTTCCAGTCGCCGCCGAGGATCAGCGGCAGACCATGCTTGCCGGTGCGGTCGACCGCAAGGTCGAGCGCCAGCGCGCAATGCTCGTAAAGGCTCACCGTGTCCTTGGAGATTTCCGGCTCATAGAAGGCATCATGTTCGCCTTCTTCCAGCTTGCGTCCGACGAGGAATGGCAGCTTTTCATCGAGGATCGAGCGGTCGCCCGTGGTCTCGACATAAAGCGATGTGCCATAGCCGAGCCAGACCACATCGTCCGAGATCAGTGTGCGCACACCGGCACCTGTGGCGGGCAGCCACCAATGCTGGACATCGCCTTCCGGGAACTGGCGCGATGCGGCATTGAGGATCTGCGCGCGGGCGAGCGTCGGATCGACGAGCAGCAGCGACAGCGTGTCCTGCAACTGGTCGCGGAAGCCGAAGGCGCCGCTGGCCTGATAGAAAGCGGCACGCGCCCAGATACGGCAGGCAATCGCCTGATAAGGCAACCAGCCATTGACCAGAAGATCGAAGGCCGGATCAGGCGTCTTCACCTGCACGCGATTGAAGAGCGTTTCCCACTGGTTCTTCGCCGCCTGCAGCTTGTCCTCGAAAGACGCGGTGCGGGCGTCGGAAATCAGCTTTTTCGCCTGCACCTGATCGGCGGCATTGCCGAGCAGGAACACCAATTCGCGGCTTTCGCCAGGACCGACCTCGATGTCGAGCGCAAGCGCCGCGCACGGATCACGTCCGGCTTCCACCGTGTTGGAGAGCGCCCTGCCCGCGAGCACGACTTCCGGCCTGTCCACCGAACCGGTGGTGCCAATGAACTCGCTGCGATCAGCCGTCACCGATTGCGGCTTTTCAGTCGCTGCAAAGAAGGCGATCTGGCCCGATTTGTCGGGATGATACGGGTTGCCCGCAAAGAGCGCACCCAGTTCATCATCATGCGACGGCACGATGAACGGCACGTTCTTGGCGCGGGCATTGCCCAGCACCCATTCGACGTAACCATAGGCGCGCAGCTTGCGCTTGGAGCGACCCTTGTTGGTCACCGTCAGGCGCGACAGGCGCACCGGCTTGTCGGCATCGACAATATGGGTCAGTTCCAGCGCCAGTTCGCCATGCTGTGCGGCGAAAGTGCTGTAGCCATGGCTGTGGCGGGCTTCGTAAGTCACCGCCTCGTCGCGCAGCACATTCGACGTTGGCGCGAAGGTGCGGCCCGTTTCGCGGTCGAGGATATAGATCGCCTCGCCCGGACGGTTGGTGACCGGATCGTTGGCCCATGGGGTCAACTGATAGTCGCGGCTGTTGCCAGCCCAGGTGAAGGCCGAACCTTCCGCCGAGACATGGAAACCGAAGGACGGATTGGCGATGACATTGATCCACGGATGGGGCGTGTTGGTGAGGCCATTGACCCGCACCACATAGCTGCCATCCTCCGCAAAACCGCCATAACCGTTCCAGAACTGGAGATCGTCGCCCGACGGAGCCGGACGATTGGTGACCTTCGGCTTGACGACCGGACGGCGTTCTTCCGTACCGCCGACGCCACGTTCGATGGCGACAGGCGCAAGTCCGGCAGCACCGAGACCCTGTGCCGCCGCCTGACCATTGGTCGCCGACTTGGCATCGCGGGCGGCGAGATCGACGGTGATTTCCTCACTGCGGCGCAGCTGTTCGGCCAGCGAACCGTTCTGCGCGTGCATGACGATACGGGCAGAAGCCAGGAGCGTGTTGTAGCTTTCGTCGCTCATCTGGTCGCGGCGCACCGCGAAGATATGCGGCTGCCCGCCGCCACGGGCGCGGAAACCTTCCACGATCCAGTCGATGGCGCGCTGCGTATCCTGCGCATAGGAGAAGGCGCGTTCGTTGACCGCCACCACATCGACGGTGAGGCCCTTCGAGCGCCAATATTCCTGCGCGCGCAACACGCCGCGCAGCACTTCGAGATCGGCTTCGTTGTCGATCCGCAATGCGAAGATCGGATAATCGCCGGAAATCGACATCGGCCACAGATCGGACTGTTTGCCGAGACCGCTGGCGATGGTTTCCGGCGGCTGGCGCAAGGTCCGCTCGGGATAGAGCAGATAGGCCGCGACCTTCTGGTAATCGGCAGCCTCCGCCGGCTTGATACCAATATGGTAGAGCTGCACCTGCGAGCTGGTCCAGGACAGCGAATATTCGCGGGCAAAGCTTTCCGGATGGCGATGCATCGCCACGGCATGTTCCACCGCATCGCGGCTGCCACCGGCGAAGGTCCAGAAAACGAGGCTCACCTTCTTGTGTGCCGGTACGCGGACACGGGTGCGCACCGATGCAATCGGATCGAGCACGCAGCCCTGGCTGCCGCTAAATTTCGCACCCGGCTCGAAGGCAATCGCATCACGCAGGCTGCGGCCACGACCGATGAAGGCGCGGCGGTCGGTTTCGACCTCGGTTTCACGCACAGCGCCAGTCAGATCGGTGACGAAATGCGCAACATGGATATCCGGGTCGGACGGCGCGCGCTTGCGGCGCGTGGCATAGATGGTCGAACCGTTATCGGCGATTTCGGTTTCGACGAACATCTTGGCAAAGGCCGGATGGGCGGCATCGCTGTCCTTGTCGGTCAGCACCAGTTCCTCATAGGACGTGACTTCGATGATGCGGTCACGCGCCGAGGTGTTGATGATGTCGAGCCTGCGGCCCTCACCGTCATATTCCGACGAGACGATCACTTCCATGACCGTCTTGATATCGCCGGCGGTCTTGTAGAATTCCGCCTTGTCTTCGGTGAAGACGGTCTTGGTTTCTTCTTCCGGGTTGCGCACCGGCTCGCCGGTCGCCGACCACCAATAGCCGCTTTCCATGTCCCGCAGGAACAGGAAGGAACCCTGAAGGTCTTCCGACGCATCGGCGTGGAAACGGGTGATATCCCAATTGTGCCAGCGGCTGTAGCCGGAACCATTGGCCGTGACCATCAGCGCATATTGGCCGTTCGACATCATATGCGTGGTGCGCGGCGCCTTGAACGGCTTGTCGATGATGCGCATCGGTGCATCGTCGAAACCGCCCGAATCCACGCGCATCGGATTTTCTGTCTTGGCGTAAATCATCGGGATTTCGCGCGGCGCCTTTTCCTGCAACAGGAGTTCGGCGGCTTCGATCACCGGATCGGAGTGGAAACGCTCGCGCATGCGGCCTTCGAAGATCACATTGTTGACCGCGATGATCGCCATACCATGATGGTGGGCATAATAGTTCTTCACGACCGCGCAGGTTTCGCCTTCGCGAACACGCGACGGGGTGAAGTCCACGGAATCGTGGAAGCCATAGCGGCCCAGCGCGCCAAGCTTGGCCAGACGCTTGAGGTTGGCGACGGCAGCCGCTGGCTGATATTGCGACGCAAGCAGGCTCGCATAAGGCGCGATAACCGCATTGCGCGACAGGCCGCGCTGCAAGCCCAGATTAGGCACGCCGAAGTTGGAATACTGGTAGTTCATATGCGCGTCACGCGCATTGAACGCCGCTTCGGAAATACCCCATGGCAGACCGCGCGAGGTCGCATAGTCGATCTGACGTTGCACCACGAGTTTGTTGGTCTGGTCGAGCAACGAACCGAGCGGCTCGGACATGACCAGCGGCGGCATCAGATATTCGAACATCGAGCCGGACCAGGAGAGCAGAGCGCCCTTCCAGCCCACCGGCACCAGTAGACGGCCCAGCTTGAACCAATGCTCGACCGGCACGTCGCCCTTGGCGATGGCGAAGAGGCTCGCCAGACGGGCTTCGGAAGCCAGAAGATCGTAGCAGCTTTCGTCCAGTTCGTTTTCCTGCACGCGGAAACCGATCGACAGAAGGCGACGTTCCTTCCGCTCAAGGAAGCCGAACTGCATATCGAAGGCCAGCTGACGCGAACGGGTTGCGAGATCGCGCAGGCGCTCGCGCAGCGCGTCGGTGTCGCGTTCGCCCATGGCGTCATCGGTGTGCGCCTGGCAGGTATCGACCAGAATACGCGCCCATTCCTTGGCCTCGGCGCTGGCGGGCGTCTCGATCTCGCTGTCGAGTTCTTCCATCAGACGCACGATATCATTGGCGAAAAGCGACAGGTTGATCGTGCGGAAGGATGCCGTTTCCGGCTCTTCCTTGATGGTGCGCACGGCGCGGCGGAAATTGGCGATACGCTCTTCCAGACGGCGGCGCAGCGGACGCAGGATGCGGCGGTCGTCCGGGATACTCGCGATGGTTTCCTCAAGGATGTCGTTGACATCGAGGATACCGTCGAGGTCGCCCTGCACATAGACGGATGGCGCTTCGGCCCATTCTTCGAGCGCCGAAGACAATGTCACCAGATGGCCGGCGAGATTGCCGCTATCCACCGCCGAAACATAAAGCGGGCGCATCGGCGTCAGCGTGTTGGTCTCATACCAGTTGTAGAGATGGCCCTGATACTTCTCCATCTTCTCCAGCGTATTGACGGTCGCCTCGACACGCTCCACCGTTTCGTCGAAGCCAATCCAGCCGAAATCGCGGGCTGCGACAATCGACAGAAGATAGACGCCGATATTGGTCGGAGAGGTACGCTGCGCCAGCACCGGCAGCGGGTCTTCCTGGAAGTTATCCGGCGGCAGATGATGGTTTTCATCATTCGCGAATTCGGCAAAATAACGCCAGGTTCGGCGCGCATAACGGCGCAGATCAGACTTGTCGGATGACAGAACTTCGAGCGTGTCCTGCGGCTTGGCCGAACGGCTGACCAGCCAAGCGATCAGCGGCGAGACGAACCAGATCACCGCAAAGGGAGCTGCGATAAGCGCGGCGTGGCTTTCGGCTGCGAGAGGCACGAACATCGCCAGACCAGCAATGGCCATGGCTGGCCACATGAGCTGGAAATAGAACAGCAGCGTGTCCGGTGAGGTCTTGGCCTGCGCCGCTGTGCGCCATTCCAGAAGGTTGCGGCGCGAAACGAACAGACGATAGACCGTGCGCGCAATGGCATCGGCCATCAGAAAGGCCGAATGCGCGATGAAGGTGGTGCGCAGCGCCACATCCGCCGTGCCCAGTGCAATATCGGTCAGCACCGATTGCGCATGGCCCTTCAGCGAATAATCCATATTCACCGGGATCAGATTGGTGACGATGCCGAAAGTCGGCGCGACGAACATGCTGACGATCAGGAAGCCCTGCCAGACGGCAGCAACGCCAAGCGGCAGCACGCTCCAGCCGATTACGGCGGCAAGCAACCACAAGATCGGGTTCAGCGAACGGCGCAGATTGTCCACCATCTTCCAACGCGTCGTGGCGCTGACGCCGCGATTGGTGGAAAACAGCCATGGCAGAAGCTGCCAGTCGCCACGCGCCCAGCGATGGTGGCGCGACACATCGACATTATAGCCGGTCGGATAATCTTCCACGACTTCAACATCGCTGACGAGTGCAGCGCGGGCATAGCCGCCTTCGAGAAGATCGTGGCTGAGAAGCGTGTTTTCCGGCACGCGATCCTTCAGCGCCGCCTCAAAGGCGTCGATGTCGTAAAGACCCTTACCGGTAAATGTGCCCTCGCCCAGCAGATCCTGATAAGTATCGGAAACCGCGAAGACGTAAGGATCGATACCGCGATTGACCGAGAAGACGCGTTGCAGGAACGATGCCTCGTCGCCCGTCGTCAGCGACGGCGTCACGCGCGGCTGCAAAATGCCATAACCGCGAACAACCTTGCCGGTCTTTTCATCGATGACCGGACGGTTCAGCGGATGGCTGAGTTTGCCAGCAAGATTGGTGACGGATTCCGGCGTCAGACGCGTATCGGCGTCCAGCGTCATCACATATTTGATTTCCTTCGGCAGACGCTCATCCGGCGGGAAGAAGCTCGTATCCTGATCGCCGCGCAGAAGCAGGTTCAGCTCGTGCAGCTTGCCGCGCTTGCGCTCCCAACCCATCCAGCAATTCTGCTTGTCGTTGAACAGGCGACGGCGATGCATGAGGAAGAAGCGCGGCTGGTCGCCGCCCGTATAATGCTCGTTGAGCTTGGCGATTTCCTCACGCGCATAGTCATAGATTTCCATGTCCGCAGGCTTGATTTCCTGCTTCGCATCCACCCAGTCGCTGACCAGCGCGAAATAAATCTCGCCGCGCGGATTGGTGAGATAATGGACTTCCAGATTGCGGATCTGCTCGTCGATGGAATCACGCGAGGTGATGAAGGTCGGCACCGCGACAAGCGTGCGCGCTTCTTCAGGCAAGCCTTCCTTATATTCGAATCCGATCAGGCGCGTCGGCTGCACGAACCACGGCACCAGCGCATTGAACAGCGAATAGGAGGCATCCATCGCCGGGAAGATCGCCAGCAGCGTGAACAGCAGGCGCAGATCGGTCGAAAGACCGGCACGGCTCATGCAGTAATTGACGAGCAGCAGAATCAGGATCGTGAAGATCGCCGTCGGGATGAATAGCCCAAGAAGTCCAAGCCCGCGATAAAAGCGCAGCGCCTTGACGCCGAACGGCGCCTTGTAGCCACAGACTTTCTCAAGATCGCTGCGACCGTCGCCCGACAGATAATAGGCGATGGAGCCCTTGCCTTCGGCTTCCGGATGACCGGCCTGCTCGGCACGCTGGCCTTCCTCGGCAAGCTTGAGCGCTGCCCAGGTGATATCGATTTCGCTCATATCCGAATAGCGGGCGAGCTTTTCAATCGTCACGCGATAGGCATTGCGCGAGCGGAAATCCAAGAGTTCGAAATCGCTGTGGTCGCGCAGGATCGCATCGACCTCGTTGACCGTTTCGAACCAGGTTTCCCAATCCACGTCGTCGATGGATTTCAGGCTGCGAATGACGTTGCCCATCGTCACGCCGCCAGTGGACTGGCGTGCATGTTCCTCGACGATGGCGTCTTCCGGGTTGCTGCCTTCCTGTTCCAGAATCCGTTCGAGCCAGCTTGCCGCCGCCGTCGTGTCGGTGGAGGCGGAACGCAGACGATAGAGAAGATGCGTGGCGAAAGTGCTGTCGCGGGCGGCCTGCGCATATTGCGCCAGAACCGCATCGAGTTCCGCGCCGTCGGCAGCGACCACGATGCGGTCGGCCGCCGTATTGGCGAGATTGCGCATCAGGCGCGCACGATCGACACGCAGAGCCAGACGGCGCGCATTTTCGATCAGGAAATAGCGCACGGCAGAGGGCAGCGCCCACAATTCACCGATCTTCAGCGGCTCGACTTCCTGAAAGCCCTTTACGATGGCCGTCAGGGTTTTGAGCGAGAAATTGCTGTCCGTATGGGCGACATAAAGCCAGGCCAGCGCGAAAATGCGCGGCATGCCTTCGACAGCCTTGTAAGGCGGCAACTGGCGAATGAATCGGCGCGGCAGATCGCGGCGTGCCTGCTGGACATTCTTGTCGATCTGATAATGGTTATCGAGCAACCATTGCGCGGCAGGCGTAATCGTCTCACCGGCACGCGACGCGGCGTCGGACGCGCGATAGGCATGCAGGATCAGCTTGCCGTTTTCGGACAGGCGCTGATCGAACGGAAACGCCAGATAGCCCGGCAGCGGAATGTCTTCCCCGCGGGCAACGGTGCTCGCCAGAACGCGCAGCTCATCTTCCGTCTTGTAAAGCGCGCGGATCGGCGATGGCTGTTCCGGCGGAATCTGATCAGAACCGCCCTGCCCAGTGGATTTCGGCTCCATCGGACTATTCGTTTTGGGCGGCTTTGACGATTTATTCTCGGTTGAGGTTGAATGGGAGTGCGACGAAGACGATTCCGGCATCTGCCTTAACAGCCTTTCCGAAGGGATGAGTTATCTGCGGCGGTGGATACTAAATTCATTTCAATTCAATGTAGGGAAACGACAGTATCCGTAATCGGTTCCCTGCATGTCGCCCGCATTTGGCCAAAATGCGACGGCGGATTGTGCTGATATTCAAACCGTTTAAATCGCAACGCACAATTCTTTCCCGGTAGTAATGTTGCGTTATGGATCAACTCGTTGAATACAACCCTAACATATTGAATTTATAAAAAATACCACCCTGGGTACGGTCGCAGCCATTTTAACGCGCGCCGCCATTCTCGTCCAGAACGGCAAAAAAAGCGGCCTCCGCGCGAGAATCATCGTGCGGAGGCCGCTTTTAGTCTGCTTAGCCAGTCAAAAACCGCGATTCAGGCACCAATCTTCGCCGAAGTTTCACTCGAAGCCTTTTCCGGTCCGCCTGCCGGAAACAGCTTCCAGTAGCGCGGACGAAACGCGATGCGGCTTTTCTCCGCAGCCGGGTGTTCGGCAGGAATTTCGATTTCGATGCGCTCACGCGCGCCGCCCACTTCAAGCTCCACCCGGCGCTTACCGCCGGAGCGTCGGCTTGCCACAACCGTGCCTGCGATGCAGCCGCCGCAACCGTCGAGCAGTTCCACATCATGCGGGCGGAAATAGAGCTGCGCCTCGCCCTCTGCCGCGCCCTCGGCGGTGAGGCCGATATTGCGATCCGTCAGCCAGACCTCGCCATTTTCGACCCGGACCGGAAGCGTGCTGGACTCGCCGATAAATCCATAGACGAAAGGCGAGTTCGGATTGTCATAGATCTCATCGGGCGTGCCGAGCTGTTCGATCCGTCCCTGGCTCATGACCACCACGCGGTCGGCGAGTTCGAGCGCTTCGTCCTGATCATGCGTGACGAAAACGGTCGTATGGCCGGTCTTGTCGTGAATTTCACGCAGCCAGCGGCGCAATTCCTTGCGCACAAGCGCATCGAGCGCGCCAAAAGGCTCATCGAGCAGCAGAACCTTCGGCTCGATGGCCATGGCGCGGGCAAGCGCGACGCGCTGGCGCTGACCACCGGAAAGCTGGGCGGGATAACGCTTTTCCAGCCCCTGCAACTGCACCAGATCGAGCAATTCCAGCGCACGGCGACGGATTTCGCTGGTGGCAGGACGGGTCGAACCGGGGCGCACTTTCAGGCCAAAACCGATATTGTCCGCGACCGTCATATGCCGGAACAGCGCATAATGCTGAAACACAAAACCAACATTGCGCTCCTGCACGCTCTTCTGCGAGGCGTCTTCCTCACCGAAGAAAATCGTGCCTTCCGTCGGTCTTTCCAGCCCGGCGATCAGACGCAGCAGCGTCGTCTTGCCCGAACCGGACGGGCCGAGCAGCGCGATCAGTTCGCCAGACCGGATATCCAGGGACACATTATGCAAAGCCGGAAAACGGGCAAACTCCTTACGCACGTCGGCAACACGAACTTCCATTCCCTATCCTTCCCCTGCCGCTTCGCGGCCATTTATCCTTGAAGCCGCGCCCGGTTTCAACCACCCGGGTCAGCTTTCCAAATTGCCTTCAGTGCCCGTTGCTGCCCGCCAGCTCATCGCTATAGCGCAGCTCCAGGATTGTCTTGATCGCCAGCGTCAGAAGCGCAAGCAGAGCCAGAAGCGAAGCCACCGCAAATGCTGCAACGAAATTATACTCGTTATAGAGGATTTCCACGTGCAAAGGCATCGTATTGGTGAGACCGCGAATGCGGCCCGATACCACGGATACCGCCCCGAACTCACCCATGGCGCGGGCATTACAGAGCAGAACGCCATAGAGAAGGCCCCATTTGATATTCGGCAGCGTGACATAGCGAAATGTCTGCCAGCCATTGGCGCCAAGTGAAATCGCCGCTTCTTCGTCGCCGGTTCCCTGCTCCTGCATCAGCGGGATCAGCTCGCGCGCCACGAAGGGAAAAGTGACGAAGACCGTCGCCAGAACGATGCCGGGCACCGCGAAGAGTATCTGGATCCCGTGCTGCTCCAGCCATGGCCCAAGCAGGCTGTGACTGGAAAACAGCAGCACGAAGACCAGACCGGAAATCACCGGCGACACCGAAAACGGCAGGTCGATCAGCGTGGTCAGCAGCGCCTTGCCCTTGAACTCGAACTTGGCGATGGCCCATGCAGCGGCAACGCCGAAAACCAGATTGAGTGGCACGGCGATGGCCGCGACCGTCAAGGTGAGCTTGATCGCCGACCAGGCGTCCGGCTCCAGCAAGGCTCCGAGATATTCGGTCGGGCCTTTGCGGAACGCTTCCACAAAAACCGCAATCACCGGCAGGATCAGAAAGAGTGCCAGAAACGCCAGCGCCAGCGCAATCAGGATGATGCGCGTGGTCCGGCTTTCCGTCACGGCGCTACGGCTGGCGCGGCCAGTGCGGCTGGCGCGGCCAGTGCCTGTTGTTTCATTCGCCATAGCCGTATTTCTTTCTTGATCGCGCCTGAATGAGATTGATGAACAAGAGCATCGCGAAGGAAAGCACCAGCATGATGGTGGCGAGCGCCGTCGCACCGGCGTAATCATATTCCTCCAGCTTGACGACGATCAGCAGTGGCGCGATTTCCGACACATAGGGCGTGTTGCCCGCAATAAAGATGACCGAGCCATATTCACCCACGCCGCGTGCGAAGGCGAGCGCAAAGCCCGTCAGGATCGCAGGCTGAAGGCTGGGCAGAAGCACCCGCCAGATGGTCTGGAAACGCGTGGCACCGAGAGTCGCCGCAGCCTCTTCGACCTCACGGCTGATTTCTTCCATGATCGGCTGCACCGTGCGCACCACGAAAGGAAGGCCGATGAAGATCAGCGCGACCACGATACCGATGCGCGTAAAGGCGATGCGGATGCCGAAGGGCGCAAACAGGCTGCCGATCCAGCCATTCGGTGCATAGATGGCGGCCAGCGCAATACCGGCAACCGCTGTCGGCAGCGCAAAGGGAATATCGACAATGGCATCGATGAAACGGCGGCCCGGAAAGCGATAGCGGGTCAGAACCCAGGCCAGAATAACGCCGAACACGACATTGACCAGCGCGGCGATGAATGCCGTTCCAAAGCTTGTTTCCAGCGATTTCAACGTGCGTTGATCGGTGATCAGCCGCCAGAAGCCCGAGAAACCGATCTCGCTGGAGCGCAGCACCAGGGCCGCCAGCGGAATGAGAATGAGAAGGGTCAGATAGGCAACACTGAAACCGAACGTCAGTCCGAAACCTGGAATGACGCTCGGCTTGCGAAAGTGCGACCCTGCTCTGGCCCGTGCAGGGAGCGAAGACATGCTGTTGTTTTGTTCCCTTTTTCAGTGGCTGCAAATATCAGCTTCGGCTCTGACCGGCTGACTGTGCTTTTGTCTGCGCCTTATTTGCCCGGCTTGTAGATCTGGTCGAACGTACCGCCGTCACCGAAATGGTAAGGCTGCGCCTTGGCCCAACCGCCGAAAATCGGATCGTCGATGGTTACCAGCGTCAGGTCTGGAAGCTTGCGCTGCTGGTCAGCCGGGATGAGGTCCGGCTTCGACGGACGGTAGAAATGCTTGGCTGCGATAGCCTGACCTTCCGGCGAATAGAGATATTCGAGATAGGCCTGCGCCAGCTTGGTGGTGCCGTTCTCCTCGGCGTTCTTGTCAACGACCGCGACCGGGGGTTCAGCCAGGATCGACTGCGGCGGCACGACGATGTCGAACGCATCTTCGCCGAATTCGGCCACGGAAAGATAGGCTTCGTTTTCCCAGGCCAGCAGCACATCGCCGAGCTGACGCTGCACGAAGCTGGTCGTCGCGCCGCGTGCGCCAGTATCAAGCACCGGCACGTGACGGAACAGGTCAGCGATGTAATCCTTGATCTTCTGTTCGTCGCCGCCATACTGCTTGTAGGCCCAGGCCCAGGCGGCAAGATAGTTCCAGCGCGCGCCGCCGGATGTCTTCGGGTTCGGCGTGATGACTTCCACACCATCCTTCACCAGATCACCCCAGTCCTTGATGGCCTTGGGGTTGCCCTTGCGCACCAGAAAAACGATCGTGGATGTATAAGGCGACGAATTGTTCGGAAGGCGCTTGCGCCATTCCTTGTCGATCTTGCCGGTGCGCGACGCTATCGCGTCGATATCGCTTTCGAGCGCCAGCGTGACCACATCAGCCTTGACGCCGTCGATCACCGAACGGGCCTGCGCGCCCGAACCGCCATGCGATGCGCGGATGGTGACGGTTTCGCCGGTTTCCTTCTTCCAATGCGCCGCAAAGGCCGCATTGTAATCCTTGTAGAGCTCACGCGTCGGATCATAGGACACGTTCAGAAGCGTCTGATCCGCGTGGCTCGCCTGAACGGTTCCGGCCAGCGAGGCCGCTGCCACCAATGCCGCCAAAGTGAGCGAAAGTCTCGATAATTTCACGACCGCCTCCATTGTTTCCTTTGGGCCCCCCACGGGTATCCCTCGTAGCCATTGGTCAGGACAGTATCAGAGGTCTTTGACGACAGGATGCCACAACCTCACCGAAATTTAAAACCGCTTCGAAAAATCTGCTCACTTTTGGGGTTATTTCGGGGATATTTTTTCCAGCGCCCTATCAAAACGCGTCGGGCGGTAGCATCATAAACTCAATGGGCAGGCGCGAGAACTGCCGAAGGCGCAGCGCTGCCCAACGCAAGCGGTGGCTGTTTCGGCTCATTCCATCCCATGTAGTTATAGAACTCATAGCGCCAGACGCCTATCGCTTCATGCAGGGCCAAATCGGTCACCAGAAAAGAAAGTCCCGCCGAAGACATATTGGTATGCGCCGCCGTCAAAAAACCGGCTGCGACCGGCTCGGGCTTCACGCCGAAATGCGCCAGATAGAGCAAGTCACGCTTGATGATCGGCGCTGCCTGCAGCAGCACGATCTTCGCGGGCTTGATCGCACGCAGGATTGCTGCGGTGTTTTTGGCGTTCTGCCAAGTATTCCGGCTCTTTTCGTCCAACAGGATGGAAGCGGGATCAATACCGGCCTTCACCAATTGCCCGGCGATCGATGCCGCCTCGGTCACACCGGTCCCGGCCACATCTGCGCCGCTGACGATGAATGTGCACTTCAGGGCGCTCTCGATACAGTGATGGTTCATGCCCACGGCAGCAAGGATCGGCCCATAGGAAAAGGCGAGCGGTTCGACCACTTTTTCACCGCGTTCCATGACGGTCTGCGTGCCCATGCCGAAGACGATAAAGGCGGTGTTGTCTTCAAGCGAGGATTGCAGCGTCGATGAATAGGACGACTGCAGGCGGTTCATCAGATAATCGGGCAGGATGGCCGACGCGATTGCGCCATACAGAACGATGCCAACGGCAATCGAAACAAAGCCAAGCTTGCGGCATTTGAAATACCAAAGCAGCAACCCGACAACAATAAATGCAATGGTCAGATTAAGTGTCATATCCGGAAAACCGATTATTATTATAAGTTTAGCAATAATTGATGTATTGAGAGACCACACATCGCCCCCAGCTGGCAATCCCAATTATTTCGGAATATTGAACGAGCGCAATGAAAGAATGCCGCGCGCTGTAATCTTTGACGCAAAGATTATCAGTTATTTATAAATACAGCGATTTTATTGAATCACGGCACCAGATAGTGCTTGTCCCACTGGTCGGCGGGGACTTCGTCGCCAATATCATATTGAAAAGACGTTATATTGATGTGTTCATCATCCGTCTTGCAGGTAAAGGCGAGCTTGTACCAGTGCTCGCGGCTGCGGAAGGCAGCACCGTCTGCCGCAATGGAATTCTTCTTCGTCACCGGATCGGAAAAAGCATAGGCCAGCACCTTATCGACCGAAAATTTATTCTGTTCGCGGGTAATCCGCTCCATGGCCTCGACATCGCAGCGCTGTTCCAGACGGGTTACCGGATCGAGCTTTTCGAGCTGCGCTTTCTCGGACGCATTCATCGCGGAAGCAGGCAATGCCATCGAAACCAGGGAAACAAGGCAAGCGAGGGCAAAGGCCGGGGACAAAACAGACATAAACTTCATGAGACTTTCGGATACTCCTCGAAATGCATCGATATATGTCGAAAATTGTTCCCGATGCGAAGCGCGGGACTATAACAGCGATTTGGGACGCAAAGCCGATCATCACCTGAAATTGATATATTACCAGAGCAATTATGACCCAATGCTCTTTTTGACCACAGCTTTTGGCCGGGCCGTCAGTCGGGTTTCGAACAGGATTTGCAGCGATTGATAAGCCCTCATTCCGCAATGGCTCTTGATTTCGCCAGCCCGACCGTGTTTGAAACCTCGAACGCCGCCATCGATGCGAAAGGTAGAGACATGAAGCCCGTATTCCTGCAACTGCAGTGCGCTCCCGGCAAAACCTATGAGGTTGCCGACACTCTCTTTCAGCGCGAGATTGTGTCCGAGCTTTATTCGACCAGCGGTGAATTCGACCTGCTGGCGAAAATCTATATCGCCGAGGGCGACGATATCGGCAAGTTCATCAACGACAATGTGCTCAATATCCCGCATATCGTGCGGTCCCTGACAACGCTGACTTTCACGGCATTCTGATTATCGGCTAATTACCTTCTGGAGCACCCTTCCGGCGGTAAAGATTTGATTCACCATAAGTGAATTATCATGCGGCGAAGGGAACTACCTTCTGTGTTCGCGCATTTTCTGTATGGAAGCGCGGGCCTCGCTCAGTGGGCTCCCGCAGAGGTGAAAGACAGTGATGAACGATCTTGAACAGCGACGCATACTGGTTGTGGAGGACGAAATTTTCGTCGCTCTCGACGTTGCCGCGACTGTGGAAGACGCGAACGGAACGGTTGTCGGTCCGGTCGGCACTGTCCGGCAGGCCATGGATCTCATTAATCGCAATGAAGTCGATGCCGCCATCCTCGATGTCAATCTGATTGACGGCAATGTGGAACCTATCCTGGACCGGCTGAAAAGCCGCAACACATTCGTCGTCATCCATACCGGCGGCGGGCTGCCCGCCGAGCTTGCGGCGCGCTATCCTGAAGTGCCGGTCTTTCAGAAGCCGATCCCGCCCACCATACTGACCCGCACGCTGGCAACCGCCCTTTCAGCCGGCGCGGTGCGCTGAGACCGATGCGGCGGGCGTTCCCAGATTTTGCGACTGTCCTGAAAGAAACCGAGGCGAATTCCGGTCAGGAAGAGGCCGGTCGCCGGTCGCAGATCAATCTTGCATCGGCGTTCTTTTCGGCAAGGTTGGGCGATAGTGCCGCACCCTCACGCCCGGAAATCGATCTTGCGCCGCTTTTCGATGTTGAGGAAAAGTCGGCCGAGAGCGGCCAGCGAGAGACCGAACGGCAAGCAATCGCAGAGCGCATGCAAAACCAGTCGCGCGACGCGATACGGCAAGAGTTGAACCTTCGCCCCGGCCTGACGCGCGCTGAGCTTCAACGCCTGCGTCGCTCCTTTGCCGCGAGCAATCATCCAGACCGCCTGCCACAAGAGTTTCGCGCCGATGCGGAACAGCGTATGAAGATGGCAAATGCCCTTCTCGACACAGCCATGGGGACAGCAGCAAATTGAGTTCAAGCAATTTCGTTACGTTTTGAGCTCAAATTCTTTTGCATTATAACAAGAACCTGCTAGATTGAGGTCAATTGCGCCTGCGAAAGCCTGCGCACGAGAGAACCCCTTTCGTTGTCCGTAAACCGGCAAATGGTCCCGCTTCTGGCAATATGGGGCAATTTGCGCTTTGCCTGCTGCGGGTGGTTCTGTCATACCGCATTATAAAGTTAGAATAATTCCTAAAAGGTCAGAAAATGCCTCCTTATCGTTCGCGAACAACCACCCACGGCCGCAATATGGCGGGTGCGCGCGGCCTATGGCGCGCCACCGGCATGAAGGATGAGGATTTCGGCAAGCCGATTATTGCTGTGGTGAACTCGTTCACACAGTTCGTGCCGGGCCACGTTCACCTCAAGGATCTCGGCCAGCTCGTCGCGCGCGAAATCGAAAGTGCTGGCGGCGTGGCCAAGGAATTCAACACCATCGCGGTCGATGACGGTATCGCCATGGGCCATGACGGCATGCTCTATTCGCTGCCATCGCGCGAACTCATCGCCGACTCGGTCGAATATATGGTCAATGCCCATTGCGCCGATGCGATGGTCTGCATTTCCAACTGCGACAAGATCACCCCCGGCATGCTGATGGCGGCACTTCGCCTGAATATCCCGGTCGTGTTCGTTTCGGGCGGACCGATGGAAGCCGGCAAGGTCGTCTGGGACGACCAGATCAAGAAGCTCGACCTGGTTGACGCCATGGTCGCCGCTGCCGACGATCACTATACCGACGAGCAGGTCAAGACGATTGAACGCTCCGCCTGCCCGACCTGCGGTTCGTGCTCGGGCATGTTCACCGCAAACTCGATGAACTGCCTCACCGAAGCGCTTGGCCTGTCACTGCCGGGCAACGGCTCGACGCTCGCAACCCATGCCGACCGCAAGCGCCTCTTCGTAGAAGCCGGCCATCTAGTCGTCGATCTCGCCCGCCGTTATTACGAGCAGGACGATGAAAGCGTGCTGCCGCGCTCGATTGCAAGCTTCCCGGCGTTTGAAAACGCCATGACGCTCGACATCGCCATGGGCGGTTCGACCAATACGGTTCTGCATCTTCTCGCCGCCGCGCAGGAAGCCGAAATCGATTTCACCATGGCCGATATCGACCGCCTGTCGCGCCGCGTGCCGGTGCTTTGCAAGGTCGCCCCTGCCAACAATACGGTTCACATGGAAGATGTGCACCGTGCGGGCGGCATCATGGGCATTCTCGGCCAGCTCGACAAAGCGGGCCTGATCAATACCGATCTGCCGACCGTGCACAGTCAGACGGTTGCCAAGGCGCTGGATCATTGGGACGTGACCCGTACCAACAGCGAAATGGTGCACAAGTTCTATTCGGCGGCACCGGGAGGCGTGCCGACGCAGGTGGCATTCAGCCAGGAGCGCCGCTTTGATAGCGTCGATACCGACCGCGAAAAGGGCGTTATCCGCTCCAAGGAACACGCGTTTAGTCAGGATGGCGGTCTGGCCGTGCTTTACGGCAATCTGGCGGAAGACGGCTGCATCGTGAAAACGGCAGGCGTGGATGATTCCATCCTGAAATTCTCCGGTCCGGCTCGCATCTTCGAAAGCCAGGATACGGCGGTACTCGGCATTTTGAACGGCAAGATCAAGGCTGGCGATATCGTGCTGATCCGCTATGAAGGCCCACGCGGCGGCCCCGGCATGCAGGAAATGCTCTATCCGACCAGCTATCTGAAGTCGAAAGGCCTCGGCAAAGCCTGCGCGCTGATTACCGACGGTCGTTTCTCGGGCGGCTCGTCGGGCCTCTCCATCGGCCATGTTTCACCGGAAGCAGCCGAAGGCGGCACGATCGGTCTGGTGCGCGAAGGCGATATCATCGATATCGACATTCCGAACCGCAAGATCCACCTCGCCGTGGACGATGCGACGCTGGCCGAACGCCGCGCAGAGCAGGAAGCAACAGGCTGGAAGCCAGCCGAAGAGCGCAAGCGCAAGATTTCCACCGCGCTGAAGGCCTATGCTTCCATGGCAACCAGCGCCGCCAAGGGTGCGGTGCGGAAATTGCCGGATTGATTGGATTGATCAAAAGAAAAGCAAAAGCCCCGCAAACGCGGGGCTTTTTCATAATCTGCTCGTTGTAAACCCGTTGCTTCGCCCCCCTCATCCTGAGGAGGGGCCCTGAGCTTGCGAAGGGAACCGTCTCGAAGGGCTGAGGGGAGATGTGCGTTTTTCCCTCAGCCCTTCGATCCTTCGACAAGCTCAGGGTGATGCGCTGTTTTCAACAGCTCCTCAGGATGAGGGAAAAGAGCAGCGCAGCAACGTCCATAAACCACGACGTTGTAAGGTCGATGATTATTGAAAGGCCTTTTCCACCGCAGGCATCAGATCATCCCGCACCGACTCCGGCGTGAACGGGCCGACATGCTTGTAAATGATCTTGCCATCGGGGCCGACGAGGAAGGTTTCCGGCACGCCGTAGACGCCCCATTCGATGGCTGACCGACCGGCACGGTCGGCACCGACAGCGGCAAAGGGATTGCCGAGATCGCCCAGAAAGCGGCGGGCGTTTTCGGGCTGGTCCTTGTAGTTAAGGCCCACCAGACGGATGCGGCTGTCCCTGGCGATTTCCATCAGGAGCGGATGCTCCTGACGGCAGGGAACGCACCACGATCCCCAGACATTCACCAGTGTCAGCTTGCCCCCCGGACCCGTTTTGAAATCTTCGCTGTTGAGGCCCGGCACCGGAACGCCATCGCGCATCAGGCCTTCGACCGCCGGGAGATTGGTTTGCGGCGCTTGCTTGCCGATCAAAGCAGATGGAATAGCGGAACTGTCCTTGCCGGACAAAAGCTGCACGGCAAAGACGGCTGCAAGCCCCACAAACACCAGCAATGGAAGCAGCGCTACCCATGTGGCGCGCTTTTTCGGCGCGGCGTGCTTTTGCGTCGTTTCCGTCATTGAACCGGCGCCTTTGATGAGCGGCGGCGCACGCCCTGCGCCTCAAGCCGCTTTAGTTCGTTTTTCTGGATACGCTGATCGATAAATATCCAGCCAACGGTCAGGATAAGCGCCGCGATGGTGATGCCATAAGCGGCCATGACGAAGCCGAGATGATTGCTCATACCGCGCCCTCCTCCTGCATTTGTTTGCCGCGTTTGCGATCAGCGTTGCGGGCGGCCAGTTTCTTCATCGAAGCCACGCGGCGACGCCAGATTTCGTTGCGCATCGCCATCATATGCAGCGCAAGGAACAGCAGCGTGAAGCCAATCGCCATCACGAACAATGGTCGCAACATGGAGCCATCGATGGTCGGCCCGCCTATGCGGAAAACAGAAGCTGGCTGGTGCAGCGTGTTCCACCAGTCGACCGAGAATTTGATGATCGGGATGTTGATGAAGCCCACCAGCGTCAGCACCGCCACCGGCTTGGCACTCTTGGCCGGATCGGCGAAGGCGCGCGATAGCGCGATGATACCGAGATACATCAGGAACAGCACGAAAACCGAGGTCAGGCGTGCATCCCACACCCACCACGTGCCCCACATGGGCTTACCCCAGAGCGAACCCGTGGCAAGCGCCAAAGCCGTGAACACCGCGCCCAGTGGCGCTGCGGCCCGGATCGAGACATCAGCCAGCGGATGCCGCCAGACCAGTGTGCCGAGAGCCGACACTGCCATGATCGAGTAACACATCATGGAAAGCCATGCGAAAGGCACATGGATATACATGATGCGGACTGTGAGGCCCTGCTGGTAATCGTCCGGCGACAGGAAAACCATACCGAGACCGGCGGCAAGGAACAGAACGGCAAGCCCCGCCAGCCACGGCAAAACCTTGCCCGCAAAAGCGAGGAAGCGTGTGGGATTGGCCATATCGAGCCAGCTTGCGGTTTTCACGGCGTCTTTCGTCATGACCTATACTTAACCTCCCCCCTTATGCCGTTCAATTGACCGCGCTCAACTGCGTCAATCGGTCGAGCATGATCCGATTCCGATCGTAGCGGGATCAGAAAACAGTCCAGTGGACTGTTTTCCCCGCGAAGGCGGTTCCCACTTTTCGGGATCATGCTCAATCCGCCGAATTCTTCAGCGCCGCGCTCGCGGCCAGCGGCCCCAGCACAGCGAAAAACAGCGTCAGTGCGGCAAGCACCAGAAATGGAGCCAGAAAGGGGGCGTTGTCTACCGTCGCTCCGTAAGAAGCAGATACACCAAAAATGAGAACCGGAATGGTGAGCGGCAGCACGATGACCGAAACAAGCAGTCCGCCGCGCGGCAGCGCCACCGCCAGCGCCGCACCCACCGCACCGACAAAGGCGATGGCGGGTGTGCCGACCAGAAGCGTCAGGGTTGTGGCACCGATTGCCGCCGCATCCATATTCATGAACAGGCCGAGCATGGGCGAGGCGATTACCAGCGGCAAGACACTCGCCGTCCAATGGGCGACGCATTTGACCAGAACCGTGAGCGCCAGCATGTGACGGTCGGAGCCGATCAGCAGCAGATCGAGCGAGCCATCGTCACGGTCGGCCTGAAAGAGCCGGTCGAGGCCGAGCAGCGTCGCCAGCAAGGCGCCGATCCACAGCATGGCCGGACCGATCCGCGCCAGCAGATTGAGGTCCGGGCCGACGCCGAATGGCATCACCGAAATAACAGCGAGAAAGAACAATATGCCGACCAGCGCACCGCCGCCCGCGCGAAAGCTCAGGCGCATGTCGCGAAGGAACAGCGCCAGCATCAAAACGCCTCATGCGAGAATCTGGCCATATCGAGCGTGTTCGCGCCTTCCAGCCCCAGCGGAATATGCGTGGCGGCAATGATCATGCCGCCCTGTTGCAGATGGTCGCGCATCAGCACGGCAAAACGGGTTTCCGACGCCTTGTCGAGACCGGCGGTCGGCTCATCGACAATCCATAGCGGGCGATGGCTGACCAGAAGCTTGGCTATGGAGACGCGGCGCTTTTGCCCGGTGGAGAGATAGCCGAAAGGCAGATGTTCGACGCCGGGCAGGTTGACAGCTTCCAGCGCGTCATCAATGTCGAGCGCTCCCGCGCCGTTAAAACGCTGCCAGAACAAAAGATTTTCGCGCACGCTCAAGGCCGGTTTCATCGCATTTTGATGGCCGAGATAATGACAGGCCGCCTGCACGGGCAGCGATGCGCCGTCCTCGATCAGTGCGATCCGGCCTTCTTCCGGCGCGAGCAGACCGCAGATGATTCGCAGCAAGGTGGATTTGCCGGACCCGTTCGGGCCGGTCACAACCAGCGCCTCCCCGCCATCGAGCGTGAAAGAAAGGTTGGAGAAGATCGTCTCGCCACCCCGTTCGCCACCCAGATTTTCGGCCTCAAGCCGCATTTTCTCTCCTCAAAAACCAACCGTCTCCCAGAGTTTCGGGAACGAACGGAAGGATCGCAACATTTCGCCGCAAGGCAGCGAATTCACGAAATTCAGTCTGGAATCGTTTTAGAAAACTCTCTATATGAGGGCTACCACGCCAGCGGTCGGCGTGGAAACCATTTTTGGCCGATCTCAAACACCTGGCGCCCGTGAGGACCCAGGCTTCGGGACGGACAGCGGAAATGACTGCACCCGCACCTTGGCGCGTCCTTGAAACGCTAGCCTAGGCGTTCGTCCTGGTTTTCCGGCCAGTAGCATAAGGACGAACGCAGTGTCACACATTGACAGCTTCAAATGTCGCAAAACCCTCACCGTCGGCGGTAAAGACTATGTCTATTACAGCCTGACCGAAGCCGAAAAGAACGGCCTCGAAGGCGTTTCCAAGCTTCCTTTCTCCATGAAGGTTCTTCTTGAGAACCTGCTTCGCTTCGAGGACGACCGCTCCGTCAAGAAGTCGGATATTGAAGCTGTCGCCAAGTGGCTGGCCGACCGCGGCAAAGCCGGTGCAGAAATCGCCTACCGCCCGGCCCGCGTTCTCATGCAGGATTTCACCGGCGTTCCAGCTGTTGTCGACCTTGCAGCCATGCGCGACGGCCTCAAGGCGCTCGGCGGCGACCCGGAAAAGATCAACCCGCTCGTGCCCGTCGATCTGGTCATCGATCACTCGGTCATCGTTGACGAATTCGGCAATCCAAGCGCATTCAAGGCCAATGTGGACCTCGAATATCAGCGCAATGGCGAACGCTACCGCTTCCTGAAGTGGGGTCAGCAGGCGTTCCAGAACTTCCGCGTTGTTCCTCCAGGCACCGGCATCTGCCATCAGGTGAACCTCGAATATCTGGCCCAGGCAGTCTGGACCAAGGAAGAAGACGGCGAAACCGTCGCTTATCCCGACACCTGCGTCGGCACCGACAGCCACACCACCATGGTCAACGGCCTTGGCGTTCTGGGCTGGGGCGTGGGCGGCATCGAAGCTGAAGCTGCCATGCTCGGCCAGCCGGTTTCCATGCTTCTGCCGGAAGTCGTCGGCTTCCGCCTGACCGGCAAGGTCAAGGAAGGCGTCACCGCGACCGACCTCGTGCTCACCGTCACGCAGATGCTGCGCAAGAAGGGCGTTGTCGGCAAGTTCGTCGAATTCTTCGGCGAAGGCCTCGAAAACATGACGCTGGCCGACCGTGCGACCATCGCAAACATGGGGCCGGAATATGGCGCAACCTGCGGCTTCTTCCCGGTTGACAGCGAAACGCTGAACTACATGAACACCACTGGTCGCGATGAACATCGCATCGAGCTGGTTGAAGCATACTGCCGTGCGCAGGGCATGTGGCGCGACAAGGGCGCAGCCGATCCGGTCTTCACCGACGTTCTCGAACTCGACATGGGCGACGTTGTTCCCTCGATGGCCGGTCCGAAGCGTCCTGAAGGCCGCATTCCGCTGGAAAACATCGGCTCCGGTTTCGCGACCTCGCTCGAAAACGAATACAAGAAGACCACCGGCCAGACCACGCGCTATGCCGTCGAAGGCGAAGATTTCGACCTCGGCCATGGCGATGTGGTGATTGCCGCTATCACGTCCTGCACCAACACCTCGAACCCGAGCGTGTTGATCGCTGCCGGTCTTCTGGCCCGCAACGCCGTCGCCAAGGGCCTCAAGACCAAGCCTTGGGTCAAGACCTCGCTCGCGCCCGGCTCTCAGGTCGTTGCCGCCTATCTCGAATCCGCCGGTCTCCAGAAGGATCTCGATGCGCTCGGCTTCAACCTCGTCGGCTTCGGCTGCACGACCTGCATCGGCAATTCCGGTCCGCTGCCGGCACCGATCTCCAAGACCATCAACGAAAAGGGCCTGATCGCGGCTGCCGTTCTGTCCGGCAACCGTAACTTCGAAGGCCGCGTTTCGCCGGATGTACAGGCAAACTACCTTGCTTCGCCACCGCTTGTCGTCGCTCATGCTCTTGCCGGTACGGTCACCAAGGACCTGACCAAGGAGCCGCTTGGCGAAGACCAGAACGGCAACCCGGTATACCTCCGCGACATCTGGCCTTCCTCTCAGGAAATCCAGGACTTCATCGCCAAGAACGTCACCCGCAAAATCTTCTCGGAGAAATATGCGGACGTGTTCAAGGGCGACGAAAACTGGCAGGCCGTTCAGGTTCCTGCGGGCCAGACCTATGCATGGGACGACAACTCGACCTATGTGCAGAACCCGCCTTACTTCGTCGGCATGGGCAAGTCGGCTGGCACGATCGGCGACGTGAAGGGTGCTCGTATTCTTGGCCTCTTCGGCGACAAGATCACGACTGACCACATTTCGCCTGCCGGTTCGATCAAGGCGCAGTCGCCTGCCGGTAAATACCTCATCGACCATGGCGTTGGCGTTGCCGACTTCAACCAGTACGGCACGCGTCGCGGCAACCATGAAGTGATGATGCGCGGCACCTTCGCCAACATCCGTATCCGCAACCACATGCTGGGCGAAAACGGACGTGAAGGCGGCTACACCATCCACTACCCGTCGAAGGAAGAAACCTCGATCTATGATGCTGCCATGCAGTACAAGGCCGAGGGCGTGCCGCTCGTCGTCTTCGCAGGCGTCGAATATGGCAATGGTTCTTCGCGTGACTGGGCTGCCAAGGGCACCAACCTGCTTGGCGTGAAGGCCGTGATTGCGCAGTCTTTCGAGCGTATCCACCGTTCCAACCTCGTCGGCATGGGCATTGTGCCTTTCGTCTTCGAGGAAGGCACGAGCTGGCAGACGCTGGGCCTCAAGGGCGACGAAATCGTCACCATCGAAGGTCTGGCCGATGTGCGTCCGCGTCAGAAGGTCGAAGCTTCCATCACCTATGCCGACGGCTCGGTGAAGAAGGTTCCGCTCATCTGCCGCATCGATACGCTGGACGAGCTCGACTACATGAAGAACGGCGGCATTCTGCAGACCGTTCTGCGCGATCTCGCTGCTTAATCAGCGCCCGACTGAAACAAAAAGGCCGCCGGAGCAATCCGGCGGCCTTTTCGTTTCTGACGCAAATAGAGCACACTCGCCGCTGAATCTCACCGCAACGTGAATTCCCATTGATCGGCGTAATTCCTACATAATAGATGTCATCGTCAATTAATGCAGGATCATACAAAGTGACCGTTCAGCCCTCATTCTATGGAACAGCCACATGGCTGACCGGCGATTCCCTGCCGGGCTGGCGCAATGTCTGCGCCGTTCTGGGGCTGGCTTTCACCGGTTGCGTTTCCATGCAGGGTTCTGCATCGGCTGAAGCAGCGCCCAAGAAAACCGCGGTGGTAGAGCTTTTCACCAGTCAGGGCTGCAAGTCCTGCCCGAAGGCGGACGATAATTTTGCCAAGTTCGCCGATGACCCCAGCGTGCTGGCGCTGTCGTTCCACGTCAATTACTGGGATTATATGGGGTGGCGCGACACGCTTGCCACTCAGGATAATACCGACCGCCAGAATGCTTACCGTAACTCCTTCAACGCGCGCATGATCTATACGCCGCAGGCCATCATCAATGGTCAGGCGGAGGTCAATGGGCGCGATGCGGGCGCCATCAAGGCACAGGTCGCCGCCGACAAGCTGACAGTGCCGGTTGCGATCAACCGGCTCGACGATGGTCGCCTGTCCATCGAGATCGGGGCTGGCGAAAAGCCAAAGTCGCCGGTGCATGTCGTTCTGTTCTATTTCCGCGATGCGGTCACCATCCCAATCACCGAAGGCGAGAATGCCGGTCAGGATATCACCTACCGAAACACGGTGAGCGAGATCAACACGATCGGCATGTGGGATGGCAAGCCGCTGAAAATCGAGCTCCCTGCTTCTGAATTGAAGCGTAAGGATGTTTCCGGTTGCGCGGTCATTCTTCAGGAAACCCGGGACGACAACTCGCTCGGGCGCATTCATGGCGCAGCCATGTTCAAGCAGAAAGCGCCGGTCGGCTTCTGATCGCAGGCATTCGGCCGCAAGCCATTATCCATTCGGCATCGGGCCGGATGGTGTGAGGTTAGCTGTCATATTGCGGGAATATCTGGTGTTGCGGCTCGGTCGGACGAAAAAGTTGGTTCGGCTCGGGCAGTCCTTTGGGCGGGGGGCTTGGGGTCGGACATACCCGAACCGAACCGTCTCAGGCAACACGTAGATGCTGAAGCCATAATCAGGCTGGAATGCGAAGCTGACAAGGCGAAAATGTGTTCAACGATCACCATTGCCGACAGACTTTCGTTTTTCGTGAACAGCTAATGCACAGCGGCCCGCGTGCAAAATCCAGCGTTTTATGAGGGAAATCCCGTTCATTTGAACGGTGCCGCGCCTTCCCGCACTTGAATTTGTTTCACAAAAGCATCACCCTCCTGTCATGCGTTTCAAACGCACCTGCCGCTTCGCCACCCACAGGGCTGAAAGGAAGGACATGGATATTTCAAGCGCAGAGGATTCATCATCCTCGTCCAACGCGTCCGCGTCGCCAAAGGTCGTCTCTCTCGACCGCGCAAGGCCGGTTCCCACCGCCATCAGTTTCGACCGGCATGAACTTGGCAAGATCCTGAACATCTATGGCCGCATGGTCGCCGCCGGTGCCTGGCGCGACTACGCTATCGACCATCTGAGCGACCGGGCGGTCTTTTCCATCTTCCGACGCGCCAGCGAGGTTCCGCTGTTCCGGATCGAGAAAAATCCCAAGCTCGCGCAAAAGCAAGGCGCTTACGCGGTCATCGCTGCAAGCGGACTGATCATGAAGCGCGGCCATGAACTGGACCGCGTGCTGCGCGTTTTCGACAAGAGCCTGAAACTCGTCGAGGCCTGATTAGCCTTCGGTTCCTCAATCCTTCGATCCTTCGAGACGCCGTTTTCAACGGCTCCTCAGGATGAGGGGAGCGTAGTCTGCAACGCCCTCCCCTGAGCTTGTCGAAGGGCGAGCTTGTCGAAGGGTGAGCCTGTCGAAGGGGCACTGACCCGCCATTTGATTTATGAAAGCGGCGGTGCTCCCGGCTCCAGCGTGCGCCCGCCATTGAGCGGCAGCTGCATCAGCACCGTATCCAGCCAGCGCCCATGCTTGAAGCCGGAGCCCTCAATTCGTCCGCAATGCACGAAACCCATGCTTTCATGCAGCCGCACCGAGCCGATATTGTTCTCGCCATCACCGATGACAGCCAAAAGCTGCCGGAAGCCGAGCTGGGCGGCCCGTTCGATCAGTTCGCGCAGGAGAAGCTTGCCCACGCCCTTCTTCTTGGCCTCGGGCGCGATATAGATCGAATCCTCCGCAAGCCAGCGATAGGCCGGTCTGGTGCGGAAATAGCTGGCATAGGCATAGCCCAGAACCACACCATCCTCTTCCGCGATCAGAATAGGGAAACCCTGCGCGACGAAGCCCTCAAAGCGCTGGCGCAGGTCTTCGCGCGACGGCGGCTCGACCTCGTAGGAACCGGAGCCGTTCAACACGGCTTCGGTATAGATTGCAGTGATGGCATCGATGTCGGTGGGGTGAAAATCGCGGACGATGGGCATGAGGCAGAACCGGAGAAATGATTTTACACATTTCCAGAATGCATCAGGAAGCGACCGGACAAAAGCAAAAAGGGCGGCGTTTCCGCTGCCCTTTTCATTCAGAACCTGATCCAGCGACTATTCACGGTTGCCCATGAACTGCAGCAGGAAGGTGAACATATTGATGAAGTCGAGATAGAGACGCAGCGCGCCCATCACGATCTTGCGGCCCTGCGTATCCGATGCATCGCCTTCGTAATACATTTCCTTGATCGACTGGGTGTCGTAGGCGGTGAGGCCTGCGAAGATCAGAACGCCGATCACCGAGATTGCGAATTGCAGCGCGGTGGAGCCGAGGAAGATGTTGACGACCGAAGCCAGGATCAGGCCGAACAGGCCCATGATCAGGAACGAGCCCATAGCGGACAGGTCACGCTTGGTCGTGTAGCCGTAGAGCGACAGCGCACCGAAGGACGCAGCCGTCACGAAGAAGGTGCGAACGACGCTCTGGCCCGTGAAGACCAGGAAGATCGACGACAGCGACAGGCCGACGAGAGCTGCATAGCCCCAGAAGACGGCGTTAGCGGTCGAGACCGAAAGACGTTCGATGCGGAAGCTCAGGAAGAACACTGCCGCCAGCGGCGCAAGCATCACCACCCAGCGCAGCGGCGAAGTGTAGAGCGCGACGCCAAGGCCCGTGAGCATCTTGCCATTGGCAAGCTGCGCGACGGCTGCGGACGGGTCCGTCGTCGTTGCGAGTGCCGCAACGGCGAATGCAGCAAGGCCGGTAACGGCCAAACCGATAGCCATCATGTTGTAGACGCCCAGCATATAGCTGCGCAAACCCTGATCGATGCCTGCATCGGCGCGAGCGCCGCCTACCGGCCTCTGCTGCGCCTGAATATTGCGAAAGTCAGCCATGACTTAAATCCTCTTGCCATGTCCCGTCCGGTGTCGGGGCGCTCATTCCGGCGAGCCGCCGCCAGGCGCCGCTGGCGGGACTCCAGCATGCCTGCCTGACATTATGGGGATTATGGCCCTCACGTACAAGTACCGCCTGTAAAAAAACGCGAGGGCAGGTTTGAAAAATCGGGCTGCATTCTCCATAGGTTCCAATAGCTTAGGCTTTGCGCCCTCTCCGCATTACAAATAACTCATATTGTTCTGAGAACCTGCGCAGGCTTCTGTCCCAGCACACGCCATGTCCCGGCCAGCCCGAAACCGACGGTCAGCACCAGCGCAACCACCACGGTCATCAGCGCCACATCGGGCAGGAATTGCGCTTTAAGCTTCATGATCTCCACCACGACATACCAGCCCGCCACACTGCCAGCGGCAAGTGCGAAAAGCGCTGTTGCAAGGCCGAGCAGCATATATTCCATGATATAGGCTGCAATCAGCGTGCCGCGTGTGGCGCCCAATGTCTTCAGGACGACAGCGTCGTGCACCCGGGCGCGGTTGCCCGCAGCCAGCGCCCCGCCCAGCACCAGAACCGATGCAGCAAGCGCAATGGAAGCCGCCGCGCGAATGGCTGTCGCCAGCTGACCGATCAGATCATTGGCGACGTTAAGCGCGTCCGTCACGCTAACCGTCGTGACGGCGGGCCAGGTTTTGGTGACCTGCCGCAGTACATCGGGCGCGAGGTTTTTCTTGCCGTCCGGAATGGTCAGCGTCGCAAGCCATGTCGCCGGCGCACCGGCGAAGGTGTTGGGCGAGAACACCATGACGAAATTCATCGCCAGTGTTTCCCATTGCACCTGCCGGAAACTCGCGATCTTTGCGGTGATGTTGCGGCCCAGCACATTGACCGTCACCGTGTCGCCAAGCTTCAGGCCCAGTTCCTTGCCTTCCCGTTCAGCGAAGGAGACAAGTGGCTCACCGCTATAATCGGCGGGCCACCATTCGCCCTCACTCAGCGTCGAATTCTCCGGCACCTTGTCGGCAAAGGTTATGCCGCGATCGCCACGCAGCACCCAGGCGGCTTCCGGCGGGATGGTCATATCGCGCACATTGGTGCCATTGAAAGCCACAATACGCCCGCGCAGCATCGGACCAGAGGTGAGCTTGCCGTCCGGCACGATGCCGCTTACCAGCTTGGTGAAATCGCCAATGTCGCGGTTCTGGATATCCACGAAAAAGAAATCCGGCGCTTGTGCCGGGATATTCTCGGTCACCTGACGGCGCAGATTGCCGTCGATCAGCGCAATCGCCACCATCAGCGTGAGGCCGAGGCCGAGCGAAAGCACCACCGAAGGGGTAAGCGCGCCGGGGCGGTGAATATTGCCGACCGCAAGTCGAAGTGCGGTCGAGCGCACACGCGGCGCACGGCGGGCAAGCCAGCGTATGCCATCGGCCACAAGCCGCAACACGCCGAAAGCGGCAATGGCCGAGACGATGAAGATCGCCGCGATCCGCCGATCATAGGCGACATAGAGCGCCAATCCGGCCAGAGCCGCAATCAGCAGAACCGCAAGACCGAGATATAGCAGGGGCGGCAGGCCGCGCTGCTCAAAGCCCTGCTCGCGGAACAGCGCAGTCGCGGGAATATTGCGAGCGCGCCCAAGCGGAATGATCGCAAAGGCAAGCGTGGTGATGAGGCCGAAGACTGCCGCAAGCGCCAGCGCGCCGGGGAAGAAGCCGCCGCCACCGGCGACCGGCAGATAATTGGCGAGCGCCAGTGCGGCGGCAAAAGGGATGATTGCCGCCAGAATGAGCCCAAGCACGATGCCGATCAGGCCGATCACCATGATCTGCACGAGATAGACCAGAACCGCAAAGCGTGCAGGGGCGCCGAGCGATTTGAAAGTCGCGATCACGCCGCGCTTGCCGTCGAGATAGGCGCGCACCGCATTGGCGACACCAACGCCACCGACGATCAGCGCGGTCAGGCCGACCAGCGTCAGAAACTGGGAGAAGCGTTCGATATTGGCGCTCAGCGCCGGTGCAGCATTGGCGCGGGATCGGATATTCCATCCGGCATCCGGGAAATCGGCGGCGGCCTGCCGCCGCACCTCGGCAATCGCCGAGTCAGGTGCTCCGTTGGGCAGTGCGACCTTGTAGATATGATCGACAAGGCTGCCGGGTTGAATCAGACCAGACGCGCGCAGACCATCGAGCGAAACGAGAAACCGCGGTGCAAAATTGAAGCCGGACGACAAGAGGTCCGGTTCGCTTTCGATCACAGCGCGCAGTTCAAAGGTTTGCGAGCCAAGCAGCACCTTTGCGCCAAGCGAAAGTCCCATGCGGTTGAGGAAATCCTGACTGACGGCAGCGCCGTAAATATCGCCTTTGATGGCCGTCATATCGGCCAGCGACTGCTCCGGTGCGGCCTTCAGCGTGCCATAAAGCGGATAGGCGGCATCGACCGCCTTCACCTCGACCAGCGACTGGTCGGAACCATCGGGCATACGGGCCATGGAGCGCATTGTCGCGCTTTCGGCCATTCTGCCCTGTTTTCCGATGAAGGCGCGTTCTTCCGCTGTTGCTTCGCGCTGATTGAGTGCAAAGCTGACATCGCCGCCCAAAATGCTCTGGCCTTCCGATGCAATGCCGGTGCTGACCGACCGCGCCACGGAATTGACGCCGCCAATGGCCGCCACGCCAAGCGCGATACAGGCCAGAAAAATATAGAAACCGGCAAGCCCGCCGCGCATTTCGCGCAGCGCAAAACGGAGAGCGAGAGAAAAAGATTTCATTCGGCTCATGCGTCCGCCGCCAGTTTCTCAAGCACCGCACCGGCCTTTTCAGCGGTTTCTTCGATGCGACCGGACCGGACGGGAATTTCGCGGTCGCAGCGCGCCGCCAGCGACGGATCATGCGTGACCAGCACCATGGTCAGCCCGTTTTCGCGTTGCTTGGCGAAGAGAAGATCGGCAATTTGACGCCCCGTTGTGGTGTCGAGATTGCCGGTCGGTTCATCGGCAATCAGAATTTTCGGCGATGGCGCGAGGGCGCGGGCAATCGCCACGCGCTGCTGCTCGCCGCCGGAAAGTTCGGACGGATAATGCGTCAGACGTTCGCCAAGCCCAACCGCTTTCAACTCGCGCTCCGCGACTTCGAATGCATCGCGGCGGCCAGCCAGTTCCAGCGGAACCGCCACATTTTCCAGCGCCGTCATATTGGGAATCAAGTGAAACGACTGGAAGACGATGCCTATATTGGCGCCACGAAAAGCGGCGGCCTGATCCTCGCTCATCTGGCTGATCGTCTCGCCCGCGATTTTCACAGTTCCGTTATCAACATGCTCCAGCCCAGCCAGAACCATGAGAAGTGTGGATTTGCCCGAGCCGGATGGACCGACGATACCAACCGACTGGCCTTGCGCAATATGGAGAGAGACACCCTTCAGCACATGCACCGACGAGGCGGCATGGCCAAGTGTCAGATGAACGTTCTCAAGTTCGATAATCGGGCCAACAGCCTGTTCCGTCACGCGGTTTTCTTCCTATATGTATGTGTAGAACCGAAAAGCGCGCCACAAATTTGAACCTATGTTGCGCCAAGATTTGATTCAATCCCGTGAGCTGTCGCTCATCCCTTTACCGAATATGGGTTGCCAACGATGCGTTTCAAACTCTCAATTCCGGCATGGCTCTCGATTTTTGCGATCCTCGGATCGGTTTTTGCGGGCAGCGTCTATGCCCAGCAGGAGCCGACGCAGGAAGACCCGACCGGCCTTGAAGACGCCTTGCCGACCGAGCAGCTTTCGCAGGTCAAGGTTGTGGGCTTCGGCGACAGCCTGATGGCCGGTTATCTCCTGCCCGCCAATGCCGCCTTTCCGCAGCAGCTTGAAAAAGCGCTCAACGACAAGGGCGTCGAGGTTTCAATCGAAAATGCAGGCGTGTCGGGTGACACGACTACCGGGGGCCTGTCGCGCATCGACTGGTCTATCCCCGATGGAACCGATCTCGTCATTCTTGAACTCGGCGCTAACGATGCGCTGCGCGGCATCCAGCCCGACATCACGGAAAAGAATCTCGACGACATGCTGGCGCGTCTCAAGGAGCGCGGCATTGCCGTCATTCTGGCAGGCATGATGGCCCCGCCCAATATGGGTAAGGACTATGCCGCCAAGTTCAACCCCATCTATCCGAAGCTGGCGCAGAAATATGGCGTGCCGCTCTACCCGTTTTTCCTCGACGGCGTAGCAACCAAGAAGGAGCTTTTGCTCGAGGATGGCATGCACCCCAATGAAAAGGGTGTTGAAGCCATGGTGGCAAACTTTATGCCGACAATCGAAAAAAGCCTGTCCGATGTGCAAAACAAGGGGACATCAGGAGGCTGAAACCCGTTAGGGGCATAAACAGCTTGCCCCGGGAACCAAACGATGATTCGCTACGAATGCATCGACTTAGCCGAATCGACTTCTGACAGGTACGATGCTTTGACTCTCTAGGTTAGAGTGTCCTTTATGCGTCCACGACGCATAGCGCTCTGACACAGAACGCTTCGAGGAGGATGCCTTATGCCGCGTCTTTTCACTGCCCTCGAAATCCCGCGCGATGCTGCGCTCTCGCTGTCATTATTGCGAGGCGGTCTCCCCGGCGCACGCTGGATTGATGTCGAAAACTACCACATAACGCTGCGTTTTATCGGAGATGTGGAAGGCCATGTGGCCGACGAGATCGCCAATGCGCTCGACCGCGTACGGCGACCCGAATTCATGCTCAACCTGTCAGGCGTCAATGCTTTCGGCTCCAAAAAGCCGCACAGCATTTATGCGGGTGTATCCCCCTCGCCTGAACTCAACGCATTGCAGGCGGAAATCGAACGCATCTGCCAGAGGCTTCACATTCCCGCCGATCCGCGCAAATTCACTCCCCATGTGACCCTGGCGCGTCTTCGGAATGCCCGCATCGATGATGTGGTGCATTACCTGTCCTCACGCGGCAATTTCGCGACGCTACCCTTCAAGGTGGGGCGTTTCGTGCTGATGTCGTCGCGCGATTCCGTGGGCGGCGGACCTTACATCGTCGAGGAAGCTTGGCCTTTGGTGGCCCGTTCCAGCCAGAACTGGTCGGCCAATGCTTTCGAGGAAGCCAGAACCATCCGGTAAACCAGCTCGAAATCCCCGATGCCACCATAATAGGGATCGGGGATTTCAACCGGCTTTCCCTCGGCAATCTCGGTGAACAATCCGATACGGGCTGCAGCATTACCGGGCTTGCGCTCGGCTATCATCCGCATGTTGTAACGGTCCATTCCGAGGATGAGATCAAAGCGGCTGAAATCTCCCGCAGTCAGCTGACGGCAACGCTGCGCGGAAATATCAAGCCCGTGCACGGCTGCCACGCGCACCGAACGCTCATCTGGCGCTTCGCCAGTGTGATAACCGTTGGTGCCCGCCGAATCGATCAGCACATCGCGAATGCCGCGTGCTTCAAGCACCTGCCCCATCACGCCTTCGGCGAGCGGCGAACGGCAGATATTGCCCGCGCAGATGAAAAGAATGCTGGTCGGTTTCTCTATGGTCACGGAACCCTCGCGCTCATGATAAGTTAGTTCGAGAACCGCAACATAGGCGAAAGATGATGGCACGCAACCGGTTGACCGAAGACGAACTGAAACAGGCGTTGGCCGAACTGGATGGCTGGCAGAAGTTGGAGGATCGCGAGGCGATCACCAAGAGCTTCAAGTTCAAGGATTTCAGCGCTGCCTTCGGCTTCATGACACGGGCGGCACTTTATGCCGAAAAACTCGACCATCATCCAGAATGGTTCAACGTTTATAATCGCGTTGATGTCACGCTTGCGACCCATAGCGAAAATGGCGTTACCGAGCTGGACATCAAGATGGCGCGCAAGATGAACGCGATAGCTGTGCCTTAGAGCCTGAATCAAAACGCGGCATGTGTGTGCGAAAATGGTGATTTTCGAGTACCGGAGCGGAGCGTACTCAAGGTACGTGAGCACCGGCATGTAGAAAATTGCCATTTGCAGCCACACAGGGCGACTTTTGGAACAGGCTCTTAAACCTTTGAAATATAAACCATAATATTCTTCTTCTGGTAAGTGAAGCTGCCGTCGCGGTTTCGGCACGAATAGGGCAGCGCTTTGGTCAGATCGACGCGATCGCCCCAGTTCTGGCCGAGCGCGCCGCCATTGATGCTGCGGATAAAGACATCGCCGACTGCAATGGCCGAATGGAAAATATGCCCGGCCCGGACATCGTAGAAGCCGATGGCGCGGCCATAGGTAATGGCGGAATAGCCGTTCCATTGCTCTCCGGCACGGAAATTCAGCAGCGGAATCCAGTTCTGCCCGGAGGTTCCGCGCAAGGTATGCTCCGAAATGCCCGCCCCCAGAAGAAAGCGCATATAGGCCGTCGCGTCGTAGCAAACATTGTCTTTCACATCGACATTGATGTGGTCGCTCAAATCCTGCGCCGATGCGAGCTGGTTTCCGCGATAGAACTGACTTGTCCGGTCAGCACGGACAAAGTTCTCTCCATAGCCGGTAAGATGCATGAACAGTCTCCATTCAATCAGATCAACAAGCTGACCCAGCCCAAAACTGACCTTGGGCTGGCCGGACCTATATTCCTTTGATTTGGCATGGCCGTTGTAGCTGATGGTTCTTGCAGGATGCTCCCTGCCCTGAACGAGCAAAAACTTGAAAACCGGGTCGATTGCCCCCATTTTCGGTCGTGTCATTTTCGGCTCTGTTCACGCCGACATCTGACTGACAGGAGTTTGCACGACGATGGATAGCGTCAAAATTGGTGAAATCCTTGAACCCGGCAGCGAAAGCGATTTCAAGAAACGCAGCGAACGGGTGAAGCAAGGTTTCTGGAAGGCCGCGCGCCGCGCCGGTCGCATGGTGCCCTTCATGGATGAAGTGGTGGCCGCCTATTATTGCGCGCTCGACCAGAACACGCCGACACGCGTGCGTATGACCCTGATGGCGGCGCTCGCCTATTTCGTGCTGCCCTTCGACATTATCCCCGACATGCTGGTCGGCATCGGCTTTACCGACGACGTCGCCGTGCTGATGGCGGCGCTCACCGCCGTGCGCACGCATATTACGCCCGCGCATCGGCTCGCGGCGCGTCAGGCGTTGGAAGAAGGTAAGGGAGTAAGGGAGTAAGGGAGTAAGGGAGTAAGGGAGTAAGGGAGTAAGGGAGTAAGGATGCTCGCTTAATTGTGAAGTAAAACAATTCCCTATTCCCTTATTCCCCTACTCCCTTACTCCCTTATTTTCCAAACGCATGTCTTTATCCCAAAACCGGTTCCCACTTTTGGGAGACATGCTTTCCGTCATATTCCAGCCGCTTTCTTTGCATTGAAGTTGAGCGCGGGATGGCTACCAGCCCTTGCTCGTTCAAGTTTTCTTTCAAAACTTCACCGTTTGGTAACCCAGATTAAGGCACTTTAATCGGCAACTGAGCGGGGCGGCGTGTTGAACGGCGGCATCCCGATATTCGAGTTTGAAGCAAACGAAAGAGAACCGGTAAAAGACCATGCTTGGAAAATCGATCGTCGCGGCTTCGGTGTTTACGATTGCAATGGCGGGCTCGGCCCTCGCCCAGACACCGACCCAGATTAAACAGTTCGACGCCTGGGGCGCCTATAGCTACAAGGCTGGCAACGGCAAGGTTTGCTATGTCCTCTCCGTTCCGACTGTGAAGGCTCCCGCCTCGGTCGATCACGGTGACAATTTCTTCCTGATCAGCCAGAAGCCGGGCCAGAACATCTCGTTCGAGCCGCAGTTCATGGCCGGTTACGATCTGAACCCCAATGCCAAGGTTACCGTCAGCGTCGGCAGCAACCGCTTCACCATGTTCGTGAACGGCAAGTCGGGCTGGATGGAAAACGCCGCCGAAGAGCCGAAGCTCATCGCAGCCATGAAGTCCGGTCAGGATCTCAAGGTCGAGGCGCAGTCGAAGCGCGGCACCAAGACCAATTACACCTATTCGCTGAAGGGTGTTTCGGCAGCGCTTGCCGCGATCCAGAACTGCAAGTAAGCGACATTTCGTCGGATACGGACTGCTTTTTCAAAGCCGGAGCCTGTGCTCCGGCTTTTTTCTTCGTGCCTGTTCCGGCAATTCTGCATAACAGCCGGGATGATCGAACGGGATGACGGACGCCTTATTCTATGCTAAGAGCGCGCGAAACAAGGCTCGCATATGCAGATGACAGAGCCCATATATCCTCGCAATAAGGGCAATCGGGCCCAAATTGATCGGCGCGCGACATCGCGGTCGCCCCTTAACAGTTGAAAACAGATGTCTATTTCGTTCGATCTTACCATTGATGATACGCGCGACCAGCTGGCCCGCCATGTGCGCGCCAATCTGGACGCAAAGCCGTCGCTCATCGGCATGTCGCGCGAGGAAATGGCCGAAGCGCTCGTCAAGGCTGGCGTGCCGGAACGTCAGGTGAAGATGCGCATCAGCCAGCTCTGGCACTGGCTCTATGTGCGCGGCGTTTCCGATTTCGCCGATATGCGCAATATTTCCAAGGATTTGCGCGCCATGCTGGCGCAGCATTTCACCATTGCGCGCCCGGAAGTGGTCGAAGAGCAGATTTCGCAGGACGGCACCCGCAAGTGGCTGTTCCGATTTCCGCCGCGGGGCGCTGGCCGCCCGGTCGAGATCGAAAGCGTCTATATTCCCGAAGAAGGTCGCGGCACGCTGTGCGTTTCCAGCCAGGTCGGCTGCACGCTGACCTGCTCGTTTTGCCATACTGGCACGCAGAAGCTGGTGCGCAATCTAACTTCGGAAGAAATTCTGGCGCAGCTTCTGACCGCCCGCGACCGGCTCGGCGATTTCCCGGACAAGGACACGCCCGACGGTGCCATGGTGCCCGCCGAAGGCCGCAAGATCACCAATATCGTGATGATGGGCATGGGCGAGCCGCTCTATAATTTCGAGGAAGTGAAGAAGGCTCTCATTATCGCCTCGGATGGTGATGGCCTGTCGCTTTCCAAGCGTCGCATCACGCTTTCGACCTCCGGCGTGGTGCCTGAAATCTACCGCACCGGCGATGAAATCGGCGTGATGCTGGCGATTTCGCTCCATGCCGTGCGCGACGAGTTGCGCGACATCCTGGTGCCGATCAACAAGAAATATCCGCTGGAGCAGCTCATCAAGGCTTGCCGCGAATATCCCGGCCTGTCGAATGCCAAGCGCATCACATTCGAATATGTGATGCTGAAGGACATCAACGACAGCCTGGAAGATGCCAAGCTTCTGGTGAAGCTGTTGCAGGGCATTCCGGCCAAGATCAATCTCATTCCGTTCAATCCATGGCCCGGCACCAACTATCAGTGCTCGGACTGGGAACAGATCGAGCGCTTTGCCGATTACGTCAATGCAGCCGGTTATGCCTCGCCGATCCGCACGCCGCGTGGTCGCGACATTCTCGCCGCCTGCGGTCAGTTGAAGTCGGAATCGGAACGCATGCGCAAGAGCGAACGCCTTGCGCTGGAAGCCATGATGATCGCCGGACACGGCGAATAAACGGGGCGAATAACCCGATAAAGCGAGCGCGCATGAACGATACATTCGACTACATAATGCGCTTCGTCGTTATTCTTTTTGGCTATTGCTGCGGCTTGCTGGCAACCGGTTGGTTTCTGGCGGCAATCCTGTTTCGCAGCATCGGCGTTGATGCGCTGATGGACGATTTCGCGATGATGGCCGGGGCAGGCAATACGGAAGCCGCCAGCCTTTGGGCCACAACCAGCTTCTGGAGCAGCGTTTTCGTCGGCGGTTTCATCGTGGCCATGCTGGCAGGCGGCATCAGCTTCCTGCCAGCGGCCATCGTCATTCTGCTTGCCGAAGCACGCGGTTATCGCTCGTCGGTGTTTTATTGCGTTGTGGGCGCCATCATCGGCCTAGGAGCCGCGGGAACCGCTATTCCGTTTCGCGGATCGGACGACTGGCCGGAAATGCCGCTCTGGATTGCAGCCTTCGTCGGTGCGGGCATTGTCGGCGGCTTCATCTACTGGCTGATTGCAGGCCGCAATGCCGGACGGCTTTCCGACCGCCCGGCTGGGTAGATATCAGGTTATTTCGCCTGCGCGGTGATGATTTTCAGGGCGAAAGCCGAAAACACGCCCGCAAACAACCAATCCACAATGCGCGTGACCGTCGGGTTCTTCTTCAGGAGGCCCGCAAACCGGTCGGCTGCGACCACCATCGGAATGGTGAAGGGCAGCGCCAGCGGGATGAAGGACAGGCCGAGAAAGAACAATTTGCCCATTGCATGCGGGTCCGTTACGGAAACGAACTGCGGCAGGAAGGTCATGTTGAACAGAATGATCTTCGGGTTGAGCAGATTGATGCCAAGCCCGGTTGCCCAGTTCTGAACCAGCGTATGTTTCTTACCGCCGTTCTTTTCCGGCGAAAACGCCGAACCCTTGCGGATTGCCTGTACGGCGAGCCAGACGAGATAGCCCGCACCCACAACCTTCAGCACGGTGAAGGCAGCTGGAGACGCGATAATCAGTGCCGAAAGCCCCAGCGCCACCATGGTGGTGTGGATGACGATGCCGGTGCTTGCGCCAGCCATGCAGGCGAAACCGGCTGCCTTGCCTTCAGACAAGGCCCGTCCGACGAACAGCGTCATATCCGGGCCGGGTGTGATGGAAAGAATGGCGGTTGCAATCGCGAACTGGACGAAAATGGTCCATTCGGGAATGAAGGTCAGGTTTGTCAGGAACGACATGCGAAAAGCTCCGAAAATTCGCGGCAAGCTAACGCGAATCAAATCTCGCCGCTACTGGATTCTCGGGTCTTTTCGATAAGTCGCAGCCATCCGGCTTGCACGTCGCCTAGCAACTGATAAAAGGACAGCAACATCCAATTCCCAAGCCCTGCGGATGCTCTCCCCGAGCGGACAATGGGTCATCCATCGTATCGGAAGTTGACTATGAGCAAGTGGAAAGACGTTAAGAAAGTCGTGCTCGCCTATTCGGGCGGTCTCGACACCTCGATCATCCTGAAATGGCTTCAGACGGAACTCGGCGCGGAAGTCGTGACTTTCACCGCTGATCTGGGTCAGGGCGAAGAACTTGAACCGGCACGCAAGAAAGCGGAAATGCTGGGCATCAAGGAAATCTTCATTGAGGACGTGCGCGAAGAATTCGTGCGCGATTTCGTTTTCCCGATGTTCCGCGCCAATGCCGTCTATGAAGGCGTTTATCTGCTCGGCACGTCGATTGCCCGTCCGCTGATTTCCAAGCATCTCATCGAGATCGCCAAGAAGACCGGCGCAGACGCCATTGCGCATGGCGCAACGGGCAAGGGCAACGATCAGGTTCGCTTCGAGCTTTCCGCTTATGCGCTGAACCCGGACATCAAGATCATCGCTCCATGGCGCGACTGGTCGTTCAAGAGCCGCACGCATCTGCTCGAATTCGCTGAACAACACCAGATTCCGGTTGCCAAGGACAAGAAGGGCGAAGCGCCGTTCTCCGTCGACGCCAACCTGCTGCACTCCTCGTCCGAGGGCAAGGTTCTGGAAGATCCAGCACTCGAAGCACCCGAATATGTGCATATGCGCACCATTTCGCCGGAAGCAGCACCCGACAAGGCAACGATCATCAAGATCGGCTTTGAAAAGGGCGACGCCGTTTCGATCAATGGCCAGCGTCTTTCGCCTGCAACGCTGCTTGCCAAGCTAAACGAATATGGCCGCGACAACGGCATCGGTCGTCTCGACCTCGTGGAAAACCGCTTCGTCGGCATGAAGTCGCGCGGCGTCTACGAAACGCCCGGCGGCACGATCCTGCTGGCGGCCCACCGCGCCATCGAATCGATCACGCTCGACCGTGGCGCTGCTCACCTCAAGGACGAGCTGATGCCGCGCTATGCGGAGCTGATCTATTACGGCTTCTGGTTCTCGCCGGAGCGCGAAATGCTTCAGGCCGCAATCGATCTCAGCCAGAAGAACGTCGAAGGCGAAGTCACCCTCAAGCTCTACAAGGGCAATGTGATGGTGATCGGTCGCGAGTCGGACAAGTCGCTTTATTCCGACAAGCTCGTGACCTTCGAAGACGATCAGGGCGCTTACGACCAGAAAGACGCAGCAGGCTTCATCAAGCTCAACGCGCTGCGGTTGCGTACGCTGGCTGCCCGTGACCGCCGTTAGGTATTGATCTTCAGGCTCTGCTGGCCTGCAAATGGCAGTTTTCTGCGCTTCCGGTGCTCACGTACCTTTAAGTACGCTGCGCGCCGGTTCTCGAGGCCCACCATTTTCGGCTCACCGCGCCAGAATCTCAACGGCCTAAGGTCTACCGTTTTGGAAACGCCCTTCTCATCGGAGGGCGTTTTTCTTTGTCCTGAATTTTCTTGTTCCTTGAAGAATCCGACGCGCCCACAGGGATCGAACGTTTCCCTGCTTGACTCTTTTCAGAGTCGATTCAATACTAGAACAAATAGAGAACAATGACGGTTCCTGTCTCCGGAACCGCGCCAACAAACACAGACAGATTACAGGATTTTTGACGTGAGCGGCATCGACATCGCGACGTTGCGGCGCATGGTTACCGCCATTGAAGGCAACGATCCGCAAGGAAATTTTGCTGGCGATACAGTTGCCGGTTTCGGGCGCGAAAACAGTTTCGCGCTGGGCCACGCGGCGGCGGACGCGGCCTTTCCGCATGGGCTTGCTGGCGATGCCTTGCATGAGGTTTTCGCGGAAAATCCCGGTGCGCATATGGCGGCGACCGGCTTTGCGCTCGCCATGGCATTGCGCGCCACACAAAAGCAGCGACCGATCATCTGGATCGAGGAGGAAACGGCGACAAGCGAATATGGCGGGCTCTACCCGCCGGGGCTGCATGCTTTCGGCATCGCCCCGCACCGGTTGCTGATCGTGCGCTGTCCGAATGCGCAGGATGTGCTGAAGGCGGCCAATGATGTGCTGGAAGCAGGAACCGGCGGCAAGGCTTCGCATCTCGTCTCCGGCATCGTTGCCTCGATAACCGGCCAGCCGAAATGCCTCGACCTGACACCCTCACGTCGCCTGCTGCTGGCAGCGGAGACAGCGCAACTGCCGGTCATCCTGCTTCGAAGTCATCGCACCGGCGTGCAAAGCGCTGCCGTCAGCCGATGGCGTGTCGCGCCTGCGCCTTCTCGCTCCAGCGGGGCCAATGCGCCGGGAAAACCGGCCTTTCTGGCCATTCTGGAGCGCAACCGTCATGGCACATGCGGCCAGTGGATCATGGAATGGAACAATGAAACCCTTGAATTCGGCATCAGAGAACGGGAAGGAAGCGGCAGCGTCGGCATCCACCATGGCGTTCATGGCGCTGTGGTTTCCGTTCCTGCCGACGGACAGGCTGCACCGCGCCGGGCGATCTGATGCATCCTCCGGGCAAGCGTCCGACGCACTGCCGCTTGTCATTACCGAGCGCACCGCCAATGCGCTTCGGTTGACGGCCATCGACGTCAAGGCCGCCAAGCTCGGGCTTTATCCCGGCATGGCGCTGACCGATGCGCGGGCGCGTGTGGAAAGGCTTGATGTCGCCAATGCCGCGCCGGAGCGCGATGCCGCCCTGCTCAACAAAATGGCCCATTGGTGCGAACGCTATACGCCACTTGTCGCCTTCGATCCGCCGCACGGGCTGATGCTGGACATTACCGGCTGCGCGCATCTGTTCGGCGGACTGGTCGCCATGCATGCCGATGTGATCCAGCGCATCGAGCGCGCTGGTCTGCACGTGCGGGCAGCCATTACCGATAACAGTTTTGCGGCGCGGCTTCTCGCCCGTGGCACCAGAGGCGGCGTATTCGACAAGGCGCAGGCCGATGCCGTGTTGCCGCGCCTGCCGCTTTCCGCGCTTGAACTGGCCGATGCCGCTGAAACCGGCCTCAAGCGCGCGGGCCTGAAACGCATCGGCGATGTGATGGCGCTGCCGCGTGCAGCACTCACCGCGCGCTTTGGTCCCGATCTCGCCACCCGTCTCGGTCGCCTGACACGGCAGGAGCGCGCGCCCATCTCGCCGCTACGCATGGTGCCGCTCGCAACGGCAGAGCGCCGCCAGTCCGAGCCTCTGACCGCCATGGAACTGGTGGAGCGCATCTTGCAGGAATTGGCGCAGGAGCTGTTCGCCCGGCTTGAGATGGAAGGCAAAGGCGCGCTTTTGATCGAAGCATCCTTCTTCCGGGTCGATGGCGAGATACGCCATATCCGCATTGAAACCGGCCAGCCTCTGCGCGATGACAGGGTTTTTCTGCGTCTTGCGCGTGAAAGGCTTAATGCCCTCACCGATCCGCTGGATGCCGGTTTCGGTTTTGACATGATCAGGCTTGCCGCCTTGCGCAGTGCTGCGGTCACACAACGCCAGACCGGGCTGGACCAGCATGAGGAAGATGATGCCGGCTTCAGCCAGCTGATCGACCGTCTCTCGGCGCGTCTGGGGCCGGACCGCGTGCTGGTGCCTTTCGCACGCGATACGCATATGCCGGAGCGCGCTTTTGGCCTGCGCCCTGCCCTGCATGGCAGCCGCGCAAACCAGACCGGTTATGAAAGCAGCCCAACGCTGGCTGGTGACCCGCCAGCGCGCCCCATAAAACTGTTTCGCCCGCCGCAGCTGATCGAAAGCGTGGCGGAAGTGCCGGACAGCCCACCCTCATTCTTCCTGTGGCGACGGGTCCGCCATCATATTCGCCTTGCCGAAGGACCAGAGCGGATCGAACCGGAATGGTGGCTTTCTCTCGGTCATGACGTACCGGAACTGCGCGATTATTACCGGGTGGAAGATGTGAACGGCCAGCGTTTCTGGATTTTCCGCGAAGGTCTTTATGACGGCGCCAATCATCCGCGCTGGTTCCTGCATGGGTTGTTTGCCTGATGCCCCACATCGAGAAAAAACCCGCTTATTATGAAATGGCTGTCGCCAGCAATTTTTCGTTCCTGTGCGGTGCGTCGCACCCGCAGGAACTGGTGCTGCAAGCTCGCGATCTTGGCCTTTCCGGCATCGGCATTGCCGACCGCAACACGCTGGCCGGTGTGGTGCGGGCACATGCCGCCTGGAAGGATTTTCGCGACAAAAGCAATTTCCGGCTGTTCATCGGCTGCCGCTTGTCCTTCATCGACGGCACGCCGGATATGGTCGTCTATCCGCGTGACCGACCTGCCTATGGGCAATTATGCCGCCTTCTGACCGAAGGCAAAAGGCGCGCCGCCATCAAGGGTGAATGCCATCTGCTCTGGGCCGATCTGCTGTTTCGCGCCCGGCAGTTTCAAATCGCCGTCATGCCCCCGGAAGAGGATGACCCTGCCTTTCCGGCGCGTCTGTCGGAAATCGCCACGGCGGCACAAGGCTGCATCTGGCTGGCGCTTGCCATGCCACATCAGGGGCATGATGGACGCCGGGCCGAACGCATCGCCCGCTTTGCAGCCGATGCCGGTGTGCCGCTTCTCGCCACCAATGACGTACTCTATCACCACCCCAACCGCCGCGCGCTTCAGGATGTGCTGACGGCAACCCGCCATCACAGCACGGTTTTTGCCGCCGGGCGGCTGCTGGAGAAAAACGCCGAGCGCCATCTGAAACCAGCGCAGGAAATGGTGCGGCTGTTCCGCCAATATCCGCAGGCGATTGCCGCGACCGCCGATTTCATCGCGCCCATCACCTTCCAGCTCGACGAGTTGAAATATGATTATCCCGACGAGCCCGTGCCACCGGGAAAGACACCGCAACAGCATCTGCACGACCTTACCTGGGAGGGCGCTGCCAAGTTCTACGGATTGGGTAGCATACCGGAAAAGGTGCAGGCGCTGATCCACAAGGAACTGGCGCTGATCGAAAAGCTGCAATATGCGGCCTATTTCCTGACCGTCCATGACATTGTGCGCTATGCCCGCTCAAAAGAAATTTTGTGTCAGGGGCGCGGTTCGGCGGCCAATTCCGTCGTCTGCTTCTGTCTTGGCATAACCGGCGTGGACCCAACCGAAGTGGACCTGCTGTTCGAGCGCTTTATCTCTGCCGAGCGCCAGGAACCGCCGGATATCGACGTCGATTTCGAGCATGAGCGGCGCGAGCAGGTGATGCAATATGTGTATGAACGCTACACCACCGACCGTGCGGCGATTGTCGCGACTGTCATCAGCTATCGATCCCGCAGCGCGATCCGCGATGTCGGCAAGGCGCTGGGCCTGACGGAAGATGTGACGGCAGCCCTTGCCAATACGGTCTGGGGCATATCCGGCGGCGGCATCGACAAGCAGCATATTCGCCAGGCGGGTCTCGACCCCGACAATCCGGTCATCCGGCGCGCAGTGGAACTGGCCATTGAGCTGATCGGCTTTCCCCGTCATCTGTCGCAGCATGTGGGGGGCTTTGTGCTCACACGCGACCGTCTGGACGAGACCGTGCCCATCGGCCCGGCGGCCATGGAAGACCGCTATTTCATCGAATGGGACAAGGATGACATCGATGAAGTGGGGCTGATGAAAGTGGATGTGCTGTCACTCGGCATGCTCACCTGCATTCGCAAGGCTTTCGACCTCATTCATCAGCACAAGCCGCAGCTTTATGGCGGTCAAAAGCAGACCCTCGCCACCCTGCCGCGCAAAGACAAGGCCGTCTACGACATGCTTTGCAAGGGGGATTCGCTCGGCGTGTTTCAGGTGGAAAGCCGCGCTCAGATGAACATGCTGCCGCGTCTGCAACCGCAGGAGTTTTACGATCTGGTCATTCAGGTCGCTATCGTGCGTCCCGGCCCGATTCAGGGCGATATGGTGCATCCTTATCTGAGACGAAGAAGCGGACAGGAGCCCAACATCTTGCCGTCACCAGCCCCCGAACACGGCCCACCGGACGAGTTGCAACAGATATTGGACAAGACCAAAGGCGTGCCGCTATTTCAGGAACAGGCGATGCGCATTGCCATCGAAGCGGCAAAGTTCACGCCCGACGAAGCCAACCAGCTTCGCCGCGCCATGGCGACTTTCCGCAAGATGGGCACCATCCACACCATGGAGAAAAAGATGATCGACGGCATGGTCAATCGCGGCTACGACCGGAGCTTTGCCGAGAATTGTTTCAACCAGATCAAGGGCTTCGGTGAATATGGCTTCCCCGAAAGCCATGCGGCCAGCTTTGCGCATCTGGTCTATATTTCCGCGTGGATCAAGCATCATCACCCGGAAGTCTTTGCCGCCGCCCTGCTCAATTCGCAGCCGATGGGCTTTTATGCGCCAGCGCAGATCGTGCGTGACGCGCGCGAACATGACGTGACGGTCCTGCCCGTCGATGTGAATTTCAGTGCGTGGGATAATCTTCTGGAAGACATTCCCGGTCCGCGCCCTGCTGTGCGGCTCGGCTTTCGCCAGATCGACGGTTTTTCAAAACGTGACACCGAACTACTGCTTGCCGACCGGCATGAGCCTTATCGCACCATCGAGGACATGCATCGCCGTCTGCGCCTCGACCGGCGCGCCTTCACCGCGCTGGCCGATGCCGATGCTTTCGGCTCGCTCGATATCGACCGCCGCGCAGCACTTTGGGCCGTGCGCCGCCTGCCCAATGACGAAACCCTGCCGCTGTTCCGGGCCGCCGCCACCAGCGAACTGGCGGAAGAGCCGCGCACGAAGCTGCCCGAAATGGCGGCATCCGAACATGTCATTGCCGATTACGAGACGACCCGGCTTTCGCTGAAAGGGCATCCGCTGCAATATTTGCGCGAAGGGCTGGCGGCAGAAGGTGTCTCCACCTGTCGCGCCGTGCAGGAGGGTGCCGATGGTCGCCGGATGAAAGTGGCGGGCGTCGTGACTGTGCGCCAGCGCCCCGGCAGCGCGAAGGGTGTTGTGTTTCTCACCATCGAGGATGAGACCGGCATTGCCAATATCGTTGTCTGGCCGAAAATCATGAAAGCGTTTCGCCGTGAGGTGATGGGCGCACGCCTGATCCGCATCGAAGGCCGCATCCAGCGCAGCCCGGAGGGTGTGGTGCATCTGGTGGCGGCCAGGATCGAAGACCGCTCCAGCGCCCTGATGGATCTGAGCGGGCGCGAGGCGCAACGCCTCGTCGCGCCGTCACAAATGGCGCATCACCCGAGAAATGTGCGGATCATGCCGAAGTCGCGAGACTTCCATTGAGAATTTCAGTTCCAGGCACCGACAAAAAACACCGCACAATAATGCAGCATCGCCCCGACGACGACAAAGCCATGCCAGATGGCGTTCTGGAAACGCAGCCGCTGCCAGACGTGAAAGATCACGCCCAGCGAATAAACAATGCCGCCCGCCGCGATCAGCCAGAACACGGTCTTCGGCAGCGATTGAGTAATCGTGTCGTAGACCATGATGCCACTCCATCCGAGCGCCAGATAAAGCAGGATCGACAGCCGGTCGAAACGACCGGGCAGAAAAAGCTTCAGCATGATGCCGACGAAAGCCACGCCCCAGACGAAGAGCAAAAGTGGCACGGCGCGATCCCCCATATGCATGGCGAAGGGCGTATAGGTTCCGGCAATCAGCAGATAGATGGCCGAGTGATCGAACCGGCGCAGGAACCATTTGGTCGGCGAGACGGGCCAGATATTATAGACCGCCGAAATGCCAAGCGCGCCCAGAAGGCTTGCCAGATAGACGCTGGACGAAATCGAGGTCGTTGCGGAACTGTTCGGCAGAAAATAGATCAGCATGGCAACCGCACCGGCGAAAGCCAGCGCCACGCCAAGCACATGGATAACACCATCCGCCCAGAGTTCGGCCTTGTCGTAATGCCATTTGATGGAATGTGGCAGCTTCATAATCTTCGCCCTGTCCGGTCTTCGGACAGGGAACTACCTTCGCTTTGCAGCGTCAAGATGACAGTTAAACGCATTGTGCTTTCCAAAAATCGATTCCGATTTTTGGGCCGATGCGCCAGTCGATATGGGGAATTAAACCGGCGACCAAGCGCCGCCGGGAGAAGCTTATTGTGCTGGCGTGTAGGACGCCTGGATCGGTGCAACACCCGGCAGCGGCGCCGAAGAACCGCTTGGCAGGGACACCGGTTCGATGGCAGCCGCGGCATCGCGGGTCGGACCGTTGCGGAAACCGCCGTCCATGCCGGTTTCTTCCAGCATGCCCTTGCGCTTGGCATCGTAATAATAGCCGCGTGCATAGAAACGCACGGCCTGGCTTTCATTGCCACCCGCAACCTTATATGCGCCCGACAGATAGCGAACGGCATATTTCAGGTTGGTTTCGGCATCGAGCAAGCCCTTCGGCGCACCCGTATAGCCCATGCCGCGTGCGGTCGGATGGCTGATCTGCATCAGACCCCAATAGGGACCGTTGCGCGCACCGGGATTGAAGCGGCTTTCGCGATGCACGACGCGGCGCACCAGACGCTCAGGCACATCATAAGCGACGGAATATTTGGCAATCAGCGCATCGAGATTTTTCGGCGCGCTCTCCGGCGTTTCAAACGCCATATTGGCGGCAACCGAGGCAGGCGAAGCGGCGGCACGTGCCCCTGCATAGGCCATCATCGGCTGCGAAACGCCGCGTTCGCCCGGAATAGGAACCGCGGCAGGCAGAACCGGCTCGGCAGAAGCAACAGCCTCGACACCAGCAGCCGGTACGCCAGGAACAGCAGCGCCGTCCGTCGTGGTGGCAGCGGCAATCGCGGCAGCACCGCCCGTTGCAGCCGGACCAGCGGCCATGGCCGTTGCGGTCGCGCCGACAGCGGCATTGGCGACTGGTGCAGGGGAAGCCGCAGCGCCGGGAACGGCAGTGCCAGCGGCGGCCACGGCAACAGTCTTCGCATCAGTCGCCTGTGGGGCGCCCGGTGCAGCGGTCTGCGTTGCAGCATCCGTTGGGGAAATCAGCGCCGTTTTCACGGGCTTGCCGTCATTGGTGGTGTTGCAGGCGCTCAGCGCCACGGCGCAGCCCAAAAGCAGGACACCCTTGCCGAGAAGGGAAGCGGATATAGAAGAAAAAAGCGCGAAACGCATGGCTGGACCCGTTCTCAGGAATCGAAATCTTTTTCGATGCGTTTTTCAAGCTCGACCAGATCGTCAGGCAGCGGCAAACCGTTCGCACGGAGCGCATTCAGCTTTTCGCGAACCGTTTCGCGGATTTCATGGGCGTCCTGCGGCTGATTCACCATTTGCTCAAACAGCAGCGCAATTTCCGCCTTGATGTCCTCGAATGCCATCCAGATCCTCTTGGCTTAACGGCCTCCAGGAAGCCCGTTGCAGTCAATATTCTTTCGGTCGATGACAGTTCTGTACCATGCAAAAGACGAAAAACGGAAGCGCTAAACGTCTGGGTCGCGCCAAAATGAATATTTCAAATGGTAACAAAAGGATTAACGCGCTCAGAGAATGCGCGGCAGCATCGTATCTATCACATTGAAATCCAATGCAAATATTCCAAGATCGTCGAAGTCCAGTCCACCATTCGGATCGAACAGATAAATGCTCATCCAGATGAGCGCGATGACCAGCAAAATGGCCAGAATCGTGAGAATCAAAAGGCGTTTGCCGAGCGCCGCCTTGCGACCCGCCCCCTGTTTTGAATGCTTGGCCATCGTCACTTGTCGCCTCGGCTTTGCTGCTTCGGCGTGGTATCGAACGCGCTAATCATCATTGGTCGCGTTCAGTTCTTCCGGCGGTGTGCCGTGTTCTGGCACCGCGGGCAGATAGCCTTCATGGACCAGCCATTTGCGCAAAATCAGCGTTATGGCTTCTGTCAGGTTCAGACCCGGGTGCTTTTCAGCGATGACGCGCTCCAAAGCATCATGCACGTCATCGGGAAGATAGGTGCTCATTCTGTCTCCTCCGCTTAGAGCGCATTTCGATCTGATTGAATCAGATCGGCGCTCTGGTCCTTTGCTTTAACGCGCATCTTGACCGAAAACCGGTTCCCACTTTTCGGAATGCGCTGTAGTCCTTTGCTTTAGCGCGCATCTTGTCCGAAAACCGGTTCCCACTTTTCGGGATGCGCTTTATAGAAAATCAGGCAACCGTAACCGACAAGCTGCCGACACCATCCACCTTGCCCACAAGGTGGTCGCCGCGCTGCACGGGGCCGACGCCTGCGGGGGTGCCTGTAAATATAAGATCGCCCGGTTGCAGCTCAAAGAGCGACGAAAGATAGGAGATCGTTTCCGCCACTTTCCAGATCATCTGGTTGAGGTCGCCAGACTGGCGCGTCTCGCCATTGATGGACAGCGAAATCGATGCCGACTGCGGATGGCCGACATCCGATACTGGCGCGATGGCAGAGCATGGCGCGGAATGCTCGAATGCCTTGGCGACTTCCCACGGGCGACCGGCCTTCTTGGCGACCGCTTGCAAGTCGCGCCGCGTCATGTCGATGCCCACCGCATAGCCATAAACGTGATCCAGCGCCTGTTCGACCGGAATATCGATGCCGCCAGTCTTCAATGCGACCACAAGCTCGATTTCGTGATGCACATCCTCGGTCTTGGGCGGATAGGGAAAATCGCCGCCATTGATCACCAGACTGTCAGGGTTTTTCTGGAAGAAGAACGGCGGATTGCGGGTCGGATCGCCGCCCATTTCGATGGCGTGATCGGCATAATTCTGACCGACGCAATAGATGCGATGCACGGGAAAAGCTGCGTCCGTGCCCTTCACGGGCAGAATAGGCTGCGGGCGCGGCGCGAAGACATAATCGGTCATTGGGGATTATTCCGATCGGAAATTGCAGGATGCTACGATTTTTCCCCATCATGCAGGCGCATGCGCATCCTCGCAAGCCTTGAAAACAGCAATTCCCCATTATCGCCCATCCGTCGCGACCACAAATTCCGCTTGGCGCGATTGGCTCACGACAAGCTTAGCGTTCGGAATATCGTTGGACAATGCGCGGCTGCGCGCCGTCTCCTCGTCGAAACCAAAAGAGAGCCAGCGGTCGATCAACCGCCGCTCCAGCACCGGAAAAGGCACATCGAGACGGATTGTCATGTCGAAAAACGGCGCAAGTCCCGACCATGGTTCCTGATCGAGCAGCAGGTAATTGCCCTCAACCAGAAGCACGCGATGCTCGGGCCCGACCACTGAGGCCGCCGCGCGGGAAAGCTCCAGCGAACGGTCGAACACAGGAATGAACACTTCGTCGCGTGCATGTTTCAGCCGTTCCAACAGGGCGGCAAAACCGGCGCAATCGAAGGTCGGCGGCGACCCCTTGCGACTGCGCAACCCGCGCTGATCGAGAATCACGTCATCAAGGTGAAACCCGTCCATCGGCACGACGATGGATGGGCCATCAGCGCCCTTGTTGAGCGCCACGCGCAGTTCTTCCGCGATGGTGGATTTGCCTGCGCCCGGAGGACCCGCAATGGCGACGATCAGCCGGCTATCCACCTTCGAAAGCCGCGCAAGAATTTCTGAAGGCAAGGCTTCGCGGTCAATAGGCGTCATGTCCGATTTCCGTTTCGTGGTCGTGCGGACAGATGTCCCGATTCGTGCAGCCCGCTCAAGGGAGTTAGGCAGCTTCGGCCTTCGGTCGCATTGCACCCGTCATCAGAGCCACAGCGTCCGACATGGAATATTCCTTCGGGTCAATCACCGTCAGGCGACGTCCGAGCCGGTGAATATGGATGCGGTCGGCCACTTCGAACACATGCGGCATGTTATGCGAGATGAGCACAATCGGCATGCCCCGCGCCTTCACGTCGAGGATCAGTTCCAGCACGCGGCGCGATTCCTTGACGCCAAGCGCTGCCGTCGGCTCATCCATGATCACGACCTTGGACCCGAAAGCGGCAGCGCGCGCCACGGCAACGCCCTGACGCTGGCCGCCGGACAGCGTTTCCACCGCTTGACCGATATTCTGGATGGTCATCAGGCCCAGCTCCGTCAGCTTGTCGCGGGCGATCTTTTCCATCGCGCCGCGATCGAGCATGCGAAACAGCGAACCGAGCGGTCCCTTGCGGCGGATTTCCCGCCCGAGAAACAGATTGTCAGCAATCGAAAGCGCAGGCGACAAAGCGAGGTTCTGATAAACCGTCTCGATGCCCGCATGGCGTGCTTCCATCGGCGAATGGAAACTGACCGGTTTTCCGTCGAGCTTGATCTCGCCTTCGTCGGGCTTGATCGCGCCAGACAGCGCCTTGATCAGCGAGGATTTACCGGCGCCATTGTCGCCGATAACGGCGAGGATTTCGCCCGGATAGAGATCGAAATCGGCATGGTCGAGCGCGGTAACGCGCCCGTAACGCTTGACCAGACCCTTTGCCGAGAGAACAGGTGTAGCCGAGGTTTTCATGCGGCAGCCTTTCTGATCCATTGGTCGATAGCGACGGCGGCGATGATGAGAACGCCGATCAGGAGATAGGTCCATTGCGGATCGGTGCCCCACAGGCGCAAGCCAAGCGAAAATACGCCGACGATCAGCGCGCCGAACATGGTGCCGAGGATCGAGCCGCGCCCGCCGAAGAGCGAAATGCCGCCGATCACCACAGCCGTGATGGATTCGATATTGGCGAACTGGCCTGCGGTCGGCGACACGGAGCCAAGGCGGCCAATCATCGCCCAACCGGCCAGAGCGCAGATGATACCGGCCAGAACATAGACGGACATCAGGATCGGTTTGACCGAAACGCCCGACAGCTTTGCCGCCTCCGGATCGTCGCCAATGGCATAGACATGGCGGCCCCAGGCGGTGTGGTTCAGCACATACCAGAGCAGCAGCACCAGAAGCACCATGGCGATGACGCCATAGGTGAAGACAGCGCCACCGACACGAATGCTCTCGCCGAAGAATTGCAAGATTGGCGCTTGCGCGGTTATTTCCTGCGCGCGGATGGTTTCATTGGCCGAATAGAGGAAATTTGTGGCCAGAATCACCTGCCACATTCCGAGCGTGACGATGAAGGGCGGCAGGCGGACATAGGCCACCAGAAAGCCGTTGATAAAGCCGCACAGTGCGCCGGTGGCAAAGCCAAGCACGATGGAAAGCTCGGCTGGCAGGCCATAGCGGAAGGTGAACTGGCCCATCACCACCGATGACAGCACCATGATCGCGCCGACCGAAAGATCGATACCGGCGGTGAGGATAACCAGCGTTTGCGCTGCGGCCACGATGCCGGTGATGGCGACCTGCTGGAGAATGAGCGTGAGCGCGAAGGCGGAGAAGAATTTGCCGCCCAATGTGACGCCAAACACCACCAGCGACAGGACCAGCACGATCAGCGGCACGGCTGCCGGATTGTGATGCAGGAAATTCCGCATCCGATAAAGCGCCGACTGGTCACCCGCATCAAAGGAGGCCACGTCGGATGCGCTTTGCGAAAGGGTCGTTTCAAACGCCTGCATCGACGGTTTTTGTGCAGCGGAAGCCGCCTCTGGCTCACTCATGATTATCTCCTGCTTTCAGCTGCAAAACGGTCCGGCAAATCTGACGATCCGCCGGACCGATATTTCAAAAGATCAGCCCCAGCACTTGTCGAGCGCAGTCTTGGTATCGATGGACGGAACGCCATCGACAGGCTTGTCCGTCACCAGCGTCACGCCCGTATCGACGAAGGTTTTGCCTTCCGTCGGCTTTGGCTTTTCGCCGGTATCGGCAAATTTCTTGATCGCTTCGATGCCGAGCGACGCCATCTGCAACGGATATTGCTGCGAGGTTGCGCCGATCACGCCAGCCGCAACGTTCTTCACGCCGGGGCAGCCGCCATCGATGGAAACGATCAGCACATCCTTTTCACGGCCCACAGCCTTCAGCGCTTCATAAGCGCCAGCGGCGGCAGGTTCGTTGATCGTGTGCACGACATTGATGTTCGGGTCCTTCTGCAGAAGGTTTTCCATGGCGCGTCGACCGCCTTCTTCGTTGCCGTCGGTCAGGTCGCGACCGGCGATGCGCGGATCGTCCTCGTCGCCAAGCTTGTTCTTGTCTTTCGGGTCGATGCCGAAGCCGACATCAAAACCCTGATCGCGCAGAACATCCACGCTTGGCTGCGATGCGGTCAGGTTGAGGAAGGCGACGCGCGCATCCTTGGCCTTGTCACCAAGCGCTGCTGCGGCCCATTTTCCGACCAGTTCTCCGGCCAGGAAATTATCCGTTGCAAAAGTCGCGTCTGCCGCATCCGCCGGTTCCAGCGGCGTGTCGAGCGCGATGATCAGAAGACCCGCGTCACGCGCCTTTTGCAGCGTCGGCACGATGCCCTTGGTGTCGGAAGCGGTGATGAGAATGCCCTTGGCGCCGTCGGCGATGCAGGTTTCGATGGCCGCGACCTGACTTTCGGAATCGCCGTCGATCTTGCCCGCATAGGTTTTGAGATTGACGCCCAACTCCTTGGCCTTGGCGACAGCGCCTTCCTTCATCTTGACGAAAAAGGGATTGGTGTCGGTCTTGGTGATGAGGCACGCGCCGACATCGGCAGCATGCGCTGGAAGTGCGGCAACACCAAGCGTGAAGGCAGCAAAGGCCGCCGACAGAACTGTCTTCTTCATGAACTCCTCCCAGAGTGAAACCGGTCCTTCTTCCCCCGGCATGGTTGAAGCAAAACACGGCTTCGAAACAGAGTCAATTAATAAATCCACTTGATTTATTAATGTACTGTGTCACTCTCGCCCCGGGAGGAGAGAGCCGAGGAAGACGCGACGCCACGCTGAAAAAAGCGCGCATCTCGCTGCTTAAGCTTTTGTTTTTATTTCATATCCCACAGAATGAGGCTTTTTCTCCTGCGATGAATGGGTTAGGAACCTCGCCGTGCCCGAACACTACAGTTGCAAATTCGTCAGGCCGTGGCGAAACGAGTGATTTTCGAGCACCGGAGCGGAGCGTACTTAAAAGTACGTGAGCACCGAAGCACAGGAAATTGCTCGATGCAGACCGGCATCACGAAGAATGCAACTGGGTGTTAAGCGTGGGATCTGGGAGAGAAAATGGTCAGGCATCATCCGGAACAGGACGTTTCCGAGCCAAGGGGCGGCCCGGCAGGCTCGCCCGGCCCTGCCATGCAGAAATTTGCCGAACCGGGCGCGAGTATCAATCGCGGTTCCAACCAGATCGGCGTGCGCGCCTATAATGAGCGGCTGGTTCTGGCGCTTGTGCGCAGGCATGGCGCGCTGGCCCGAGCCGATATTGCACGCCTGACCGGACTTTCGGCGCAAACTGTTTCCGTCATCATCCGCGCGCTGGAAAAAGACGGGCTGATTACGCAAGGCGAGCGCGTGCGTGGGCGCGTCGGCCAGCCCTCCATGCCGATGCGGCTTGCAGCGGACGGCGTTTTTTCCTTCGGCCTCAAGATCGGGCGGCGCAGCGCGGAAATCATCCTGATGGATTTTCTGGGCGCGATCCGCGAACGCAGGCATATCACCTATCGCTGGCCGGTGCCCGACGAAATCCGCCGTTTCGCCTTTGACAGCATTACCGCCTTCACCGCCGCACTTGATCCGGACAAGCGCGATCGCATTGCGGGCCTCGGCATCGCGCTGCCGTTTGAACTCTGGAACTGGGTGGAGGAAGTGGGCGCGCCCGCCGCCGACATGAATGCGTGGCTCGATGCCGATCTCGTCAACGATTTCGGCGCGGTCTTTCCGTTCCCCGTGTTTCTTCAGAATGACGGCACGGCGGCCTGTGGCGCGGAACTCACCTTCGGGCGCGGGCCGGAATTCACCGATTTCGTCTATTTCTTCATCGGCTCGTTCATTGGTGGCGGCGTGGTGCTGAACAACACGCTTTATCCGGGACGCACAGGCAATGCCGGTGCGCTCGGTTCCATGCCGATGCGCATGCGCAGCGCCGAAGATGGACGCGCGACATTGCAGCTGATCGATACCGCCTCGCTTTTCGTGCTGGAGCGGCTGTTGCAGGAGAGAAATATTTCGTCCGACGATCTCTGGCTATCGCCCGAAAGCTGGCACAATTTCGGCGAACCGCTCGATGCCTGGATCGCACTTGCCGCGCGGGGGCTTGCCCATGCGGCGGTGGCGGCTGCGTCGATCATCGATTTTCCTGCGGCCATCATCGATGGATGGTTGCCGGAAGGCGTTCGCCATCGCATTGTCGAAGCGACGCGGGCCGAACTCTCCCGCCTCGACCTGCAAGGCCTCAGCGCGCCGGAGATCATCGAGGGCAATGTGGGCGTCCACGCCAAGGCCATGGGCGCCGCAAGTCTGCCGCTCTCCAACCGGTATCTGTTCGACCAGAGCGTGCTGTTCAAGGATGCAGGTTAATCTCCAGAATTTGTAAAACACGCACACGGTTTGTTATTTACCAATGACAAGTTTGATCTATTTTGTCTTGCAATGACCGCAAATGCCGACAAGTTAACCGCTTGAAACCATTGAATCGAACGGGAAAGATATGACCGTCAAGACGATTGCGACCACGCCTTTTCAGGACCAGCAGCCGGGCACATCAGGCCTGCGCAAGAAGGTTCCCGTATTCCAGCAGCCCAATTATGCAGAAAACTTTATTCAGTCCGTTTTCGATGTGCTGGAAGGTTTTGAGGGCAAGACGCTTGTGGTCGGCGGCGATGGACGCTTCTATAATCGCGAAGTGATCCAGAAGCTCATCAAGATCGCGGTAGCCAACGGCTTCGGCCGCATCATGGTCGGTCAGGGCGGCATACTTTCCACGCCAGCCGCATCCAACATGATCCGCAAATACAAGGCATTTGGCGGCATGGTGCTTTCGGCCAGCCATAATCCCGGCGGACCGAAGGAAGATTTCGGCATCAAGTACAATATCGGCAATGGCGGCCCGGCACCGGAAAAGATCACCGATGCGATCTTCGCTCGCTCCAAGGTGATAGACCAGTACAAAATCGCCGATGTGGCCGATATCGATATCGACAAGCTCGGCAGCACCAAGCTGGGTGACACCGAGATCGTCATTTTCGATCCGGTGACCGATTATGCCGAGCTGATGGAAAGCCTGTTCGATTTCGACGCCATCCGCGCCATGATCAAGGGCGGCTTTGGGCTCAAATTCGATGCGATGCATGCCGTGACAGGGCCTTACGCCAAGGAAATATTCGAGCGCCGTCTGGGTGCGCCGGACGGCAGCGTCGTCAATTTCGTGCCGCTGCCGGATTTCGGTGGGCATCACCCCGATCCGAATCTCGTCTACGCAAAAGATCTCTATGATCTGCTGATGTCGGACAATGCACCGGATTTCGGCGCAGCCTCCGATGGAGACGGCGACCGCAACCTGATTATCGGACGCGGTATTTTCGTCACCCCGTCCGACTCGCTCGCCATGCTCGCCGCCAATGCGCATCTGGCACCCGGTTATAAGGGCGGCATCAAGGGCATAGCACGTTCGATGCCGACCAGCGCCGCCGCCGACCGCGTGGCGGAAAAGCTCGGCATCGGCATCTATGAAACGCCAACCGGCTGGAAGTTCTTCGGCAATCTGCTGGACAATGGCAAGGTCACGATCTGCGGCGAGGAAAGCTCCGGCACCGGTTCCGACCATGTGCGCGAGAAGGACGGTCTATGGGCCGTGCTGCTCTGGCTCAATATTCTGGCCGTGCGCAAGGAAAGCGTGAAGGCCATTGTCGAGGAACATTGGGCGCGCTTCGGGCGCAATTATTACACCCGCCACGACTATGAGGCGGTCGATTCAGATATCGCAAAAAAGCTGGTGGCTGACCTGCGCGCCAAGCTTTCGAGCCTGCCGGGCACCACGGTCAACGGTCTGAAGATCGAGAAAGCTGATGATTTCGCTTATCATGACCCGGTGGACCATTCGGTCAGCGAGCATCAGGGCATCCGCATCTATTTCCCCGATGGCGGGCGCGTCGTGCTTCGCCTGTCCGGCACCGGCACTTCAGGCGCCACCATCCGCATCTATATCGAGCGCTACGAAGCGGACACCGCCAAGCACAATCTTGATACGCAGGAAACGCTCGCCGCGCTGATCGACGCTGCCGAGCAGATCGCCGAAGTGAAGAAGCGCAGCGGACGCGATGCGCCGACGGTGGTTACGTAATAGGGGCATAGGGGAATAGGGGAATAGGGGAATAGGGGAATAGGGGAATAGGCTAGTAAGGCCGAAACTTTGTTCAAGCGCCCTTTTCACTTATTCCCCTACTCCCTTACTCCCCTACTCCCTTAATCGAAAACAATCGCCGGTGCTGGTCGGCCAGCACCATTGCCGCCCTTCATGTTTTCCCAGACCTTGGACGCGATATCGCGGTAGATTTTCGCGTGTTCGCTATCCGGCTCGACCACCGTGACCGGTGTGCCATTATCCGAATGGGCGCGGATATCCATATGCAGTGGCACTTCGCCGAGGAACGGCACATTGAGGCGTTCGGCCTCCTTGCGCGCGCCGCCGTGACCGAAAATGTCGTAGCGCTTGCCCGTATCAGGCGCGATGAAGTAGCTCATATTTTCGACGATGCCGAGCAACGGCACATCCACCTTGCGGAACATGGACAAGCCCTTGCGCGCGTCGATCAGCGCCAGATCCTGTGGCGTCGAAACGACAACCGCACCAGCCAGCGGCACCTGTTGCGCCATGGTCAGTTGTGCGTCGCCGGTGCCGGGAGGCATATCGACGACCAGAACATCAAGCTCGCCCCAGGCCACTTCGCGCAGCATCTGCGTCAGCGCCGACATGACCATCGGACCCCGCCAGATCATCGGCGTTTCCTCATCGACCATGAAGCCCATCGACATGACCTTGAGGCCATAATTTTCCATCGGCTTCAGGATGCGTCCCTCGATCGTTTCCGGGCGACCGGAAAGGCCCAGAAGGCGCGGCATGGAGGGGCCATAAATATCGGCATCGAGAATGCCGACCTTCAGGCCATTGGCCTGCAAGCCGAGCGCCAGATTGACCGCCGTGGTGGACTTGCCAACGCCGCCCTTGCCGGATGCGACGGCGATGATCGCGCCGACGCCCGGAATGCCGGGCTTGGCTGCTGCACGTTGTGGCTGCGGCGGATGGCGATGCTGTGCGGGTGCGGCAGCGGCAGGGCGCGGTTGCGGCTTGGGCGGCGGCGGAGCGTCGTCGCTGGTGCGGCCGCCTCTTTTTTCCGCCGTCAGCGTGACCAGCGCGCCGGAAACACCGGGGATTTCCTTCACGGCCTTTTCCGCTGCAAGCCGCATCGGCTCCAGCGCATCCGCGCGCTGCGCGGGAACCGTGATGGAGAAGAAGACCTTGCCGTCGGCAATAAAAATATCCGATACCAGTCCGAGCGACACAACATCGCTTTCGAAGTCCGGTCCCGTCACGGTCTTCAGCCGTTCCAGAACCTGTTCGCGCGTTACGCTTGCCATTTCGATTCCTTTAGTGAAGGCAGTAAGGCAATAGGTGAGTAAGTGAGTATGTATAGAACATATTGTCCTACTGCCCTATTCCCTTATTCCCCTACTCCCCTAATCCCTTTTCACCAAGAGGCCAATGCTCATTCTGGGCCTCATTCGGCGCACCTTTCAGGCCGCTTCCTCGCAGACGGCGGCTTCCGGGCGGTGTCCCATGAGATAAAGCGCGCAGGTGGTGCGCAGCATGGAGGCGAAATTCGGGATTGCGCCATTGGCTTCCAGCGCTTCATCATAGAGCGTCGAGATGAAGCGCGGCGTGGTCAGATTCTGGCTGGCCGCGATCGCATCCAGCAGTCGCCAGAAGGTCGCTTCCAATTGAATGCTGGTGGAATGCCCGCCGATGCGCACAGAGCGATTGATCTGCCGGTAGCCTTCCGGGTCCTGCTCGGCGAAAACCTTGCACATGGGTTCCTCCATCCTTTAGAGCACGAACTGCGCTGTGGTAGCCGATTGCCACCACGCCGTCGTTTTTTCTTTCATAATCGACAACCAGTGAGACAATCGCAAGCCGCTTTTGCTGAAGCGCTGCCAAAAATGACCTGCAAGAAATAGGAGTCACTTGTGGCTAAAGCCATTCATTCGATGATCCGCGTTCTCAACGAGGAAAAATCCGTTTCCTTCTACCACCAAGCTTTCAAGCTCGACATTGCAGAACGCATTGATTTCGAAACCTTCACGCTGATTTATCTGCGCAATGCAGAAGCCGACTTCGAAGTCGAGCTGACCGTTAACAAGGGTCGCACCGAACCCTACAATCTGGGCGATGGCTACGGTCATCTTGCTGTGGTCGTGGACGATGTCGACGCCGAACATGCGCGCTTCACCGCGCTTGGCTTCAAGGTCGGCAAGCTTGTCGATTTCAAGAACAACGGTGTGCAGCTTGCCCGCTTCTTCTTTGCCGAAGATCCGGATGGCTACAAGATCGAAGTTCTGCAGCGCGGCGGCCGTTACCAGTAAGCCGCCCGGCACCATATCGCCTGTCATGGCCGAGAGGAGCGGCCACGACAGACGCCAGCGTTCCCGGTGACGAAAATGCGCCGGGTACGCGCAGCCAGTCCATCCATTCCGGATGGGCAAGCAAAGGAGGAGAACCGAATGACAACCGTTTTCGACGGTCTTTCCACCCACGAAAAGAAGAAGCTCTCCCGCCGCGACCTCTTGAAGCGCGGTGCGGGCCTGAGCCTTGGGGCCATGCTGGTCATCAGCGGCAATGCCGTTATCTGCCCGCAATTTGCATGGGCGCTTGAAACGACAACGCTCAAGCCCGAAACCATAGCGACGCTGATCCAGCTCGCACGCGATATTTATCCGCATGACAAGCTTCCCGACCGGTTCTACGCCATTGCCGTCAAACCCTACGACGCGGATTCCGCCAAGGATGAAACGCTGAAAAAGCTGATTGAGGACGGTGTTGCCGATCTGGACAAACGGGCCGGAGCCGGAGGCTATCTGGGTCTCGGTTGGGAGGAAGAGCGCGTGGCGATCCTGCGCGATATTGAACAAAGCCCCTTCTTCCAGAAGGTGCGCAGCGGACTTGTGACCGGCCTTTATAACCAGAAGGATATCTGGCCGCTCTTCGGCTACGAAGGCGAATCCTATTCCAAGGGCGGTTATATCAAGCGCGGCTTCGACGATATCGAGTGGCTTTAAAGAGCCGGATCAAGCTCAACCGAACCAAATTCAAAGCGGCATTACCGTTCGGCAAGCGCCAAGCGCTTTGCGGAAACGGCGAAGCATTGGGAGGAAACCATGGCTGCTCCATATGATCTCAAGGACGACAAGGTCGTCGTTATCATCGGTTCCGGCGCTGGCGGCGGTACGCTCGGCAACGAACTGGCGCAGAAAGGCATCGACGTCGTTATTCTGGAAGCTGGAAAGCGCCACGAATTCGAAGACTTCATCAATGATGAATGGGACAGTTTTGCGCAGCTCGCCTGGCTGGACAAGCGCACCACATCCGGCGACTGGCGGGTCGCGAAAGATTTCCCAAATCTGCCCGCATGGATCGTCAAGGCGGTCGGCGGCACCACCACGCACTGGGCTGGCGCATCGTTGCGTTTTCAGGAACACGAATTCCACACGCTGACGAATTACGGCAAGCTGGAAGGCGCGAATCTCCTCGACTGGCCGATTACCCTTGCCGATCTGGAGCCTTATTACACCAAGGCCGAGGACAAAATGGGGGTGACGCGCACCAACGGCATTGAAGGCCTGCCCGGCAACAATAATTTCAAGGTGATGAAAGCCGGTGCCGACAAGCTCGGCTACAAGGAATGTCATACCGGTCGCATGGCGATCAATTCTGCGCCGCGCGATGACCGCATGGGCTGCCAGCAAACCGGCTTCTGTTTCCAGGGCTGCAAATGGGGCGCGAAATGGTCGACGCTCTATACCGAAATTCCCAAGGGCGAAGAGACCGGCAAGCTGGAAGTTCGTCCCGAATGCACAGCGCTCAAGATCGAACACAATGCGGCTGGCAAGGTGACGGGCGTTCTCTATGCCGACAAGGACGGCAAGCAGCATCTGCAAAAAGCGCGTGTGGTCTGTGTGGCAGGCAATTCGATCGAAAGCCCGCGCCTGCTGCTCAACTCGGCCTCGTCGAAATTTCCCGACGGGCTCGCCAATTCATCGGGACAGGTCGGACGCAATTATATGCGGCACACGACGGGATCGGTTTACGCTTCGTTCGAAAAGCCGGTTCACATGTATCGCGGCACGACCATGGCAGGCATCATCCGCGACGAAGCGATCCACGATCCGAAGCGCGGCTTTGTCGGCGGTTATGAAATGGAGACCATTTCGCTTGGCCTGCCCTTCATGGCGGCGTTCCTTAATCCGGGCGGCTGGGGTCGAAGCTTTACTTCGGCGCTGGATGATTATGTCAACATGGCGGGCCTCTGGATCGTTGGCGAGGACATGCCGCAGGAGAACAACCGCATCACATTGAGCAAGGACGTGAAGGATGAGCATGGCCTGCCGGTGCCGGATGTTCATTATAGCGACCATGCGAATGACGTCGCCATGCGCACCCATGCCTATGCGCAGGGCAAGGCGCTCTATGAAGCGGTCGGTGCGGTTCGGACTTTCCCGACACCGCCCTACCCTTCCACCCATAATCTCGGCACCAATCGCATGAGCGAGAAGCCGCAGGACGGCGTGGTCAACAAGCACGGGCAGACGCATGACATCAAGAACCTGTTCGTTTCCGATGGCAGCCAGTTCACGACCGGCGGCGCGGAAAATCCGACCCTGACCATCGTGGCGCTGGCCATCCGTCAGGCGGATTACATCGCCGAGCAGATGAAAAAGCGGACGATCTGAGCCGCGACCAGCATTCTCCCCCGACTGCCCGCGATGATGAAACCGGCGCGACCAATTCGCGCCGGTTTCGTTTGATGCTTGGCAAAGATGCATGGCTTCGACTAGATAGGCTCCGCGACACAGGGAGATGCCGTAGGTTGAAGTTCAGCGCACGCCAGTTTCGGAGCAATCTCGCCATACGCCTCCTGAGCGTATTGGCTTTGATGCTCGTGGCCTTCGCGCACAAGCCCATCGATCTGAATGCTCCCGACAGCTATCAGCTCGCACAGTATCAACTGCCGGATGGCACCTATCCCGTTCTTTGCATCGGTAACCAGGGTGAAAAACAGAATCATCAGGGGCATGACAAGCATGTAAGCAGCGAAAGCTGCGAGGCCTGCCGTATTGCCTCCGGCTTCCTTTGTCCGACACCGGAAAGCTCGACCGCTCCCTCGCCGCATGTCGCGATCACCCATTGCTTTGCACCGCCACAGCTTGCATTATTCCGCAGTGTCTACCCGCCTTCGGCGCCGCCGCAGGCTCCGCCTATTGTTTGATTAAAAATTTTTAGCCGTGCGCCTTTTCTCAAAAGGTTGCGCCTTCCTTTTTTTTAAACTTCAGGTTTATCAGAATGAAAAATCATCGTCTTTTCGCGTCCGCATTTTCGCTGGCAGCCCTTTGCCTTTCCGCAGGCCTGGCCAATGCCCATTCGTCGCTCGACCAGAGCGAAGCCAAGGCTGGCAGCTTCTACAAGGCCACTTTCCGCATTCCGCACGGCTGCGACGGCAAGGCCACGACCGAAGTCAAAGTGGAGCTTCCCGAAGGTTTTGTGTCGGCGCAGCCGCAGGTCAAGGCTGGCTGGACAATTGAAACCACCAAGGGCGATTATGCCAAGAGCTACAAAGTTCATGGCAAGGATGTCACCTCCGGTATCAAGGAAGTGCGCTTCACCGAGGGCAACCTGCCGGGCGAGTTCTATGACGAGTTCACCGTCGTCGGCCAGCTGGCCAAGTTCGACAAGGACACCACGCTTTCCTTCCCCGTGACGCAGATCTGCGGCAGCGACGCTTCCGTCGCATGGACGGAAATTGCCAAAGACGGACAGAACCCGCACGAGCTTGAACATCCGGCCCCGCAGCTTCTCGTATTGGCGGCGACCGGCGCTGACGAGCATGCAGGCCACGGTGGTCATGGTGACCACGGCGACGCGCACGGCAGCCATGCAGCCGAGCCGGTGAAACTTGGCGATCTCACCATTACATCGCCTTCGGTTCGCGCCATGGTGCCCGGTGCCAAGGTGGCAGGCGGTTTTCTGACAATCGAAAATGGCGGCAAGGATGCCGACAAGCTCATCTCCGTCAGCACAACGGGCGTAAAGCGCGTAGAAGTCCACGAAATGAGCATGGAAAACAATGTGATGAAGATGCGCAAGCTCGATGGCGGTCTCGACCTGCCTGCGGGCGAAACCGTCGAGCTGAAGTCCGGCGGTTATCACCTCATGTTCATCCAGCCGGAGAAGCCCTACAAGGAAGGCGAAACCGTGCCGGTTACGCTCGAATTCGAAAAGGCTGGCAAGGTTGAGATCAACTTCCCCGTCACGGCCCAGAATGGCCAGACGAGCGAACATTCATCCGATCATTCATCCGATCATTCTGGCCACTAATTCCCGGAGCATGGGGCGCGGTGTCGTTCTCTCCCTCCTCCACCGGCATTGCGCCCGTTTGCCGCAACCGCTGTCTCCCCGCAGCGGTTGCGTTATCATTCGAATACTGTAAACATGACTATTGCAGTCTAGAATAATTCTACGCTCTTGAAATCTCTCGGCTTTTTAAAAGTTGACCAATTGACTCCAGATCAATTTGCAGCTTTTATATAGCTCCGCGCAATCCTGCGCACCTTTGATGTCTGGGCCTTGAACCCTTTCGATTGGAGGACCCAATGGTTGGTCTCGGTGAATGCCGGTCCGCAAATATCGACGGCCTGCCCTGGCAGCTCAGTCTCTTGCCGACCGGATACTGCACTATACGCGGCGCGACGGAACGTCCCGCTCAGCGTAAACAGGGCAAGTCTCCTGTCTCGCATGCCTCTGCCGATGTTGCATCGTGGAGGCGCTCATGAATATGCGTATATCGCAGCTGAACGGCGCCAATAGCGCAGGCTATTTCGACCGCCTGCCGGAAAAGCTGGTGCTGGAAGGTTATCGCCGCTGGACTGCGGGTTTCGAGACTGGCTCGATCATCCCGTGGGAAATGACCTGGGGTCTCTATTCGGAAGTGCTCGGACCATCGGAAGCAAAGCGCGCTGTCGGCGAGCTTTCGCATTTCATCCGTGTGCTGCGTCATTGTGCAAGCTGCGAGTTGCGCGCTTTCCCGTTCGACTCGCATCATGTCTGCCGCGAGGAATGCCTGACGCTGGGGCTGATTTCCGGATTGCACAATCAGGATGCGCTGCTGCTCGACACGTGTCTGGAAGCCATTGCCTGCAAACGGCGCTGCGACGATGTGGCAGCTGCCGCCAGCAATTTTGCCGAAGCTTTGGCCGATTTCGGCCAGACTTTGCTGCCAATACCGATTCACGCCATCGACACCGCTTTGAACATTACGCATCGCGCGACTTTTCACTGATCTGAAAATCCCAGCGTTTTGCGAACAAAGACGATTCTAAGTTTTAAGCCGCTGCGATGCAGCGCAAGGAGATCAAAATGCAGGCCAGAACCGAACGACGCCTCGGCATTGCCGCTGCCCTCGTACTGACCGTAGCAGCATTTGTCATGCCGGGCGTATCCACCCAGATCGCGCAAAACGACGTTGCGCCAGAAAAGCAGGTTCACATGGCTTCCGCCGAAAGCCTGCGCGCCGAGTTCCGTCATTTCGTCAGGCTTGGCGAAGCGATGCCGAAATCGGTTCGCTACGAATAGAATGCAAAAAAGGCCGTCTCTGACGGCCTTTTGTTTAAGCATTCATATCTTCGGCGCAGTTAGCTGACAACAATCGGCGCCTGCCCCTGTACGCGATTATACAGGTCGATAATGTCCTGATTCATCAGGCGGATACAGCCCGACGACATCGACTGCCCGATGGACCACCATTCCGGCGAGCCGTGGATGCGATAGCCGGTGTCGCGGCCATTCTGGAAAATGTAAAGCGCGCGTGCGCCGAGCGGGTTCTGCGGACCCGGCTCCTGACCATTGCGGTATTTTTCGAGTTCCGGCTTGCGCTGGATCATTTCCGGCGGCGGCGTCCAGCGCGGCCACTGCTTTTTGTACTGCACATTGGCACGGCCCTGCCATTCAAAGCCCGCCTTGCCGATGCCGACGCCATAGCGCAGCGCTTCGCCGCCCGGCAGCACATAATAGAGGTAATGATCTTTCAGGCTGACGACGATGGTGCCCGGCGCTTGACCGGTCGGGTCCGGCACAATCTGGCGGCGGAATTGCTTCGGTACCTTGTCATAAGGAATGGCAGGCAGCGCGTAAGGCCCCTCCTGCACCGATGCATACATGACATCCGGCGTCGTGATGGCGCGATCAACACTGATCTGCGGACGCATCGGCGAGATGCCCCCTGTCGACATTGTATCTACCTGAAAGGCAGACATGTCCATCGTCTGCGAGCAGCCTGCGGCGCCACTCAGAACGACGGCCCCGGTGCCAAGCAAAAAGCGGCGGCGGCTCAGAACATCACTCAACTTCGACATGCAAATCGCCCAAAACACAGGTGACAGGGAGCAGGCATCATGCCGCTCGGTATTAACCGCAATTTGCAGTCTTATGGTTGAGGAACCGTTAAACCAGGCATTTCGATACTCATAAAAGATTAGCGCAGGCGTAAAAACTCAACCGAGGGATGCAGCGTTTGAAAAGAAAAAGCCGGACGAACCGCCCGGCTTATTCAAGCAAATCGAGGAAAGATCAGTAGTCTTTTTCGTAGAAGATACCGCCGCTGGAATCACCCTCTGCGCCAAGCGACCCCTTCGCCTTGAGGTTTCGCGTGATGTCGAGATTGACGGTTCCCTTGGTCGAGCCGCCGGACCCTGCTTCCACACCCAGATAGATATTGTCGCGGATGTAGCGTCCGGCGCGAACGGCTGTCTGCCCCTTGCTGTCGGTCACGACATCAAGATCGTCGAGGCCGGTACCGGCGCGAAGCTTGTTCATGAGCGAATTGTTGGAGCCGCCCGCAAGTTCCGCTGCCGCAGCAGCAAGCTGTGCAATCTGGAACGCCGACAATTCGCCGATGGAGCGCTTGAAGATCAGCTGAGCCAGCACTTCATCCTGCGGCAGTTCCGGGGACGAGGAGAAGACGATATTGAGATTATCGACCGTGCCTGTGACCGTGACGATGGCGGTGATTTCATTGCCTTCCGAACGGGCCACGAAATTGAGCTGCGGATTGAGGTCGCCAACCAGCGTGACATGCCCCTCATCAAAGGTGATGCGCTGGCCGAGAATGCCGATGCGACCGCGAATCATGTCGAAGGAACCAACCGGCTTGATATCGCTGACCGGCCCGGTGAGGCGCACGCGCCCGCCCAGTTCCGTATCGAGACCGCGACCGCGCACGAAAATCTGGTTTGGCGCATTGACGACGACATCGAGACGCGGTCCGGCTGAATTGGTCCGCGCCACCGACTTGGCCTTACCCTTGCGGGTTTCGACCTTGGCGCGCTCCAGCGTCTTCGCAACATTTTTCGGCGTGTTCTTATGCTCGACCGGCACATAGGTTGCGCCGCCACCGAGATTTTCCGGTACCGAGATTTCCGCACGTTCCACGTCGATCCGACCACCAATCAGCATGTCGCCTGCCAGCGGTCCGGTGATCGAGATGCCGCCATTGACCGTTGCGACGACAAGCTTGCCATCGGCATAACGGGCGCGGTCCAGCTTGATATCGATATTGGCCGGGAAATTCGCCGCTGCATTCGTGGAGATCGTGCCGCTTGCGGAAACGGAGCCGCCGCTACCGAACGCAGCATTGACCTGCCGCAGCGTGATGGTTTCACCATCCATGCTGCCCATGATATTGATATTGTTCACACGGACATTGGTTTCGGGATCGATGAAGGTTGCACCGCTGGTGGAGAACATGCCGCGCAATTGCGGGCGGTCGAAGCCGCCGGAAACGCTTGCGGTCAGCGTCAGTGTGCCATTGGCCTGCGCGCCGCGATCCGCCAGAAAGCGATTGGCGAGCGCCAGCGGGACGTTGCCGTTGACATTGACGCCAAGGCCCTGACCGGAGAACGGCACCTTGCCGCTCGCCGTGACATTCAGGCCCTGCGGGCCATCCACCGTCAGCGAGGAAATATCGACCGCCTTGGCGGCATAGCTGCCTGCTGCCTGAAGGCTGAGCGGCGCAAGGCCGTTTTCGCGCAGCGGCTTGGCAGCAAGGCCGGCCCCCTTGAGATTGAAGGTCGCGGCGGGATTGGTCAGCGGGCCCGTCACGCGCGCCGTGCCGGTGACATTGCCCGCGAGGTCCTGCCCTTTCACAGCGCCGTTCAGTATGCCGAGCGGCAGATTGGCCAGCGTCACATCGACGCCAAGATCACCTTTGCCGAGCGGCACGCCGCCCTTCGCCGTGACGTCGATACCATTGCCGCTTGCAGCGCCACCGGTTACCCGGGCGTCGATGTTGAGCCGGTCATTGGCCGACGTGCCCTTGGCATCGGCATTCAGCGCAGCGATGCCCTGTTTCTTCAGTTCAGCAGCCGTCACGCCACGCGCCGCCATATCGAAGGCGATATTGGGCGCATCGCGCGTACCGGTCACGCGGGCGGTCCCGTTGACAGTACCGCCGAGGCCGAGGTCCGGCTTGAAGGTGTTGGCAAGCGCCAGCGGCAGATCGGTAAGCGCCACCGACAGATCAAGGCGGTCATCGACCGAGCCGTTGATCTTGACCTGCCCCGCGCCCGCATTGGCACCGGTATTGATGATGATATCGCCAAAGGAAATCGCGCTGCCCTTCATGGCAATCGTCACCGGCTCGGCGAGATTGGCGCGAAGCGCACCCTGCTTCACATCTGCCGAGGCAAGGCCGAGTTCAAAGCCGCCATCCTTCGGCTCCAGCGAGCCGGCGGCATTGGCCACCGTGCCGATCTTGAGCTTCGTATTGGCGCTGAAATCGGTCTTGGTTCCGGTGGCGTTTGCCTTGGCGTCGAAGGTGTCGATGCCGAACGTGCCGACCATAATGTCGCGCGCGGCAGCATTGCCGTCCACGACGGGCACGCCGAACAGATCCTGTGCGGTCAGCGCGATATTGGCGGACGCAATATGATTGCCATTGACCTTCACGCCCTTGGCGTCAGCTGAAACGGTCGCATTCTGCCGGTCGCCATCGGCTTGCAGCGCGATATCGGCATTGGCCGCCCCGGTTGCCTCGGCAAGAAACAGTGCGGCGGCAGTGGAGATATCCGGCGCGTCGAGCTTCAGCGCGCCATTGAGCAAACCCTTGGCCGTCTGCGTGACATTGCCGGAAAGATGGGCCCCGCCTGCATTGAACAGAAGATTGGTCAGGCGCTTCTCGTCATTGACGATGTCGATCAGTGAACCCAGTTCAATGCGCTCGCCATTGAGGAAGGCATTGCCTGCCAGCTTGCCGGACAGAGCCGCGCCGGTGCTCGCATTGCCATCGAGCATGGCGTTGAAATCAAGACCGGCATTGGTAAGCTTGCGGCCCGCAAGCGTGCCCTGCGGCGCGTCGGCCCGCAGCGCCAGCGCAATCAGCTTGTCGTCACCGCGCGCACTGCCCTTGACCGTCATACGGCCCGATGCCTGCGGTGAAAGCAGCTTCATATCGGACAGCATCACGCCGAAATCGAAATTCGCCTTGTCCGATGCGAAGGAGCCATTGGCGGTGATTTCGCTCAACGCATTGCCGATGCGGAAATCGCGCGCGGAAAAACCTTCGGCGCTGCGACCGACAGCACCGGCCAGCCGCACTTCGCCGTCCAGAATATTGTCGACCGCCTCAGTGCCGGTGCGCATGTTTTGCGCCGTACCGTCGAGATCGAGATAGAATGCGCCGCTGATCGGGCGAACCGTGCCCTTGGCCTTGACGTCGATACTGCCCGCCAGTTCCTTGTCCGCCAAAGCGCCGAAGGGCGCAAGGCTTGCGACCTTGGCGGCGATATCGCCATTGAAGACGAAGTCGTCAATATTGCCCTTGAGATCAAGGCTGAGACCGTTGCCCTCGATATTCGCCTGTGCAAGTTCCACCGGAGAACCGGCGCGCCAGCCGCCATCGATGAGAAGCGCGATCTTGCTGCCCAGTGCCTGCGCCAGTTCTGCGCGTGGCGAGGAAATGCCGTCCATGCCGCCCGTCACCTTGAAAGTGATGTGGCGGTTTGCGGCATCGTTGAGGTTTTCGGCAACGCCGCCCATGTCCAGCGCCACGCTGGAGGCGGCAATGGTCGCATTCTTCAAGCCGTTGACGGAAAGTTGGCCGGTCCAGTCATTGGTTGGACGGTCGCCATAGGAAACCTGAAACCGCGCATTGTCGATATAGGTTTCGGCGCCCTTGACCGGCAGCAGCACACGGCCCTTGGTTTCGTCGGCAATCGACGCATCGATGCTGAGCTTGTTCAGAAAATGATCATTGCCGGATTCCGCAGCAGCCTTCAGCTTCAGCGCGGCGCTTGTCAGCGCCAGATCATCGAGACGGAAACCACCCGCATCTTTCAGGAAGCCATCGGCAGAAAGCACGGTTTCGGAACCGAAGAAGTCACGGAACACTGGTGGCACCAGCACAGCAATCGGCCCATTGAAACGGGCGGCAAAAACGCGACCGCCATTGGGCGCTTCGCCCTGACGGTTCAGCGTGAAAGCGCCAGTCAGCGTGCGGCTGCCATTGGTGTCGAGCGCCAAATCCACTTTCAGATCATCAAGCGGGCCAGCGCCTGTCAAGGTGAGATCGACTGGCGGGCGACCGTCAATATTGAGCAAGTTGGCCACGATGCCATTGGCGGGTTCTGCAACTTTCAGATCAAGATCGACCTTTTGGTCGGCATTGGCATAGGCGGCGCGCAGGGCGAAACTGCCGCCGGGACCGTCAAGGCGCTTGATATCGAAGGACGAGTTCAGTGAACCATCGGCGAGCGAAAGGCTGCCGGTTGCAGAGACTTCCGATTCGAGGCCGAAAATCTCGGGTCCAAAACGCAGCCGCGCCACATCAAGCTGATCCAGACTGATGGAAATCGGCAGTTCCGGCAGGCTGAAGCTCGACGATTCCGGCGATGGCAGGCTGTTGTCCGGCAGCGGCTTGCGGGCAATATCGATGCGCTCCGCGCTCAGCGACTGAATGCTGAGCCGACCGAGCAGCAAAGCGGTGCGGCTCCAGTTCAGCTTGGCATTTTCAATCCGCAGCCAGACGCCTTCACGGTCGGCAATGGTGATCGAGCCGATGGAGGCTTCCGACGACAGGACGCCGCTGATGCCCGAAAGCGAGATACGGCGGTTCGGCGCGGAAAGCTGGCTTTCCACGAAAGACAGGAAATAGGATTTTTGCTCTTCGTTGCTTTCCGATGCTTCGGCCTGCTGTTCGCTCTGGCCCTGCGTTTGCGCATTTGCCGGGGCGACAATCGACGCCGTGGTCTGTGTATCCACGCCGATAAGCGTGACCCATGCGCCCGGAATGGCCAGCACGGCGGCCACAGCGGCGAGAATCAGGAAGAGGAAAACGGTGATAAATCTGGTCAAAACGCCTGTCCTATGCCCACATAGAATGCATAGCTCGGATCACCCGAGCGGCGGTTAAGCGGTATGGCGACGTCGAGGCGAATCGGCCCGAGGCCGGTCAGGTAGCGCAGACCACCACCGGCGCCGACGCGCATTTGTTCCGAGAAATCCGGAAACGATTTTTCGCCGACATAGCCCGCATCGACAAAGGCGACCGCGCCGATGGAATCGGTGATGCGGGTGCGCACCTCGCCCGAAGCTTCCAGCAGCGACCGTCCGCCGACGATGTTGCCGTTTCCGGCATCGACGCCGATATTGCGATAGGCATAGCCGCGCACTGAGCCGCCGCCGCCCGCAAGGAAGGACAGGCTCGGCGGCAAATCTTCAATCGAAGCGCCAACAATCGATCCCACTTTCACGCGCCCGGCCAGAATCACGCGATCCGTTGCACCAAGGCCGTAATAGGTGCGGCCCTCGGCGGTGAAGCGGGTGGCGAAATTGCCGTAATGGAATTCGTAGAAGGGCTGGATATTGCCTTCCAGATAAAAGCCCGAACTTGGGTCCGGCTTGTTGTTGCGGCTGTCGTAAAGCACGCTGCCTTCCAGACCGGCTGTCGTGAAGTCGCGGGGACCGAAAGGATAGTCCGTGTAGCGTCCCTGGCTCGCCTTGGCATAGATCGCGCCTGACAATTCGTCGCTGAATATCTGCGTGAAACCGGTCTTGGCGTTGATCGAGGTTTCGGTATAGGCGTCGAGCACTTCGCGCTTGGCGTCGAGCGACAGAACGAAATCCGTATCAGGCGTATAGACGCCGGGCTTCTTGAACGTGCCGCCGAGCAGATAGGTATAGTTCTGCGGATTAAATGAATTATCCTGCGAACCGCCAATGCCACTGACCTTGGCGTCGAAACGCAGGTTTTCACCCTTGCCGAACAGGTTGCGATGCATCCAGTAGCCGGTGACGCCGAAGCCGTCGATGGTCGAATATTCCGCACCGAAGCCGAACCGGCGGGGTTTGCGCTCCTGCACGTTGAGCGTCATCGGCAGGCTGCCATCCGGCTCGATGGTTTCGGCTTCCTCGAAACTCATCGCACGAAACACTTCCATGCGGCCAAGACGCTTCTTGGCTTTTTCGATATCGTCGGGGTCGTATTCCTTATCGGGCGTCAGCCCGGTCATCCAGGCGACGAATTGCGGGTCCATACGCGCCGTGCCTACCACGCTGACCGGCCCATAATGCGCCTTGCGGCCCGGATCGAGCGCGACATCGGCGGCAACCGTGTTGCCATCATGGTCGGCGACAACCTCTTCGCCTGTCACCTGCGCCTTCGGATAGCCCTGCTGACGCCAAGCCTCGACGGCAAGACGCTCGGCCTTGATGATCGTTCCAGAGCGCGCTACCTGACCGGGCGCGAAACCCGCATCTTCGGGCGATTGCACGACATCGCGCTTGTCGGTGGCGGGTGGCGCTATATTGGAAATGGCCGTGCGCGAAAACAGGAACTGCGGTCCCGGATCGACGGAAATCGCCACTTTCGCATTGTTTGGAATATCAGCGTCCGGCGGAATGTCGTTCGCCTCGCGGCCATCGACGAGAATCGAGATCGTGCCGCCATAGCGGCCTTCACCGTAAAGGGCGGCCAGAATACGCCGATAATCGCCGCGCGCCTTGGCCAGCAGACCGGCGGAACCCGAGGCGGGCTTGTCCGCGTCGGTCACCAGACCGGATGCACCTTCAACGACGGATTTCAGATCGGCTTCGGTGCCATCCGCATTCTTGCGATCACCGGTGGTAGTGACCTCGACCTCATAGGTCTTCGGATCGATGATATCGGGATCGGTTTTCTTGTCTTCGCCCCAAAGACGGACGCCAAAAAGCTCAAACGCCAAAGCAGGCGACACGGTAAACGAGGAAAAATGCGCCGCCAGCAAAAGCATGGCAATGCCTTTTCCCTGTATCGTCCTGTTACTCCGAGTCATACGCGTTACTGTCCGGTTCCTGTCTATGCGGTCGCCTGGCAGCGTCCCGTTTCCATTTCCCACCCAGGACGTTTCAGGGATTACCATAGGGAGGTCGGGGGGCCAAGCAACAACCTAAAGCTTAAGCTCTAGATATGAACGGATTCAGTCAAGGGAGTGTTAACGTTACCACAGCTTTACGCAACGCCCGGTCGCAGACGCGAAGACTTCGCGCTGAAAATGCAAAATATGAAGCGCACAAAAAAGGGAGGCGCTCCGGAGGGAACCGGAGCGCCACGCGGCTTTGGGGGGAGAGAGGGAGGATAAAGCCGCGATTCAAACCGTGTGCGGATCATGGTCTGGCGCACGGGAGAAACGGTAGCTCAGCGGGGCATGTCAAAGACCAGCCCCGCCGGGCGCGGTCTGATTAAGGCAGATTACGCACGTCGTCAGGCGTCATGTACATCGGCATCATATTGGTATCGAGGTGATGCATGACCCAGATGGAGCCGGCAAGCACGATAGCCAGAATGATGACCGTGAAGATGAGCGCCAGAATGTTCCAGCCGCCTTCCGACTTCGGATCGAGGTGCAGGAAGTAAACCAGATGCACCAGGATCTGAACGACGGCGATGCCGAGAACAACGGCTGCGGTCGTGGCAGGCGTGAAATAGCCGTTCATCGCCAGAAGGAATGGAACGACGGTGAGAATAACCGCCAGCACGAAGCCGATCAGATACGACTTCAGGCTGCCATGCGCGGCATGATCGTGTGTTTCGTGTGCAGAACTCATCACAGTACACCCAGCAGATAGACAAGGGTAAAGACGCCAATCCAGATGATGTCCAGGAAGTGCCAGAAGAGGCTGAGGCACATCACGCGCGTCTGGTTCTTTTCGGTCAGGCCGTCACGCAGAAGCTGGGCGGAAAGCACCAGAATCCAGATCAGGCCGGACGTGATGTGAAGACCGTGGGTTCCGACCAGCGCGAAGAAGGCCGAAAGGAACGCGCTGCGGCTCGGGCCGGCGTCTTCGAGAATCAGGTGATGGAATTCATAGACTTCCATCACGAGGAAGGCTGCACCCAGCAGGAACGTGACGCCCAGCCAGAACAGCACGCCTGCACGGTTCTTCTTGTACATGGACAGCGTCGCCAGACCATAGGTCAGCGAAGAGACCAGCAGCAGCATGGTTTCGGTCAACACAAACTGCAGGTCGAAGAGTTCACGGCCGGTCGGACCGCCCGCAAACTGGTGCGCCAGAACGGCATAGGTTGCAAACAGGCCCGAGAACAGGACGCAGTCGCTCATCAGGTAGATCCAGAAGCCGACCAGCGTGGTCGACCCTGCATCCTGATGGTCTTCGTGAGCAGGATGCTCGTTGCCGCCCGTGAATGGACCGGCCGTTGAAATGCTAGCGCTCATGGATCAAGCCTCCTGAGCCATCAGTTGCCGGGTGCGAAGGTCTTCGACGCTCTGCACTTCTTCGGCCGAGACGTAGAAGTCTCTGTCATTGTTGAACGAGTGGAAGATCGCAACGGCGAGTACACCCACGGCAGAGGCAATGGCCAGCCACCAGATATGCCACACCAGCGCAAAGCCGAGCGGAATGTTCATGATGCCGATGATGAAACCCGTACCGGTGTTCTTCGGCATGTGGATGCGTGCGAACTTTTCCGTGCGGCGCACATAACCGTTCTGCTTCATGTCCCACCAGCTGTCGTGGTCGCGGACATGCGGCACTTCAGCGAAGTTGTAGAATGCAGGCGGCGAAGCCAGCGACCATTCCAGCGTACGGCCCGTACCCCAGCTGTCGCCGTTGTTGTCACGCAGCTTTTCGCGGTCGCGGATCGAAACCATGATCTGCAGAACCTGGAACACGATACCGCACAGGATGATCGCAACGCCGACGGCGGCGATGATCAGATAGATGTGCCATGCCGGGTTTTCGGTGTGGTTCAGACGACGGGTCATGCCCATCAGGCCGAGCACATAGAGCGGCATGAACGCCATGATGAAGCCGACCAGCCAGCACCAGAACGCGTTACGGCCCAGACGTTCGTTGAGCTTGAAGCCGAAAGCCTTCGGCCACCAGTAGACGAGACCGGCAAAGCAGCCGAACAGCACGCCCGAGATGATCACATTGTGGAAGTGGGCGATCAGGAACACCGAGTTATGCAGCACGAAATCCGCAGGCGGAACAGCAAGCAGAACGCCCGTCATACCGCCAACCACGAAGGTACACATGAAGCCGATCGTCCACAGAACCGGCGTTTCCATGCGGACGCGGCCCTTATACATCGTGAACAGCCAGTTGAAGACCTTAGCCCCCGTCGGGATCGAGATGATCATCGTCGCAACACCGAAGAAGGCGTTGACATTGGCGCCGCCACCCATGGTGAAGAAGTGGTGCACCCAGACGAGGAACGACAGGACCGTAATGGCAACTGTTGCGTAAACCATCGACTTGTAGCCGAACAGACGCTTGCCGGAGAAGGTCGCGATGATTTCGGAGAAGACACCGAAAGCAGGCAGGATGAGGATGTAGACTTCCGGGTGACCCCAGATCCAGATCAGGTTCACATACATCATCGGATTGCCACCAGCATCATTGGTGAAGAAGTGGAAATCCAGATAGCGGTCCAGCGAAAGCAGGGCCAGCGTGACAGTGAGGATCGGGAAGGCTGCGACGATCAGCACGTTCGAGCAGAGCGCGGTCCAGGTGAAGACCGGAACCTGCATCATGCCCATGCCGGGCGCACGCATCTTGATGATGGTGGTGATCAGGTTGACGCCTGAAAGCAGCGTACCCATACCGGAAATCTGCAAGGCCCAGATATAGTAATCCACGCCGACATCCGGGCTGAATTCCTTGCCGGACAGCGGCGGATAAGCAAGCCAGCCGGTCTTGGCGAATTCGCCAATGCCGAGCGACAGGTTGATCAGAACCGCACCGGCGACCGTGAGCCAGAAGCTCAGCGAGTTGAGGTAGGGGAAAGCAACGTCACGCGCACCGATCTGGAGCGGAACCGCAAAGTTCATCAGACCGACGACGAATGGCATCGCCACGAAGAAGATCATGATCACGCCGTGGGCGGTAAAGATCTGGTCGTAGTGATGGGGCGGCAAAAAGCCTTCATTCGCGCCCGAGGCAAGAGCCTGCTGCGCGCGCATCATCACGGCGTCCGAGAAGCCGCGGAACAGCATCACGAAAGCCAGAATGATATACATGATGCCGATACGCTTGTGATCGACCGTCGTGAGCCAGTCTTTCCAGAGCGGGGCCCATTTGCCGTAATAAGTGATGGCTGCCAGAATAGCGAGCGCACCACCAGCCACCGCGGTCAATGTGACCATGATGATCGGCTCGTGATACGGGATCGCTTCGAGCGTAAGTTTTCCGAACATTTTTATCACGCTTCGATTGGAGCAATTCCGGGAAAGCCTCTAACGGCTTTCGGTCCGGAACCGCGTGAAACAAAAGATTGAATGCCGATGGCCGCGATCTCGCAGGAGATCACGGCGCAAGGGCAAATCAGTTTGCGAGCTGCGACAGGCGCTGCGGCGCCACTGCACAGATGATGTCGCTCGCCCACTGGCTGAAATCGACAGGCGAAGACTTGCGCAGGTTTGCGCGTGCTTCGCGGATCATCTGCTGACGGTGCATTTCATCGTCCATGCAGACGGACTTGCCGTCCCAGCAGCGGTTCACGATATCGTGGAACAGCGTCTTGTCATTGTAGTTGAAGAACTGCACCGCATGCTTTTCGCTCGGCTGAACCAGCGATGCATAACGGTCGCGGCCCAGTTCTTCGCCCTTGGCCTTCACGTCGGCAACCCACTTGTCGAAGTCGGCCTGATTATAGGCATGTGCCTTGAAGCGCATCTGGGCAAAGCCCTGACCGCTATAATTGGCGGAAATGCCGTCGAACTCACCTTCATGATTGGCGATGAGATGCAGCTTCGTCTGCATGCTCGGCATGGTGTAGACCATGCTGCCCAGCGCCGGAATGAAGAAGGAGTTCATGATGTTGCTGGAGGTCAGCTTGAAGTTGACCGGAACATCAACAGGCATGGCCATTTCATTGACGGTGGCAATGCCCTGATCGGGATAGATGAAAAGCCATTTCCAGTCGAGCGCAACCACTTCGACATTGATCGGCTTCACGCTGGATTCCAGCGGGCGGTACGGATCGAGCTTATGCGTGCTGATCCAGGTGACCGTACCGAGAACCACGATGATCGCCAGAGGGATGAGCCAGACGCCCAGTTCGATCTTGGTCGAGTGGTGCCAGTCGGGCTGATAATCCGCCTTTTCATTCGTGGCGCGGTATTTCCAGGCGAAGTACAGCGTCATGAAGATGACAGGCAGCACGACGAGCAACATGAGGCCGGTCGCAAAAAGGATAAGATCGCGTTCCGCCACGCCGACCTCTCCCTTGGGAGAGAGAAGAACCTGGTTCTCGCAGCCGGCAAGAAACGCAGTCAGGGCCAGTACGGCGAACGAAACGATCGTCCGAGGGATGCCGAGTTTCATTTGTCTTTCCATCCTGCACCGATGCGATCTGAAAATCTGAAACCCGCTGCCGGGACCATTCCCGGTCAGACGCTTCAGTTCTTCAGATCGCACCAGAGCGATTTCGTCTCAGTGTGGCTTTGAACTTGAAATCACTTTCAAGCTGCCCGTTAACGTGAACCGCAGGGGTTCGTCATGTCGCGAGCGTCAAATCCGGCACGTATGTCGTTTTTCAGTTTTCGGTAAATTCTGAAAATTCCAAACGTACCGTTATAACGAATAGTTCCGTTTGTCACCTGTCTGGAGAAATTTGTGCTGGATCGTAATGTCGCGGTCAAAAACGCCGCAAACCAGACTCCAATTAGCGGAAATGACATCTCCGCAAGCGCCTCAACGCGGGGAATTAGAGCCCCTGTTGCGCTGACGCGGCGGTGACTTAATCCTTTGTCCCCGGCCATGCAAGTACAACCAACGGATAAATCCTGCGATAGCCGCGCGATCTGGAACCGATTAACCACATTGTGAAGTCGCCGGGCCGCGACTAAGACAATCTAAAAACACACAACCTAAAACCCGCAACGTTTCGGGGCTGGCCGACTGAAGTCTGGAAAGGGTACCATGGTTTTCGCCGACTTCCCGCTCGATGAAGCCGAAGGCGCGGTACTGGCCTATGCGGTAACGGCGGGTGCGCTCACGCTGCGCAAGGGGACCGTGCTCACCCGCGAACATTGCGCGGCCTTGCAGCAGGCTGGCCTCACAAGCGTTCTGGCGGCTCGGTTCGAGCCCGGCGATATTGGCGAAGATGAAGCGGCGCAGTTGATCGGGGCCGCCCTCACCTCGCAGACGATCCATACCGGCACGGCGACGACCGGACGCATCAATCTTTTTGCCAGCTCCACCGGTATTTTCTGCGTGGATGCTTCAACAATAGATGCGGTCAACGTCTATGACGCGCGCATTTCTCTAGCGACAATACGCAATCATATGCGCGTGGAAGCAGGCCAGATGGTCGCGACGGTCAAGATCATTCCCTTTGCCGTACCAAAAAATCTTGTCGATGCCATCTGCCCCCTCCTCCACGGTCAACAGGCGATGGACGTCAAGGCGTTTCGCCCGCTGCGCATCGGCCTGATCCAGTCGCGACTTCCCTCTATCCGCGAGACCGTGTTCGACAAGACGCGCGAGGTGATGGAAAAGCGCGTTGCGCGCAATGGCGGCACGCTAATCGTGGAAAAGCGTGTCGCGCATGACACGGAGGCGCTGGCCAGCGCGATTTCGGGCATAAGCATTGGCTGCGACATTCTCGTGGTTTTCAGTGCATCGGCGGTTGCCGACACCACCGACATCGTGCCGCGTTCGATCCTCCAGAGTGGCGGAGAAATTCTGCGCATCGGCATGCCGGTCGATCCCGGCAATCTGCTGGTGCTTGGAAGGCGCGACGGCAAATATATCATCGCGGCACCGGGTTCGGCCCGCAGCATGCGAGAAAACAGTCTCGACTGGGTGCTGGACCGCCTGATGGCAGGCATCGACCTCAATTCGACCGACTTGTCCCGCATGGGCGTGGGCGGGCTTCTGTTATAGGCTAATGGTCAGATGTCGAAATCGAACACCAGAATGCCGTCGACACCGCCTTCCGCAGCTTCGACGAGAGCCTTACCAACCTTGACGTGCTCGGGATGCGGCAGATAGGCGTCACGCGCCGCAGCATCGGCAAAATCCACCACAAAACCGTGGCGAAAGCCTTTTTCTAACCCTTCGGGGCTGTTGTTGGCCCCGGTCGTGACAGAAACTATTCCGCCGATCTTGCCTTTGAGAGCGACGACCGAAGCAAGTGCCCGCTCGATGGCCGCGCCATCAAGTTCCGGCTTGAATTTGATGAGAACGATGTGGCGTATCATGGAGCCTATCCGTTTCCAAAAACAGTGTTCCGTCGCCCCTGCCTGAAAAGCGGAAAGCCAGAGGCAAGGAAACAAAAACGAAAAAGGCCGGGATGGACCCGACCTTCCGCTTTCACCTGAGTTGACGCCGGTTCATCCGCGGTCGTCATCCCAGGTGAATTCCCGATACGGAGGCAGATATAAACCTTCTCCGTTTCAAGATTGTGACATCCCCGAAATTTCTGCCAAAGAGCAGAAATCACCCGCCGAAACGAGCCGCCCGATATCAGGCAGCCATCGCCGTTTCGGCAAATTCGGGATGGTTATAGTTCCAGACCTCGACCAGACACTGATGCATCAAATCAAGATCGACCGGACCAATCCGGCTCAAGACCAGATCAAGATCATCGCGCTCAACACCACGGTTAAGAAGCTCGACAATCGCTTCCGTGAGAATCATTTTATCGTCAAATCTGTAGCGCTGCATAAACCTGCTCCGCTAACTGCCCCAGCTTTTCATGGATTCAGACTAGACACTTATAGTTAACCGAAGCTTAAGCCACGGAAAACCAACGCAACTTCGACTGACGCCACGCAACTGACACGAATGCTTGCCCCTGACGGCTTATGGCCGTCGCCCGATATAAAATATGTAACCAAAGCTATCCAAAAAACGGCCAGAATATCGCCAGGCCGAACAAGAATAAGTCTCATTCTTACTCCATGCTCCGCCAAAGCCAAGCAAAAACTGGCGCTAGAATTTATTTCATAAAACTCTTTTAAAGCGTTCCCATGAGCTTTTTCAAAATATACGCCCAATGGTCCATCAACCGCGTCAGAATTGGCGCTCTTGCTGCTTTGACGGGAGCAAGTATGTTGGGCGGCTATCTCTATACGATCCAGTATAACGGCAATGTCCATGAAATTGTGCCCGGAGAGGCCTATCGTTCGAACCAGCCTGATCCGGCGCGGATCGCAAAACTGCAAAAGGCCTACGGTATCAAGACCATCATCAATCTGCGCGGTCCGGAACCGGGTGCGGATTGGTATGACGACGAAATCAACGCTTCACAAGCGCTTGGCATCCAGCATGTTGATTTTGAAATGTCGTCCAGCAAGCGGCTGTCGCCCCAGCGCGCGCAGGAGCTGATCACGCTGATGCAGAATGCCGAAAAACCGATCCTCATTCATTGCAAGGCTGGTGCGGATCGCACGGGTCTTGCCGCGGCGCTTTATGTGGCGGCTATCTCCAAGGGCGGCGAGCGCAAGGCCGAGGGGCAGATGTCCATTGCCTATGGGCATTTCGGTTTTCCGGGCAGTCCAACTCATGCGATGGATGACACCTTCGAGGAGCTTGAACCGACGTTCAACTTTTCCGGGTCCTGAACTGCCTTCTAATATTTATCTGAACGCAAAAACGCCGGGACAAGCCCGGCGTTTCTGATTGTCTGTCGAGGGCGTCTTATTCGAGGCCGACGATCTTGCCGTCATCCCACTTGAAGATGTCAAAGCTCGGCGAGCTGAGGTCACCATTTTCGCCATAGGTCAGCGTGCCGATTGCGGTTTCGATCGGCTTGCCGTCATGCAGAGCCTTGGCAACGGCAGCCGAATCATCAGCCGAACCTGCGCTTTCAATGCCAGCCTTGATGACTTCAACTGCGGCATAGGCGTTCATGGTGAAGGCTTCAGCCGGGATACCCTTGGCCTTCAGCGCTTCGATGGCGTCCTTGGATGCGGGGTTCTTCGTGGCGTCCTTGGCATTGGTGAACAGCGTGCCCTGTGCGTTGGTGCCGCCGATTGCCCAATATTCGGTGTTGGACAGGCCTTCGCCGCCGAGAACCAGCGCCTGCATGCCAGCGTCATGCAGCTGGCGCGACAGGAGACCGCCTTCGGCATGATAACCGCCGAAATACACGACTTCCGCGCCTGCCGACTTCAGCTTGGTGACCAGTGCGCTGAAATCCTTATCGCCCGGCGTGACGGAATCGTAATGCACTTCCGTAACACCGCCCTTGTTGATCGCAGCCTTGAAAGCGTCGGCCAGACCCTTGCCATAGGCGCCCTTGTCGTGGATCACGGCGACCTTCTTGTCCTTGAAGTTCTTCAGGACATAATCGGCCATGACTTCGGCCTGCTGGTCGTCGCGGCCGCAGGTGCGGAACACGTTTTCCAGCTTGCGTGCGGTCAGATCCGGGCCAGTTGCAGTCGGGGTGACCATCAGCACGCCGTTTTCAGAGAAAACGTCGGATACCGGAATGGCAACGCCGGTCGTGACCGGGCCAACGACGAACTTGATGCCATCGCCGACGATCTGGTTGGCAGCGGAGACGCCCTGCTTCGGTTCACCGGCGTCGTCGGCAAACTTCAGAACGATTTTCTCGCCCTTGATGCCGCCAGCCTTGTTGATGACTTCGGCAGCGGTTTCTGCGCCCTTCTTCACCTGATCGCCGAAAGCGGCAACCGGACCCGTCAGCGGTGCAACCACGCCGATGGTGATGTCGGCATAAGCAGCACTGGCAAAACCGAGAGTAGCAGCGAAAGCTACGCTGGACAGAAGTTTCAGGTTCATTCTTTTTCTCCTTTGGTGGGGCGCCGTCCTGGGACGCGCCCTCATCTAACCCATGATGGCAACCCATCCGGTCAATTGTCAGCGCTTGCGTGCTGGCGAATTGCCGGGCCCTCCCTTTTGTTTCATCTTACGATCTCAAAGGGTCGATCCAAAAGCGCGCCGCACCGCACCCAAAAAGGGACTGGAGCCATAATATTATCCAAAACAGCCTCGGCAGTTTCGGAAAACTGCTCCAAAACGGGAGCCGCTTTCGTGATGTGCTAAGAATGCATTTCCGGCTTTCGATTGCAAGGGGCCAAGTGCCCACAGTGACAGCGAAAATCGGCTTCCTCCCAAAGTCTAACTCCCTCCCTTCCATGATGGTGATTGCTTCGCAAAAAAGGCCGCGATCCCTTCCGCGGCCTCCGGTGTTTCCCATGTGTCGGCAAGACGGATGAGCGTCGTGTCGATGACGGCTTCGTCAATCGGCGCGACCAGCGCATGAACGAGCCGTTTCGACGCCGCAACCGCCGCCGGTGCGGTGGAAAAATACGGTTTGATCTCCGCTTCGACCGTCGCGTCCAGTTGCTCAGCCTCGACCACCTCATGCAGAAGGCCGATACGCATTGCCTCCTGCGCGTCGAACAGTCGGGCAGAGGTGAATGTGCGCAGTGCATGGGCCTGACCAATGCGCGCCACGACATAGGGGCTGATGGTGGCAGGTATCAGACCAAGCTTCGTCTCCGTCAGGCCGAAGCGCGCGCCGGACACGCCGATGGCTGCATCACAGACACTAATGAGGCCGATACCACCGCCATAGGCTTGTCCATTGACGCGCGCGATCAGCGGTTTTGGCAGATCGCGAAGCGCCTTCAGCATCAAGGCGAGCTTGCGCGCTTCCTCGATCCGCTGCGCACGGCTGGCATTCACCTGCGCCTGCATCCAGCCAAGGTCGCCGCCCGCGCAAAAGCTCGTACCCGCACCGGTCAGAACCACAATCCTGACCTTCGGATCATCCGCCAGATGCAGCGCCGCAGTGGTCAGTTCATCGATCATCAGACCGGAAAGCACATTGTGCTGCTCGGGCCGGTTCAGCGTCAACGTTGCGACGCCGCGCGCGTCAATGGCAAGCTGAATGGTCTCGAAAGGGTTCATGCGGCTCTATCCTGACGCAGCGCCTGCGCGAACAATAACGCCGACCGCAGCTTGTCCAGATCAAGGCCGGTTTCAAAACCCAAACCGTGCAAAAGTTCGGCCACTGCCACCGTATCGACATTGCCCTTGGCACCCGGCGCAAAAGGACAACCGCCCAGACCGCCGACCGATGCATCGAACACCCGCAAGCCCTTTTCCAGACTGACGCGAATATTGTCGAGCGCACGTCCGCCCGTGTCGTGATAATGGCCCGCAAGGCTGTGCGCAGGGGCGATGGCAAGCACCGCATCCAGCATGGCCGCGACCTTGTCGGGCGTGCCGCGCCCAATCGTGTCGCCAAGGCTCACCTCATGGCAACCGAGCGAGAAAAGCTGCTCAGTCACATCGGCAACGGCCTGTGGCGCGGTCGGCCCGTCATAGGGGCATTCGATGGCGCAACTGACATAGCCGCGCACCGCAAGCCCGTCATTGATCGCAGCGCCAATTACCGGCGACAGGCGTTCGATGCTCTCGGCAATCGTGCAGTTGATGTTGGCTTTGGAAAAACCCTCCGAGGCGGAAATGAAAACCGCGACCTCGTCGACATTGGCCGCAGCCGCCGCCTCATAGCCCTTCATGTTCGGCACGAGCACAGAATAGCGCACGCTGTCGGCGCGACGAATGCCCGCCATCACGTCTGCTGCATCGGCCAGTTGCGGCACCCATTTCGGGCTCACGAAACTTGTCGCCTCGATGCGGGCATAACCGCAGCCGGACAGGCGGTCGATCAGGGCGATCTTGTCCGCCGTCGGCACAAAACGTTTCTCGTTTTGCAGGCCGTCACGTGCTGCCATTTCAACGATTTCGACGTGTTCAGCCATGTTCTTCCTCCAATTCGACAAGCAGCGCGCCTTCACTGACCTGATCGCCAGCCACAACAGTAATGGATGTGATCTTGCCGTCGCGTGGCGCGGTCAGCGAAAGCTCCATCTTCATCGCCTCCATCGTCACCAGCGGATCGCCCTTCGCGACGCTGGCGCCTTCCACGGCGGATACGAGCCGTACAAGTCCTGGCATCGGAGCCAGAATGCGGCTTTCCGTGGACGCATCATCTTCCGCTCCGGCAGACAGCACATGATGAAATATGGTGTCGCGCCCGTCGAACTGCACCGTCACATCATGCCCGATGCGGACGACAGACGCTTCCGACACACGGCCATCGACGGAGAACCGAACCAGCCCGTTTGCGTGACTGCGGATTTCGACCGCGCCGAAATCGAAGCCGAAACGCCGTTGATCATTGATCGCGAAGCTGATCGTCCGGCGTTCGCCCTGATGGTCGAGCAGCACCGAGCGCGATGCTTCGTCCCACAGACGAAATCCGCGCAGGCTCGACCATGGATCGTCGCTCAACGGCGCATCCAGCAGATCGAGCGCCGCCAATGCCGCCAGTGCAAAGGCGATTTCCGATGGCGGCTCGTCAGCAAATAATTGGCCCCCCTCGCGGGCAATCAGCCCGGTATCGACATCGCCGGTGCGAAAAGCATTCAGCTTGCAGAGCGCCGACAGGAACTGGCGATTGGTGACGAGTCCGGCAATGCGGGTTTTGCCCAATGCCGTGTCGAGTCGGTTCATCGCCTCGTCGCGATCCCGGCCATGGACGATGATCTTGGCGATCATAGGATCGTAGAACGGCGTGATGGTATCGCCTGTCCGCACACCGGAATCGACACGCGCCTGCTCCGGCGGAGCGAACAGCGCAAGCTTGCCCGTTGCGGGGAGAAAGTCGCGGGCTGGGTCCTCGGCGTAAAGCCGCGCCTCAAAAGCCCAGCCATGGATTGCAATTTCATCCCGCCGCTTCGGCAAGGCTTCGCCGGACGCAACGCGCAACTGCCATTCGACCAGATCGAGACCGGTGATCGCTTCCGTCACCGGATGCTCCACCTGCAAGCGCGTGTTCATTTCCATGAAGAAGAACCGGTCAGGCCGCAGCCCTTCCGACACATCGGCGATGAACTCCACCGTGCCCGCGCCGGAATAGCCGATGGCCAAAGCGGCCTTCACCGCAGCTTCGCCCATCACCGCGCGCATATCCGGCGTCATGCCGGGTGCGGGCGCTTCCTCAATCACCTTCTGGTGGCGGCGTTGCAGCGAGCAATCGCGCTCAAAAAGATGCACCGCATGGCCGTGATTATCGCCGAAGACCTGCACCTCGATATGGCGCGGCTTGGTCATATATTTTTCCACCAGCACGGCGCTGTCGCCGAACGAGGCTTCCGCCTCGCGACGCGCGCTGTCCAGCGCTGCTGCAAAATCCGCCGCCTGATCGACGCGCCGCATACCTTTGCCGCCGCCACCCGCCCGGGCCTTGATCAGCACCGGATAGCCGATGCGATCCGCCTCGCTTTTGAGGAAAGCGCCGTCCTGATTGTCGCCGTGATAGCCCGGCACGACGGGAACACCGGCTTTTTCCATCAGCGCCTTGGCGGCATCCTTTAACCCCATGGCGCGGATGGCTTTTGCCGAGGGACCGATAAAGACCAGCCCTGCTGCCTCGACGGCATCCACAAAACCGGCGTTCTCCGAGAGAAAGCCATAGCCCGGATGGATTGCCTCCGCGCCGGTTTCAAGTGCAGCTTTGATAATCGCCTCGACATTGAGATAGCTCTGCGCCGAAAGCGCTGGACCGACGCGCACCGCCTCATCGGCCATTTCGACATGCAGCGCCCGCGCGTCCGCATCGGAATAGATCGCGACGGTGGCAATACCGAATTGACGCGCCGTGCGGATGACCCGACAGGCAATTTCCCCGCGATTGGCAATCAGTATCTTTTTGAACATCTGATCGCCCCCTTCACATTCTGAACAGGCCAAAACGCGTCGGCTCGACTGGCGCATTCAGCGTTGCGGAAAGCGAAAGGCCCAGCACTTCGCGGCTCTTGCGCGGATCGACGATGCCGTCATCCCAAAGCCGTGCCGAGGCATAAAGCGGATGGCTCTGGCGCTCGAACATTTCAAGCGTCGGACGCTTGAACTCCGCTTCCTCTTCCGCCGACCATGTTCCACCGGTGCGTTCGATCCCGTCGCGCTTGACGGTCGCCAGCACGCCCGCCGCCTGCTCGCCACCCATCACGGCGATGCGGCTGTTCGGCCAGGTCCACAGAAAGCGTGGGGAATAGGCCCGTCCCGCCATACCGTAATTGCCCGCGCCATAGGATGCACCGATCAGCATGGTGATTTTCGGCACATTGGCCGTCGCCACCGCCGTCACCAGCTTGGCGCCGTGCTTGGCGATGCCTTCCGCCTCATATTTGCGCCCGACCATGAAGCCGGTGATGTTCTGCAAAAACACCAGCGGAATATTGCGCTGGCAGCAAAGCTCGATGAAATGCGCGCCCTTGGTGGCCGCTTCGGAAAACAGCACGCCATTATTGGCGATGATGCCCACCGGCATGCCGTAAATGCTGGCAAAGCCGCAAACCAGCGTGGCGCCGTAGCGCGCCTTGAACTCATTGAAATCCGAGCCGTCCACCAGCCGCGCAATCACCTCGCGCACATCATAGGGAATGCGCGTATCGGCGGAAACCACGCCCAGAAGCTCTTCCGGGTCATAGAGCGGGGCCGAACCGTCGCCCTTCGCAATGAAGGAGCGTTTCTCACTGTTGAGATTGGCCGCGATGGCGCGCGCGATCTGGAGAGCATGGGCATCGTCATTGGCCAGATGATCGGCCACGCCTGAAAGCCGCGTGTGCACGTCGCCACCGCCGAGGTCTTCCGCCGTCACCACTTCGCCGGTCGCGGCCTTCACCAGCGGCGGGCCAGCCAGAAAGATCGTACCCTGATTGCGCACGATCACCGTCTCGTCGCTCATGGCAGGCACATAAGCGCCGCCCGCCGTGCACGACCCCATGACCACGGCGACCTGCGGAATGTCCGCTGCCGACATCTGCGCCTGATTGTAAAAGATGCGTCCGAAATGGTCGCGATCCGGGAAAACCTCATCCTGATTGGGCAGGTTGGCCCCGCCTGAATCGACCAGATAGATGCAGGGCAGGCGATTCTCGCCCGCGATCTCCTGCGCGCGCAGATGCTTTTTCACCGTCACCGGATAATAGGTGCCACCCTTCACCGTCGCATCGTTGCAGACGATCATACATTCGCGTCCCGATACGCGCCCGATGCCGGTGATGATACCGCCGGAAGGAGCAGCACCGTCATACATGCCGTGACCCGCCGTCAGACCGACTTCCAGAAAGGGCGAACCCGGATCAAGCAATTGCGCAACGCGGTCACGGGGAAGCAGCTTGCCGCGTGCGACATGACGTTCGCGCGCTTTCTCGCCGCCGCCATCGATGGCAAGGCGGGACGCCTCGGCCACGATATCGATGGCCTCAAGCATGGCCTTGCGGTTAGCCTGATAGGTAGTGCTTCGCGTCGATATCTCGGATTTTAGAACCGGCATCAACGGGTCTCCTGAAACAATTCCCGCCCGATCAGCATACGCCGGATTTCCGACGTACCCGCACCGATTTCGTAAAGCTTGGCATCGCGCAGCAGACGCCCGGTCGGATAGTCGTTGATATAGCCATTGCCGCCCAGCGACTGGATTGCCTGCAAGGCCATCTGGGTCGCATTTTCTGCCGTGTAGAGAATGCAGCCCGCCGCATCCTTGCGCGTCGTCTCGCCCCGGTCGCAGGCTGCCGCCACAGCATAGGTATAGGCACGCGAGGCGTTGAAGGTCACATACATGTCGGCGAGCTTGCCCTGCATGAGCTGGAATTCGCCGATCGGCTGGTCGAACTGCTTGCGCTCGTGCACATAGGGCACCACGACATCAAGGCAGGCCGCCATGATGCCAAGCGGGCCGCCCGCCAGCACCACACGCTCATAGTCGAGGCCGGACATCAGCACGTTGACGCCCTTGCCGACCTCGCCCAGCACATTCTCGGCAGGCACTTCGCAATTTTCGAACACCAGCTCGCAGGTGTTGGAGCCGCGCATGCCAAGCTTGTCGAGCTTTTGCGCGGTCGAGAAACCCTTGAAACTTTTCTCGACGATAAAGGCGCTCATCCCGCGCGAGCCAGCCGACGGATCGGTCTTGGCGTAGACCACCAGCACATCGGCATCCGGGCCGTTGGTGATCCACATCTTGTTGCCGTTCAGCACATAGGCGTCGCCGCGCTTTTCGGCGCGAAGCTTCATCGAAACCACGTCCGATCCGGCTCCCGGCTCGGACATGGCGAGCGCGCCGACATGTTCACCGGAAATGAGCTTTGGCAGATATTTGGCGCGCTGCTCGCTTGAGCCGTTGCGCTTGATCTGGTTGACGCAGAGATTGGAATGCGCGCCATAGCTGAGGCCAATCGAGGCCGAGGCGCGGCTGATCTCTTCCATGGCCACGCAATGGGCGAGATAGCCGAGACCCGCGCCGCCATACTCTTCCGGCGCCGTGATGCCCAGCACACCCAGCTCACCCAGCTCACGCCACAGATGCATGGGAAATGCGTTATTGCGGTCGGTTTCGGCGGCAAGCGGCGCAATGCGGCTTTCCGCGAAACGGCGCACGGTCTCACGAAGGGCTTCGATCTCCTCGCCAAGACCGAAATTCATGCCCGAAGCAAACATACTCGTCCTCCACAAGTTCTGCCCGGTATCCATCTTTTTCAAGACGGCTATGTCTGGTCAGAGTGTCCCGTGGCGGTCAAATAGGCAATGGCTTTGCGCGGCGTTCTGTGGCTATTTATTACCGGATAAAGAAATTTTGTTGCGCGAAAACCGGCGACCTTCGTCGCCGGTTCAGCTTTTGTTTGCGCATCATCCCGCGCATCGGAGCAGGAATAGAAATCAGTCTTCCTGCAGGGAAGGAACGTCCCGATAAAGCTCAAGCGCTTCCGGATTGGCCAGCGCCTCGCGGTTCTTCACCTCGCGCCCATGCACGATGTCGCGCACGGCCAGTTCGACGATCTTGCCGGACTTGGTGCGCGGAATATCGCTGACGGCGACGATCTTCGCCGGAACATGGCGCGGCGTAGCGCCGGTACGGATCTTGGTCTTGATGCGCGCCTTCAGATCGTCATCCAGCGTCACGCCTTCAGCAAGCCGCACGAACAGCACTACCCGCACATCCTTATCCCAATCCTGACCGATGCAGAGCGCCTCGGCGATCTCCGGCATCTGCTCGACCTGATTGTAGATTTCCGCCGTACCGATACGCACGCCGCCGGGGTTCAACGTCGCGTCCGAACGTCCATGAATGACGATGCCGTCATGTGCGGTCCATTCGGCAAAATCACCATGGCACCAGATATTGTCGAAGCGCTTGAAATAGGCGGCCTGATATTTCGCCCCATCCGGGTCGTTCCAGAACTGCAGCGGCATGCATGGAAACGCCTTCGTGCAGACCAGTTCGCCTTTCTGCATGCGCACCGGCTGGCCGTCATCGTTCCAGACATCGACAGCCATGCCGAGGCCAGCGCCCTGAATTTCGCCCAGCCAGACGGGTTCCGTCGGCACGCCCAGCACAAAGCAGGACACGATATCCGTTCCGCCGGAAATGGACGCAAGATGCACATCCGGCTTGATGGCGTCATAGACGAAGGCAAAGCCTTCCGGCGACAACGGCGAGCCGGTGGACGAAACAGTGCGCAGCGCCGAGAGGTCGTGCGTTTCGCCCGGCTTCAGCCCGGCTTTCAGCACGGCGTCGATAAACTTTGCCGATGTGCCGAAATAGGTCATGCCTTCGGCGGCGGCATAATCGAACAGCACATTGCCATCGGGATAGAATGGTGAGCCGTCATAGAGCAGCAAGGTGGCCCCGGAACCGATGCCCGACGCCAGCCAGTTCCACATCATCCAGCCGCAAGTGGTGAAATAGAAGAACTTGTCGCCTTCGCGGATATCTGCATGGAGACGCTGCTCTTTCAGATGCTGCAACAGCACCCCACCCGCGCGATGGACGATACATTTTGGAATGCCGGTCGTGCCGGAGGAAAACAGAATATAGACCGGATGATCGAAAGGTAGGCGTGTGAATTCGACAGGCTTTGCGGCAAAGGCGCTCAGCGCTTCATCAAGCGCCACGCCCTTCGCAGCCTTCTGCGCGACAGCTTCCGCTTCGCCCAGATAGGACACGATCACCGACCGACGCAATCCCGGCAGCTGTGCCGTGACCTGCGCCACCTTGTCGGCCACCTCAATGCGCTTGCCATTGTACCAATAGCCATCGCAGGCAAAGAACAGCTTCGGTTCGATCTGGCCGAAGCGGTCGAGCACGCCCTGCACCCCGAAATCCGGCGAGCACGACGACCAGACGGCGCCGATGGAGCTGGCGGCCAGCATCAGCGCAACGGCCTCCGGCATATTGGGCATCATGCCCGCGATGCGGTCGCCCGGCTCTACGCCTTCGGCCAGCATGAATTGCTGGAGTTTCGAGACAAGCGCGTGGAGATCGTTCCAGCTCAGGCGACGCTCCACCTTGTCCTCGCCACGGAAGACGATGGCGTCGTCATGGCCCTGCTGGCGCAGGAGATTTTCCGCGAAATTAAGCCGCGCTTCGGGAAAGAATTTCGCCTCGCGCATATGGCCCTTGTCGACAAGGGCCGTTGCACCGCGCTCGCCAATGACCTCGCAGAAATCCCAGATGAGCGTCCAGAAGCCCGCGCGATCTTCCACCGACCAGCGATGCAGCGCCGCATAATCCGACAGGCTGAGGCCGGTGCGCTGCTCGGCGCGAATGCGGAATTGTTCCAGCGTGCTGGCTGCGATGCGTTGCGCATCGGGCTGCCACAGCGGATGGTCGTGCGAAAACTGCGTGGAAACGGGCTCGGTGCTCATTATTCCTCCATGACACGGGCGCAGCAGACACCAGTTACGGGCTGCGCCGCCAGAGGTTTCTAAAAGAGACTTTCCGGTACGTCCATGCTTTTCCGGGTCATGCGTCGCGTCGGCGCATCATCGGTGCGCTTTCACCCAGTCTGTCCATCCACAAGTCGATGCGGCGCACCGCCCAGCGGTGGATCGGATTTTCAAACAGATGCCACGCAGCAATGGCGACAAGCACACTGATCAACGTGCAGCCGGAAATCAGCAGAAGCGCGCTGAAGCCACTCTGCGCGGCTTCTGCCGGAAGTATCGCGAAGGCGATCTTGAAGAAAAACTGGCCGACCAGAGGGTGAAGAATGAAAATTCCGAAACTGTAACGCGACAATTTCACGAAGCCGTTCCATCGCAACGGCGTGTAGATGTTCTGCATGCTCGCGGCATAGAGAATATAGGTGCAAAAATAGAGGAAGACGAGCCGCCAGGGTCCTTCCAATGTTTGAACGCCATCCATCGCGCTTTGTGGATGATAAAACAGAAACACCACCAAACAGCCGGCGAGAGCGAGCATAATCAGCGGTTTCGGCAGATCGGTATGCTTTCGCCGCGCCAGCCACATGCCGAACAGAAACGACGGCAGCGCGCGAAACACGCCGATATCGGCAAATTGTATCCGCGTCAGCGATGGTGTGCCGACCGAGCGCGCCAGATATTCGCCGCCCAGCAAGGCAATGGCGACCACAACCAGCACACCGCTGCCCAGCCGTTTGCACAGCATATCGAAGAGCGGGAAACACAGATACATCAGGAACAGCGCGCTGAGCGACCAGCTGACGTAATTATAGGACAGGCTTTCGCCGAATCCCCAGCTTTGCACGAGGAACAATTGGGCCACACCGTCCCACACATTCATGTTCGGCAGCACAGCGGGGTGTAAAAACCCCTTGGCCGTCAGCACCGATATGAGCGCGAAACACAAAAAGGTCACCAGATGCAGCGGATAGATTCGCGCAAGGCGCTTGCCCATGAAAGCAGCGTAGTGGCGCGGGTCCCAGATATAGTTTGCGCGCCGCGCCAGAAAGAGACCGGAGACTATAAAAAAGACATCGGTAAAATAAGCAAATGTTGATATAAGATCAGACAGTGCATCGTTCTTCACGGAAACCCGAAAAGAATAATGGAAGAATGCGATCCCGAGACACAATACAAACCGGAGACCGTCGAAGTCAGGAAGCCGTTTCATTACAAGACATCTTAAACAATATGCACAGGGATGTCAGTATATGCTTCCGCGATAAAGTCGAGTGTGAAATGATCTTGCGGACAAGAAATTCGACAAAAATCGAACGTCGGGCTCTCAGAGCCTGAATCAAAAAGCGGCATGTGTGCGAAAATGGTGATTCTCGAATACCAGAGCGAAGCGTATTCATGGCACGTGAGCACCGGAAGCCTCGCATAATCCCAAAAAGCTGCAGACTTTTCGGTTCAGATTATGCGAAAGCAAATCTCAAATTGCCATTTTCGCATATATAGGACGTTTTTTGGAACAGGCTCTCAGCAATCACCGTCTTCTGGCTTCCGCGATGAGCCTTGAAATTAAACAGGATGAATCATCCGAGCAGTTAACGATTATTCGAGAAGAAGCATCGATAGCACAGAAGTTGAGATGTCATGTGGCACAATACGGGATAAACACTTAGTTGAACTATCCGTGACAATCGGATTCTGTATCTGGTCTTCCACTAAAGAAGCACTCCTCTTCTGTCGTGTGTGTCTCCTGATCCGATAAAGTCTCCCTCCTAAAACGCCAACTCTCTCCCACTGATCAGGATCTAAAGGTGTTATGCGATAATTTGTACTGCTTTCTCTGTAAAGATGCGTAAGATCAGCAGATATTTGTCGAAGCAGACCTTCATTTCCTGATGGATCTTGAATATAATTATACATATTGCGATTAAGTCGACTGAGATACTGAAATCTATCACGTCCTACAATGTATTCTGCATAAATTTCAAAACCTTCATTCTCGTTTTGATATCGAGGATCATTTCGCGGCGCGTGCGCGGGATCATCCACTCTATTCATGCCTGATGGCCCCTCAAACAAGTTTCCCGGAGCCCACAAAAAATAGTCACTGAACGCATCTAAGCCCTCTGGCTCAATCGTTCCTCCAGGCACCACTCGACCACTCGCAAAACCATCCGCAAGATCCATAGCCTGTGCAACTTCAGCATACGTTATTGCAGGACAAGTAGCCGTTCGCCTGCGATCAAGAGAATCCGCAGCCATCTGACCAAACGTACTCCGCGCCATGATCCTGAAATTAATCCAGGCTGTATGCAACCTCCGTAAATGGCCTGGGTGTGCCACTACGGTTGCAAAAAAAGCTCGAAGACGTTCTTGAGGAATAATATGGTGGCGACTTGCCTCTATGGGAAACTCTTGCGGAGAGCCTTGGCGAGTCGCTGTATTCCTCGTCAGATCAAGCGTGTATCGGGACAACGAAAGAAAGGGGGCGACCGCCCTTAATTGACGCGCTAATGAAAATGCACCTTTGAGAGGAGGATCAACTGCATTGGCCCTCATCGGAAAAGTAACGAGAACGACTATAAGAGAACCAAGGATAGCCTTCTTTTTATACATATGTTTACCCAATAAATTATATAAATATAAAATAATATGAGAAATATATTCAATTATATTTAACAAATAATAAAAATATATTACTTTGGATCCATATCGATTTTCTTTACATCGCCGTTGCTATTATCGCAGAATAAAGTTACAGGATAATAACCAGATTTAGCTGCAAGCAAAAGAGCATACATAGCGCGGCCATATTCTGTGTTCAATCCAGATTTTTTCGACAAAGTTAGCCACGTATTTCTATTATCCTCTTCTATCGAAAATGTTGGGTAATAATTAGATCCTTCATAGGAAATCGCCTTAATATGCACCTTGGTTGTATTGTCCGGACATTTTTTGTAATCATTAGCGTAAGCATTCTCATGCATAGCGATAAATGAAAATACGATCGAAGCGGCAGTAAATAATTTAGCAGGAATTTTCATAAACTATCCTTTTTAAGTATAAAAATATATTCTGTTGCAAAATTACTAATATGAAGATACTTTCAGCGATTATAGGCGGGATTTTTTGAATTATATTCGAGATATTTTAATAAAAACAATTCTTATTCGGAACGGACTCCAACAAAATATTCTTTGCATTTTCTAGAGCAGTTGCGGTTGAAACGGAATCGTGGGACCGCTCTATCCATTTGTTTATAGGCATCGAAGCGGGATCAGAAATCAGTCCAGTCGACTGATTTCCTCGCGTAGACGCTACGCACTTTTGCTGGAAATGCTCTAATTGCAATAATTAGCAGAAGCTTAAGCAACAATATACAGCAGTATATTGCTACATATTCGTCTTTCGCAGATTTTGCGCTTAGAGCCTGAATCGTAATGAATGGAGCGAATCAGACAGATGCAAGGATGAACTTGGTCAGTACCGTGGTACGCATTTGTGGCACGCGAGCGCATGTGGCATGCACGCCAAGACATCGAAAACAAGGGGAAGTTCAATTCACAAAGTGAATGGTGGAGCCAAGCGGGATCGAACCGCTGACCTCCTGCATGCCATGCAGGCGCTCTCCCAGCTGAGCTATGGCCCCATCAGACCTCTTTCGAGGCGGGCCAGACAGAACTTGCTGTCCGGTGTGGCGGCTTATTAAATGGCGTTTGCCAGAAGATCAAGAGCTAAATCGCAACTCTTTTCACATCTGCGAAAATAATTTGCCGATTGTCCGCTTCTGCCGCCGGAGGCTGTGGAAAGCGGCCTCTGCGCAGGCCGAAAAAGAAAGGGCAGCCCGTGGGCTGCCCTGTCGTAAACACTGGGAAATCAAGCTGATTCTGCGGGATCAGCCTTCTTCGTCGTCGCCACCGACGCCACCACCGAGGATGCCCGACATATCGTCGTCCTCGTCTTCTTCCTCTTCGAGGAAGGTGTCGTCATCGTCGTCGCCCAGATCGACATCGTCGTCGTCCAGATCCGGCAGATCGTCGCCGCCACCCTTCGCTTCATCGTCGGCATCTTCAAGAGAAACGAAATCCGGCTTTTCCAGTGCCGTATCCAGTTCTTCCTCTTCGGCTTCTTCTTCAACGACGCGGGCTTCTGCATTCGCGTCGAAATAAGAACGCGGATAGGAGATGCCGGTGTAAGGCGAAACGATCGGATCGCGATTCAGATCGTAAAACTTCTTGCCCGTTTCCGGGTCGATGCGCTTGGTACCAAGTTCAGCTTTTGCCACGTTGAGCCTCGTGAGTTTTATTCCCGTTACGCCTGTGGCGGGGGCCACTTTTCATCCGGGGGCATAAATTCATTTCAAAAACGCGCCGGCTGATCCTGTCAGACCACCCATATGCCCGCAATATACCGAAAGACCGGTCCACAGCAGGAACAGCGGACGGTGCCGCGTCTTTGCCTTTGTTGTTCGGTGCATAAACGCAATTTAGCGGGTTTGTCAAAGCGAAAGACGCCGAATAGCCAAGACTCTTTATTATAGGCGCGTCCGGCAGACCATCGATGGCGTATTCGCGGATGACCGCATGGTATTACTATGCTAGTGAAGCCCCGCTTATCTCTCAATCCCGGCGCGCGATCGCGCCAAAAATGCGACAGTGAAAAATCCATGTCCCATTCCGCTTCCCCGAAACCTGCAGTCGCCCGCCGCTCGGAGGCACTGGCCGGCGAAATTCGCATTCCGGGCGACAAGTCCATTTCTCACCGTTCCTTCATGTTCGGCGGCCTGGCATCGGGCGAGACCCGTATTACCGGCCTGCTTGAAGGTGAAGACGTCATCAATACCGGTCGCGCCATGCAGGCCATGGGCGCCAAGATCGAAAAGGATGGCGATACCTGGATCATCCATGGCGTCGGCAATGGCTGCCTTCTTGAACCGGAAGCACCGCTCGATTTCGGCAATGCCGGAACGGGTGCGCGCCTGACAATGGGCCTCGTCGGCACCTATGACATGACCACCGCCTTTATCGGTGATGCGTCCCTTTCGCGCCGGCCGATGGGCCGCGTGCTTGACCCGCTGCGCCAGATGGGCGTGCAGGTGAAGTCGACCGATGGCGACCGCATGCCGCTGACCCTCGTGGGACCGAGCGTCGCCAATCCGATCACCTATCGCGTGCCGATGGCTTCCGCGCAGGTAAAGTCGGCAGTGCTGCTGGCCGGTCTCAACACGCCGGGCGTCACGACCGTCATCGAGCCGGTCATGACACGCGACCATACCGAAAAGATGCTGCAGGGCTTTGGCGCTGATCTCACCGTCGAGACCGACAAGGATGGCGTGCGCCATATCCGCATCACCGGACAGGGTAAGCTGATCGGCCAGACCATCGATGTTCCGGGCGATCCATCCTCAACGGCGTTCCCGCTGGTTGCAGCGTTGCTGGTCGAAGGTTCGGATATCACCATCCGCAATGTTTTGATGAATCCGACCCGCACGGGCCTGATCCTCACCTTGCAGGAAATGGGCGCTGATATTGAAGTCTTTAATGAACGTCTCGCTGGCGGTGAAGATGTTGCCGATCTGCGCGTGAAATCGTCGAAGCTCAAGGGCGTCACCGTTCCGCCGGAGCGTGCGCCTTCGATGATCGACGAATATCCGGTGCTGGCCATCGCTGCGACTTTCGCGGAAGGCGAAACGATCATGGACGGGCTTGATGAGCTGCGCGTCAAGGAATCGGATCGTCTGGCAGCGGTTGCCCGCGGCCTCGAAGTCAACGGCGTCGATTGCACGGAAGGCGAGATGTCGCTCACCGTTCGCGGTCGTCCCGACGGCAAGGGCATCGGCGGCGGTGTCGTCGCCACCCATCTCGATCACCGTATCGCGATGAGCTTCCTTGTCATGGGCCTTGCCTCTGAAAAGCCTGTGACCGTTGACGACAGCACGATGATCGCAACCTCCTTCCCGGAATTCATGGACCTCATGACCGGAATGGGCGCGAAGATCGAGCCGAGCGAAGCCGAATGAAGCCATTCATCGTCGCCATCGATGGACCGGCAGCCTCGGGCAAGGGAACCCTTGCCCGGCGCATCGCCACGCATTACGGCATACCGCATCTCGACACCGGACTGACCTATCGCGCAGTCGCCAAGGCGCTTCTCGACAAGAACCTGCCGCTTGATGATGAGCTGCTGGCAGCCGATGCGGCCCGCCATCTCGACTTACGCGAAATGGACAAGACCGTGCTCTCCGCCCATGATATCGGCGAGGCCGCATCCAAGGTTGCGGTCATGCCAGCCGTGCGGCGTGCGCTTGTCGAAGCCCAGCGCCATTTTGCGGCGGCCCTTCCGGCCAGCGTCCTCGATGGTCGCGATATCGGCACGGTGGTCTGCCCCAAGGCGGAGATAAAGCTGTTCGTCACCGCTTCGCCGGAAGTACGCGCCGAGCGGCGTTACGACGAGATTGTTTCAAAGGGCGGCGCTGCCGACCTTGGCGAAATTCTCGCCGATCTGAAGAAGCGCGACGAGCGCGACACCAACCGCACTGATTCTCCTTTGCGCCCTGCCGAAGACGCGCACTTGCTTGATACGAGCGAAATGAGTATAGAAGCGGCATTTCTGGCGGCGAAAAACCTCATCGATGAGGCTCTCGCGCGTCATAAGGCATAACGGACCAGCATTTTAAGGCTCTTTGGCCTGAATTTGCCCCGGAAATGCTGGAAAAATGCCCGGTCGGCCCTATATAGGCTGCTCGAATAACAAATAGTCTGACTTCGCGTTCCACGCGCCGGTTGTCTGCAAAGACGGAGCCGAGGTCGGACAGTGTACAACACGAACCCCCGGCGCCGCATCCGATGAATTTTCCGGATGCATCAGGAGTATATATGTCTCAATCCAACCCCTCCCGCGCAGATTTCGAGTCCCTGCTGGCAGAATCCTTCGCGCAAAACGATCTTGCTGAAGGCTATGTCGTCAAGGGCCGCATCGTCGCCATCGAAAAGGACATGGCGATCATCGACGCCGGTCTGAAGGTCGAAGGCCGCGTACCGCTGAAGGAATTCGGCGCAAAGGGCAAAGACGGCACGCTGAAGCCGGGCGATGAAGTTGAAGTTTACGTCGAGCGTATCGAAAACGCTCTCGGCGAAGCTGTTCTCTCGCGCGAAAAAGCACGTCGTGAAGAAAGCTGGGTCAAGCTCGAGCAGAAGTTCGCCAATGGCGAGCGCGTCGACGGTGTGATCTTCAATCAGGTCAAGGGTGGTTTCACCGTCGACCTCGACGGCGCTGTTGCCTTCCTGCCGCGTTCGCAGGTCGACATCCGTCCGATCCGCGACGTCACCCCGCTCATGCACGTCCCGCAGCCGTTCGAAATCCTCAAGATGGACAAGCGTCGCGGCAACATCGTTGTCTCGCGTCGTACCGTTCTTGAAGAGAGCCGTGCGGAACAGCGTTCGGAAATCGTCCAGAACCTTGAAGAAGGTCAGGTCGTTGAAGGCGTCGTCAAGAACATCACCGATTACGGTGCGTTCGTTGACCTCGGCGGCATCGACGGTCTCCTGCACGTCACCGACATGGCATGGCGCCGCGTCAACCATCCGTCGGAAATCCTCACCATCGGCCAGACGGTCAAGGTGCAGATCATCCGCATCAACCAGGAAACCCATCGTATCTCGCTCGGCATGAAGCAGCTCGAGAGCGATCCTTGGGATGGTATCGGCGCGAAGTACCCGATCGGCAAAAAGATCACCGGCACCGTCACGAACATCACTGACTACGGTGCATTCGTGGAAATCGAGCCGGGCATCGAAGGCCTGATCCACGTTTCCGAAATGTCGTGGACCAAGAAGAATGTCCATCCGGGCAAGATTCTCTCCACCACCCAGGAAGTCGAAGTCGTTGTGCTCGAAGTTGATCCGGTCAAGCGCCGCATCTCTCTCGGCCTCAAGCAGACCCTCGACAATCCGTGGACGACGTTCGCTCAGAAGTACCCGACCGGCACCGTTGTTGAAGGCGAAGTCAAGAACAAGACCGAATTCGGCCTGTTCATTGGTCTCGACGGCGACGTTGACGGCATGGTTCACCTCTCCGATCTCGACTGGAACCGTCCAGGCGAACAGGTTATCGAAGAGTACAACAAGGGCGAAGTGGTCAAGGCTGTCGTTCTCGACGTCGATATCGACAAGGAACGCATCTCGCTTGGCATCAAGCAGCTTTCCGGCGACAAGGTCGGTGAAGCAGCAGCTTCGGGCGAACTGCGCAAGAACGCCGTTGTAACCTGCGAAGTGACCGCTGTTACCGATGGTGGCCTCGAAGTTCGTCTGGTCGATCACGACCTCGACAGCTTCATCCGCCGTTCGGATCTTTCGCGTGATCGCGAAGAACAGCGTCCGGAACGCTTCACGGTCGGTCAGAAGGTTGACGCGCGCGTCATCGCTTTCGACAAGAAGACCCGCAAGCTGCAGGTCTCGATCAAGGCGCTCGAAATCGCCGAAGAAAAGGAAGCTGTCGCTCAGTACGGTTCGACCGACTCCGGCGCTTCGCTCGGCGACATCCTCGGTGCCGCTCTGAAGAAGCAGGAAAAGAACTAATCTTTTCCCTCTTCTTGCAAACACGGAAAAGCCCGCTTTATAGCGGGCTTTTTCTTTTGGTTTTTCATAATAATACGCAATTGTTGTATTTTAATTAGTTCTAAAATTAATTTGACTCCTCTATATATTCGTTTTATTTGCGGATGTTACTTACATTTGCTTTGTTATATTTAGGAGAAATATATTGGGTGCAAGATTTTCCATGATCGCGTCTGGCATTTTGGCTCTGATCGCCACGAATGCCTATGCCGCAGACGTCATTGTTCCCGAGGCACCTGTTGCACCAGCAGTCCCGATTGCCACTCCCTTCAACTGGGGCGGCGCTTATATCGGCGGGCAGGTCGGCTACGGATGGGCAAATACCAAATACACGGTCGGACCGTCCTATAACTCCATAGGAAAACTGGACGGTTTCCTCGGCGGTATTTATGCCGGGTATAATATTGATACCGGGACAAATGTTATCTTGGGCGTTGATGGCGATTTCACTGGCACAGCGGTTGGCAAGACCGAATCTGTCGGAGATCTCGCATCAGGCAAAACGCAATTGCGTTGGTCTGGGGCAGCCCGCGCGCGCGTGGGTTACGCCGTTGACCGTTTCCTGCCTTATATCGCTGGCGGCGTGGCGTTCGGCAATATCGAAGACAAGCTGCATGTTCTAGGCGAGAAGCTTTTGTCGGAATCGAAAACACAGGCCGGCTGGACCATCGGCGGCGGTATTGATTACGCTGTGACCGACAATATCGTCACCCGCGTTGAATATCGTTACACCGATTTCAACAAGCACAACTACAATTTTGATAATACCAGCGTTGGTGGCAGTGGCAAGCTGTCGACAAACGAAGTTCGTCTCGGCGTCGCTTATAAGTTCTGATTGAACATTGTCCTGAGATCAGGAAACAGCCCTGTCCTCGCATCGAGGCGGGGCTGCTTCCGTCACACGACACCGAGCATATGGATCAGTCCGAGGCTGATGATGCCGAGCGCCAGCAGCGAGAGAACCGCCGTCAGCGTTACCCGCCCGCCAGCCTGCGCTACCGACCGTACATCTACACCAAGACCGAGCGCTGCCATCGAAATGATGGTCAGAAGCGTCGACGCATATTGAATGCCGGGGAGGAGTGCCTCTGGGATGAGGTGCAACGAGTGCAGCGCCATCATTCCAAGAAAGCCAATGATGAACCACGGCACCAGTTGGAAAAAGCCCGGCTTTGCATCCGCGTTTTTATTACCGGCAAGAACCGCCAGCGCCAGAATGACCGGACCGAGCATCAGCACGCGCACCAGCTTGACCAGCGTGCCCAACTGCACACTGATGGCGGCGACCGGAGCTGTCGCAGCCAGCACCTGCGGCACAGCATAGACCGTCAGCCCCGCCAGCACGCCATATTGCGTGTGCGACAGGCCGAGAAGCGGCACCAGCAATGGCAGGCACAGCACGACAACCACGCCGAGGATCGCCGTAAAAGCGATGGAGGCGGCAACATCTTCGCTTTCGGCCCCGATGACCGGAGCCGTTGCCGCTATGGCCGAGTTACCGCAAATCGAGTTGCCGCAAGCCACCAGCACCGCCATGCGATGCGGCAGCTTGAGCAGCCGCCCGATACCGTAGCTCAATCCAATCGCAAGAATGACCACGCAGGCGATGCCGAGAATAAGGCCCGAACCTGCCGCGATCACTGCGCTGACACTGATCGAAGCGCCGAGAAGCACCACGGCGATTTCCAGAATCATCTTTGCCGAGAAGCTGATGCCCTTGCTGAACTGTTTGCCCGGACGCAGGAAAGTCCGCACCGCCGTGCCAAGCAGAATGGCAATCACCAGCGCTTCCAGCCATGCTCTGCCCGCATAATGCACTTCGATCTTCTCGAGACCTATCGCCATCGCGGCGACACCGACGCTGAGGGCAAGTCCGGGCAGAATGTTCTGGATTTTTGAGTATGTCATTATCGGCATTTCATATCGAAAGAGAATTCCATTCCGATCTGATGCCCGATTTCCCCTGTTCAATCCATTTCATTATATGGCATATTTCATTCGATATAATCGAACGAATAACGCTATGACCCTGGAACAACTGCGTATTTTCATTGAAGTGGCGGAGCGGGAACATCTGACCCGCGCCTCCGAGGCTCTACATCTGACGCCCTCGGCCGTCAGCTCGGCAATCCGCACCCTCGAAGAGCGCTATGGTGCGACATTATTCAACCGCATCGGACGTCGTATCGAACTGACCGGAGACGGACGGCTGTTTCTGGATGAAGCGCGTGCAACGCTGGCGCGCGCACGTTCTGCCGAACGTATGCTATCTGAATTCGGTGGCGGCAAGCGTGGCATTCTCTCCATCCATGCCAGCCAGACCATCGCAAGCTATTGGTTGCCGCCCTTTCTGGCACAGTTTCACAGCGCCTTTCCGCTGGTCGAGGTGCGGCTGACAGTGGGAAATACGGAAAGCGTGACCGCGGCAACGCAGGAAGGCGCCGCCGATATCGGCCTCGTGGAAGGCTCCGTGCAGGCGCCGGCGCTTTCCATAAGCAAGGTGGCGACGGATCAGCTTATTCTGGTCACGCGCCCTGACCACGCATGGAGAGGAGCGGGACGCCTCTCGTGGGACCGGCTGTTTGAAGGAAAATGGATATTGCGCGAACAGGGATCAGGTACGCGCAGTGTTCTTGAAGATGCCATGCGCGCCAACGGCTATAACCCCGCGCGGTTGAATGTGGCGCTGGAACTGCCCTCCAACGAGGCCATTTGTTCAGCCGTGCGTTCCGGCGACTACCTCACCGCCATATCGGAACTGGTCGCTGCCCCGCATCTTGCCGCAGGAACGCTCGTCAAAGCGGACTTCATTCTGCCGCAGCGCCAGTTTCTACTTATCACTCAGAAGGAGCGGCATAATACAAAAGCTAAGGATGCGTTTTTGAGGCTAATTACGTCGACGGTTAACTCTGCCGAGTGACATCGGTTACATGTCGTAATTTACACCCGCAGAAACGAGATTCTATAATAAAATTTCCTATGAATAATTAAAATATATAGTATTATGTAAATATAATAATTTATAATTATTCTATAATATATAACCCACACCCTCTGCACCGTAACATTTTCATGGAAACTCACTATAGATACCATCACTGTGCTCTCTGTGACAAAACAGAGGGGCGCAACCTTGCCACTAAAATAGCTTATACTCCAAAAAAATCTTAAATAACTAATGCTCCGGCAAGGTACTCTGGCATATTATCGAAACCGCGCGAACCAAAGGTCGGGTAAAAATCTTTAGCCAACGCAGTGGGACGCCAGGCCTCCCCCCCCACAGAGCGCCTCTGATAATTCATCGGAGTGGGATAAGGAGAGAAGCCAATCGCTGCCTGTTGAACAACTTTTACAGCCTTCAGCCTAACTTCCCCCCGAAAACCGGTCACAGGCAATCCGGTTTTAATCGCCAACTGCGCTGCAAACGAATTTTCTCCGCCGTTAGCAGAATAATCCGTGAGCATTCGTATGTGATCAAATTCATGCTCACGTCTCAATTTCCCAATTAGCTCTGCAAATCTTTCCGCTCCCCAATATTTTCGCGGACCATTAGTATAAACATTATTAATCGGCTTTCCTTTTACTGAAACCTCTCTGGTACGAATGTATATATTTAGCCGCGGCGTTCTTCTTTTATGATCGATTCTATCAAAGTATATACCAATATTTTGAGAATGAGAAAAATCCGAATATTTCACTCCGCGCGTATTTTCGAAAATTCTACCATCTTCCGGTGGAGCGATATATTCATGTTGAGTGAGCATACCGCCTTTTGGCAGCATCTGATAGCGAGGGTTTTCCAGATACCGAATAACATAATCCGGAACAGCTTCTCTCATGAACTTTATCCTATATATAGTTATGAACTATCATATTAATAAGAATTATTATTCTATGAGTAACTGACATTTATAGCAGAAAAATGAGAAACCGAATAACATTTTTATTGTCAGTCGTGCATTGATGATTAGCGGATCTGACGCAGCAGTTCAGGCTGCGGAAAACAAGTCGAAGCCAAGCCGTTCTTTGCCTGCCACATGCCGATGGAGCGGCGTGTCTTGAAGCCCGGCAATCCGTCCGGCTTGCCGACATCATAGCCCTGCGCCTGCAAGCGCTTCTGCATGGCGCCGATATCTGAGCGATACATCGTGCCGACATTGCCCCATGCCTGCTGGAAATCGCCTGCGCCATATGCAATGCGGTCGCCGACATGGCCGATGAAGAGCGCATAGAGATCGCTCATATTATAGTCCTTGAGCACGTAGAAATTCGGGCTCACGATGAAGGCGGGGCCAAATCGCCCGGCGGGCATGAGCAGAAAACCTTCGCCCTTCATTTCATTGGATGGAAATGCCTTGCCATTGACGCGGGTGATGCCAAGTCTGGCCCATTCGGCAATCGGCTTGCCCTGATCCGGGCCTTCCAGAGAACACGACACGCTCTGCGGGACATTGACCTCAAAGCCCCAGTCGCGCCCCTTCTGCCAGCCGTGCAGCTTCAGATAATTGGCGATGGAAGCCAGCGTATCCGGCACGGAATTCCAGATATCGCGCTTGCCGTCGCCGTCAAAATCGACCGCGTGCTTGAGGTAGGAGGTTGGCATAAATTGCGGCTGGCCAAGCGCGCCCGCCCATGAGCTTTTCATGGCGTTTTCGTCGATATAGCCTTTCGAGGCGATTTCGAGCGCGGCAATCAGCTCCTTGCGGAACATGTCCTTGCGCGTTGCCATAAAGGCCTTCGTGCCCAGAACTTCAAACACATTATAGGGAATTTTGACCGTGCCGAAGCCCGATTCACGGCCCCATATCGCGACAATGATCGGACCCGGAACACCATATTTCTGCTCGATGCGTTTCAGAAGGCTCGAATATTGGCTGTAACGCGCCTGACCGCCACTGGTGACCGAGGCCATGGTCTTCGCATTGAAATACTTGCCCGGCGCGCCGAACTCGGCCTGTTTCTGTTCTTTCGGCGTCGACGGCTTTTCCCCGGGGATGACCAGATCCGGCAATTTCCAATTGATGGCCACACCGGCAAAGGCCTGATCGAAGGTAGCGCGCGAAACACCCGCCGCCTTGGCCTCAGGCCAGAGATCTTGCTCGATCCAGTTGCGATACTGGCTTTCGACCTGCGCCTTGGAGGGCGCTGCGACGGCAGGAGAAACAGCAAGAATGACGACAAGCCCCAGAGCAGTTTTCAAAGCATGCTTCCAACGGCTTGCTGCCATCATGTTTCTCCTGAATAACTAAAGGGTGGTTCTCGCTCGCAAGGCGGCAGCCAGCGTGCCCTCATCCAGATAATCGAGTTCGCCGCCCACCGGGACGCCATGAGCGAGCCGTGTGACGCGAACCTCGAAATTCGCCAATTGATCGGTAATGTAATGCGCGGTGGTCTGGCCTTCGACAGTCGCATTGACTGCGAGAATCACTTCTTTGATTTCGCCGGTCGCGACACGTTCCACCAGCCCCTTGATATTGAGGTCGTCAGGACCGATGCCGTCGAGCGGCGACAGACGACCGCCCAGGACATGATAACGGACATTCATCGTGCCCGCCCGTTCCAGCGCCCAAAGATCGGACACGTCTTCCACCACGATCAGCGTGGTGGGGTCGCGGCGCTCGTCCGTGCAGATGGTGCAGGGATCGGACGTGTCGACATTGCCGCAGCACGAACAAATGCGCACCTTTTCGGCAGCGTCCTGCATGGCGCCGCCCAGCGGCACCAGAAGCGCTTCCTTCTTCTTGATGAGATGCAGCGCCGCACGGCGCGCCGAACGCGGCCCCAGACCCGGTACACGGGCAAGAAGCTGGATCAGTCGTTCGATTTCGGGACCGGCGATTCGTTTGGACATTTTTTGTAAGGGAGTAAGGGAATAGGGGAATAAGTGAGTAGGGGACGAGAATGAGGGATATGCGACATGGCGGCAACCAGCCGGCCAAACATACTCCCCTATTCCCTTATTCCCCTACTCCCTTAAAACGGCAGCTTGAAACCCGGAGGAATCGGAAGACCCGCCGTCAGCGACTGCGTCTTTTCGGCCATCACGGCTTCAAGCTTTGCCTTGGCATCGTTGTGGGCCGCGATGATCAGGTCTTCGAGGATTTCGACCTCGTCTTCCTTGGCCAGCGACGGATCGATCTTCAGCGCCGACAAGGTGCCCTTGCCGGACAGGGTGATCGTCACCAGACCGCCACCGGAAGAGGCCGTGGCTTCCAGATTGGCGATTTCGTCCTGCATGGCCTTCATCTTGGCCTGCAATTCCTTCGCCTGCTTCATCATGCCCATCATGTCACGCATGGGTTTACTCCATAGTCTTCAATAATTCAGTCGTCTTCAGACGGCACACCGGGCACTTCCGAAACGGCGTCGAGGTCAATGTCCTCGTCATCGTTCTGTTCCGCCACGGCAATGCGCACGTCGGTGATTTTCGCGCCCGGAAAGGCCGCGAGAATGGCTGCCACATCCGGATCGGCGCGGGCATCGGTGACAAGATTGTCGCGACGCTCCGTTTCCGCTTCGGCAACCGTCTGGCTCGCGACATCACGCGCCACCGTCACCACCCAGCGAATGCCGGTCCAGTTCAAAAGATGCTGCGCGATCTCGCTCGGCAGCGATTTCGGCGCATCGTCGGTCAGGCCGATTTCAAGTCGTCCCGGCGCGATGGAGGCCAGACGCACGCAGTTCTTGACCAGAATCTTGAACTGCATGTTGCGATGCTTGTCGGCCATCGCAACAATGTCGTTCAGGCTGTTGACCGGCACGGAAGGCTGCGCTGCACTCTCGGCGACCGGCTGCGGAGCAGGCGGCTGAACCGGTTGTGGAGCCGTTTCCACGATACGCATGGCCGTGGCCGGACCGCCCGAGGCGGATGCCATCGAGGCCGAACCGACGGCATCGGCCGCGAAACGTGCTTCCGGCGCGCCGTTGCCATTGGAGCGAGGATTGCCCGGAGGCTGCGGACGCGGAGCAGAAACAGAACCGTTTTCAAGGCCGCGCAAGGCTTCGTCCAGCGTCGGCAGATCGGCAGCATGGGCCAGACGGATCAGCAACATTTCGGCAGCCTGCACCGGCCTTGTCGCCGTATCCACTTCCGCAATGCCCTTGAGTAGCATCTGCCAGGTGCGCGACAGCACGCGCACGGACAGCTTTTGCGCAAAATCGCGACCGCGCACGCGTTCATCTTCCGACAGCGACACATCTTCCGCCACATCGGGCGTGAAGCGCAGTCGTGTTACCAGATGATTGAAATCGGCCAGATCAGTTAGCACCACCGAGGGATCGGCACCCACATCATATTGGGCGCGAAACTCGGTGAGAGCGCCAGCCACATCGCCGCGCATCAGCATTTCGAACAGGTCGATGATGCGGGCGCGGTCGGCAAGCCCCAGCATGGAACGCACGGCTTCCGCACTGACCTGACCGGCACCATGCGCAATGGCCTGATCGAAGATCGACAGCGAATCGCGGGCGGAACCTTCTCCAGCTCGCGCAATCATGGCGAGCGACGCATCATCGACTTCGATCTGCTCGGCCTCCGCAATGCGGCGCAAATGCTGCGCCAGCGTGCCCGATTCGATGCGGCGCAGGTCGAAGCGCTGGCAGCGCGACAGAACCGTGATCGGCACCTTGCGGATTTCGGTGGTGGCGAAGATGAATTTCACATGCGGCGGCGGCTCTTCCAGCGTCTTCAACAGACCATTGAAGGCCTGATTAGAGAGCATGTGCACTTCGTCGATGATATAGACTTTGTAGCGCGCTGAAACCGGGCGATAGCGCACCTGCTCGATGATCTCGCGAATATCGTCAATGCCGGTATGCGAGGCAGCGTCCATCTCGATCACATCGACATGGCGGCCTTCCATAATTGCCTGACAATGCTCGCCGGGCACGGAAAGGTCGATGGTCGGCTGATCGACAGTATCGGTCTTGTAATTGAGCGCCCGCGCCAGAATGCGCGCCGTCGTCGTTTTGCCAACGCCGCGAACGCCGGTCAGCATCCAGGCCTGCGCGATGCGACCGGTCTCGAACGCATTTTTGAGCGTGCGCACCATCGGCTCCTGGCCGACGAGATCGTTGAAATTCTGCGGACGGTATTTGCGGGCGAGAACGCGATAGGCCCCATCGGCAGCTATGCCAGCGGATTTCGTATCCATGGCGACCCTTCCGTTCTTCCTGTTACGCTTTTTTCTCGACCGACAGTTTGGACCGGACGTATGAGCAAGGTCAACAACGGACACTGTTCATCAACAGCCGCCAGATAGCCAAGAAAAGTGGCGAATGAGAAAAAGGTGGGAGGCTGGCACGGCGACCCGTGCCTGGCTCGTTAGGGCTGCTTCCTTCCGGACCTGACCCGGTTGGCGAGTGGCTCGTCCACCACCAACCTCCCACGCTGCATATCGTCAATCGCAGCGCAAAAAGCAAGCGCAGAACGAAAAAAACTGATAGGAAACAGCTTATGACACAGTTCGAACTCGATAAACGGCTTGATGCCGACACTTTTTCCGTCGCCGTGCTCGGCCTTTGCGAGTTGCGACTGATGAATGACCGCCGCTGGCCGTGGCTTATCCTCGTGCCGCGCAGGGCCGATCTTTCAGAAATTCACGATCTGACGCCGCTCGACCAGACGATTCTTACCTTCGAGGCCGGATTGGTAGCGCAGGCGCTGAAAACCGTGACCGAGTGCCAGAAAATCAACACCGGAGCCCTCGGCAATATCGTGCGCCAGCTTCATCTGCATGTGATTGCCCGCAACGAGGGCGATGCGGGATGGCCCGGCCCCGTCTGGGGCCATGGCACGCGTGAAGCCTATGACGAAAAAGACGCCCGCAAGCTGATCGCCGACATTCGCGCGGCGCTGTAATTCTCCCAACAACAGCAATTCGAGAGCATCATGGCTTTCCGCCTCTACGATCTGCCGGAAATAGAACCGAGCCGTTTTGTCGGCTTTGGTGGCAACCGCATCGACCGCCAGTCCGAAAAACGTCAGGACGATTCGGCCTTCACCGCGCTGGAACTGCCGGAAACGCGCGTCATGCTTTTGGGCGGCAACAAGCTTCTGCTCGATTACACCGATGAAAAGACGCCGCGCGCGCTCTTCCGCTTCAGCGAAGCGAGGGACTTTGCACCCGATCTGCACGAGCCGGTGTTTCTGGGGTTGCAGGATGGCACGCCGCTCGTCGCCCTGATGGCCCCCATCGATCCCGAGGCGCTGGAAGTACCGTTTCGGGCGCAGGACTATCGCAGCATCTATATGGAAGGGCTGGTTTCAGCCGATCTGCTGGGCGCGCTGGCGCAAGCAGCGGCACTAACTGCCTGGCACAACAATCACCGTTTCTGCGGGCGTTGTGGCACAAAGACCGAAATGCGCGCCGGTGGTGCCAAGCGTCAATGTCCAAATTGCAGCGCCGAGCATTTCCCGCGCACCGATCCGGTGGCGATCATGCTGCCGGTGCGCGGTGACAAATGCATTCTCGCGCGCAGCCCGCATTTTGCTGCCGGTTCCTATTCCTGCCTTGCTGGTTTCATCGAACATGGCGAGACGATTGAAGCAGCGGTTCGTCGTGAAAGCCTTGAGGAAATGGGGCTCGCCATTGGTCGCGTCGGATATCACGCCAGCCAGCCCTGGCCGTTTCCCTATTCGCTGATGATCGGCTGCCATGCCGAAGTGCTGTCGGACGACTTCACTATCGACCGCTCGGAACTGGAAGACGGTCGCTGGTTCGGCAAGGATGAAGTCCGCACCATGCTGGCGGGCACCCATGAAAATGGGCTGCGAGTGCCACCATCCGGCGCCATCGCAACCCATCTGATCAAGGCATGGGCGGAAAACTGATTCTGCCCGATATTTTCGTGAATTATTCCGCGGCGAGCAACTGCGTGCCGCGAATGTCGCTGCCCCGATAGACGCCGAGAATACGTACTTCCTTGGAGAAGAATTCGAGTTCCTCCAAAGCGAGCTGTACATTGCGGTCTTCAGGGTGGCCCTCAATATCGGCATAGAACTGCGTGGCGATAAAACGCCCGCCGATCTGATAGCTTTCGAGCTTGGTCATATTGACGCCGTTGGTGGCAAAGCCGCCCATCGCCTTGTAAAGCGCTGCCGGAACGTTGCGCACGCGGAAAACAAACGTCGTCATGATGCGTTCGCCGTTTTCCGGGCGTGGTGCCCATTGCTTTTCCTTCGACAGAACCACGAAGCGGGTCACATTGTCTTCCGCGTCCTCGACATTTTCTTCCAGAATATCGAGGCCGTAGAGATCGGCGGCCAGACGCGGCGCGAGCGCTGCCATCGAACGGTCCTGCATGTCGGCGACGAGACGGGCAGCGCCCGCCGTATCACCCGCGATGACCGGCTTCCAGCCGTTCTGGCGGATGACCTTGCGGCACTGGCCGAGCGCGTGAATATGGCTGTGAACCGTCTTGATTTCCTCGCGCTTGACGCCCGGAAGCACCATCAGCTGAAAATGGATCGGCAGGAAATATTCGCCCACAATGTGCATATCGGCCAGCGGCAGCAGATAATGAATATCCGCAACGCGACCAGCCAGCGTATTCTCGATCGGGATCATCGCCAGATCGGCAGCGCCGGTCTCGACCGCGTTGAAAGCGTCTTCAAAAGTCGGACACGGCAAAGGCTCCATACCGGGAAACATGTTGCGCGACGCCGTATCGGAATTGGCACCCGCTTCACCCTGAAAAGAAATCCGGTTGGTTTTCATCGTCGTCGTACTTTCTCAAACGCCCCTCACTCGCGGGGCTTTCCTGGTTGTTGACCTTGTCAAAGACCCTTTGCGACAAGAAGTCGGGCGCGGTCAAGGTCGGCGGGCGTATCGACGCCCAGCGGCACCGTTTTCACCACTTCGACATCGATGCGCATGCTGGCTTCCAAAGCGCGCAATTGCTCAAGCTTTTCGCGCTTTTCCAGCGGCGACGGCCCGAGTTTCACGAATTTCTCCAGCGCCGAACGGCGATAGGCATAAAGGCCGATATGATGATAGAGCGGGCCGTCGCCATAAGGCGCCGTGGCGCGGGTGAAATAGAGCGCGCGCAGACGCGAACTGCCCGCCAGCGGCGAGCCGACGATCTTCACCACGCTCGGATTGGTCTTTTCCGATTCTTCCTCAATCTCGACGCCAAGCGTCGCAATATCTGCCGGACCGTCTTCGAGCGGCAGCAGAGCGCTGCGGATTATGTCGGGATCTATGGTCGGCAAATCACCCTGCACATTGACCACGGCATCGAACTCGCCAGCCGGATCGAGCTTCAAAAGCGCTTCATAGATGCGGTCCGAACCCGATTCGTGATCGGTGCGGGTCATGACGGCTTCGTGGCCATGCGCAGTGACGGCGGCAAAAATTTCCTCGCTATCGGTCGCAACGACGGCGCGCCCAAGCTTGGCGGCGGCGGCTCTGTCGGCCACATGCACGATCATCGGCTTCCCGCAAATATCGGCCAGCGGCTTGTTCGGCAAGCGCGTGGCGGCCAGTCTTGCCGGAATAAGAGTAAGGGTCTTTAAGGTCTGAAGCATGGTCGCCTCTTGTTGTCTCGTCGGATCGTGGCCGTCTTTCGAGGAGTTTTATCCGCACTGTAAATGCTGCAAAAGTGTCAAAAAGTCACGGGTCTGGTTACCCTTATAGGTGTTGCATCGCCCTGGTAAAAGACCTAGTTTCCGCCCGATGCCGCGGAGAGAATTGCAACCTCATATGAGGTGCGCATGTCGGCTGAGGAGAGCGTTCTCGGGGAGAGCGTTTTGGTAGAGGGAGCGCTGACCGGCGATGAATTCAACCCGGACTAACAAGTTTATCATGGCTTTTCTGGCAACGGTTTTCGTTGTCATGACGACGGGCATCCTGTCCGATGCGCTGTTTCATTCGCCTGCACCGGAAAAGCCCGGTTTTATAATCGAAGCGGCGGAAGCGTCGACCGGTGAAGGGGGAGCTGCACCGGCCAAGGAAGAAGTTTCCATCGCAACATTGCTGCAATCCGCCGATCCTGCGCGCGGCGAAACAGTTTTCAAGCGCTGTGCTGCCTGCCACACCGGCGAAAAGGGCGGCGCAAACAAGGTCGGCCCGCATCTGTGGGATGTCGTGAACCGTCCGGCGGCTTCCGTTGAAGGTTTTGGCTATTCGTCCGCCATGAAGGAATTCGGCGCAGGCGGCAACAAGTGGGACTTCGAGCATCTCAACAAGTTCCTGACGTCGCCAAAAGGCTTCATCAAGGGCACGGCCATGGGCTTTGCGGGCGACAAGAAGGACAATGAGCGCGCCGATCTGATCGCCTATCTGCGCACGCTGTCCGACAACCCGGCTCCACTTCCAGCCGCTGATGCCGCACCGGCAGGCGGCGATGCTAAGCCTGCGGATGCAGCGCCTGCACCGGAAGGCGAAAAGCCAGCCGCACCGGCGAACTAATAGCGCAAGAATGATCGAAAAGCCCGGTTTCAACCGGGCTTTTTCATTTGGACGATGAAATTTATTGTCCCGGTGCCTTTCTTCCTCCGCAAAAACCCATAAGACTCATACAGATGATCCGAAGCAGAAACGGAGAGACTGGATGAAAGCGTTTTGGGCGGGTGCATTTGCGGTTGCCATGCTTGCAAGCACAATGTCGTTAAGCCATGCGAGCGACGTGGAACCCCAATGGCGCAGTTCTTCCAGCCTGCTCGGCGAGCCCAAATATGCGGCTGATTTCAAGCATTACGACTACGTAAACCCGCAAGCGCCGAAGGGCGGCACGCTCAATCAGGTGGCCGTCGGCACATTCGACAGTCTCAACCCGTTCGTCGTGCAGGGCGTCGCCGCAGCGGGCCTGTCAGACTTCGGCGGCGGCATGCTCTACGATACGCTGATGACAGATTCGCTCGATCAGGGATCGACACAGTATCCGCTGATCGCCGAAGCGCTTCAGTACCCGGATGATTATTCCTGGGTGAAGTTCAAGCTCAACCCGAACGCCAAATGGCATGACGGTCAGCCGATCACCGTGGAAGACGTGATCTGGTCCTTCAATGTGCTTAAGAAACAGTCGCCACTTTACAACAAATATTATGGCGACGTGGAAAGCGCGGAAAAGACCGGCGACCACGAGGTGAAGTTCAACTTCAGCCAAAAGGGCAATCGCGAATTGCCGCAAATCATGGGCCAGCTCGCAGTGCTGCCGCAGCATTGGTGGGAGGGCAAGGACGCGCAGGGCAAACAGCGCGATATCAGCCGCCCGACGCTGGAAATTCCGCTGGGTTCTTCTGCCTACAAGATCGACCGCGTTGCGCCGGGACGATCCATCACCTGGGCGCGCGTCGATGATTACTGGGGCAAAGACCTGGCCGTGAATGTCGGTCGCAACAATTTCGACCGCGTCGTCTACGAGTATTACTTCAACGAAGATGCAACCTGGGAAGCCTTCAAGAAGGGCGGCCAGTATGATTATCGTAACGAAAACCGCGCCCAGCGCTGGGCGGAACAGTATAATTTTCCGGCAGTCGAGCGCGGTGACGTCGTCAAGAAGTCCTTCCCGTATAATGCCGTCGGCCGCATGCAGGGCTATTTCCTGAATACGCGGCGCGACAAGTTCAAGGACCCGAAAGTTCGTCAAGCGCTGACCTATGCTTTCGACTTCGAATCCATGAACCGCATGCTGTTTTTTAATCAGTATAACCGCATCAACAGCTATTTCGCTGGCAATGAATTGCAGCTGAGCGGCCCGCCGACCCCGGCGGAGCAGGCCATTCTCGAAACGGTCAAGGATGCGCTCCCCGCAGATGCGCTGACCAAGGAATTCAAGCTGCCTGTTTACGACACGCCGCAGGCCACCCGCGATAATCTGCGAACGGCTCTGAAGCTGTTTGCGGAAGCGGGTTGGAAATTGCAGGGCAACAAGCTGGTCGATGCGAATGGCAATCCGTTCACCATCGAATTTCTCGGCAAGGATCCGACCGACGAGCGCATCTACAATCCGTTTGCGGCGAGCCTGCGCAAGATCGGGATCAATGCCACGGTGCGTATCGTCGATACCGCCCAATATCAGGCGCGGGTCAATGATTTCGACTATGATATCATCACCTCGGTCATCGCGCAGACCGCCTCGCCCGGCAATGAGCAGCGCGACATGTGGGGCTCGAAGGCCGCAGATTTCAAAGGCAGCCGCAACTATGCCGGTATCAAGAACCCGGCCATCGACACGCTGATCGACCGCGTGATCTATGCCAAGGATCGCGAGGAACTGGTGGCCGCAAGCCATGCGCTCGACCGGGCGCTGTTGTGGAATTATTACGTGATCCCGCAATGGTATTCCGACCACATCAATGTGGCCTATTGGAACAAGTTCGGCATGCCGGAAAAGCAGCCGGATTATCTGGGCATCGATCCATTCTCATGGTGGGTCGACTCCGCGAAGGAAGCCAAACTGAAGACCGGCAGCGAATAGGGACAAGCGGAGAATGACGATGCTTCGCATGAACCGCCGCCATTTTCTGGGTGTTTCGGGCAGCGCCGCAATCGCGGCCTGCCTGCCGGGTCAGGCTGTCATTGCCAACGCCTTTGCGGAGGTGCCGACCGGCAAGTCCCTGCATGGCCTGTCCGCCTTTGGCGAGCTGAAATATGGCAGCGATTTCACCCATTTCGATTACACCAGTCCAGACGCGCCGAAAGGCGGCACGTTCAGGTTTGCGCCAGCAAGCTGGACCTGGAACCAGAACACGCAGACCTTCAACACGCTCAGCACCTTTACCTTCAAAGGCGACGCGCCGCCGCGCATGGAGCTGACCTATGACAGCCTGATGGTCCCGGCGCTCGATGAACCGGATTCCGTCTACGGACTTATCGCTGAAAGCGTCACGCTGTCGAAAGATCGTCGGGCCTGCACCTTCAAGCTGCGCAAGGAAGCGCGGTTCCATGACGGATCACCGATCACGGCGAAAGACGTGCTGTTCACCTATACGGTGCTGAAGGAAAAGGGCCACCCGCTCATACGTCAGTCGCTCGCCGGGCTGGAAAAGGTGGAACTGACGGGCAAGAACGATATTCGCATGCGTTTTGCGACGGATCGCGGCCCCAACGCCATCCTTGACGCCGTGGTGCTGCCGATCCTGTCGGAGACCTGGTTCAAGGATCGCGATTTCGAAGCGACCACGATGGAACCGGTGCTCGGTTCGGGCGCTTACAAGGTGGGGAATTTCACCGCCGGTCAATTCATTGAATATGATCGTTTCGAAGACTACTGGGCCAAGGATTTGCCAGTGCGGCGCGGTTCCAGCCATTTCGACCGCATCCACATCGAGTTCTTCCGCGACCGGCAGCCGGAATTCGAAGCCTTCAAGAAAGGCGATATCGATTTTCGTTCCGAAAGCGTGTCCAAGAACTGGGCTACCGGCTACGACTTCCCGGCCATTCAGGAAAAGAAAATCATCAAGCGCACCTTCCCGAAAGAGAAGAGCCCGCTGATGCAGGCCTGGGCGCTGAACCAGCGTCGCGAGCGTTTCCGCGACCCGCGCGTGCGGGAGGCAATCAGCCTCTGTTTTGATTTCGAGTGGACCAACAAAAACCTCTTCTTCGACACCTATGAGCGCTCGCAATCGAGTTTCAACGGGTCGGATTTTCAGGCCAGGGGCCTCCCCACCCCGGATGAGTCGAAAGTGCTGGAACGCTATCGCGGCAAGCTTCCCGATGCCGTGTTCGGCGAGGCCGTCATCATGCCGGTTTCGGATGGAACAGGGCGGGACCGCGCGCAATTCGGCAAAGCCGTCAAACTGATGGAAGAAGCCGGTTTCGAGCGGCGCAACGGGCAGTTTCACGACAAGGACGGCGCGAAATTCGCGCTGGAAATTCTCAGCGATTCGGAAGCCTTCACGCGCGTCTACAATCCGTTCATCCAGAAACTGCGGGCCATCGGTATCGATGCCAGTTTGCGGCTGGTGGATGCCAGCCAGTATCAGGCGCGGATGCAGGATTTCCAGTTCGACATGGTGGGCATTGCAATGCTGTTTGGCGCGACGCCGACGTCAGAATCGCTTTCCAGCATGTTTGGTTCGCAAGCGGCCAAGACGCCCGGAAGCTATAATCTGCCCGGCACAGCCGACCCGTTGATCGACGCCCTGATCGACGATGCCGGAAAAGTGTCGACCCGCGACGATCTTGTCGCGACCATCAGAGTGCTGGATCGGTACTTGCGTATCCGGCGCGACTGGATTCCAAATTGGACAACAGCGAATCATCTCGTCGCCTATTGGGACCGGTTCGGTTTCAAGGAACCGAAGCCCGATTACGGCTTTCCGGTCGAGACGCTGTGGTGGATTGAAGAAGAAAAGGCAAAAGTTGTTGGTAAGCCATAAGAGAAACACGGATCTAACGCGAGAGCCAAGCTAATGGGCGCCTACATCCTCCGCCGCTTGATCTTAATGATCCCGACCATCTTCGGCATCATGGCTATTTCCTTCGCCGTTGTTCAATTCGCTCCCGGCGGTCCGGTCGAGCGCGTGATCGCGCAGCTTTCCGGTCAGGGCGGCGACGCGCTGGACCGCCTTTCCGGTGGCGGCAGCGATTTCGGCCAGAGCGCGGTCGATAGCGGCTCGGTCAATTCGAAATATCGCGGCGCACAGGGGCTCGACCCCCAATTCATTGCCGATCTTGAAAAGCAGTTTGGCTTCGACAAGCCGCCACTGGAACGTTTCGGTCAGATGCTATGGAATTATCTGCGTTTTGATTTTGGGCGCAGCTATTTCCGCGACATCAGCGTCATCGATCTGATCAAGGAAAAGATGCCGGTTTCGATCTCGCTCGGCCTGTGGCTGACGTTTCTGTCCTACATGATCTCGATCCCGCTTGGCATTCGCAAGGCAATCAAGGAAGGCACGCGCTTCGATACATGGACCAGCGCGGTCATCATTGTCGGCTATGCCATTCCAAGCTTCCTCTTCGCCATCCTGCTGATCGTGCTGTTTGCGGGCGGCTCGTTCTTCGACTGGTTCCCGCTGCGCGGCCTCACCTCGCCCGACTTCGTGCAAATGTCATTCTGGGGCAAGATCGGCGACTATCTCTGGCACATGGTTCTGCCGGTCACGGCGCTGGTGCTTTCGGCCTTCGCCACCACAACACTTTTGACGAAAAACTCGTTTCTCGAGGAAATCCGCAAGCAATATGTGACGACGGCGCGCGCCAAGGGCCTTACCGAAAATCAGGTGCTTTATCGCCATGTCTTCCGCAACGCCATGCTGATCGTCATTGCCGGTTTTCCGGGCGCTTTCATCTCGGCTTTCTTCACCGGCTCGCTTTTGATTGAAACCATCTTCTCGCTCGACGGTCTTGGCCTGCTCGGCTACCAGTCGGTCATCAACCGTGATTATCCGGTTGTATTCGCCAATCTCTTCATCTTCTCGCTGATCGGTCTGCTCGTCGGGCTTCTGTCCGATCTGACCTATACGTGGATCGATCCGCGCATCGATTTCGACCGGAGGGACGTGTGATGACCGATGCCGCCCTCACCCCCACCGTCAAGCCCGTAAAGCGTCCATGGCTGTCGCCGCTGAACCGTCGCCGCTGGCAGAATTTCAAGGCCAACAAACGCGGTTACTGGTCGCTGTGGGTTTTTCTGTTCCTGCTCATTGCCGCCCTTTGCTCGGAATTCATCGCCAATGATCGCCCCATTCTCGTTTCCTACAAGGGCGAGTTGCTGGCGCCGGTCTTTGTCGATTATCCGGAAGAGAAATTCGGCGGCTTCTATGCGGTGACCGACTATCGCGATCCGGTGATCCAGGAAGAAATCGCCAATAATGGCTGGGCGATCTGGCCGCCGATCCGCTATTCCTACAACACCGTGAATAATGAAATCCCGGAAGCGGCGCCGTCCAAGCCTTTCTGGCTCTTTTCCGCCGAGGAACGTTGCCAGCGCTATCCGCAAGGCGTGAGCGATCCCAATTGCCGTTTCGGCAATTTCAACCTGCTAGGCACCGACGATCAGGCGCGCGACGTCTTTGCGCGCGCGCTTTATGGCTTCCGCATTTCGGTGCTGTTCGGCCTGATCCTCACCTTCTTCTCGGCCATCATCGGCGTGACGGCAGGCGCGGTTCAGGGCTATTTCGGCGGCTGGGTCGATCTGATCTTCCAGCGCATCATCGAAATCTGGTCGTCGATCCCCGTGCTTTATCTGTTGCTGATCATAGCGGCGATCCTGCCGCCCGGCTTCTGGGTGCTGCTCGGCATCATGCTGCTGTTCTCATGGGTGGCGTTCGTCGGCGTGGTGCGCGCTGAATTCCTGCGCGCCCGAAATTTTGAATATGTGAATGCCGCGCGCGCGCTCGGCGTGAAGAACGGCACCATCATGTGGCGGCATCTTCTGCCCAATGCCATGGTGGCGACGCTGACCTTTCTGCCCTTCATCCTCAACGGCTCGATCACCACGCTGACCTCGCTCGACTTCCTCGGCTTCGGCCTGCCACCCGGCTCGGCCTCGCTCGGCGAACTTCTGGCGCAGGGCAAGAATAATCTTCAGGCGCCGTGGCTCGGCATTACCGGCTTCGTGGTCATCTCGGTCATGCTGTCGCTGCTGATCTTCATCGGCGAGGCGACCCGCGACGCATTCGATCCGCGAAAGGCATTTCAATGAGTGGGTCAATGAGCGGATCCCTGTCCGAATCAGGCAATAAAACCCTGCTGTCCGTCCGCGACTTGTCGGTGGCCTTCCGCCAGAATGGCGAAGAACGCATTTCCGTCGACCGCGTGTCCTTCGACATTGCCGAAGGCGAAACTGTGGCACTGGTCGGCGAATCCGGCTCGGGCAAGTCTGTATCCGCTTTGTCGGTGCTGAAACTTCTGCCCTATCCGGCGGCCAGCCACCCTTCCGGTGAAATCCTTTTCAACGGCAAGGATTTGATGCAGGCCTCCGAGCCGGAATTGCGGCGCGTGCGCGGCAACGACATTGCCATGATCTTTCAGGAGCCGATGACCTCGCTCAACCCGCTGCACAGCGTCGAGCGGCAGGTCGGCGAAATTTTGCGTGTGCATCAGGGCATGGGCGACGCCCAGGCACGAGCACGCACGCTGGAGCTTTTGAACGAAGTGGGTATTCGCGAGCCGGAGAAGCGCCTGTCAGCCTTCCCTCATCAGCTTTCTGGCGGACAACGCCAGCGCGTGATGATCGCCATGGCGCTGGCCAACAAGCCGAAACTGCTGATTGCCGATGAACCCACCACCGCACTTGATGTGACGGTACAGGCGCAGATTTTGAAGCTGCTGGCCGAACTCAAGGCCGCGCAGGGCATGTCGATGCTGTTCATCACCCACGATCTCGGCATCGTGCGCAAGATCGCCGACAAGGTCTGCGTGATGAGCAAAGGCAAGATCGTCGAGGCTGGACCGACAACGGAAATTTTCGACAATCCGCAGCATCCCTATACAAAACATCTGCTTGCCGCCGAACCGAAGGGCGAGCCGCCCGCTGCCGATCCGGCAGCGAAAACGGTGATGGAAGGCAAGGATATCCGTGTCTGGTTCCCGATCAAAAAGGGGTTCATGCGCAAGACCGTCGACCATGTGAAGGCAGTGGACGGTATCGATGTCAATCTGCGCGCCGGTCAGACACTCGGTGTCGTCGGCGAATCGGGCTCTGGCAAGACTACGCTCGGCCTTGCCCTTTCGCGCATGATTTCATCAAAAGGCGATATCCACTTTGAAGGGCGCGATATCGCGAAATTCAGCTTCAAGGACATGCGTCCGCTGCGTCGTGAAATGCAGATCGTGTTTCAGGACCCGTTCGGCTCGCTCTCACCGCGCATGACCATTGCGGACATCATCGCCGAAGGTCTGCTGGTGCATGAGCCGAAACTCTCGGCAGACGACCGCGATGCGCGTGTCGTCTCGGCACTTCAGGAAGTGAACCTCGATCCCGAAACCCGCTTCCGCTATCCGCATGAATTTTCCGGCGGCCAGCGCCAGCGCATCGCCATTGCGCGCGCCATGGTGCTGAACCCGCGGTTCGTGATGCTGGATGAGCCGACCTCGGCGCTCGACATGAGCGTGCAGGCGCAAGTGGTCGATCTTTTGCGTGGATTGCAGAAGAAGCATGATCTCGCCTATCTTTTCATAAGCCACGATCTCAAAGTGGTGCGGGCACTGGCCAATGATGTGCTGGTGATGCGCAACGGCAAGGCGGTTGAATATGGTACGGCGAAGGACGTCTTCGCCAATCCGAAGACCGACTATACCAAGGCGTTGATGGCGGCAGCCTTCCATATGGAGGCGCTAGTGGAGTGAATTTGACATTTGGACACCGCCCGACCGATACGCAGGTTCAAATGTCAAATTCAAAACTCCACTAGATACAGAATTGATAAGTGGTCCTTTGATTCCGACATTTGCTCGGAGCTAAAGGCAATTGAAGGCAAATGTCGGAATCGGACCACTTGGGGAGGAGTGAGGCAATGACCACGAACAACGACAAAGGCAATATTCTTCTGGCGATCACCGATTGGGATCCGGAAATCTGGCTGAAGACATTCAAGGACAATGCGCCGGATCGCCCCGTGGTGACCGAGCGCGCCGAGGCCGATCCTTCCGTCAAATACGCGCTCGTATGGAAGCAGAAGCCCGGCTCGCTCGCCAATCTGCCCAATCTGAAAGTCATCTTCTCGCTTGGCGCTGGCGTGGACCATGTGTTCCGCGATGACCGCATTCCCGATGTGCCGCTGGTGCGCATCATCTCCGACGATCTGACCATGCGCATGACCGAATATGTGGTCTGGCAGGTGCTGGATCATCACCGTCTGGGCTCGCGCTATCGCAAGCAGCAGCAGAACCATGTCTGGCACGAAGATCGCCGCCAGCCTGCCGCCCATGAGGTGACGGTTGGCATTATGGGGCTTGGCGTGCTGGGTCGCGATGCGGCTGAAAAGCTGACCGCGCTCGGTTTTAACGTGACCGGATGGAGCCGCCGCCCTCAGGAAATCAAGGGCGTCAAAACCTATCACGGTCGCGACGGCTTTGGCGCTTTCCTCAAGACCGCCGATATTTTCGTCTGCTTGCTGCCGCTGACGCCGGACACCAAGGGCATCCTGTCCATGTCGATGTTCGCGCAGTTGAAAAGCGACGGACCGTTCGGCGCGCCGGTATTGATCAATGCCGGACGCGGCGGCTTGCAGAACGAGGCTGATATTCTGGCCGCGCTCGACCGTGGGCTGCTTTCGGCAGCAACGCTCGATGTGTTCAATCAGGAACCGCTGCCGGCCACCAGCGCGCTCTGGGATCATCCGCGCGTGACGATCACCCCGCACGCCGCCGCAAGCTCGTCAGCGACCGCGCTGGTGCCGCAGATCATCCGGCAGATCGAAGCTTTCGAGCGCAATGGCACGCTGGAGCATATCGTCGACCGCAACACGCAGTATTGATGTTGATATTCGGCTTGATCGGCAGCTACCGGCTGCCGGTCATCTCACCGCCTATCCCTGCACGATTTCCTTGCGCATGGTGATGGAGGTCGTGCGCGTATAGCCGGGATGCGCCGTTTCCGCGATCTTGCAATAACCGAGCTTTTCAAACACTGCCCGGTTGCGCGTCAGTTCGATACGCACCTGCAATTCAATCGCCGGCTTGCCCGTCGCGATAGTTTCGGCCTCCACACAATGCATAAGGGCGCGCGCGATCCCTTGCCCCTCGAAAGCAGGCGCAACGGCCAGCTTGCCGAGATAAAAGCTGTCGCTTCCTTCTTTGATGAAAACGCAGCCTACCAGTTCTTCGCCGATCAGGGCGACAAAGCCGATTTCATCGCTGGCCTTTTGTTTCAGCCCTTCCGCGGTCAGAAGATGCGCGGAAGACGGCGGATCGATCACGCCGTCCATATAGGCAAAGCTGTCGCGGATGAGTTTCAGAAGCTCGTCCCAGCGGGCGAAATCCTGAGTGATGGGTACGATACGGGGCGTGGTCATTTGGGCGTGCGCGCCTTGTAGCGAATGGTCTCGAAGCGGACATTCAGCGCATTATAGAGCAACAGGCGACCGACCAGCGGCTCGCCGATGCCGATGACGAGCTTGATGACCTCCATCGCCTGCAAGCTGCCGATCACGCCCGGCAACACGCCCAGCACGCCCGCTTCCGCGCAGGTTGGGACGGTTCCCGGCGGCGGTGCTTCCGGGAAGAGATCGCGATAGGAGGGATGTGGCGCGCCATCTGGCCCCGTCAGATAGGGCATCAGGACCGTCACGGTTCCATCGAAACGGCCCATCGCGCCTGTCACCAGCGGGCGCCCGACCTTGGCTGCCGTATCCGCCAGCACATAGCGTGTCGTGAAATTATCGGAACCGTCGACGATCACATCGTAAGCGGCAATGAGCGCTTCGGCATTGTCCGCACTGAGACGCAGGGCGTGGCCTTCGACCGCCACATGCGGATTGATGCGCGTAATGGCGCTTCGCGCGCTCTCGACCTTTTGCTGCCCGACGCTTTCCGTGTCGTGGATGACCTGACGCTGCAGGTTGGACAGCGAAACCGTGTCGTCATCGACGATGCCAAGCGTTCCTATGCCCGCTGCCGCCAGATATTGCAGCACGGGCGCGCCGAGACCGCCAGCGCCGACGACCAGCACGCGGGCCGCCTTCAGCTTCTGCTGGCCGGGACCGCCGACTTCCGGCAGCACGATATGGCGCGCATAGCGTTCAAGCTCTTCGGACGAAAATGGTCTGGATGGTGCATTCATGATGGTCACAACATAAGCCGCCGCGACGATGCTGTCAGCGGATATTTTAGCTCTTGGTGAGGACGCCGCCTGCGACACTGAAAAACTGCGCATCGCCGCCAAGCGTATCGAACAGCGCCCTGTCGGTTCCGGTCATGAAGGCCTGTCCGCCGAGATCATCGAGAATGCCGAACAAGGCGGCACGACGACCTGAATCGAGATGCGCGGCGATTTCGTCCAGAAGGAGAATCGGGGCCATGCCGGATAATTCGCCGGTCAGGCGCGCATGGGCGAGGATAAGACCGATCAGCAATGCCTTCTGCTCCCCGGTCGAACAAAGGGCGGCAGGCATCGCCTTCGGCCGATGCTGCACGATGAGGTCGGTGCGGTGCGGCCCGTCCAGCGTGCGGCCAGCCGCTCGATCCCGGATACGCCCGTCACGCAAGTTGCGGCGGAAATCCTCTTCCAGATCGAGCGCCGCCTCAACGCCGATCCGCTGTTCCAGCGAACCTTCCAGAAAGCAATCCGCCTTCGGGAAAGGACCTTCTGCCGGCAACCGTTCGATCATGGCTGCAATCAGCCGCATGGCTTCCGCCCGCGCTGCGGCAATGGCGGTGCCAAGCTCCGCCATCTGACTTTCAATGGCGTCGAGCCACCGGTCGTCATTATTGCCTTCGTTCAAAAGCCGGTTACGGCTGCGCATGGCCTTCTCATAATCGAGCACACGCTTGCCGTGCGCGGTATCGATGGCGAGCACCATGCGGTCGAGAAAACGCCGCCGGTCTGACGCGCCACCGGTGAAAAGCCCGTCCATGGAAGGAACGACCCAAAGAATGCGGGCATAATCGAGCAGCTCGTCGCCAGAGGCCGCAACGCCGTTGATGCGAACCTTGCGCCCGCCTTCTCCGCCGCCCGCAGTTCCGGTGCCGATTTCTGCTTCGCCGTAAATCATACAGTCGAGCGTCGCATGGATGGCAAAGCCATCAGGCGCGACCGTTCGCGCCACATCGTCATAGGAGGCCCGGCGAAGGCCGCGCCCCGGCGACAGAAAGGAAAGTGCTTCGATGAGATTGGTCTTGCCCGAACCGTTCTCGCCCGTCAGCACCACATGGCCGGGACCAAGCGGCAGCGAGAGTTCCGCATAATTGCGGAAATCAGTCAATTTAAGCCGCCGGACCGAAACCCGGTCAGGGCGGCTCGTTATATCGTCTTTTATATCCACAATCGGGTTCTTTAAGAGGCCTCTTCCAGCAAGATGCCGTGGCTGTCGAGATTTTGGTTATGGCGAGCCGAAAATGGTGGGATTTGAAAACCGGAGCGGAGTGTACTTCACCGCATAATCCCGAAAAGTTGCAAACTTTCGGGTCAAGATTATGCGACGAAAAATGCCACGTGAGCACCGGAAGCGAAATATCACGCCATTTGCAGGCCGCCAGAGCCTGAAGATCGATAGCTCTTAGACGCGCATCGGCATCAGGACATACAGCACATCTTCGTCGCCGGTGTCGCGCACCAGTGTAGGCGAACCGGCATCAGCCAGCATGAAGACAGCATCCGAGCCGGAAAGCTGGCTGGTGATGTCCAGCAGATATTTGGAGTTGAAGCCGATATCCAGTGGATCGGAATCATAATCCGCTGCCAGCTCATCCGTAGCGCTGCCCGAATCGGGATTATTGACCGTCAGCGTCAACTGGCCATCGGCGATGGAAAGCTTGACCGCACGGCCACGCTCGCTCGAAATGGTCGAAACGCGGTCCACCGAAGCGGCGAATTCCTGGCGTCCGATGGTGAGCTTCTTGTCATTGCCGGAAGGAATGACGCGCTGGTAATCCGGGAAGGTGCCGTCGATGAGCTTGGAAGTAAGCACCACCGAGCCGACCGTGAAGCGGATCTTGGCATCCGACAGTTCCACTGTCGCCACCACATCCGGAGCGTCAACCAGCTTTTGCAGTTCGGCAACCGTCTTGCGCGGGATGATAATGCCCGGCATGCCTTCCGTGCCCGATGGCGCTTCCAGTTCGGCACGCGCCAAACGGTGACCGTCGGTCGCCACGGCGCGCAGCTTCAGAGCGCCGTCGCTTTCAATGGCATGGAAGTAGATGCCGTTCAGATAATAGCGGGTTTCTTCCGTCGAGATCGCAAACTGGGTGCGGTCGATAAGGCGCTTCAGCGCCTGCGCTTCGATGCGGAAGGAATGGGTGAAAGACCCGGCTGTCAGTTCCGGGAAATCCGACTGCGGCAGGCACTGGAGACGGAAGGACGACTTGCCGGAAATGACCGACATGGAACCGCCATCCGGATTAGTCGACAGCATGACTTCCGCGCCATCGGGAAGCTTGCGCACAATGTCGTAGAGAAGGTGTGCCGGAACGGTCGTCGCACCCGCCTGCTCGACCATGGCGGCGGTTGCTTCATTCACTTCGAGGTCGAGATCGGTCGCCTTGAGGGCAAGGCTTGCGCCTTCGGCCTGCAAAAGCACGTTCGACAGAATCGGAATCGTGTTGCGACGCTCCACGACGCGGTGGACGTGGTTGAGAGATTTGAGAAGGTTCGATCGCTCTAGGGTAACACGCATGTTCAAACGCACTCGCTCGCTGGGACCAGGGCGCTTGCATCTGACGGGCAGCGGCCCTCGTCGGTACGGCGCCAGAGGCGCCAGAAAGGTCCGTTAAAGTGGCAGATTTTTAAGGAGAAAAGCAAGCCCGCGCCGTGCCGTAATGCGACAGGGCCCGGGCTTTTTGTTGATAACCGCGGTTGATAGCGGGGAAGCTCTCCAACACGACCGTTGCATTCTTCGTGAGGCCGGGCTGCAACGAGCAATTTCCTGCGCTCCGGTGCTCACGTACCTTTAAGTACGCTCCGCTCCGTTGCTCGAAAATCACCCGTTTCGCCATGGCCTGACGAATTTGCAACTGTCGTGTTAATCAAGCCGCCTGATCGTTGATGAGGCGCTTCAGAAGCTCCAGTTCCTGTGCCAGCTTGGTGTCGGCACCCACCAGATCTTCGATCTTGCGCACAGCGTGCAGCACGGTGGTGTGATCGCGTCCGCCAAAGCGGCGGCCAATTTCCGGCAGCGAGCGCGGCGTCATCATCTTGGCGAGATACATCGCCACCTGACGCGGCTTCACGATGGTGCGGGTACGACGATTCGAGAGCAGATCCTGCTTCGAAACATTGTAATGGCGCGCCACGATGCGCTGGATCTCCTCGATGCGGATGCGCTTCGGTTCACCTGCGCGGGTCAAGTGACCCAGCAGCTCATCCACGCGGTCGATCGACAGATTAGGCTCGAAAGACTGGCGGAACAGAAGCTGGTTGAAAGCACCTTCCAGCTCGCGACCCGATCCGGTGACGGTGCGGGCAACATGCGAGAGAATCTCGTCGCCAATGTTGAGGCTCGGATCTTCGACCTGTGCCGTGTTCAGACGACGGCGCAGCATTTCAACGCGCATGTCGTAATCCGGTGCGGCCACTTCAAGCGCGACGCCGCCCTGCAGACGCGAACGGACGCGAACGTCGAGCGATTCCAGTTCCGACGGTGCACGATCAGCGGCAACCACGACCTGCTTGGCGCTGTCGAGCAGCGTGTTCAGGAGATGGCAGAACTCGTGCTGAATGGACTTGCCCTGCAGGAACTGCATGTCGTCGATGACCAGAAGGTCGATGTCGCGCAGCTGCTCCTTGAAGGAAAGCGCATTGTTGTCACGGATCGCGGTCGCAAAGCGCCACATGAAATATTCAGCTGTCAGATAAACGACGCGGGCCTTTTCCTGACGCTGCAACGCTGCCGCTGCAATGGCCTGGAGAAGATGCGTCTTGCCGAGACCGACCGAGGCATGGATGAAAAGCGGGTTGAAGCGCACGGCGCTGGAACCGGCTTCCGCAATGGTGCGGGCGGCAGCAAGCGCCACGCGATTCGATGCGCCATCGACGAAGCTGTCGAAGGTGTAGCGCGGATCAAGCGGCGAACCGAGAATCGAGCCCGAAGCGGCAGCCGATTCTGCGACCACGGCGGAGCCGCGCTTGTCGCCGATATGCTGACCGGCAAAGGACTGGCCGACCGGGAACATCATCTTTTCGCGCGGCGCCACGACCGGCTTGGTTTCAGCCGATTCTGCCGTTTCTGCGGGAGCGGCGCTGCGAACCACACGGTTCATGCCGCGCACCACGACTTCGACCTTCAGGATCTGCGCGTTTTCTTCCTGCCAGAGTTCGGTCAGGAGTTCGGAATAATGATTGTTGATCCAGGAGCGCAGAAAAGCGGTCGGAACCGACAGACGCACAATGCTCTTGGAAATATCGTCAAGTTTCAACCGGCCAAACCAGCTCGAATAGATTTCGCTGCCCACGCGGGCTTTCAGCTTTGCCGTCAGGCGCTCGAAAGCCTCTTCGCTAACCGCAGCGTCCACGTTCGTCAGGCTCTTGTCATTGCCGGTAGCAGAAGATCCATGGATACGGTTCGCATGTGCATCATCACCCATCGTTGCCGTCGCCTTGCCGCTCGTCATTGCCATCGCTCGCCTGCCTTCACATTCGTACGCGCCATTTTCCGGCGCTTGTCATTTTTTCCAGCTCGTCGTTCCGGATCTGTCGTCCTTCAACGTCGGCGGTACTCATTCATACACTCAGACCCGCAAACATCCGGGCCAAACACAAACTCAATCGAACCCAACAGGTCCCAAACCGAAATACTCCTTTCCGGTTACCCGCGCACGACTCATACAACTGTTCACCGAAGGCTGATTGCCCGGAACCCCTTCCACGACAACCACTCAATTGCCCGCCATCTGTCCAAAACGACTTTCCGGTTAATGGCCAGTTAATGGCCCGGTCATTGAATGATAAGCAATCGCCTGAAAGAAAGAGGACCTTGGAGACCAGAAAATAGCGCCCGCGGATTGAACATCCACGCTGACATTCGACAGCAATAAGCGCTAACTCCGGGCCGGTGGCCCACCCCTCTTGATGAGCTGACTTTAGCGAAGGGCCGGCGCAAAGAGCAAGCCTGAGATTGCCAGTTTTTTTTCATAAAACCCCTTGCATAGGGCCGTGCGACAGACAGGGAATCGGACGCCAGCGAATTAACACCTTTGGATTCAAGGCATTTTCCACATGGTCAAATTAGATGGTCCTGATCTGTTCCGCCTGAAAAATAAATTTTAAAATTCTGCTTGACTCAAACGGCCTTCCGAGTCCCGCCAACCCCCTGTGGATAACTCCGTTGGAATCTCCGCAAATGATTGAAATTACAATTGAAAATTACCCAATCATTGCTTTTGGAAACCTCGGAAACTGGCCTTTTCACATTGAAAAAACTGCGAAAAAATGGCGACCTCTCCTTGCGCAGTCTTTTGGCAGAAACCTGAAAAAAAGAAAACCCGGCTAACAATGAGCCGGGTTTCGAAATTTACATATAAAAATAGGCGGCAATTAGGCGTTGAGTGCCTTCACGCGCTTGGCAAGACGAGACACCTTGCGAGCAGCAGTGTTCTTGTGCACGACGCCCTTGGAGGCTGCGCGCATCAGTTCAGGCTCAGCAGCCTTGAATGCGACTTCCGCAGCCTGCTTGTCGCCGCTCAGCAGAGCGTCTTCCAGCCTGCGGATGAAAGTGCGAACGCGCGAGCGGCGCGACTTGTTGATTTCGGTGCGGGCAGCGATCTTGCGCACTGCCTTCTTGGCCGAAGGAGTATTGGCCATAAATGCCTCTCTTTTTCTGTCAGCTAGCCAGGGGCTTAAACCGCCGGGCACAAAACCTCTAGGGCAGCCGAAATCCCTAGAAATCCCGGGAAGGCCGCCGATCCGTGGGCGGGCTTATAGATCAGCTTTGCCCTCACGTCAACGAGGATTCTGCCTCAACCGCCAATCAAAAAGCCGGATTTGCGCCTGCGCGCGGGCTTTTCGGCCCTTACAAGGGGCCATCATACCGCATCGGGCAACGGTAATGGCTGCCCGATGTGCTGTCAGTCTTATCGATTCTTGAAGCTTGGCGTGCGCTTGTCGATGAAAGCGGCCATGCCTTCCTTCTGGTCTTCCGTCGCAAAAAGCGAATGGAACAGGCGGCGCTCATAGCGCAGTCCTTCGTTCAAGGTCAATTCGTAGCTGCGATTGACGGCTTCCTTGGCCATCAGCACGGACGGACGCGAGAAGGAGGCGATGCGCTCGGCTGCCTTCAGCGCTTCTTCCAGCAAGACTTCCGGCTCAACGACCCGCGAAACGAGACCCGAACGCTCGGCTTCCGCTGCATCCATCATGCGGCCCGTCAGGCACATATCCATGGCCTTGGACTTGCCGACAAAACGGGTCAGGCGCTGCGAGCCGCCCATGCCAGGAATTACGCCCAGCGTAATTTCCGGCTGGCCGAACTTGGCATTGCTGCCCGCGATGATGAAGTCGCACATCATGGCCAGCTCGCACCCGCCACCCAGCGCATAGCCGGAAACGGCGGCGATGATCGGCTTGCGCACGCGGTCCACCTTCTGCCAGTCGGCGAACATATCCTGCAGATAGGCATCGACGAAATCGATCGACTGCATTTCCTTGATGTCGGCACCCGCCGCGAAGGCTTTTTCGGAACCGGTCAACACCACGGCGCCAATCTTGTCATCGGCGTCGAAAGCCGAGAGCGCATCCGTCAAATCATCGAGCACTCCCCGATTGAGCGCATTGAGCGCTTGCGGGCGATTGAGGCGGATAAGCCCGACATTGCCGCGCGTCTCGACGATGATCGTTTCATAAGCCATGGAATTCTGCTCCTCCTTCATCAGGCATCGCCGTCCGGTTCAGGCCCCTATAAGGCCGATACCATGACAGCTTCAATTTCCGGGCGGCAAGGTGAACCGGCCATCCCCGTTTGGCAAGGTCTTATGTCTGGCACGAGGCACAGAAAAAAGTCGAACGTCCCGCCTGAACCGCACGCTCGACCACGCCATTGCAGGCGGGATTGCGACACGGCTCCCCTTCCCGCCCATAGACCGAGAAGGAATGCTGGAAATAGCCGAGTGCGCCATCGGCCTGAATATAATCCTTCAGGCTCGATCCGCCCGCAGCAATCGCCTCCGCAATCACTGTGCGGATATCGCTCGCCAGACGCTCCATAAGTGCTGCATCGTCCGCCACGGCCCCGGCTGCCCGCATGGGCGACAGGCCGGAACGCCACAGCGCCTCGCAGACATAGATATTGCCGAGACCGGCGATCAGCCGCTGATCGAGCAGCGCTGCCTTGAGCGGCGTGCGCCGTCCCTGGAACAACTCCGCCAGTACCGCCCCCGACAGAAGATTGCCGGTCGGTTCGATCCCGAGGCCGCTCAGAAACGGATGCGTATCGAGCGCGCCTTTTTCCGCAAACAGCATGAAGCCGAAACGGCGCGGATCATTATAGATGATGCGCGCGCCCGAACCGCCCGACCGCAACAGGTGAAACACCACATGGTCATGGGCGCTGTTCTTCGAACGCTCATGATGGAAGGCACCGGGCGTATCGGCATCATCGTCGGCCTCGATGCGAAACGAGCCGGACATGCCAAGATGGCTGATGACGGACAGGCCGTCATCGAGGTGAAGCGTGAGATATTTCGCACGGCGACCGAGCGCCTCGATACGATGACCGGTCAGACGCTCGACAAAATGCTCCGGGAATGGAAAGCGGAGATCGGGTCTGTTCTGATCGACCTTTTCGATGGTTGCGCCTTCCATGAAGGGTTGCAAGCCGCGGCGAACGGTTTCTACCTCGGGCAATTCTGGCATGAAAACAAATCCTGAAGGGGGCGGTTTGGCCTTTCCTTCTATATGTTGGGTTTTATCCGCATTGCCAAGCACTACAGTTGCATTCTTCGTGATGCCGGTCTGCAACGAGCAATTTCCTGCGCTCCGGTGCTCACGTACCCTTAAGTACGCTCCGCTCCGGTGCTCGAAAATCACTCGTTTCGCCGCGGCCTGACGAATTTGCAACTGTAGTGCAAGGGGTAGAGCCAAGACACGGGTTCAGCAACCGCTGCAGGGAATGGTGTTGGTATAGCGCGGCGCGAGGTAATAGGTCTCGCTCATCGGTATGCTGGTCGATATCCAGGAGTTCAGCGGCCTGTAGTCCAGTTCGACGTCGACCTTGATGAAATAGGCATCGCTTGCGACCAGCGCCTCGGGAAGATCGGTCTTGCTGCCAGCCAGCGCCGCGAAATTTGCGACATTGGCGCGCGACCAGTCAACAGTCACGGAATAGGTGCTGGACGACTGCGCCTTGGTGACCTTGATGGCTGTCACCCTGATCTTCGGGCTTGTCCGGCGATAGGGCAAAAGCGACGTGCTGCCGATGGCGAACATATCGTCGATATCCGTGGCTTTGACGGATATCTGGCGCGTGACCAGATCGGCAAGGCCACTCGCGGACCGCGACACCTTCTTGTTGACGTCGAGACCATCGGCCAAATCGGTGGAGCCCAGATAAATCAGGAGCAGAACCGGGACGATCAGCGCGAATTCAACCGCGCCGACCGCGCGCTTGTCGCGGAAAAATCTTTTCAACAACCGGGATAATGCTGTTCGCATGGCGATATAGGTCCAGTCCGGGCCACAACCCGATATTCGTCGTCAGTTTGGAAACGGCTCGTTTTGCCATGTCAGCGTGGAGAATAACGGCATAGTGCCGCTCTCAGCATCGGCGCTATCGGTCATGTAGAGAATGTTGGTCAGAACCGGCCAGCGATAAAGCACATTGAGCTGGTTGATGGTCGAGGTGCCGTTGGTGCCGGTGATGCCGGTGCGCGACAGATAACCTTTGTCCGTCAGAATGTCGCGGTTCGGGACCGAGGCAAAGCCGGAATATGTTCCGAGATTGAATGACAACCCCTCGCAACCGGTTTTCACCATGAACTGGATCTGATCGCAAAGCATGGTCTGGATTCTGGTCTGCGTGAGATCGCTTCCCCGGACCTGCCCGGTCTGGATCTGGCGCGCCACGTTCTGCGTGGCGTTCCACAACACCTGTCGGGCGGTGAAATTCATGCCTGTTTCAATGATCGAAAAGACGATGAGGAGAAACGGGATGATCAGGAGCGTGAATTCAATGGCCGTGACGCCGTCTCGCGCCCGACCGAACAGCCGCAACTGACGGACGGCGGCCTGCAACCGCAGCCGTCCTTCTCCGCGCCTTTGACGGAAATCCATGAATGCCATGCCCCACCCAAACCCGCCGGTTCAAACAATGGCGCATGATTACATCAGGACAACCTGAAAGAGTATTAACGGCGCAGGCCGGATTTTAGAGAGGGGTGTTATTTATCGTCGCCGGTCTTGGTGGACGCCTTTTCGCAATAGGGTGTGCAGGACAGCGTCTGCACCTCTGCCTGGCGATAAACGCGCATGGTGCCGCGCGCATTGCTGGAAACGACGAGTTCCCGGTCGATGATCGGCTCGCCGTTCTTATCCATGACAACGATATTGGTAACGCCAAAATCCTTGCCGGTCAGCACGATGGTCTGGGAATCCTGCACCACTGCATCCGCAATGGCGGGATTGCCGATCACTACCGTGTCGGCGGGTCGGGCCAGACGAAGGATGCGCGCCTGACTGGTTTCCAGCTTGATATATTCTTCCGCCTGCGCAGCCTGAAGCCCTGCTGAAACCAGCATCATTGCGGCCAAAGCAGATGCCTTCCGCAACTTTTCCGAAGAGAAAAACCGATGCGCCACTCTACGACCCCCGTAATATGCCTAGCAAATAATGAAGAGGATTGGTGAAGGAAGCATTAAGCCGTCCGCCACGCCCGCCTAGTGGTCTGATTCCAACATTTGCTCCCTCGGTTCACGCGCTGAGCAAATGTTGGAATCAAAAAGACCACTAGCAACTATATGTATCTAGTGGATTTTTCGAATTTGACGTTTGAAACAGCGTATGTGTCAGCCGGGATTCAAACGTCAAATTCAATCCACTAGCATGCGAGAGCGGCGAGCCAATCGACAGGAAACGCTTCATTAACCCTGATTATTAAGGGCCCAACAATGCGTGTCGATTATCTTTCAGCCATCCGAACAGAGCGACGGCCATGATGGGGCAGCCGTCTTCGGAGAGGTGAAGGAGCGTACAATGCCGACATTGATGACGCGTTTTTTGAAGAACCGGGCCGGTTCCACAGCGATTGAATATGCGCTGATCGGCACGCTGGTTTCGATTGCGATCGTCAGCGGCGTGGCGCTCATGGCCGGCAGCGTCGGCGAAAAATTCGACAGCGTTGCCACGAGCTTTCAGAACGCGACCAACGGCCAATAACACTTATTGAAGGGATCGGGGGATTCGATGGTCATAGCGGCGCTGATGACGGCGATATTCGTGGCGGCGATGGTCACGGCCATGGTCACCGATCTTCTGTCGATGACCATTCGCAACCGGGTTTCGATTGGGCTCGCCGCCGGTTTCATCATCCTTGCACCGTTTTCCGGTCTTGCCCTTGCCGATTACGGCTGGCATCTGCTGGCAGGCGGGCTGATGCTTTGCATCACTTTCCTGCTCTTCTGCCTGCGCACCATGGGCGGCGGCGATGCAAAAATGATTGCAGCAACCACATTGTGGTTCGGCTTCAATCCGGGGCTGGTGGATTATGTCATCAAGTTTTCGCTGATTGGCGGCGCCCTCACGCTTCTCATCATTCTTTACCGCCTGATGCCGCGCCCGGCGCATGCGGATCGCTATGCCTTTTTGGAACGGCTGTCGCACAAGGATGTCGGGATTCCCTACGGTATCGCTTTGGGTGCTGCCGGTTTGTGGAGCTTCCCGCTCTCACCCGTTGGCCAGACCATGCAGTCGATTTTGTTCGCTCCCGCGTAACGGCCAGCACGAAATTGCCCTGCGGAACTTATATTTCTTAATACGAATAAGATTATATTAACCATAATTACACGATTGCCAGTGCAATTTTGGAACACGTCGTTCGGACGTGGGGACTTGCACGGGGCGCATCATGAAATCAGCTCGTCTGCTCATTCTTGGGGTAGCCGTCATCGCTGCTGGCGGTGCGGGCTATATCGCCATGAATCTGGCGGCACCGCCGCCAGCGCCGGTCGTGGTTGCGTCCGAAACCCCACAGATCCAGCTGGAAGAAGTGCTGGTCGCCACGGAAAACCTCGGTGTCGGTGCTGAACTGACCTCGCAAATGCGCTGGCAGTCATGGCCTGCCGAAGCGATATCCGACGGCTATATCACCCGGTCCAGCGAACCCGATGCGATCAATCAGCTCAATGGCGCAACCGTCAGGCTGCAACTTTTCCCCGGCGAACCCATTCGCAAGGTGAAGCTGATCGGCCCCGGACAGAGCTTCCTCTCCTCGATCCTGCCGCCCGGCATGCGCGCGGTTGCGACCCAGATCAATGCCGAAAGCTCGGCGGGCGGTTTCATCCTGCCCAATGATTTTGTCGATGTCATCATGACCCGTCGCAAGCCGGACAATGCAACCAGCACCTCCATCGCGCCTTTCACGACCGAAACCGTGCTGCAAAATGTGCGTATCCTCGCCATCGACCAGACCATTCAGGAAGACGAACAGGGCCGCAAGGTCATGGTCGGCCAGACCGCGACACTGGAACTGACGCCCGATCAGGCGGAAATCATCACCGTCGCCCAGCAGATGGCCGACCGGTTGACCCTGTCCCTTCGCTCCATGCACGATGCGGAAGACAAGGACATCAAGCAGGCCGACTATCTGGTTTCCTCGCCGACGCGCAGCGGAACCGTCAAGGTCATCAAGTCCGGCAGCATTACAGAAGTAGGACCGCGCTCATGAAACAGGGAAAACGCGTGCGCCCGTATTTTGCCAAATCCGCCCTCATTGCCGCAAGCCTGGCACTTTGCGCCCAGCCTTTCTTCGAAGCGCCTGCCATGGCAGCGGGTGGCGTCGTCAAGGTCGGCGCACAGGGCCGCGCCCAGCGCATCGCGCTTGGTCTCAACAAATCGCTTGTGCTGGACCTGCCGCAGGACGCCTATGACGTTCTCGTCTCCAATCCATCCATCGCGGATGCGGTCACGCGCACATCGCGCCGCATCTATCTGTTCGGCAAGCAGGTCGGGCAGACGAATATCTTTGTCTTCGGCCCGAATGGCGAACAGATCGCCTCCATCGATGTTGAAATCGAGCGCGATGTCAGCAGCCTTTCGACGCAATTGAAACGTCTCGTTCCAGGTTCCGATATCCGGGTTGAACTGATCAACGACAACGTCGTTTTGACCGGCACGGTTCAGACGCCACAGGATTCGGCGCAGGCCGCAAAGCTTGCAAGCCTTTTCGTAACCGGTGGTGAAGCCACGACGGGCCAGTATTCGACGACCGCTTCGGCCCCGACCGATGGCGGCGGAGTAGCAATCGACAATCCCGATGCAGGGCGGCGCACCAGTAAAGTGGTCAATATGCTCACCATCGTTGGGGAAGATCAGGTCACGCTGAAGGTGACGGTGGCCGAAGTCAGCCGCACCGTCATGAAGCAGCTCGGCGTCAATATGACGGGCAGCGGAACCAGCAACGGCATTTCCTATGCGGGCATTTCGGAAAGCATCGCTGGCGCGATCGGCAATAATCTTTCCGATACCGGCTTTGGTCTCGCGACCAGCAATTTCTCGGCCTATCTGCGCGCGATGGAAACGGCTGGTGTCATGAAGACGCTCGCCGAACCGACACTAACCGCCATTTCCGGCGAAAAGGCCGCCTTCAATGTCGGCGGCGAATATAATGTCATCAACAGCGTCACCTATGACGATGATGGCAAGCGCACCAACCAGCTGGCCAAGATCGAATATGGCATCGGGCTGGAATTCATGCCGGTGGTGCTGGGACCGGGGCGGATAAGCCTCAAGATCAGAACTTCGGTGTCGGAACCGACCACCGAAGGCTCCGGTACGACCAACAAAGCCGAGGGCGTGGGCGCGAGCCTGCTTTCGCTGCGCAAGCGCGTGGCGGACACCACGGTGGAATTGCCATCCGGCGGCTCGATGATGATCGGCGGCCTTATCCGCGATGAAGTGCGCCAGTCGGTTTCCGGCTTTCCGGGTCTTACCAAGATTCCCGTCCTCGGCGCGCTGTTCCGCAGCAAGGACTTCATCCGCAACGAATCCGAACTGGTCGTCATTGTGACGCCTTATCTCGCTCGCCCGGTGGCGCGGCAGCAGCTTGCGCGCCCCGACGACAATCTTAATCCGGCCAGCGATGGCGCCGGTTACATTCTCGGCAAGGTCAACCGCGTTTACGGGACGATGGAGACCAAGCTGCCGCCCGGCCGTTACAACGGCGTTGTCGGGTATATCTACAAATGAGCGGGGAAACGGGAATGACAATCCGGGGCAAAAAGGTTTCCATCAAGTCGGCGATGCTGGTTCTGTCGGTCGCGCTTCTGGCAGGTTGCGCCAACCGGCAGCACGTGACCGTCGGCGCATTGCCTGACGATTACCGCACCAATCATCCCATCACGATTGCCGAGCGCGAACAGGTGACCGACATTCCGGTCGGCAGCGCCGATAGCCGGCTTAACACCATGCAGCGCGGCATCGTTCAGAAGGCCGTCGCCAACTATCGCTATAACGGATCGGGCATGGTCTATGTGCTGGTTCCAGCTGGTGCAGCCAATCAGGCTGCCGCCTATCGCCTGAGCACCGAAATCTCCGCAGCGCTGCGCAAGGGTGGCATCAAGCAGACCAATATCGCCATTGAAAACTATCCCGTTCCATCACCGGATGCCGCAGCGCCGATCCGCATCAGCTATTATGCGATGACGGCTGGCACGACGCCTTGCGGTCGCTGGCCGGACGATATTGCGACCACGCCGGAAAACAAGCATTACGCCAATTTCGGCTGCTCGATGCAAAACAATCTCGCAGCTCAAGTCGCCAATCCAGCCGATCTTCTGGGGCCGCGCGCTTCCTCTCCAATCGATTCCGACCGCACGACGGAACGCCTCAATGGCGATCAGGGCTACACGAAAATGTCGACTGCGCAGACGGATAATTGGCAAGAACCCCGCAGCGAACAGGCAAATTACTAAGAGGGCGAACCATGACAAATATCGCCTTCGAACCGGACAATGGCAGCGAAATTGCCGAACAGCGCGCGCCGATCATGCTGGAAAATGTGCGGCCGATTCCGCGCATTTCCATCCAGGCCTTTTGTGAAAACGAAAGCGTCGCTATTCCCATCGAACGTGCCGGCAACGACCGGCGCATGGCCAAGACGCATCTCAAAGTCTCCGGCGGCGGCATAGAAGCGGCCATCGAGTTCTACCAGACAGCCTCAACGCCCAATCTGATCATTGTCGAATCGTCGTCGGAACCGAGCATTCTGCTCGACGAGCTCCAGCGCCTGTCGGAGGTCTGCGATCCCGGTTCCAAGGTGCTCGTCATCGGTCATTCCAACGAAGTCTGGCTCTATCGCGAATTGCTGCGGCGCGGCGTATCGGAATATATCGTAGCGCCTGTTTCGCTAGCCGATGTTCTGGCCATCGTCTCATCGATATTTCTCGATCCGGGTGCCGAACCGCTTGGACGTTCCATCGCGGTTATCGGCGCGAAGGGCGGTGTCGGCGCATCGACCATCGCGCATAATGTCGCCTGGTCGATCTCGAACCTGTTCCGGCACGACGTGGTTCTGGCCGATATGGACCTGCCCTTCGGCACGGCCAATATCAATTTCGATCAAGACCCGACGCTCGGTATCGCCGATGCCGTGTTTTCGCCTGAACGGGTGGACGAGGTCTATCTCGACCGCCTTCTGGTGCAATATGGCGAACATCTCTCGATTCTCGCCGCCCCTTCCAGTCTGGAGCGCACCTTCGATTTTCAGGAAGACGCCTTTTCCGAAATAATCGATGTCGCCCAGCGCACCTCGCCGCTGGTGGTTCTCGATCTGGCGCATGGCTGGAACGGCTGGACCCGCACCACATTGATGCGGGCCGATGAAGTGGTGATCGTCGCAGCACCCGATCTCGCCAATCTGCGCAATACGAAGAACCTGCTCGACACGCTGGCGCAATTGCGCCCGAACGATCTGAAGCCACATCTGGTGCTCAATCAGGTGGGTGTGCCGAAACGTCCCGAAATTGCACTGTCGGACTTTTCCGAACCGCTCGGCATCGACCCGATTGCTGCCATCGAATTCGAACCGCAGCTTTTCGGCAATGCCGCCAATACCGGGCGCATGATCGCGGAAACCAGCCCCGACAGCCCGGTTTCTGCAACCATCACGCATCTAGCGCACGTGCTGACGGGACGGGCTGATGTCCAGCCGCGCAAGAAGAATGGCATCTCCGGTCTTTTGGGCAAATTTGTACGCAAGACGAAGTAACGGCGGAAAATCATGTTCGGCAAAAGAGGCAACGATTCAGGAAGCAAACAGGATGGCAGCATTGCAAAAGCAATCGCGCCTCAGCCTGTGCAGCGCACGGAGCCTGTTCAGCCGTCCCGCATGCAGGCTGCTGTTCCCACCACGCCTGCCAGACCTGCCCCGCCCACCAGCAGCGGGCGCGAGAAGACCGAAGGCTATTACGACACCAAAGCGCAGGTCTTTTCCGCGCTGATCGACACGATTGATCTGTCGCAGCTTTCGCGCATGGCGCCCGATACGGCGCGCGAGGAAATCCGCGATATCGTCAATGATATCATCGCCATCAAGAATTTCGTGATGTCGATTGCCGAGCAGGAAGAACTGCTCGACGACATATGCAACGATGTTCTGGGCTACGGTCCGCTGGAGCCTTTGCTCGCCCGCGACGACATTGCCGATATCATGGTCAATGGTTCGCGCCACACCTATATCGAAGTCGATGGCAGGGTGCAGGAAACGGGTATCCGGTTTCGCGACAACCAGCAGCTTCTCAATATCTGCCAGCGCATCGTCAGCCAGGTCGGCAGGCGCGTCGATGAATCAAGCCCGATCTGCGATGCACGCCTGCCGGACGGGTCGCGCGTCAATGTCATCGCGTCCCCCCTGTCGCTCGACGGCCCGGCGCTCACCATCCGCAAATTCCGCAAGGACAAGCTGACGCTCGACCAGTTGGTGCGTTTCGGCGCGATTTCCAGCGCCGGTGCGGAACTGTTGCAGATCATCAGCCGCGTGCGCTGCAATGTCATCATTTCCGGCGGCACGGGTTCGGGCAAGACCACGCTTTTGAACTGCCTGACCCGCTATATCGATACGCATGAGCGGATCATCACTTGCGAAGATTCCGCCGAACTGCAATTGCAGCAGCCCCATGTCGTGCGCCTTGAAACCCGCCCGCCCAATCTGGAAGGCGAAGGCGAAGTGACCATGCGCGATCTGGTCAAAAACTGCTTGCGTATGCGCCCGGAGCGAATCATCGTCGGCGAAGTGCGCGGACCGGAAGTCTTCGATCTGCTGCAAGCCATGAATACCGGCCATGACGGCTCGATGGGCACCATCCACTCCAACAGCCCGCGCGAATGTCTCAGCCGTATGGAAGCCATGATCGCCATGGGCGGCTATGTGCTGCCGCAGAAGACCGTGCGCGAAATTCTGGTCAACTCCATCGATATCATCATTCAGGCGGCGCGCCTGCGGGACGGTTCGCGTCGCATTACCCATGTGACAGAAGTTGTCGGGCTGGAAGGCGACGTTATCATCACCCAGGATCTGATGCTTTACGACATCAAGGGCGAGGACGCATCCGGGCGTATTCTCGGCACGCACAGTTCGACCGGCATTGGTCGTCCGGCCTTCTGGGAACGCGCGCGCTATTACAACGAAGATAGCCGCCTTGCCACTGTTCTCGACAGTATGGAGACGGTTGACTGATGACCGCCTCCCCCGTCAGCATTCTGATCTTCATTGTTCTGGCGGTGGTCGCCTGTGCTGCGCTCGCCTATGTGCTGTTCTATGACAGGTTGGCGAGCAAGGACCCCGCCTCGCGGCGGCTGGAAACCGTGCGCAACTATGCCGAACGCAGTGTCACCCGCAGCGAACGGGACAAAAACACCGATATCCAGAAACGCCGCAAACTGTTGCAAGACAATATCAAGGATCTCGAAGCGCGGCAGAAGCAGCGCGAGAAGAATCAGAAATATCCGCCGCTGCGGATCATGCTGACGCAGGCGGGCCTGAGCATCACGCTGCGCCAGTTCTATATCTATTCCGGCGTCACGGCCTTCACCGGCCTCCTGATCGGCTTTATTTTCGGCCTGCCGCTTCTGCTTCTTCCCGGCATTGCCATTGCCTGCTTTTTCGGGCTGCCACGCTGGTTTGTGCTGCAAAAACGCAAGCGTCGGCTGAAGAAGTTTCTGGAAGAATTTCCAAACGCGCTCGACGTCATTGTCCGCGCGACAAGGGCGGGCCTGCCCCTCAACGATGGTTTGCGCCTGATCGCCAGCGAGGCGCTGGAGCCGGTCAAAGGCGAATTCAAGAAAGTCGTTGAAGCCCAGCAGATGGGTCTGTCGATCCCCGAAGCTGTTGGCAAGATGCCCGACAGCATGCCCTGCCCCGAAACCAACTTCTTCGCCATCGTGATCCAGATTCAGTCTCAGGCGGGCGGCAATCTTTCGGAAGCGCTGAACAATCTGTCCAAGGTGCTGCGTGATCGCAAGAAGATGAAAGCCAAGGTCGATGCGCTTTCGATGGAAGCAAAGGCATCAGCCGCCATCATCGGCGCGCTGCCCTTTATCGTCATGGTGCTCGTCTATCTGACCAGCCCGCAATATATGACGCTGCTTTTCACGTCATCAACCGGCCATATGCTGTTGGGCATTGCCGCCGTGCTGATGGCGACCGGCATCTTCATCATGAAGAACATGATCAATTTCGATATGTGAGGCGCAGACCATGTTTTCTCTCCTCATCGAAAAACTGAGTGACCCGCAATTTCTGATCGCCATGCTGATCACGGTTGCGGTCTTCGCCGCCATCGTCACTGTTGTCATGCCGGTCCTCAGCACCAGTGTTTTGAAATCACGCATGAAATCGGTTGCCATTGAGCGCGAGGCGATCCGCTCGCGCGAACGCGCGCGGCTAGCAACGGAAAACGACCGGCGCAACAGCCTGCGTCACCAACAAAAGCAGGGCATTCGCGACTTCGTCGAAAGGCTTGATCTGAAAAAGGCGCTGGCCGACGAAAAGACGATTGCAGCACTCAGAACGGCCGGTTTTCGTGGGCAAAACCCACTCAACATCTTCCTGTTTCTGCGCTTCGTGCTGCCTTTCGGCGCGATGACGCTGGCAGCCTTTTACGTCTTCGTGCTCGGCAATCTGCCGGACCACTCGTTCTTCGTCCGGATTTTCGTCTGTATTCTGGCCGGTTATGCCGGGTTCTATGCGCCGAACCTCTATGTTTCCAACAAGGCGGCCAAGCGCAAGCAGTCGATCCGCCGGGCCTGGCCCGATGCGCTCGACCTGATGCTGATCTGCGTCGAATCGGGCATGTCGGTTGAAGCAGCCTTTCGCAAGGTGGCCGACGAAATCGGCATACAATCGGTGGAACTGGCGGAAGAACTGATGCTCACCAATGCCGAGCTGTCATTCCTGCCCGAGCGCCGTCAGGCCTATGATAATCTCGCCAGCCGTACCGGCGTCGATCAGGTGAAATCGGTTTCGCAGGCGCTTATTCAGGCAGAGCGTTACGGTACGCCGGTGTCGCAGGCGCTCAGAACGCTTTCTCAGGAAAGCCGCGATCTGCGCATGCTGGAAGCGGAAAAGAAAGCGGCAGCCCTGCCGCCGAAACTGACCGTGCCGATGATCGTGTTCTTCCTGCCGGTGCTGTTCATCGTCATTCTTGGCCCGGCCTTCATCCAGATCGCCGCGCAGGGCGGACTGTTCGGTCCGCGCTGATGCATCGCCGGATGTAAGAACGTCAGCCCTTCGGCTTGTCCTTGAGCATGTTCCAGGAGTTCTGCTGCACCAGCATAGAACGCAGATAATCCGTGTTGGCCTTGGCCTGTTGCGGCGAAAGCTCCTGCGCGGCAATGGTTTCCGCTTCCTGAAAACGCCCCTGCAATCCGACTGAAAGCGCCAGATTCTGACGCACGCGGCTATCCGCGCCAGGCAGAACGGACGCCTGCCGGAAATAGTTTTCCGCCGCCTTGGAATCACCGGCGAGAAGATAGGACATGCCCATATTGGAGAGTACCGACGGTTCGTTCGGCTTGATCTGTAGCGCCTTCTGATACATGGCGCGGGCCTGATCCCGATTGCCCATCTGGTCGAGAATGGCACCTTCGGCGGAGACGAGTTTCCAGTCGGGATAGGCCGGGTTCTGCGCACGGCGGATGGCATCAAGTGCGGTGTCGAACTGACCCGCGCCGGCCAGCGCCTTGCCATAGGCGGCGAGGACCTGCTGATCCTTCGGATAGGTGATGACCAGCGCGCGCATGACGGCCAGAGCCTGATCGTTGCGTCCAAGCCGGATCAGCACGCCTGCATAATTGAGCGCTGTGCCACGGTCCTTGGGGTTGCGCTCATATTGCGCGCCAAGACGGCCCGCCATCGCGGCAAGCTGTGCGTCGTTCATGTGATCGAAAGTGGCTGCGGTTTCGACGCGTCGCACCGATCCTGTCGTAGTGCGGTCCACCGTGTTGCAGCCGGTGAGGACAAGCGCTGAAAGGATAGAAGCCACGCCAAGGCGGAAACCAGCGCCGCCCATTACACCGATGTTGAGCATCCCGCCTCCATATGCGACCGGTGCTGCGCCCCGGTCCATCAAGCCCGATTTCTCCTTCATCAATAATCCGTTAACCCTAATGATTGGTTAACAAGCCCTGCATGGACCTGTTTTCAAACGAGGCGAAGCACTCTATCTGTTTTCAAAACTGCCTTGATCGGAAAGAGTGCCATGTCTGTCGAACTCATTGCCCAAAAGTCGGAACAAAGCCGTCCAATCTGGTTTACGAAAAAGGGGCAACTTGAAGAAAACACGCTTCCTGCCCCGGTGATCGCTTGGGCGAAAGCCCATGATTTCGACGGAGAGGCGGGCAAGGTTCTGGTTCTGCCGGGACCGGACGGCGCGATCTCCGGCGCGCTGTTCGGCATTGGCGACGGTGCCAAAGGTGGTCAGTCGCAACTGCTTGCAGGCAAACTCGCACGCAGCCTGCCGGAAGGTGACTGGCATTTCGAAAATGCCGGCGACGATGCCGGGCTGGCGGCGCTCGCCTTCCTGATGGGCGGCTATCATTTCTCGCGCTACCGCAAGGCAAATGGCAAGACAATCCGCCTTGCTCTGCCCAGTGGTGTCGATGAAGCCGAGACGAAGCGCATCGCCGCAGCGGTTACACTCACGCGTGATCTCATCAACACGCCGACCAACGACATGGGACCGGATGCGCTGGAAAAAGCCGCACGCGACCTGGCCAGCCAACATGGCGCGAAGGTGATTGTCACGGAAGGCGATGCTCTTCTGGAACAGAATTTCCCGATGATCCATGCGGTTGGACGCGCAGGCGCGATTGCGCCACGTCTGATCGACATCACATGGGGCAAGGAAAGCGATCCGAAGGTCACGCTGGTCGGCAAGGGCGTCTGCTTCGATACGGGCGGTCTCGATATCAAGCCCGCAAGCGGCATGTTGCTCATGAAAAAGGATATGGGCGGCGCTGCCAATGTGCTCGGCCTTGCCGCCATCGTCATGGGCGCAAAACTGGCCGTGCGGTTGCGCGTACTAATCCCGGCGGTCGAGAATTCAATTGCCGGAAATGCGTTCCGTCCGGGCGATGTTCTACAAAGCCGCAAGGGACTGACCGTCGAAATAGGCAATACGGATGCGGAAGGCAGGCTGGTGCTGGCGGATGCTCTGGCGCTGGCCGACGAGGAAGAACCGGAATTGCTGATCGATATGGCGACCCTGACCGGTGCAGCGCGTGTGGCGCTCGGTCCTGACCTGCCACCGTTCTTCACCCATGACGATGCGCTGGCGGAAGCCATTGCCGCCAAGGCCGAGGAAACCGCCGATCCGCTGTGGCGCATGCCGCTCTGGCAGCCCTATGCGCAAAAACTGTCGTCACGCATTGCCGATATCAACAATGTCACCACTGACGGTTTTGCCGGATCGGTGACGGCAGCCTTGTTCCTCAGCCGCTTTGTCGAAAAAGCAAAGGCGCATGCGCATTTCGATATTTTCGGCTGGGTGCCGGTGGAGAAACCCGCCTCGCCAGTCGGCGGTGAAGCGCAGGCGATCCGTGCGCTCTATCTGCTGCTCAAGGAAAAATACGGAAAGTAATAAGTTCGCAGCTTATAACGACAGTTGCAAATTCGTCAGGCCGTGGCGAAAAGAGTGATTTTCGAGTACCGGAGCGGAGCGTACTTCAACGTACGTGAGCACCGGAACGCAGACAAATTGCTCTTTGCATTCCGGCATCACGAAGAATGCAGCTGTCGTGTTATCAATCGAAGGCTTCACCGGGATAAACACCCCATAGCTCCGACTGCTTGATCCAGCCGCGCACGCCGCTGACATCCATGCGGCACCATTGACCGGTGCACTGGCGCACGGTGCCGACAACACCCGGTTCGATATCGGCAGCGACTGCTGCCGTATCATTGGCATCGCGGCGCATGGTGATCATCTTGCCCTTGTCGTTCTTCAGCCAGGGCGCGGTGATCGCTGTGCGCTTGCCGGACAGGAGCGACTGGTAGACCCAGCCTTCTGTGCCGTCGGCATCGCGGATACGTCGCCAGTTGTCATATTCCTGAATGATCTCGACCGGCAGCCCGGCCTTCATGAACAGCCACGAAACCGGATAGTCGCGCCCCGGCCCGATGCGCAGGTTGACGCGCGCCGGTTTGAGGCTGACGAAGCGCGGCACAGGCAGTCCGCTTGCGCCCGTGGCGGTGCCAGTTGCTTCCGTTTCGGCTGCATGCGCGCTGATCGGCGCTGCCGCGAACAGCAGCCCCAGACACGCCGCAAAGGCCATGAAAAAGCGCTTTACCGAGATGCTCTGAGCCAAAAACCTTTGGGGAAGTACTCTATTCACTGCGCCTCTCGCCGTCCTGTTCTTTACTCAAGACGGTCATGCCTTCAGCGGAAGCGTAAAACGGCGGGGGCTGTCCGGCATCGCGACCGTCTTGTTTATCGGTCCTGTTTTTCTTTGTCTTTGCCCCGCCGCCTTGATAGAGATGAGCAGCCGAAGCAATATCCCATATTGCACCTTCTTGGTTAAGGAGGTCTCAACATGAAGCTTCAGCACAGAAGTTCGCCCGGAAGCGGGCTTAGAAAACGGGGTGGAGATGTCGAACAAAAAGAAGCCGCTGGTCGTTCTTACGAGAAAACTGCCGGACCCGGTGGAAACCCGAATGCGGGAATTGTTCGATGCACGTCTCAATATAGACGACCACCGTATGACCCAGCCGGAAATCATCGCCGCGCTGAAAGAGGCCGATGTTCTCGTGCCCTGCATCACCGATGTGATCGACGCCGCCGCCATTGAACAGGCGGGACCCAATCTCAAGCTGATCGCCAATTTCGGCAATGGCGTCGATAATATCGACGTAGCCGCCGCTGCAAAGCGCGGCATTACCGTAACCAACACGCCGAATGTGCTCACCGAAGATACCGCCGACATGACACTGGCGCTGCTTCTGTCGGCCCCGCGCCGCCTTGTGGAAGGCGCGAATGTGCTGAACGAGCGCGATGGCAAATGGCCAGGCTGGTCGCCGACATGGATGCTCGGACGCCGCATCTGGGGCAAGCGCCTCGGCATTGTCGGCATGGGCCGCATCGGCACCGCCGTGGCGCGTCGCGCCAAGGCTTTCGGCTTGTCGATCCACTATCACAATCGCAAACGCGTCAGCCCGCAGGTCGAGGAAGAGCTGGAAGCGACCTATTGGGACAGCCTCGACCAGATGCTAGCCCGCATGGACATTATCTCGGTCAATTGCCCTTCGACGCCGGCCACATTTCATCTGCTCTCGGCTCGTCGCATCGCGCTGATGCAGCCGACGGCCTATCTGGTCAACACGGCGCGCGGCCAGATCATCGATGAAAACGCCTTGATCGATCTGATCGAGCAAGGCCGCATCGCCGGTGCCGGGCTGGACGTGTTCGAGAACGAACCTGCGGTCAATCCGCGCCTGCTGGCGCTTGCCGAAAAGGGCAAGGTCGTGCTGCTGCCACATATGGGTTCAGCCACGATTGAAGGCCGCATCGATATGGGTGACAAGGTCATCATCAATATCAAGGCTTTCGTCGACGGACACCGGACGCCGGATCGGGTGCTGCCAAACCGGGTTTAAGTTCGGCTGTTCGTTTTTCCATCGATGAATTTCAGAACCGTGTGGGCGTAAAGCCGGGGATTTTCCACCGGCACGCCGTGGCCGGAATCAGGCAGGATAATCAGTTCTGCACCGGGAATCTGGCTGGCGATGAATTCCGTATGTTCGCGCGTGACGGCTGTATCGTGATCGCCGATCACGATGGCGGTGCGCACCTTTATCTGTGATAGGTCTTCATCGGTATAGTTCGGTTCATTCGCCCAGAGCGCATGAATTTCCTTGTCGATGCTTTCGTAGTGGCGAAGTTCAGGGATGGGCCGTCCCTCAGCTATCGCTTCGATATAGCCGGTATTGCCCTCAGGTGAGACATTGGCAGCCTGCGCGAACAGGCTGTTCAGGCGCTCAGGGTAACGCATGGCGATATCGAGCCCGATAATGCCGCCATCGCTCCAGCCCACCAGATCGACCTTGTCGATATGCAGAAAGTCCATGAGCGCCACATAATCGTCAGCCATCAGGCCATAAGTGAGCGGTTCAGTCGTGCGGGTGGAACGCCCCTGCCCGCGACTGTCGGCGACGATCACCGTATGATGACGCGCCAATATCGGCAGTTGCGCATCCCAGACATGTTGGTCGGACAGACCGCCCGGTATCAGCAGGATCGGCGGTCCCTTACCGACGATCCGGTAATACATTTCGATACCGTTGACTTCGGCAAAGGCGGCTGGCGAAGCGGGAATGGTCACGCGCGCTATCCTTTCGGATGAAACCGCTGAAGGGATGAGGACAGCAAGACCAAGCGCCATGGCGACAAAGCCTGCACCTTGAAACATCCTGTTTCCCGTCATCGGCCCGACCTTTCATGGACCTGTTTAAAGCAGTCGCTGCGCAATCAGGGTCTGCGGATCAGCGTCGGCAGATCATAGAGATAAGCGATGCGCTTGATTGCATCCTGCAACGGTTCCAGCGTCACGGTCATGGTGTGACCGCTGGCATGGATCAGCATGTCGGGCGCAGCGCAGATCGCGACATGCCCCTTCCAGAAAACAAGATCGCCACGCTGGAGATTGGAATAATCCGCATTCGGCTCCACCACCGTGCCCAGCGTATTTTGCTGCATGTCGGAATCGCGCAGAACCTTGCGGCCCGCGACCCACATGGCAAGCTGGACCAGACCGGAACAATCAATGCCGAAGCCGGACGTGCCGCCCCAAAGATAGGGCGTATGCAACAGCGTTTCCGCCACGGCCACATAGTCGGCAGCGTGTTCGCCGATTGGCGCCAGATGGCTTGCAATCATCGCCTCGCCGCTTTCCAGCACGGCATAAGGAGTGCCGCGCGTTTCGGCAGCGCCGACGATCCGCACGCGTGAACCAAGCGACAGCGCCTGCGTGTGCGGAAAACGCAAATCGGAGCCGGGATAGATAAAAGTTCGCGGCACGATGACCATATGGGTGGCTTCGCCCTGCGGTTTTTCGATGAACGACGCCGAGACATAACCCGTATAACCGTCACGCTCGGCCTGCACCCAGCACCAGCCGTCCATTTCCTCGAAAACGCGCACCGTGTCGCCAAAAATGATCTGGGTCTGGGGTCCGCTGTCCGGGCGCGGCTGCGACCGGAGGTCAACCACCGGCGCGGTCACCTGCATTTCGGTTCCGGCTATAAAGCGGGTCGCCTGCACCCGGTCGTTCAATCGCTCATCGGCGAGATCGGCGCGATAGGCATTGAGGCGGCGGTCGAGCGTGGTCACATCGGAACTCATGGGCAGACACTCATAAAGGTAACTCTCTGGCTTTGGCGATCACCAGATCGCCCAGTCGTTCAACATAAAGCGCACCGGCGACAGTTCTCTTAACTAGCACATTTCGCCGGTCTTTTTCATCACGATGACGGGATAGAAGGTCGAGCGTACCCATCGTGTCGAGCGCGCGCGTGACCACCGGCTTGGTGACATCCAGTTTTGCCGCAAGCCCCCGCACCGTATGCGGCGGAGGCTCCAGATAGATTGTCAGAAGAATAGCGGTCTGCCGCGTCGTGAGATCTGGCATCTCGTCACGTATCTGCCCAAGCGACAGGGTCTTCAGCAATGTCAGTGCCTGTATCGGCTTCATCTCAACCGGCATCCGCTATCCTCTACACCAAGGATTGTTTCGGAACCGTTTTATTCAACCCGCTTTCGCTGTTTCTGGCAAGAACTTTATGGCAGCTAACAAAAAAGCGGCCGAAGCCGCTTATCAGTAATCCGTCAGGATCGAACTGTCACTGCGTCTTGCGACGGAGGCGAACGATAATGTCCACATTGACGATTTCCATGCCTTCCGGTGCGTCGGGCATATTGGCAACCGTCGGCTGGCCGCGTTCGCCATGCGGAATATCGAACACGACATTTTCCCCTTCGAGGAAAAAGTGCTGATGGTCCGAAATATTCGTGTCGAAATAGGTCTTGGAGCCTTCCACCGCGATGATGCGGAGCATTCCGGCTTCCGTGAACTGGTGCAATGTGTTGTAAACGGTAGCGAGAGACACCGGCACATCCGCCATGACCGCCTGTTCGTGGAGGTCTTCAGCGGACAGGTGGCGATCACCTTGCGAAAAAATCAGACTGGCAAGCGCAACGCGCTGGCGCGTCGGACGCAGGCCGCAATCGCGGAGCCGTTCTTCCATAGAGACCGTCGAGTGGGTATGTGTAGACTGCATATTCACCGCTGGTTCCGTTACAAGCTTGTAGCAAATTCGTCAAAGATTGAACGGGCTGTTGCCCATTGCATACTGACATTGATATATGCCGTTGCGAAATAAGTATCAATAGGCTTGGAGTTTGCCCGTTTTTTCGGGAAAATCCATTGCATATTTTTATGGTCGCTAAGGTTTTGTACGGGAACCAGTCTGTGATAGGGGTGTTCCGACTTGACGACCAGAAAGAGATAGAGCGGTTTGGGTGTTTGCGCTAAAACCGTTCCGAATGACAACCGGGCCGGATTGCCGGCCGATAGCGAATAAACCTCAAGGGAGGCGAAATGGCAGAACAGAAATCAAGCTACGGGTATGAAGAACTCCTCAGCTGCGGGCGCGGCGAGATGTTCGGCCCCGGCAATGCCCAGCTTCCCCTGCCGCCAATGCTGATGGTGCACCGCATCACCGATATTTCCGAAACCGGTGGAGAGTTCGGCAAGGGCTATATCCGCGCCGAATACGACGTGCGCCCTGACGACTGGTATTTTCCATGCCATTTCCAGGGCAACCCGATCATGCCGGGCTGCCTCGGCCTTGACGGCATGTGGCAGCTGACCGGCTTCTTCCTTGGCTGGCTCGGCGAACCGGGCCGCGGCATGGCGCTTTCGACCGGCGAAGTGAAATTCAAGGGCATGGTGCGCCCGCACACCAAGCTTCTCGAATATGGCATCGACTTCAAGCGCGTCATGCGCGGACGTCTTGTGCTCGGCACCGCCGATGGCTGGCTGAAAGCCGATGGCGAAACCATCTACAAGGCCACCGATCTGCGCGTCGGCCTTTCAAAGGAAGGCGACGGACAATAATCGTCTGAACCAACCATTATTCACGGGCGCGACGGCAAAAACGAACAGTTTTTATGCGGTCGCGCTCAAAACATGCGAAGATCGCACCTATGTAACGGCGACGAGGCAGTCTTGACCCAAGCGACTGCCGCTCGACGAGCAAAGGTGTAAAGGAGAACGCGATGCGGCGTGTGGTCGTAACGGGTATGGGGATCGTATCCTCGATTGGCAACAACACCGAAGAGGTGACGGCCTCGCTGCGCGAAGCCAAATCCGGCATCTCGCGTGCGGAAGAATATGCCGAACTGGGTTTCCGCTGCCAGGTGCATGGCGCACCGAAGATCGATGTCGAATCCCTCGTGGACCGTCGCGCCATGCGCTTCCACGGTCGCGGCACCGCCTGGAATCACATCGCCATGGATCAGGCGATTGCCGATGCGGGTCTTTCCGAAGACGAAGTCTCCAACGACCGCACCGGCATCATCATGGGTTCGGGCGGTCCTTCCACCCGCACCATCGTTGATTCCGCCGACATCACCCGTGAAAAGGGGCCGAAGCGCGTCGGTCCGTTCGCCGTGCCGAAGGCCATGAGCTCGACGGCGTCCGCGACGCTGGCGACCTTCTTCAAGATCAAGGGCATCAATTATTCGATCTCTTCGGCCTGCGCGACATCCAACCATTGCATCGGCAATGCGTTCGAGATGATCCAGTATGGCAAGCAGGACCGCATGTTTGCGGGCGGCTGCGAAGATCTCGACTGGACGCTTTCGGTGCTATTCGACGCCATGGGCGCGATGGCGACCAAGTATAACGACACGCCTGCCACCGCATCACGCGCTTATGACAAGAACCGTGACGGCTTTGTGATTGCAGGCGGCGCTGGCGTTCTGGTGCTGGAAGATCTCGAAACCGCGCTCGCACGCGGCGCGAAAATCTATGGCGAAATCGTCGGCTATGGCGCAACCTCCGACGGCTACGACATGGTCGCTCCGTCCGGTGAAGGCGCGATCCGCTGCATGAAGATGGCGCTTTCGACCGTCAAGACCAAGATCGACTACATCAACCCGCACGCAACCTCGACGCCAGCTGGCGATGCGCCGGAAATCGACGCCATCCGTCAGGTGTTCGGCTCGGGCGACGCCTGCCCGCCGATTGCCGCGACCAAGTCGCTGACCGGCCATTCGCTGGGCGCAACGGGCGTGCAGGAAGCGATCTATTCGCTTTTGATGATGCAGAATAATTTCATTTGCGAAAGCGCGCATATCGAAGAATTGGACCCTGCCTTCGCGGACATGCCTATCGTCCGCAAGCGCATCGATAATGCTCAGCTCAATACCGTGCTCTCCAACTCCTTCGGGTTTGGCGGCACCAATGCGACGCTGGTTTTCCAGCGCTACCAGAGCTGAGGGAGAGGGGAATATGGAAGGTTTGATGCAAGGAAAACGCGGCCTCATCATGGGGGTCGCGAATAATCATTCTCTGGCATGGGGCATCTCGAAGCAACTGGCCGCACAGGGCGCGGAACTCGCTTTCACCTATCAGGGCGATGCGCTGGGCAAGCGCGTGAAGCCGCTGGCCGAACAGGTCGGCTCGGACCTCGTCCTGCCCTGCGATGTCGAAGACATTTCTACGGTCGATGCGGTTTTTGCCGAAATCGAGAAGAAGTGGGGCAAGCTCGATTTCATCGTTCACGCCATCGGTTTTTCCGACAAGACCGAACTGAAGGGCCGTTACGCAGACGTCACCACGCGCGATAATTTCAGCCGGACCATGGTGATTTCCGCCTACTCCTTCACGGAAATGGCGCAGCGCGCTGAAAGGCTGATGAAGGACGGCGGTTCGATCCTGACGCTGACCTATGGCGGCTCGACCCGCACGATCCCGAACTACAACGTTATGGGCGTTGCCAAGGCGGCGCTTGAAGCCATGGTTCGCTATCTGGCTGCCGATTACGGCCCGCAGGGCATCCGCGTCAACGCCATTTCGGCTGGCCCGGTGCGCACGCTGGCTGGCGCAGGCATCGGCGATGCCCGCGCGATCTTCAGCTATCAGCGCCGCAATTCGCCGCTGCGCCGCACGGTCGACATCGACGATGTCGGCAAATCGGCTGTCTATCTCCTGTCCGATCTGTCGAGCGGCGTGACCGGCGAAATCCATTATGTGGATTCCGGCTACAACATCGTTTCGATGCCGACGCTGGAAGAGTTGAAAAGCTCTGACGCCGAACGCGGCGAATAAGTATTCCGGAAACAAAAAAGCCGCCCTTCGGAGCGGCTTTTTTGTTTCACTTCTTCGCATCGAAGATTTTGAAACCGTCTGCTTCTTCCAGTGTCGTCACCGACTTGAACAGGCCCTTGAGGGTCACCTCATAAGGCAGCTGCCGGTTGGCGACCATCAGCAGGCGACCGCCCGGCTTCAGCCGCGACGCTGCAGCCGAGATAAAGCTCTGGCCAAGCGAAACATCCGTCACGCGCCCTTCATGGAACGGCGGGTTCATGATGACGGTATCGTAGATGCCGGTCACCTTCTCGCTGGTAATATCGAACCAGTTGAAGGAAATCGGCACCGAAGCGCCCAAGCGCTCCAGATTGCCGCGTGCGGCCTCCAGCGCCTCATAATCCGCCTCGAACAGATCGATGGACTTGATGCGGTCGGCATATTTCAAGCTCTGCGCTGCGAGATAACCCCAGCCCGCGCCAAAATCCGCTACATTGCCGAACACGATCTTTTCCATATGCGGGGCCAACAGCGCCGAGCCCTTGTCGATGGCGCCATGCGAAAACATGCCCGGTTCGGTGCGGAACACATCATCAATTGCGCTTTCCAGCGGGCGCAGCGCCGCGATGAAGTCGTCGTCCAGATCGGCGGGACGCTGCAGCCAGAAGGCCACCGCGTGGTTCTTTGACATCCGGTCGCTGATTTCAGCGATATTGCCCACCCATTTGCGGAAACTGTCGACGCCAAGCTTCTTGTCCCCGCAAACGACGATCCACCCGCCCGGCTGAACGCGCGCCAAAAGCTCGGAGAACCACGCCTCGTTGCGTCCACGGTGTTTTCCGAGCAGGAGTAGCCCGCCGTTAAAACGGCTCTCTGTGGCCAATCTCGGCTCTGCGCGAAAGCCTTCCTTGCCCAGCGCCAGAAAATCTGGACGCCATGGTTGCAGGCAAGTCAGGATCTGCTTCCATTCAGGATCGAGAAGCCGGTCGGCGGAAAGGCCGCATGCGAGAAAGGATTGCCCATCTTCGGGCGTATCGAGAATGCCCTGCTCGAAGGGAAGGAAGAGTGTTTTCTGTGCCGGTGTCATCATGATCGTTCTTTAACCCGCAAGATCGCATCCGAAAAGTCCGCACGACCCCTATGATTCCCGTGAAACAACAAAAAAGCGCGCCCGAGGGCGCGCTTTCCGATTTCATAAGCGATGCAGGGCTTATTCAGCGTCTGCGTCTGCCTTCTTTTCAACAACGACTTCCTTGCCGGTTTCCTGATCGACGACCTTCATCGACAGGCGAACCTTGCCGCGTTCGTCGAAGCCCATGAGCTTGACCCAGACCTTCTGGCCTTCCTTGACCACATCGGTGGTCTTGGCAACGCGGTCGGCAGCCAGCTGCGAGATGTGAACCAGACCGTCACGCGGGCCGAAGAAGTTCACGAAAGCGCCGAAGTCGGCGGTCTTGACGACCGTGCCTTCGTAGATTTCGCCGACTTCCGGCTCAGCAACAATCGAGTGAATCCACTTCTTGGCGGCTTCGATTTCCTTGCCGTTCGACGAAGCGATCTTCACCGTGCCGTCGTCTTCGATGTTGATCTTGGCACCGGTCTTTTCCACGATTTCGCGGATGACCTTGCCGCCCGAACCGATAACATCACGGATCTTGTCAGTCGGGATGTTCATCACTTCGATGCGCGGAGCGAATTCGCCGAGTTCTTCACGCGACGTGGACAGAGCCTTGCTCATTTCGCCGAGAATATGAATGCGACCACCCTTGGCCTGCTCCAGAGCGACCTTCATGATCTCTTCGGTGATACCGTCGATCTTGATGTCCATCTGAAGTGCGGTGATGCCGTTTTCAGTACCGGCAACCTTGAAGTCCATGTCGCCGAGGTGATCTTCATCGCCGAGAATATCGGAAAGAACAGCATAACGCTCGCCTTCCTTGATCAGGCCCATGGCGATACCGGCAACCGGACGTGCAAGCGGAACGCCTGCGTCCATCAGAGCGAGCGAGGTGCCGCAAACGGTCGCCATCGAGGAAGAACCGTTGGATTCGGTGATCTCGGAAACCGAACGGATCGTGTAAGGGAACTGTTCGGCAGCTGGCAGCATCGGGTGGATAGCGCGCCATGCGAGCTTGCCATGACCAACTTCACGACGGCCCGGCGAACCCATACGGCCGGTTTCACCAACCGAATATGGCGGGAAGTTGTAGTGCAGCATGAAGGATTCTTTGTACGTACCGGTCAGAGAATCGATCATCTGTTCGTCTTCGCCGGTGCCGAGCGTGGCAACAACGATCGCCTGCGTTTCGCCGCGGGTGAACAGCGCCGAGCCGTGGGTGCGCGGCAGAAGGCCAACTTCCGAAACGATTGCACGAACGGTCTTCAGGTCGCGGCCATCGATACGGTTGCCCGTGTCGAGAATGTTCCAGCGAACGATCTTCGCCTGCAGGTGCTTGAAGACAGTCGCAAAGCTTTCAGCCGAGAATTCCGGTTCTTCAACGCCTTCAGGGAAGAAGTGAGCCTTCGCCTTGGCCTTTGCAGCGTCAACAGCAACGTAACGAGCCTGCTTTTCGGTGATCTTGTAAGCGTCGCGCAGGTCGTTCTCCACAACGGCCAGCATCTTGGCTTCGAGGTCCGACAGGTCTTCCGGCTGGAAGTCGCGCGGTTCCTTGGCAGCAACTTCAGCAAGCTTGATGATCGCGTCGATCACCGGCTGGAAGCTCTTCTGGCCGAAAACGACGGCGCCGAGCATGACTTCTTCGGAAAGTTCCTGCGCTTCCGATTCAACCATCAGCACGGCATCAGCCGTACCGGCAACAACCAGATCGAGCTTCGATTCCGGCATTTCGTCGATATTCGGGTTCAGAACATATTCGCCGTTGATGTAACCAACGCGCGCACCACCGATCGGGCCCATGAAAGGAACGCCGGAAAGGGTCAGTGCTGCGGAAGCTGCAACCATCGACAGGACGTCGGGGTTGTTTTCGAGATCGTGCTGAACAACGGTCAGAACAACCTGCGTGTCGTTCTTGTAGCCATCGACGAAGAGCGGACGGATCGGACGGTCGATCAGGCGCGAAACGAGGGTTTCGTTTTCGCTCGGACGACCTTCACGCTTGAAGAAACCGCCCGGGATCTTGCCGGCAGCGTAGGTCTTTTCCTGATAATTGACCGTCAGCGGGAAGAAATCCTGACCAGGCTTCGGTTCCTTGGCAGAAACGACAGTCGCCAGAACGACGGTTTCGCCGTAGGTTGCGAGAACTGCACCGTCAGCCTGACGCGCGATCTTGCCGGTTTCGAGCGTGAGCGGACGACCGCCCCATTCGATTTCCACTTTGTGGGTATTGAACATATCTTGTCCTCATAGGGAGACGCCGCGCCAGGCGCTAAGGCATCTCCGTGGTTGGTGGACGGGCCACGGGCAAGACAACGGGGAGCTCGGGGGAGAGCGAACTACCTGCAATCCTGCCCCATGACGGGTCCATGTCATGAGCCTTTTCGGCTCTCGGGCAACCCGATCCGGCCTTGTTTCGTCCGGGGCGGGAAATAAGGGCATATGCCCTATTCTCTGTTTCTCCGCATTACCCTACGCAAACCGCTTCGCGCTCTTGTTGGGAATGCTTTAAAAACCAAACGGGCGACGTTTATCACGTCGCCCGATTTACCGTTAACGGCGCAGGCCGAGACGGCTGATCAGCGCCTGGTAACGCGCTGCGTCCACGCCCTTGACATAGTCAAGAAGACGGCGGCGCTGCGAAACCAGCTTCAGAAGGCCGCGACGCGAATGATTGTCATTCTTGTGGCCCTTGAAGTGTTCGGTGAGGTTGGCGATACGCTCGGAAAGAACGGCAACCTGTACTTCAGGAGAACCGGTGTCGCCTTCCTTGGTGGCGTATTCCTTGATAAGTGCTTGCTTGCGCTCAGCAGTAATCGACATCGTAAACCCTTTCTTGATGAGAGGAAAAACAGACGCCCAGGCCGGGATGTCGTCCAGCGCGGGCCAACTTACACGATCTGATCTGCATTTCTGCGGGATCGCTGTTGGGGCATATAGTGCAAAAACGGCAAGAATACCAGCATCAAATACGCCCCGGCAGTTGCGAGGACTTTTTAGGTAGCAGTGAAAACTCGCTTCGGCTTGAACTGACCATGCTCGATATAGCCGATGGCGAGCAGTTTTCCGCGTGCCGTGACGCAAGCTTCGTCCGCTTCCAGCGGGGCGTCGCGACCACGCAGGATAACCGGATTGCCGAGGCGAACGCGCTGCGCCTGATCGTCGGTCAGCGGAACCTGCGGCAGACAATCGAGCGCAGCGCCCGTATCGATCACCAGAGCATCGAGGCCCGAGAAATCGCGGCGCGGCGCGGGTTCGACCACATTGCCATCCTCGTCTTTCGGCGGCAGCGGCGGCCAGACGGCTTCCAGTTCCGAGAGCGTGACAAAGTCTTCTTCCGTGAACGGCGCGACTTCGATGCGGCGCAGTTCGGAAATATGACCAAAGCAGCCAAGATCGCGGCCCATATCGCGCGCCAGCGAGCGCACATAGGTGCCCTTGGAGCACTCGACCTCGAACGAGGTGCGGTTGTCGTCGTGGAATTCGACGATTTCCAGACGGTCGATCTCGACTTCGCGTGCCGGAATCTCCACCGTTTCGCCTTCGCGGGCCAGATCATAGGCGCGTTCACCGTCGATCTTGATGGCGGAGAACTGCGGCGGGATCTGCGAAATGAGGCCGGTATAGTTCGGCAGCAGGGCCTCAACCTCTTCACGCGACGGACGCTTGTCGGAGGTCTTCGTCGGCTGTCCTTCCAGATCGTCGGTCGAGCGTTCCTCGCCCCAGGTCACCGTGAAACGATAGACCTTGGTTCCGTCCATGACATAAGGCACGGTCTTGGTGGCTTCACCCAAAGCAATCGGCAGCATGCCGGATGCGAGCGGGTCGAGTGTGCCGGCATGACCGGCCTTCTCGGCGTTGAACAGCCACTTGATCTTCGAGACCGCTTCGGTCGATCCCATACCTTTCGGCTTGTCGAAAATAACCCAACCGGAAACCGGACGGCCTTTTTTCTTACCCCGTCTTGCCATGCTTTATTTGTCTCCATTGCGGGAGGTTTCATCCTCGCCAGCGTCTTCATCGTTATGCGCAAGATCGCGCGCCACTTCCGGCGAACGCAGAAGTGCGTCGATCTTCGAAAAATTGTCGAAACTCGTGTCGGAGCGAAAGCGGAACTCCGGCATGTATTTCATCTGGCCAAGGACTGGCGCCATGCGTCCGCGAATGAATTTCGCGTTGGCGGCCAAGGCCTTGACGATAGACTGCGGGTCAACATTGCCAAGCGGCATGATGAAACAGGTGGCGATCTTCAGATCGGGCGACATGCGCACTTCCGAAACGGAAATGACAGTGCGCTCGATCAGATCGTCACGGATTTCATTGCGCTGGAGCAATTGCGCCAATGCATGACGCACCTGTTCGCCAACGCGAAGCTGGCGCTGCGAAAGACCGCCTGAGCCTTTTGGGTCCGGGGAACGTGCCATAGCTAAATCCTCGATGAACAGCCATCGACCGACGTTCAGCCCCTCAGGCAGTCCGACGACACGGCTTGAAAATTATGGGCGTAACTTACCACAATTCAGATGGGAGTCAGACCCTCGGAACCGGGCATTAGAGCGCGTTTCGATCTGAATGGATCAGATCGGCGCTCAATGCTTTTCTATTTCGAGCATAATCTTACCGATCCTCGTTTCACTCCGGTCTGATTATGCTCTAAAAAGCCGGACCGCCCCTGTCGGACGGTCCGGCCAAAGCTATTAGAGCGTGCGCGTAATGTGCTCGACGCGGAACGCTTCGATCGTGTCGCCTGCGCGAATGTCGTCGTAGTTTTCGAACGCCATACCGCATTCCTGGCCCATCGGCACTTCCGACACTTCGTCCTTGAAGCGCTTGAGCGTCTTGAGCTTGCCTTCGTGGATAACCACGTTGTCACGGATGAGGCGGACGCCTGCACCACGTTCGACCTTACCGTCAACGACACGGCAACCAGCAACCTTGCCGACCTTGGTGATGTTGAAGACTTCAAGAATCTCAGCATTACCAATGAAGGTTTCACGGCGTTCTGGCGACAGAAGACCCGACATTGCTGCTTTAACATCTTCGATCAGATCGTAAATGATGTTGTAGTAGCGAATTTCGATGCCCTGCTGTTCGGCAGCGTCACGTGCCTGCTTGTTGGCGCGGACGTTGAAGCCGATGATCGCGGCATTGGAGGCTTCGGCCAGCGACACGTCGCTTTCCGTGATACCACCGGCGCCCGAATGCACGATGCGTGCACGCACTTCGTCGGTGCCGAGCTTGTCGAGAGCCGTCATGATGGCTTCGACCGAACCCTGCACGTCACCCTTGATGACGAGCGGGAATTCCTTCAGGCCATTGACCTGCAGCTGGCTCATCATCTGCTCGAGCGAACCGCGCGCGCCGGACTGGCGGGCAACGGCCTTGTCACGGGCCAGACGCTGACGATATTCGGCGATTTCACGCGCCTTGGCTTCATTGGCAACCACGGCAAAGCGGTCGCCCGCCTGCGGCGTGCCCTGAAGGCCCAGAACTTCAACCGGCATAGCAGGACCGGCTTCCTTCACATGCTCGCCATGGTCATTGACCAGTGCGCGCACGCGGCCCCATTCGCTACCGGCGACGAGAATGTCACCGGGATGCAGCGTACCGGTCTGAACCAGAACGGTTGCAACCGAACCACGGCCACGATCAAGCTGGGCTTCGATGACGACGCCTTCAGCCGTACGCTTCGGGTCTGCCTTGAGATCAAGGATTTCAGCCTGCAACAGAACTGCTTCCAGCAGCTTGTCGAGGTTGATCTTGTTCTTGGCCGACACTTCGACGTCGAGAACTTCACCGCCCATCGATTCCACGAAAACATCGTGCTGCAACAGGGCAGTACGAACCTTCTGCGGATCGGCAGTTGGCTTGTCGATCTTGTTGATCGCCACAATGATCGGAACACCAGCCGCCTTGGCATGGTTGATCGATTCAATCGTCTGCGGCATCACGCTATCGTCGGCAGCCACCACAAGGATGGCAATGTCGGTCGCCTGCGCACCACGGGCTCGCATCGCGGTAAAGGCAGCGTGGCCCGGCGTATCGATGAAGGTGATCTTCTGGCCGTTCTGTTCGACCTGATAAGCACCGATATGCTGTGTGATACCACCGGCTTCACCCGACACCACATTGGCGTGACGGATTGCATCGAGCAGCGAGGTCTTGCCGTGATCGACGTGGCCCATGATGGTCACGACCGGAGGACGGGAAACCAGCGCAGCCTCGTTGTCGGCAACACCGAAGATGCCTTCTTCAACGTCCGATTCCGCAACGCGCTTGACGGTGTGGCCGAATTCCTCAGCAATGAGCTGCGCCATATCGGCATCGATCACATCGCCCGGCTTCATCATCTGGCCCTGCTTCATCAGGTACTTGATGATGTCGACCGAACGCTCGGTCATACGCTGTGCGAGTTCCTGAAGCGTAATGGTTTCAGGCACAGTCACTTCGCGAGAGATTTTCTCGCGCGTTTCCTGCATCTGCGAACGCTTGAACTTTTCCTGACGGCGACGCATGGCCGACAACGAACGCGAACGGCCTTCGTCTTCCAGATTGCTGGAGATCGTTAGCTTGCCGCGACGGCGATCGTCTTCCGTCTTGACCACCTTTGGCGCGCGCACTTCCGGCTTGGCCGCGGTGCCACGACGGGCTGCCATCGGGCTTCCGCCACGACGATCATCGTCATCGCCAGACTGGCCCGGCCTGCGAAGCTGGCTCTGCGGCAGCGGCTTGCCCGGTCCCGGAGCGGTTTCTGCAAGCGACGGAGCCGGACGCGGTGCACCCGACTGCGGACGATTGCCCTGCTGGGGACGGCCAGCGTGCTGCGGGCGGTTGCCCTGCGGTGCGCCCCGCGAATCGTCGCGACGCTCGGTGCGCTGTTCGCCCCGTGCTTCCGGCTGCGGAACGCGCTTGGCGGCTTCTTCTTCGGCCTTGCGGCGTGCTTCGGCCTCAGCCTTGAGACGGGCTTCTTCCTCGGCCTGACGGCGTGCGGATTCTTCACGTTCCTTGGCGCGGCGCGCATCTTCTTCGGCGCGGCGCTTGGCTTCTTCAACGGCGCGGGCGCGTTCTTCGACTTCACGCACCTGCGCTTCTTCGAGCGCACGGCGGCGTGCATCCATTTCGGAGCGCGACAGCGTGTTCAGCACCATGCCGGAGCGATCGGCAGGGCGCGGGCGCGGTGCCTGCTGATTGGGGCGCTGCTGCACCGGGCGCTGCTGTTGCTGTGCGACATGCGGCTTTGCAACCGGGGCCGCAGCAGCGGGTGCTGCCGGTGCCTTCGGCTGAGCCACGGGCGCGGCAGAGGCAACTGCGGGCTTGGGAGCCGCTGCTTCCACTTCCGGCTTGTCGTCTGGCCGTGAGAACTTGCGCTTCTTGGTTTCAACGACGACAGCCTTGGTGCGGCCGTGGCTGAAATTCTGGCGCACGGTGCTCTGCTCGACGCCCGGCCGCTTCATGGTCAGGGTCTTCTTGGGGGTGACGCCCAGCGTCTTGTCGTCGTTTGTGTTATCGCTCATTACGTTCCGTTTCCTTCGCGGCTCCGGCCGCTCTACTCGAGCATTATCCAACGCGACCTGGTCGGGTTGGATAATGCTCCAGTCATCCACTTCTACGCCCAATCCGGTGTGAGACCTGCCAGCCTCCGGGATTACGCTCTAATTCGAATTCGTTGCGCTTTCACCGCGATAGCGATGCAGCAATTGCGCCCGCTGAACGAACCCGACAGCCGCCTTTCCTTCAAGCACGGCTGCATGTATCACATTTCCGCCCCCAAATGCCAAATCCATTTCTTCTCCCGTAAAAAGGGTGAAGGCCGGGATATCGGGGCCATCCAGATGCACCACGGCGCGCCTTGCCTGATCAAGCTTGCGCACGCCATCGGCTGCGGCTTCCTTGGTATGCAGCACCATGGCCGCCGCGCCCGTGCGGATCGCCTGATCCACCTTGGTCGAGCCCGTCACCACGGCGCCTGCCTTGCGCGCCAAAGCCAGACTGCCGAGAGCGGATTTCGTCAGCAGCTGGTCGACCAGCGCGCCAAGATCGTCCTGCGGCTTCACGCCTTCCTTCAGCGCCCGCGCAAAAAGCTTGCGCTTGATCGCTTCATCCACCAGACGGCGCTCGGCCTTGACCCAGCATCCCCTGCCTGGCAGGTTTCTTTTCAAGTCCGGCACGACGGAACCGTCTGGCCCTGCCACAAAGCGGATCATGTCATCGGCAGAACCGCTTTCGCGCGTGACGATACAGGTTCTGTCATTCATATCCTGCTCCACGCAAACTCCCGCTCTGCCATATACGGACTTGTACTCAACTTCAAAACTGGCAACGCTTCCGCCGTTATGTTCTCAAATCGGGCGGTTTGGAACCTCCCCGACATATCAAACGCAACGCGTGGCGCTGTACCAGAGCCGGGGCTTCGCCACAACCCGAAACGTGGTCCAAGGCCCACTGAAACCCGATCCGACTGACCGAATCCGGCAGATGAGACCCGTTTCCCCATCTCCGGGCGCAAAACCGCTGCGCAGTTTTGCTGGAGATGCTTGAAGCCGCACAGCTTACGCCTGAATTGCTTCAGACGTAAGAACCCATGCGGCTCCAGAACTTTCAGCGCTTCTTACGAAGCAGCTTCTTCTTCACCGGCTTCAGCCTCGACTTCCGCTTCGGCTTCTTCCTGAGCGGCTGCTGCCAGCTCTTCTTCCGTGATCCAGCCAGCCTTGAGGCGGGCAGTCAGGATCATCTGTTCGGCATCGACGCGCGAAACATCGAAGGACGAGAGAATGCCGCTATGAGCGACAGTGTCGCCATCCTTGCGCTCACGCCAGCCGACGAGATCGTCAACAGCGTAACCTGCAAAGTCTTCAATCGACTTCACACCGTCTTCACCGACAGCAACCAGCATGGCGGTGGTGAGGTTCGGCAGTTCACGCAGTTCGTCTTCGACGCCGAGTTCCTTGCGGCGCGCATCCAGTTCACCTTCGAGGCGATCCAGATATTCACGGGCACGCTGCTGGATTTCAGAAGCGGTATCGTCATCGAAACCGTCGATGGATGCGATTTCGCCCGGCTCGACATAAGCCAGTTCTTCAATCGAGGCGAAGCCTTCGGAAGCCAGAACCTGACCGACCATTTCGTCAACGTCGAGGGCTTCCATGAACAGGTTCGAACGCTCGGTGAATTCCTTCTGACGACGTTCGGACTCTTCGTCCTCCGTCAGAATGTCGATGTCCCAACCGGTGAGCTGCGATGCGAGGCGGACATTCTGGCCGCGACGACCGATCGCAAGTGATAGTTGGTCATTCGGGACGACAACTTCAATACGTTCCGCATCTTCGTCGAGAACAACCTTGGCAACTTCAGCGGGCTGAAGCGCGTTGACGATGAAGGAAGCCGCATCCGGCGACCACGGAATGATGTCGATCTTTTCGCCCTGCAGTTCAGCCACAACCGCCTGAACACGCGAACCACGCATACCAACGCAGGCACCGACCGGATCGATGGACGCATCGCGCGAAACCACGGCGATCTTGGCGCGCGAACCCGGATCACGGGCGACCGACTTGATCTCGATGATGCCGTCATAGATTTCCGGAACTTCCATGGTGAAGAGCTTCGCCATGAACTGCGGATGGGTGCGCGACAGGAAAATCTGCGGGCCGCGCTGTTCGCGACGCACGTCGTAAACATAAGCGCGGATACGGTCGCCATAGCGGAAGGCTTCACGCGGGATCAGTTCGTCACGGCGCACGATGGCTTCGCCACGGCCCAGATCGACAATCACATTGCCATATTCGACGCGCTTCACAGTGCCGTTGACGATCTCGCCCACGCGGTCCTTGTATTCGTCATACTGGCGGTCACGCTCGGCTTCGCGCACTTTCTGCACGATGACCTGCTTGGCGGACTGGGCAGCAATACGGCCGAAATCCATCGGCGGCAGCTGGTCAGCGATGAAGTCGCCGATCTGCGCATCCGGGTTGCGGTCGCGTGCGGTGAACAGCGAAATCTGCGTGGCGTAGTCTTCGACATTCTCGACCACTTCGAGCAGACGCTGAAGCTTGATCTCGCCCGACTTCGCATTGATGTCGGCGCGGATGTTGCTTTCCTGACCGTAACGCGAACGCGCTGCCTTCTGGATCGCATCGGCCATGGCCGCAAGAACGATCTCGCGGTCAATCGACTTCTCGCGTGCGACCGCATCGGCGATCTGCAGAAGCTCCAGCCTGTTAGCACTGACTGCCATAGGTCTCTCCTTGGTGTCGCACCCGGCTTCTCCTTGCGCCGAATGCCTGAAACTTTTTTCGTCGGCTTATTTCTCGTCAGCCGTATCTTCTGTCGGCGTCTCTTCCGGCGCATCACCCAGATCGTCTCCGGGAATACGGCCTTCACGAAGGGCCTTGTCCTTGCGCAGCGCATCGCGGATCAGATCGTCGGTGAGGACCAGACGCGCATCCGAAATCAGGTCGAAGGGAATGCGCACGACCGGTTCGTTGCCGTAAGACACCTGATCGCTTTCGATCACCACCGTCTCGGCATCGCCCAGCACGATACGACCGCGGAATTTCTTGCGGCCTTCATGCACGATAGAAGTCTCTACCTTGGCGATATGGCCTGCCCAGTCGGCGAAGTCCGACTTGCGCACCAGCGGACGATCGATGCCCGGCGACGAGATTTCCAGATGATATTTGCCGCTGATCGGATCTTCGACGTCGAGCACCGGCGCGACGGTACGGCTGACCAGCTCGCAATCATCAACGGTCATCGTGCCATCGGGACGCTCGGCCATGATCTGCAAGGTCTGGCCATTGAGGCCGGAAAGACGCACGCGCACCAGACGGAAGCCGAGCGTATTGAGGACCGGCTCCACAATGCCTGCCACTTTCGCGTCGATGCCCGTTTCGCGAATGATGCGCTCATCCACAGCCACGATTGGCGTCTCTGCTTCGTTTGCCTGAACCTGTTCCGTCAACTCTGAACCTCTCAAAGGGGTCGAAAAACCTCTATTTCCCGGGTCTAAGTAACAAAAAAGAGCGGGACCGGACGGACCCACTCTTGTTCGTTCGACCAAGAATTTGAGAGTTATATACCAGCGGAAGCGGATTTTTTCAAGTCCCGCTTCTGTCTAGAGCATTTCCAGCAAAAGTGCGCAGCGGTTTTGCGTAGAATAATGCGTAAAAACAGCTAGATAGAGCGGTTTCACGATACCGTTTTGATCGGAACCGCTCTAGAAATTCAACGTCGGATAAAAGTCAGATAGGCAGCCTTGCGGCCCTCGCGAAAGGCCTTGGCCTCATAGCGCGTTCCCGGCCAGCCTTCATAGGCATTGTTCCAGTCCGCCGGACTTTCCGCTTGCCAGTCAAAAGCATCGTGACGACGGCAATGTTGCAGCGTCCAGTTTACATAATGATCGATATCCGACGCGAAGCGGAATTTTGCGCCGGGTTTCAAAATGCGGGCAAAACGATCCAGATTGGCGTCGCTGACAAAACGGCGCTTCCAGTGGCGGCGCTTGTGCCACGGATCGGGATAAAACAGGTCGATACCGGTCAGCGATGCATCCGGCAGCCAGTCGAGAACCGCCGTCGCATCTTCATCGTAGAGCCGCATATTGGGACGCAGCTCCTGATCGAGCGCCGCCAGCATCTTGGCCATGCCGTTGACGAAAGGCTCGACGCCAATGAAGCCTGTCTGCGGATAGCGGCCCGTTTCATGATGAAGATGTTCGCCGCCACCAAAGCCGATTTCCATGCGCACCGCGTCAACCGCGATGGGAAACAACGCGCGCAGATCCTGCGGCGCAGGCTTGGCAAGGTCGAGCTTCAGCTCGGGCAGAAGGTCCTCGAACAGGTTCCGCTGATGGCTACGCAGGGGCTTGCCGTGACGACGGCCAAAAAAGTTTCCGGCACCGCGCAGAGGATGGGTTTCTTCGGTCATGTTTTATCCGTCAGAATAAGCGAAGAGCGCGGTCAATCTTGACGCATTATCCGACGCAAAACCGCTTCGCACTTTTGCTGGAAATGCTTTAGACCGCGCTCTTTGATATTTGCAGGACACATAACGCCAAGCGGCCTGTGATGCAACTTTGGAACAGGCTTTAAGCGACAGACGCTTTGAGTGCCTTGGTGAGGTCGGTCTTCTCCCAGGAGAAGGAACCGTCACGTCCCGGCTTGCGGCCAAAATGACCGTAAGACGAAGTCTTGGCATAGATCGGCTTGTTGAGGTCGAGATGCTTGCGGATGCCGGTCGGCGACAGGTCCATCACTTCACGCAGCGCTTCTTCAACAGCGGATTCCGCTACCTTGCCGGTGCCATGCAGATCGACATAGACCGAAAGCGGCTGTGCAACGCCGATGGCGTAGGCAAGCTGGATCGTGCAGCGGTCGGCAAGATTTGCCGCCACGACATTCTTGGCCAGATAACGCGCTGCATAGGCAGCCGAGCGGTCAACCTTGGTGGTGTCCTTGCCGGAGAATGCGCCGCCGCCATGCGGAGCCGCACCGCCGTAAGTGTCGACGATGATCTTGCGGCCCGTCAGGCCTGCGTCACCGTCCGGGCCACCAATGACGAATTTGCCGGTCGGGTTGATGTACCAGTTGCAGGTCGCTGCAATCGGCAGCTCGCCCAGCGCGTCGCGGATATAGGGCTCGACAACCGAACGAACCTTCTTCGAATCCCAGCTGGCATCCAGATGCTGCGTCGAGAGCACAATCTGCGTAACTTCCGCAGCCTTGCCGTTTTCATAACGCACCGTGACTTGGCTCTTGGCGTCCGGGCCAAGCTTGCCCGCATCGCCTTCGCCCTTATGGCGGGCTTCGGACAGCTTTTCGAGAATCTTGTGCGAATAATAGATCGGCGCTGGCATCAGATCAGGGGTTTCGCGGCAGGCATAGCCGAACATGATACCCTGATCGCCCGCACCTTCTTCGCCCTGACGGTCGGCGGCATTATCGACGCCCTGCGCGATGTCGGCAGACTGCGGATGCAGAAGCACGTCGATCTTGACCGTCTTCCAGTGGAAGCCGTCCTGCTCGTAACCGATTTCGCGGATCGCCTTGCGGGCTGCCGAACGGAAGCGGGCAGGATTGATCAGCGGATGGCCAGCGGCGTCCCTGGCGATCGAGCCGTCCTTATTCTTCTTCAGGAAAGTTTCCGGCACGCGCACTTCACCGGCAATCACCACGCGGTTGGTGGTGGCAAGCGTTTCGCAGGCGACGCGGACAGACCACGGATCCACGCCGGTGCGGCGCGCTTCCTTGTAGACCATGTCGACGATTTCATCGGAGATACGATCGCAGACCTTGTCCGGGTGTCCTTCAGACACAGATTCGCTGGTGAAGAGATATGAACTGCGCGACACGGGTAACCCCTCTTGAAAATCCAACGGAGGACATCTCCGCCTAGGAAACACAGTAGCGCCCGGAACTTTCCGGGCGCGTCAAAGTGTTAGCGAAGTTGGGATCGAACCGTCAATGCATTTTCGTATTGCGACAGGGCGCGGTTGGAAAAATTCATTTCCCAAGGCCGAAAAGCCACCGTCAAAAGGGGAAAAACGCGCATGAATCGCCAGAAAACAGGCGTAAAGGGGAGTGACTTACTCGGCGTCTGCTGCCAGCGACTTCACCAGATCGATGATTTTCCGGCGAACTTTCGGATCTGAAATTTTCGTGAACGCCCGTGTGAGCTGGACGCCTTCGTTCGAATTCAGGAAATCGACCACATAGGTCGCTTCGTTATCTTCCGCAAAGCCTTCCTGGCCGACGGGGTTTGATCCCGGTGCGTCTTCGAAGAAAAAGGAAACCGGTACATTAAGAATGGCTGAGATCGCCTGCAGGCGGCTGGCTCCGACGCGATTGGTGCCCTTCTCGTATTTTTGAATCTGCTGAAACGTGATGCCCAGATTTTCGCCAAGCTTTTCCTGACTGAGGCCCAGCATGTTGCGGCGGAGACGAATGCGGCTGCCGACGTGTACGTCGATTGGGTTGGGCTTCTTTTTATTCTCAATCATACAGCTGTCACTCCTCGCGGCTGCGAGCTTTCATTCATGTACTGTTCATCTGAACAGGGATAACATCACGTTGTGGGAGGTAGTCTGACGCGTTTCGCACGACTTCACACGTGGGAACCGTCACCGCGCCGGTATAACATCTTAACAAAATTGCCGTGTCAATGAAAACGCCTGCGGAATGACACCGTGAAAGCGACGTTGACAAAGAGTAAGGTTAACAGGATCGATATCGTCTGTTTCGATCCCGGCGCTGTGCCCCAAAATGGTGCACGAACTGACGGTAGGGAAGCATCCACAACGCCGACAGCATCCAGCGCGAGACCTTCAGTGATTCGACCGTAGGAATTCGTTACCGCCGAAAGCCCGTTATTGGCCGCACGCACGAGCGGCAGGCCTTGCTCCACGGCGCGAACCTGCGCCTGCCGGAAGTGCTGATAAGGCCCCGGCGTGTTGCCATACCAGCCATCATTCGTGACATTGACGATTGCTTTGGGCGCGCTTGTTTCCGGCCCCGAAACGCCCAGCTCATCCGGGAAAATCGCCTCGTAGCAGATAAGCGGCAGGAGCGTCTGGCCCGGCCTCACATTCAGGAGACGCCGCGAGGAACCGGCGGTAAAGCCGCCCGGCATTTTCACCACTTCCTGAAGTCCAAGCCCCCGCAGAAGGCTTTCCAACGGCAGATATTCGCCGAATGGAACAAGATGCACTTTGTCGGTAGCGTCGGTGATCTCGCCCCGGTCGTTGATCGAATAGATGGAATTGTAATAGCGCGGCTCGCCATTGCCTGCGGCCCGCTCTTCGCGCACGGCGCCGGTCAACAGCACCTGACCGTCCTGCAATGTATTGCCGATCTGGGCCAGCGCTTCCGGTGTCGACGTCAGAATATAGGGCACTGCCGTTTCAGGCCATATGACGACATCGGGGCGCGGCTTGCCATCAGCGGGCGGCTCGGCCGTCAGCGCAATCAGCTTGTCGAAGATCGAGCGGCGCGCGGCATTGTCCCATTTCATGGTCTGCGGAATGGAGGGCTGCACGATGCGGATATTGATGTTGCCCTTTTCGTCGCCCACGGCTGGCGCGCGCGAAAGTGTCCATGCGCCAAAGCCGACATGGGTTGCAGCAAGAAGAATGGCGAGGGCGATACCGCTTTTTGCAAGCCGTCCGCCGATCAGCAATGCGGGCGATGCGAAGATGAACACGGCAAGCGCGCTCATGCCCACAAGGCCGACCACCGCGACCGACTGCATCAGCACCGGCACCGGCATGGCCGCATAGCCGATAGCGTTCCACGGGAAGCCGGTCAGCAGGAAGGTGCGCAACCATTCTGCAAGTGCAAAGCCGAAGGCGAGCGCAAAAATCCTTCCAAGCCCGTCAGACCAGAAAATGCGCGCAACCATGGTCGCAAAGGCATAGAAAATCGCCAGAAAGGCGGGCAGGCCCAGCACTGCCAGCGGCAGGGCCCAGGCAAACTCGTCTGCATCGACCAGAAGCGCCGTCCCGATCCACCAGAGGCCCGAGACGAAATAGCCGAAGCCGAACCACCACCCGACCATTGCCGCGGGCAGAATACGCCGGATCGGGCCAGCATCGGCGCGCGCCAAAGCGCCGTCGATCAGCCAGACGAGGATCGGAAAGGAAATGAAACCGGCGATGAAGAGATCAAAAGGCGGCTGGGTCAGTGTCGCGAAGGCGCCACTCAAAAAAGCGGCCAGCGCACGACGCCAGCCGCTTGAAAGAATGATCCTGCCCGCAAGCCGTTCGATCATCAGGCCTCTTTGAAGGTTTCAGTGTCTTCGGCGGTAGCCGGAGACTGCTCTTCAGGCTTGGTGGTAACGACGGCACGCTGTTGCCTGCGGCGGTCAGCGGCGGAAAGCGGCACGATGCGCACCTTCTTCACGCGGCGCGGATCAACCTCCAGCACGTGGAATTCATAGCCGGGCACGGCCTGCACCACTTCACCGCGAACCGGAATCCGGCCCAATACGGAGAAGATCAGGCCGCCAACCGTATCGACATCCTCGCCATGTTCGCCCACCGCGAAAGACGGGCCGATCTTTGCCGCGAATTCGTCCAGATCGGCGCGCGCATCGACGACGAACACGCCATCGGCTTCCTCGGCGATCATGATTTCTTCGTCGTCATGCTCGTCTTCAATATCGCCGACAACCATTTCGACAATGTCTTCCAGCGAGACGAGACCATCGGTGCCGCCATATTCGTCGATGACCAGCGCCATCTGGATATGGGTTGCCTGCATGCGGGCCATCAGGCCGCTCGCCATCATCGACGGCGGCACGAACAGCACCTTGCGCATGAGGTTGAGCTCGCCGATCGTCTTGGTGAGATCAATGCGGCTCATATCGAATTTCGGCGGCGTCGCCGCAGCAGGCGTCTTGGCCGTCGTGCGGCGGCGCGTTTTCTGGCGCGCCTGACGCGTGATGAAATTCAAAACGTCGCGGATATGGATCATGCCGCGCGGATCATCCAGCGTTTCGGCATAGACCGGCATACGGGAATGGCCGGATTCCTCGAAGAGTTCCAGCACTTCCCAAAGCGGCGTGGAAATTTCCACGGCCTCGACATCCGCGCGCGGAATCATCACGTCTTCGACGCGGATTTCACGCAGGCGCAGGATATTGTGCAGCATCGCCTTTTCTTCGGGCGAGAAGGCGGAATCCTGTTCGCTTGCCGTGCTGGACAACGCATCGGCCAGATCTTCACGCAAGGAAGATTGCTGCCGCGAGCGGATGAAAGGGAAAATATTCGACAGAAGGGAACGCTTTTCGACCGCTACCGGTCGCTGCGTACTTTGCCCTTCGGCGTCTTGGGTCTCGCTGCGATTCTCGCCCGCGGACGGAGGTTGTGAGGTTTGATCAGCCATGGTCAATCGTTGTTAATGGTCTCTTGGGATACAGCATAAGGGTCCGGGATGGCAATAGCATGAAGAATCTCGACCTCGCGGCGTTCCATTTCCTCTGCTTCCTCGTCGGTTTCATGATCATAGCCCAACAGATGCAGGAAGCCATGCACGACAAGGTGTGAGAGGTGATGGTCAAGAGGCTTGCCTTCTTCAACCGCTTCACGCTCCACGGTTTCGCGGGCGATGACAATGTCGCCCAGCATTGGTCCCGGTTGGTTCCCGGCCTTGACCGGAAACGCGGGAAACGACAACACATTGGTAGGCTTGTCCTTGCCGCGCCATTCGGCGTTCAGCTCCTGAATGGACGCATCGTCGGTAAAGACGATACTCAATTCGCTGTCGGCATCCTTGAGGCCCAGATTGGCCCATGCCGCCTCGACAGACTTTCTGACAAGTCCTTCGAGTGTTGTTTCATCCGGCCAGTTGCCAGCTTCAATGGTGATATCGATATGGATCGCGTTGTCTGACACGTTCTGCGGCGGCTTCCCGGACAGCAAGCCGCTTCGTCCTTTCAGTTGTTCGAAAGCCGTCTGCCCCAAAAAGGCAGACAGCATTTTTTAGATCGTAGTTCTAACGGCCGATTACAAGTCCTCTTATTCCGGACGGACCGGCTGCTGGACATGCGTTTTCGCATCGCGGTCATAGGCGTTGACGATTGCCGCCACCAGCGGATGACGCACCACGTCTTTTTGGGTGAACCGCACCTTGATGACGCTTTCCACATCGTCCAGCACGCGAAGCGCTTCGACAAGCCCGGATTTCTGACCGGGTGGAAGATCGATCTGGCTCGGATCGCCCGTCACGATCATCCGCGATCCTTCACCAAGACGGGTCAGGAACATTTTCATCTGCATGGATGTCGTGTTCTGCGCCTCATCGAGGATCACCGCCGAATGGGCCAGCGTGCGCCCGCGCATAAAGGCCAGCGGCGCGATTTCGATGACGCCTGCCGTGATGGCCCGCTCGACCTTTTCGGCGGGCATCATGTCGTAAAGCGCGTCATAGAGCGGTCGCAGATAGGGATCGACCTTTTCCTTCATGTCACCCGGCAGAAAGCCCAGGCGTTCACCCGCTTCAACAGCCGGGCGGGACAGGATGATCCGCTCCACCAGACCGCGTTCCAAAAGCATGGCGGCATGGGCGACGGCCAGATAGGTCTTGCCTGTACCGGCAGGACCGACACCGAACACCAGTTCGGAACGGTCGAGCGCCCGCATATAGGCGTCCTGCGTCGGGGTGCGCGCAAAGATCGTCTTCTTGCGGGTGGAAATCTGGGCAGCAGACAGCTTGCCCTTGTTTTCCATCGTCGGCAGATCCAGCTGATCATCGGCGGCAATGGCCATGCGTAAGGCGCCATCGACGTCCGACGTTGTCAGTTCGTGGCCCTTCTGCAAGGTTTCGTAGAGATGATCGAGCGTGCGGCGCGCCTGTTCGGTCGCGGTCGGTTCGCCCCGGATCGAGAGCTGGTTGCCCTTGGAGCGAACATCGACACCGAGCTTTTGCTCGATCCGTGCCAGATTTTCGTCGAACTGACCGTAAAGCGCACTGGCCAGGCGGTTGTTCTCGAAAGTGAGCACGATATGGGCCATATCCGAGGCCCCGGTAGTCGGGCTTTTTTGCGTTAGAGTGGTTGGCTTGGCAGGTCTCAGCTTTTCCGTGGCGCTCAACCGTATCTCCTCAAGAGTTCACGCATTGCAATCACAGTTCCGACGGGATCATCGGCCCGACAGGATTATCGGCACGAGACTCAAGCGCCGAACCATCTGCCTGAACGGTATCATGCCTTCACGCCAGTTTTTGCGCAATAAGGCTATTGGTCCCAGTGGAGGTGATTTTCACATGAATAATTTCGCCGACCTGATCATTGTTGTCATCGATGATCACCGGAAGGAGCCAGGGCGAGCGTCCCACCATCTGCCCCGCCTGACGGCCGGGCTTTTCTAAAAGCACGTCCATCTCGCGACCGATCATGGATTCCTGAAACGCATATTGCTGTTCCGACAGCAAAGCCTGCAGGCGCTGAAGCCGCTCGTCTTTCACCGCTTCGTCCACATGACCGGACAGATCCGCGCCGGGCGTGCCGGGACGTGGCGAATATTTGAAGGAATAGGCCTGCGCGTAATTCACATCGCGCACCAGCTGCATCGTATCTTCGAAATCCTGATCGGTCTCGCCGGGGAAGCCGACAATGAAATCGCCCGACAGCGCCATATCCGGACGCACGTCACGGATGCGCTCGATCAGGCGTCGATATTCGTCCGCTTTGTGGCGGCGGTTCATCGCCTTGAGAATACGGTCCGAGCCGGACTGCACCGGCAGATGTAGATAAGGCATTAGCTGGCGCAGGTCGCGATGCGCGGCGATCAGGCTGTCATCCATATCGCGCGGATGGCTAGTCGTATAACGCAGGCGCGCAACACCCGGAATACGCGCGAGGCGGAACAATAATTCGCCCAGCCCCCATTCGCGGCCATCGTCGCCCTCGCCATGCCAGGCATTGACGTTCTGGCCGAGCAGGGTCAGTTCCCGCACACCGCCATCGGCAAGGCGTTCCGCTTCGGCCACGATCTGTTTGACGCTGCGCGACACTTCCGAACCGCGCGTATAGGGCACCACGCAGAAGGTGCAGAACTTGTCGCAGCCTTCCTGCACCGTCAGAAAAGCAGAAACGCCGCGCTTGCGGGTTTCCTCGCGCTTCGGCGACGGCAGATGTTCAAACTTGTCTTCAAGCGCATATTCGGTCTCGACGACCTTTTCGCCGCCGCGAACGCGCGCCAGCGCATTGGGCAGGCGATGATAGGTCTGCGGTCCGATCACCAGATCGACATTCGGCGCTCGGCGCAGAATTTCCTGTCCTTCGGCCTGTGCCACGCAGCCAGCAACACCGATGGTCAGTTCCTTGCCATTGGCTTGCCGCGCGTCCTTCATCTTGCGCAGGCGTCCCAGCGCCGAATAGAGCTTTTCCGAGGCCTTTTCGCGGATATGGCAGGTGTTCAGCAGCACCAGATCGGCATCGTCCGGCGTATCGGTCGCGACATAGCCTTCCGCTGCAAGGCTGTCGGCCATGCGCTGGCTGTCATAGACATTCATCTGGCAGCCATAGGTTTTGACAAAAACCTTGCGCGTATTCGAACGCGTATCGGCGTGGTCTGCCGCTGGCACAATATCGGTGATGTTTTCGCTCATGCGGGGCTATCTACAGCTTTTGTCGCCGCTTTGGAAGGTGACAAACTGATCGGCTTTTTCGCTATCGCATTTTCGAACGCAAAACCGCTTCGCACTTTTGCTGAAAATGCTGGTTACTCTTCCGAAATCTCACGGCCCAGAAGTGCGCTTTGCAAAAGTGTGCGCACCCGGCTTTCCATGGTGCGGGCCAGCATCTTGCGGTCTGTGGCTGCCGTGACGACCATCGGCTCGCCGAAGCGGATTTCAACATCGATGGCACCTTCGCGCAGGATGCCTTTCAGATGCGGCATCAGCTCGACATCGCCCGGCCAGGATGCAATCGGGCGAAAATAGCGCCCCATGGCCATGCCATGCACGCCGGTATAGGCGATGGCGACCGGCTGCACGAGCACTTCCGGCACACCGGCTTCCTTGATCGCTGCATGGGCTGCGCCGAAAAGAGCGGTCTTGAACGGCAAGACCCGATTGCCATCGGAGGTCGTGCCTTCGGGAAACAGCACCATGGCATCTCCCTCGCTCATCCGCGTGGCGATTTCAGAGGTTTGTTCGCCGGTCTTGCCGCGCCGCTCGCGCTCGACAAAAACGGTCCGCTGCAAAACAGCGAACATGCCGAAAATCGGCCAGCTGCGCACTTCTGACTTGGCGATGAACGACACCTGCCCGACCGAGGACAGGACAACAATGTCGCTCCAGGACGTATGATTGGCGACCAGCAACAACGGGCGACCGCGATGCATTTCGCCGACGGTGCGCACCCGAAAGCCGAACAACCGCGCAATCACGCGGTGGAAAAAATTGGGCAGGCTGCGTTTCCAGCCATTCCTGAGTTTCAGAAACACATATTGAACCGGGATCAGCGACAGGCTCAGCATGACCATGGCCGCGAGAACGAGAAAGACCCGGATCGCGCCAATCATTGCGGTCTCTTCAGATCGCGGCGCAGAACGAGCGCTGCCGAGCGCCCATTGGCGGTTTCGTAATAAGCCGGGCGATCACCGACCTTCTGAAACCCGAGACGCCGGTAAAGCGCCTGCGCCGCGACATTGGCTTCATCGACTTCGAGAAACAGCGTTTCCGCCCGTTCCTGATAGAGATAGCGCAACACGGCATCCATCAGCGCGCGACCGACACCCTGCCGTTGCACATCGCGAGAAACTGCGATGGTGAGAATTTCCGCTTCTCCGGCAACCAGCCGCGCCAGAACGAAACCGCAGGCGTCATTGGGCTTGCCTTCCGCACGGGCGACAAAGCCGAAAACCGTATCCTGCCCGATCAGCGAGCGAAAATCGTCCGAGCTCCAGCCATGGTGAAACGCGACGGCATGAATGCGCTGGATCACATGGCTGTCCTGCACGCTGAGCGCTTCCACCGAAACCTGTCGGCGACCGAAGCGACCGAATGGCAAGCCCATCATCGCCTATTCTCCGGCCTGCCTGCGCGGCAATGCAAACCCGACCTGCGGCTTGGCATCTGGCCCGCGCATGTAAAGCGGCTTCGGCGCGTCAGCGGGTGTGCGAGTGGCCGCCAGGCGGGCGAAAGTGGCGATATTGGCTGTCGGTTCTATGAGGCCAAGCGCAAACTTGTCGCCCAAGGCCTCGTTGATCGACTTTGCTGCCGATCCGGCCAGCACGGTATCGAGGGGCGCATTGCCTGCAAAAGCTTCCGCTTCTTCCCGCGACAGCACCGCTGGCTTGGACAGGGCAGCACCATTGGCGTCGAATGTCTGCGCATAAATCTCGCCGCGATGCGCGTCGAGCAGGATCGTCACCGGCTTGCCCGGCATGTGTGTGATTGTCTCATCCGCCAGCGCCTCGAAGGCGGTGACGCCAATCGCCGGGGACCCGAGCGCCAGTGCAAAACCCCGCGCCGCCGAAACACCGATGCGCACGCCCGTGAAAGAACCGGGGCCGATATTCACCGCCACCCGGTCGATATCGTTTATCGTGACACCTGCCTCGGCCAGCGCACGCCCGACATAATCCATCAGCACTTCGGCGTGCCCCTTGCCGATATTCTCGCTGACCTGAGCAAGAACGACATCGCGGCCAGCGTCATAGACGGCGGCGGCGCAATAGGAAGCGGCGGTATCGAGGGCGAGTATCTTCATGCACTTCCGGGTAAATGAGAATTGGCCCCGCGACAAGTCTAACCCTGCCGAAGCCGACACCAATTCATCGCCAAAGAGCAGCGGTTCTTATCATTTTCATCTTTTTCTGCGGAACAAAATCGGCTGACAGGCGTTTTTTCGTTGGGTGCGGGATGATTCCGTTTGCGCCTCTCTTCGACCGCCCCGACGCTGGCGATTCTCCCAATCGCTGCGAGCCAGCCAATCGCTCGCGCCTGATTGTGCAAAGGATATGAGGATAAAATGTCCAATAAGTCGACGCATGCAACCCGCAACGATCTTCCTTCCAACACCAAGACGTCCATGATCGCGCTTCTGAACGAAAATCTGGCTGCGACCATCGATCTTGCACTGATCACCAAGCAGGCGCATTGGAACCTCAAGGGGCCGCAATTTATCGCAGTGCACGAAATGCTCGACGGTTTCCGCACCGAACTCGACGATCACGTCGACACCATTGCCGAACGGGCGGTGCAGCTTGGCGGCACGGCCTATGGCACGTCGCAGATTGTGGTGAAGGAAACGAAACTGAAGCCCTATCCGACCGATATTTATGCGGTTCACGATCATCTGGGCGCGCTGATCGAGCGCTATGGCGATGTCGCCAATCTTCTGCGCAAATCGATCAAGGATTCAGACGAGGCGGGCGACGACAACACGGCGGATATTTTTACCGCCGCTTCGCGCTCGCTGGACAAGGCGCTATGGTTCCTCGAAGCCCATGTGCAGGAAAAGAATTGAGGCTTCAGCTCATCGCAATCATGAAGAAGGCCGGGAAATTTCCCGGCCTTTTCAATTTCCGGCGTCCAGCACTCAGAGCGGTTCCGGTAAAAACGGAATCGGGCAACTGCTCTATCTCTTTGTTTTTACGCATTATCCTACGCAAAACCGCAACGCACTTTTGCTGGAAATGCTCTAGCTGGCCCATTCGCCGCGACGCATCACCGGCTCGCGGCTGCCATCGGCCTTGATGCCATCAACGTCGATTTCGCCGGAACCGATCATCCAGTCAATGTGGATGAGGCTGGAATTGCCGCCCTGCGCCTTGATCTGTTCCGGCGTCAGCTTGGCGCCGTCGATGAAGCACTTGGAATAGCACTGGCCGAGCGCGATATGGCTCGCAGCATTTTCATCGAACAGCGTGTTATAGAACAAGAGACCGCTTTGCGAGATCGGCGACGAATGCGGCACCAGCGCCACCTCGCCGAGCCTGCGCGCGCCTTCGTCCGTGTCGAGTACCTTCGACAGCACTTCCTCACCACGGCTCGCCTTGGCTTCGACAATCCGGCCCGCTTCGAAACGGACGGCGATATTCTCGATCAACGTGCCCTGATGCGAAAGTGGCTTGGTGCTGGCGACATAACCATCGACGCGCAAGGCGTGCGGTGTGGTGAAAACCTCTTCCGTTGGAATATTCGGATTGCAGGTAATGCCGTTCTTCGCCGTCGATGCGCCGCCGTGCCACTCGTGGCCGTCGGCAAGCCGGACCGTCAGGTCCGTGCCCGGACCTTTGAAGTTCAAGGCGCTATAGGCCTTGCCGTTCAGGAAACGGGTGCGGGTGCGAAGCGCTGCATTATGCGCGGCCCATGCGCCGATCGGATCTTCGACATCCACGCGTGAAGCGGCAAAAATGGCTTCGGCCAGCTTGCGGGTCGCAACCTCTTCCGGCTCATTCGGGAACATCAGCTTCGCCCATGCCACATTTGGATAGGAAACGATGTTCCAGTTGATATCGAAGCCCGCGATCTTTTCCAGCGCAGGCTGATAGGCCTTGGAATTTGCGCGATTGGCACGCGAAACCTTGGCGGCGTCCTGGCTGGACAGGAGCATCGGGTTGTCGGCAGCAATCGCAAGACGCGCCGCACCTTCCGAATAGGCCTTGGCCATACCCTGATAGAGCCAGTCCGCGGCGCGGTCGAAGCTTGCATCGGGTGCGTTTTCATAGCGGGCCAGCGCAATCTGATCATCGGCGAAGAACGGCGTCACCAGACCTGCGCCCGCCTTATAGGCGTGTTTGGCAATCAGCCGCACCAGCGGCAGGGCGACAACCGGCGCCGTGATGATCAGATCCTGTCCCTCGCGCAATTGCAGGCCGACGCGCACGGCGACTTCCGCCAGACGTTCGAGCTTTACCGGATCGATGACAGGATTTTGCATATCGTGAGCCATGAGCTGCGGGACCTCTTTTGATGCGAAGACGCGTCCCTTTAAAAAGGGAGCGCGGTTTGGAATCACTTTTATACTCTCGTCATCAGTTTACCAAACGGCATAATTTCACCACTCTTTTCCCTGCACCTGCGCTATTATTGAAGCAGCGGGCAGTTACACAGGACGAATGACGATGAACAGGAAACTACTTGTTTTGCTGGGGCTCGCAGGCCTGCTGGCCGGTTGCGTCACCATGACACCAGAAGAGCGCCGCGCTGCCGACGAACAGACATGTCTCGGCTACGGCTTCAAACCGCGGACCGACGCATTTGCCAACTGTCTGCAGCGGCTCGATCTCGACCGCCGGGCGGATCGCCGCGCCTGGGAAAACCGCGTCGATTTCTACGATCAGCCCATCATGCTCTATCAGCCGATCTATCGTCCGGTCGTGGTTCGTCCCCGCTAATAGCGATGGAATGCAGAGCTCAAATAAAAAATGCGGGCCAATCGGAAAGATTAGCCCGCACCAAATCTGTTCAACTCAACTTATAGAGGCGTTTCCGGACGGTCCTGCGACAGAAGCAATGCGCCGATTGCATCGACCTGCTTCTGGTCTGCCGCCGCATAGCCAAGCGATTGCGGCTGGCTTGCCGGTGCCGACGTATCGAATTGCGGCTGATAGGACGCGACCTGCTGAATTTGCTGCTGCGCCGTCGCTACACCATTCTGATGCGCAAGGCGATTGCCCCGCGCCTGCGGTCCAAGGCCGCTGCCACGCACAGAGGTTTCCATCTTGGACGCATCCGCCAGCGCGACCTGTACGGTTGGCGCTGCTGCCGGAACCGGTCCCGCCTGCGGCAAGGTCACGTCATAGGACGGGTCTTGCGGCAGCGAAGGCGATTGCGGCGAATAGGCGAGCGCGAGGTTATATGGTTCCTGCGGCACCGGATTCTGCAACGAACCGTCGCGATTGCGTTTTTCGTAGAAGGAATTACCGCCAGCAACCAGCACATAGTGCATGTTGTTGTAGGGGAACTTCAGGCCTGCCGTATGGAAGAACATGGCGTTCTTCAGCTTCGGATGGCGCTGGCCTTTCAGCACGGCGTCGGCTGCGGCCTGAACATCGGGCAGCTTGCTGGATTCCATCTTGCGGGTGAGAACGCCGGGCGCGAACTGGTTCTTCTGGCCGACGACGCCGCAAATCGTATCGGGATAACGGCCCGATGCGAGGCGGTTCATAACAACCGTGCCGACAGCCATCAGACCATCGGAACTGGAGCGGTTCGATTCGAAGAACATGGCGCGCTCGAGACACTCCTTGTCCCTTGCCGTATAGGTATAGGTCTTGACACCGTTGACCGACTTGACGTGACTTACGGCCGCCGTCTTCTCGGTCTTGGCTGTGGTGCCGGTCGTCGTGCAACCCGTCACTACGAAGGGCGCTACGAGCAGTCCTGCCAATACAGGCAGCTTCCAATTACCAGCGCGCGTCAACGGCTCAGTCTCATATTCAGGACCCTTAACTGAAGCAGTCGATCCGAAGGCCAAAAATGACCAATACGGGTCTAGCTGCGGTGCAAGTCAAAGCAGGCGAAGATCAAAAATCAAACAACCTGCCGTCGCTCGTCTTCTTCAAGGTTTTGGAATTTTTAGGCCAAAAAAAGGCAATGGGTCAAATTCCGAAATTGCTGAAACCATCGAAATGGTCGCAAATGAAACCCGAATCACGAGCGCAATTGTCCACACAAACCATTCAAAACTATTAATATTTTCTTAATGAACCTGCGGAAAAGAGATAAACCTTTGATTTGATGGAAATGATAGTTCCTCAATACAGGTCACAACCCTGCCTTAATTCGCAACTGCTGTAAAATTTTGATATATCTTGCTTCATCAGGTTGGGAAAATCTGCGGCGTAACTGTTTTAGCAAGTCCTGCGCTGGTTCCTTCAACTTTGATACAAGAAGCGTAACATTCCGTGAGATTAGCGATTTTCAGCCTTTTCAGCGTCTCGCCGGACCGAATCGGCTGGCAAGGATAACAGGCCGCAAGAGCGCTTCAGAAAGTGATCGAGCCCGCCTTTCGATGAGGAAAGACGGGCTCGAAAAGAAGTTTTTTATCGACGCACGATCAGCCGAAAGAATATCCCGCGCCGCGTACCGTGCGGATCGGATCGAGCGCGCGACCCAAGTTGATGGCCTTGCGCAAGCGTCCGACATGGACATCCACGGTGCGATCATCGACATAGATATCCGGTCCCCAGACACCGTCGAGAAGCTGACTGCGCGAGAAAACGCGGCCCGGCGACATCATGAAATATTCGAGCAAACGGAACTCCGTCGGTCCAAGACGGACTTCCTTTTCCTTGCGGTAAACGCGGTGCTGCTGACGGTCGAGCACCAGATCGCCTACTTTCAGAACATGCGACAGCAGGCTTGGATTGGCACGGCGCAGCATCGCCTTGACGCGGGCCAGGAGTTCCGGCGTCGAGAAGGGCTTCACGACATAGTCGTCGGCCCCGACGCTTAAACCCCGAACGCGTTCGCTTTCCTCGCCGCGCGCGGTCAGCATAATGACCGGCAGGCGTTCCGTCTCCGGCCATTGGCGCAGACGGCGGCACAGTTCGATGCCCGATACGCCGGGAAGCATCCAATCGAGGATGAGGAGATCAGGGACGTTCTCGCGCAGCGCGATTTCAGCCTCGTCGCCGCGCAGCATCGTGTCCACCTGATAGCCTTCGGCCTCAAGATTGTAGCGCAGCAGAACGCTCAGCGCTTCTTCGTCTTCCACCACAGCGATTTTGGGTACCTGTGACATCCATTATTCCCTATCTTAAACCGGCGAGCGGAAGATACACGTCCCCCCATCGACCGCGTGCCGCCGCGCTATTCACACATTCTCCACCGCATTTGGGAGCAATCCTGCAATCTGCCCTGATCGCTCCAAATGCAGCGCTTACTCAGGGCTTGCGTGCCTCATCCACGACGATGCCGTGGCTCAGGTCTTCCTTCGGTCGTTCGGCAGGCATCTGCAGGCCGGTCACGATGTAATAAACGGTTTCCGCGATGTTGGTCGCATGGTCGCCGATGCGCTCGATATTCTTGGCGCAGAACAGAAGATGCGTGCAGGCCGAAATATTGCGCGGATCTTCCATCATATAGGTGAGCAGCTCGCGGAACAGCGAGGTGTACATGGCGTCGATCTCGTCGTCGCGATCACGCACGACATTGATCTGCTGCACCGAGCGCGACGAATAGGCGTCGAGCACGTCTTTCAGCTGGGTCAGCGCCAGTTCGGCGAGCGTTTCCAGACCGCGATAGAGCTTGACCGGCTGGCGGGATTCAGAAACGGCGGCAACGCGCTTGGCAATGTTCTTGCCCAGATCGCCAACGCGCTCCAGATCGGCGGAAATGCGGATCGAACCGATGATTTCGCGCAAGTCCACCGCCATCGGCTGGCGCTTGGCGATGATCATCACGGCCTTGTCGTCGATTTCGCGCTCGCTGGCATCCAGGATCAGGTCGTCGGAAATGACGCGCTGTGCAAGGGCGTTGTCGGCATTGACGATCGCTGCGACCGACTGTTCGACCATACGTTCCGCATGTCCGCCCATTTCGGCGATCTTGTGGGTGAGAAACTTCAGTTCCTCATCGTAGGAACGAACGGTATGCTGAGACGGCATGGTAGACCTCGTAATATAAATTGCGGGGAAGCCGCACTTCTGTTTGTTCTGACGCAATCCGCGCGCAAGGGTTGCTTTCCCCTGCCCCCGGTTTGTTAGCCGAAGCGTCCGGTGATGTAATCCTGCGTGCGCTTTTCCGTCGGCGCAGTGAACATCGTTTCCGTGTCGCCCACTTCGACCAGATTGCCGAGATGGAACATGGCGGTGCGCTGCGAAACGCGGGCCGCCTGCTGCATTGAGTGCGTGACGATGACGATGGTGTAGTTCTGGCGCAGTTCGTCGATCAGCTCTTCCACCTTGGCGGTGGCAATCGGATCAAGCGCCGAGCAGGGTTCGTCCATCAGGATGACTTCCGGGCTAACCGCGATCGCACGTGCAATGCACAGGCGCTGCTGCTGGCCGCCGGAAAGGCCCGTGCCCGCATCGTGCAGGCGATCCTTCACTTCCTCGAACAGGCTGGCCTTCTGAAGGCTGGTCACGACGATTTCCTCCAGATCGGCCTTCGTGCGGGCCAGACCGTGAATGCGCGGGCCGTAGGCGACGTTCTCGTAGATCGACTTCGGGAACGGGTTCGGCTTCTGGAACACCATGCCGACACGGGCGCGTAGTTCCACCACATCAATCTTCGGATCGTAGATATCCTCATTATCGAGCGTGATCTTGCCAGCGATGCGACAACCTTCAATCGTGTCGTTCATGCGATTGAGCGAACGAAGGAAGGTGGACTTGCCGCAGCCGGAAGGACCGATCAGCGCCGTCACCATCTTTTCCGGAACATCCAGATTGACGTCGAAAAGGGCCTGCTTCTCACCATAGAATACGCAAACCTTGTCGCCGCGCATCTTTACGGAACTGGCGTTGGCGTTCATCTTTTCTCCTACGGCTTTCTCGAGAGTTCGTTCAGTCATCAAATTCATAGCTTCGACTCCCGTTTACCAGCGGCGCTCGAACCGGCGGCGCAGAATGATTGCTGCAATGTTCATCACGGCCAGGAACAGAAGCAAGACGATGATAGCGCCGGACGTGCGTTCCACAAAGGCGCGTTCTGCTTCATTGGCCCACATATAGATCTGGACAGGCAAGGCGGTCGCCGGGTCCATCGGCGTGGACGGAACATCCGCCACGAAAGCCACCATGCCGATCAGCAGAAGCGGCGCGGTTTCGCCGAGCGCATGGGCAAGCCCGATGATCGTGCCCGTCAGAATGCCTGGTGCGGCAAGCGGCAGGACGTGATGGAACACCATCTGCGTCTTGGAAGCACCGAGACCGAGCGCTGCTGCGCGGATCGACGGCGGCACGGCGCGCAGGGCGGCACGCGTTGCGATAATGATCGTCGGCAGCGTCATCAGCGTCAGCACCAGACCGCCGACCAGCGAGGCTGAGCGCGGCAGGTTGAAGAAGTTGACGAAGACCGCAAGCCCCAGCAGACCGAACACGATGGACGGTACGGCTGCGAGATTGTTGATGTTCACCTCGATCATATCCGTCCAGCGGTTCTTCTTGGCGAACTCTTCCAGATAGATCGAAGCGGCGACGCCGATAGGCAGAGCCAGACCCAGCACGATCAGCATCATATAGAGCGAACCGACCAGCGCCACGCCGAGCCCCGACGTTTCCGGGCGGCTCGATGCGCCATAAGTGAAGAGGCCGGTGTTGAATGCCTCCTTCATGACGCCTTCTTCCGAAAGCGTCTTCATCCAGCCAACCTGACGGTCCGATACCTTGCGGCTCGTTTCAGGGACGGTCAGATCGATCTGCCCCTTGAAGGCGGAATCGATATCCGCACCGGCCAGAACCGGAACAGTTTGTGTCGTGCCGATGATGGCCGGATTGTCCATCACCATCTGGCGCAGCTGAACGCGCACGCCGTCGGAATAGAAGCGGCCAAGATCGCGCATGGCCGGGCGGTCGGTGGTTGCGACGCCGAGCTTTTCAGCCAGCGCATTGCGCACCAGAAGCGGATAGTTCGCGGCGATCAGCACGTTGGGATCGGTCGCCCGCTTGTTGCCCGGATCGATCACCTGCGCGTCGATCTTGACCGGAAGGTAGAGCGTCGTCTGCCAGAAGGCGGTGTAGCCCTTGGAGAAAACCGAGAACAGCAGCGCGCAGAGGAAGAACACGCCAATGGCGATTGCAGCGATGCCATAGAGGCGGAAGCGGCGTTCGGCAGCGTAGCGGCGTTTCAGTCCGATATCGCGGCGGGCGGGTTGTGCAGTCGCCGTACCGCTTGCGTTGAAGGTCGTATCGGTCATTATTCGTACTGCTCCCGGTACTTGCGCACGATATGCAGCGCAAAGATGTTCATGATCAGCGTCAGGACGAAAAGCGTGATGCCAAGTGCAAAGGCAACCAGCGTCTGCGGCGAGTTGAACTCAAGGTCGCCGGTCAGCTGATTGACGATTTTCACCGTGATGGTGGTCATCGCGTCGAATGGGTTGATGTTGATACGCGCCGCAACGCCTGCCGCCAGAACCACGATCATGGTTTCACCGATGGCGCGTGAAGCGGTCATCAAAAGTGCGCCGACAATGCCCGGGAGTGCCGCAGGCAGGACAACGCGCTTGACAGTTTCGGAGCGGGTGGCGCCAAGACCGAGCGAGCCGTCGCGCAGCGTGCGCGGCACGGCGGTGATGATGTCGTCGGAAAGCGACGACACGAAAGGAATAAGCATCACACCCATGACGAGACCGGCGGTCAAAACGCTCTGCGCCATGATGAAGCCCTGACCGCCCGCAATCGCGGCGGAAAGATCACGCAGGAACGGGCCGACCGTCACAAGGGCGAAGAAGCCGTAGACGATACTGGGAATACCGGCGAGCAGTTCAAGCACCGGCTTAACCACCGTGCGCACGCGCGGCGAGGCATATTCGGCCATGTAGATGGCGGCGAACAGACCGACCGGAACCGCGAACAGCATAGCGACCAGCGCGATGTAGAGCGTACCGGCCAGAAGCGGGATCAGGCCGAACTGGCCCGTCTCACCGCCGGAACCGGCAGCAGCAAAGCGCGGGTCCCAGACCGTGCCGAAGAAGAAATTCCACGGCGAAACCGACTGAAAGAAGCTGATCGTCTGGAACAGCATCGAGCAGATGATGCCGACAGTGGTCAGAATGGCGATGCCCGACGCCGCGATCAGCCCCCACAGCACGATGCGCTCGACATTGTTGCGGGCGCGCATGCGGCGGTTGATCGTGGAAAGACCGAAAATCAGACCGGCAACCGCAATGACCAGCGCCACGGCAGCGCCGATCGTGTGCGTGAGGTCCGTCGCCTTCTTCAGATAGAGGGCGATCGGCACCATATAGTCCTGCCCCTCGGTTGCGAGAGCCACGCCCTTGTTGCCGAGAACCGAGCGCGCATCCTGATAGTTGGTCGGGAAGCTTTCCAGCTCAGCCGGTATCAGGCGCTCAAGCCCGTTGGCGAGGCCGCGCACCATACCGAGCTGAAGGCTGCGATTGGTGTAAGAACCATCCTCGACGGCATCGGGTAGTCGTGCGGTGGCGCTGTGATCGAGATAGACGGACGATCCGACAGCCCAGACGGCAAGAAACAGCACTGCAGGCAATGCAGAAACGAGGAAAACCCACCAGCCATGATAATGCGGGCGGGAATGCATTTTCTCGGCCGTCGATCCTTGCCCCGAACCTTGGGGCGCGACAGGCTGCGCTTTGTCCAGTGCAACGGCGCGCTGACGGCCAATAAAGAAGCCGACCAACCCGATTGCAATGACGCTGACGAGAACCAGAAAGAAGGACATTCAATTTCCCCGGTTGCCCTGAAAAATGCGAAACGACATAGACGTGTCCCCAATGACCAGACTGTCAGCTCCGCGCGATTGCGCCTCTCATATTAGAATGGCGCGAAAGGAGAAGAACGCGGGGAGGTTTCATCCCCGCGTTCCACAGTTTTAGACTTACTTTGCAGCCAGCGTCTTGCCTTCGGTGAAGGCGGCGCGCTGTGCTTCGCGTTCTGCATCCGGAGCCGGCACCAGACCATATTCAGCGAGCGGGCCGTCAGGACCGATCATCTGGTCGTTCAGGAAGAAATCGACATATTCCTTGAGGCCCGGCACGACGCCGAGGTGAGCCTTCTTCACGTAGAAGAACAGCGGACGCGAAACCGGATATTCACCCGAGGCGACGGTGGCAGCCGATGGCGTGATGTCGTTGACGGTCGCAACCTTCAGCTTGTCGGCATTGTTTTCGAAGAAGTAGAGGCCGAAAACGCCAACGCCGGTTTTGTTGGAGTCGATGCGCGCCAGCGTTTCAGCATAGTCGCCGTCGATGTCGACAGCCTTACCGTCCTTACGCACTGCGATACAGGCCGAAGCGGCAGCCTTGTCGTCGAGACCGGTCTTCTTGATTTCGTCCAGAGCGCCGGAGTGCTTGCAGCCGTCGGCCAGAACCTTTTCTTCGAAAACTTCACGGGTGCCGTGCTTTTCGCCCGGGATATAGGCAGCAATGTCCCAATCCGGCAGGTTCGGGTTCACCTGGTTCCACTTGGTGTTTGGATTGTCGACCAGCTTGCCATCGACAACAACCTTGGCGGCCAGAGCCTTGTAGACGTCTTCCGGCTTCAGCTTCCAATCCGGACCCTTGGCGTCGGTTGCGAAGACGATGCCGTCATAACCGAAGCGCACTTCCTGAACGTCCTTGACGCCAGCGTCAACGCACGACTTCAGTTCCGAATCCTTCATGGCGCGCGATGCATTGGCGATGTCGATGGTGTTTTCACCGACGCCCTTGCAGAATTCCTTGATGCCGGCGCCCGAACCGCCCGATTCAACAACCGGCGTCTTGAAGTTCGGATAGGTTTCGCCGAAGGTTTCAGCGACGATCTTTGCATAAGGCAGCACGGTGGAGGAACCGGCAACCTGAATCTGATCGCGCGCCTGGGCAGCGGAAACCGACAGAACGGCGGCAATGGCCAGCGCCGCGGTCGAGGAAATCATCTTGTTCATGAGCAGCAGCTCCTGTTGTAAAAAGCCTATGACGATTAGCGTCAGTAGCCGTCTACGCGCTCTATATTACATTCATATGACAGTAATGTTACAGGTTTGTAGCAATCCACCCTCCACCAATTGTGTGGGACTTTGGATGCCATGGAAGAGCTGCTGGAACTGTTATGGGAATCAAAGCCGTAAGCTTGGCAAACGGGCTCCCGTGGCTTCGATGCCCGCCACATCGGCATTGGCAAAGGCAAAGCGCAGAAAAGCTTCCTGTCCTTCACCGAAGAAGACACCCGGCAATGTGACAATGCCGAGCGACTTCGCAAGGCGTTCTGCAACCGTCACCGATGATAGGCCCTCGAAAGGGTGCCGCACGAAGGCGAAATAGGCCCCAACCGCTTCAACACGCCAGCCATCGACAGCCGCCATGACGGAGCGAAGTGTTGCAGACCGGCGCGCGATTTCCTTGCGGTTCTCGTTGCGCCAGGCTTCCAGCGGCGCAAGCGCACGGGCAACAGCCACCTGCGGCGCACGTGTGGCGCAGATTTGCAGATTATCCATCACCTTGGCTATATTGGCCACCATATCGACGCCTGCAACAATGGCCCCCAGACGATGCCCCGGAATGCAGAAGGATTTCGAGAAGCTATAGAGCTGGATCAGATGCGACGGCCAGTCGGCCTCGCCGAACAGCCCGTGCGGCGCCTCACCGGCAGTCGGCAGAAAATCGCGATAGGTTTCATCGAGGATCAGCCACGTGCCGTTGGCGCGGCACAGCGCATAGATCTGGCCGAGCAGTTCCGGCGGGTAGACCGCGCCGGTCGGGTTGTTCGGGGAAACAAGCGTCAGCGCCTTCACACCGGGATGCAGCGCCGCCCGCACATCCTCAACCATCGGCACAAAGCCATTTTCAGCACGGCAGGGAAAGGAAGCCGGATTGATGCCAAGCATTTCCAGTGACGAACGGTGGTTGAAATAGAACGGGTCGGTCGTCAGCACCGTATCGCCGCTGCCAGCCACGCACATGATGGCCGCGATGAAAGCCTGATTGCAGCCGGATGTGACATGCACATTGCGCGCTTCAATCGAAGCACCATAAAGCGAGCCGACATGCGTGGCATAGGCCTGACGCAGTACAGCCTCGCCTTCAATCGGTCCGTAGCCTGCGCAGGCCAGCGAACCCGCCGCCTCGCCCAGAAAGCGCAGCATGTCGGGATGCGGCGGATAGCCCGGAACCGCCTGCGAAAGATCGATCAGCGGGCCGTGGCTGTCGTCATAATCCCGCGCCCAGGCCTGCACGGCCGGAATGGGCGGCGCGGAGAGTTGATCGATCAGCGGATTGACGGCAGGCAAATTCATCGGGGGCTCCATAGCAATGACGCCACTCTTATCGCGAAGGGATGAGGGTTTAAAGCGGTTACTCGCTGGGCCGAGAAAGCACATAGGCCGCAGAGCCCAGCATGAAAATGGTTACCGCAATCGCCAGCAGCGGACCCGGATGGGCGCCCCACCAGAAAAAACCGTAGCCGACAAGCATGCCCAGGCAGGCATAGAGCTTCGCCTTTGGTGGTATCGCGCCACGGTCACGCCACTTGACGATCAGCGGGCCGAAACGCGGGTCGGCAAGAAGCCGCGCTTCAAGTTTGGGCGAAGACCGCGCAAAGAACCAGGCCGCCAGAATGATGAAGATGGTCGTCGGCATGACCGGCAAGACGGCGCCGATGATGCCAAGCGCAAGCATGACAAAGCCCAGTACGAGATAGAGCGCCCGCTTGCCAGCGGATATCGCCGGAACGGAGGCATTCGTGTTCGTGTCGGGATGATCGTCCTGCATGTTTTCCGTTGGAATCACATCTGTTCGCCACAGGCATATAGCAGGATTTCTTCCATAAATTGCACTGGCTGCACGGTCAAAGAAACGTCATAAGCGCCGTTTTCCGGCCTGTGGATAAGAAAAAACCGACCTGTAAAAATTGCCACACACACGGCCAAATTGCATTTTTGCCCGGAAAATGCCGCATTTCGACAACTTTTAGAAGAGGCTTTAAAACTTGCGCTACAAATAAAAATTGTAGGGTCAGGCGACAGCGGTTGAACCGCTAAAAGCAGTTTTTCTTGGATTCCACCGCGTAAAACAAGGCCACACGAAGCCATGCGCCAGATTCCTAACGAATCGTAAACGCTTTTACAGCAACAGAACCGAATCCTTCAAAATATTCCTCAGTTATGTTTCGAAATATAAGTAAACAACGCATAGTATAGGATGATATTCCGCTGCGGATATAGATTCAATTATCGCATAATGTTCTCATTCGAACCACGTCATCGCCACATTTAGATTCCACTTCGCTCAGGTCTTTCTCAGCAAAACTGTCAAAGCGCCCCGTTAACAACTAGTGGAACTGGTATGAACTTCAAGACCCGTATGGCTATGCTCGGCTTTGCAGCAACCAGCCTTCTCGCTGTCAGCGCAATCGAAGCCTCGGCACAGCAATGCGGCGGTGCCTCCTGGTACGCCCTGACCTCCCGCACGGCTTCGGGTGAACGTATGAACCCAGCCGGATTGACCGCAGCGCACCGCTCCCTGCCGCTTGGCAGCAAGGTCAAAGTTACCAATCAGAGAAATGGCAAGTCGCTCGTCGTGCGCATCAACGACCGCGGCCCATTCATCAAGGGACGCGTGCTGGATCTCTCCAAGGGTGCTGCAAGCCGTCTCGGCTTCATCGGCGCCGGACATACCAAGGTCTGCTTCACGCCGATGTAATCCGGCGTAAAGCAATGATCAGATTCTAGAGCGCATCCCGAAAAGCGGGAGCCGGTTTTCGGAAAAGATGCGCGTAAAAACGAAGAATTAGAGCAGTACCAGCCTGGGCTGGGCAGGTACTGCTTTCAACTCTTCCGGGATACGCTGTTTGCGATCCAGCCGATCGATGAACCAGCGGGTCAGATTGATCCAGACGTCGTCTTTTTCCGCCGCATCCTCGATGCCGTGTTCGAGATTGGGATTGTCATTGACTTCGATCACCACGACACCGTCATCCGTCTCCTTCAGATCGACACCGTATAATCCATCGCCAATACACCGCGCAGCGCGCAGGCCGGTTTCCAGAACCGCTTTGGGCGCATCCGCCAGCGTATAGGTGCGAAAGCCGCCCTCAAGCGGTTTGCCGCCCGTATCGTGCTTGACGATCTGCCAGTGGTTTTTCGCCATCATATACTGACAGATGAAGAGCGGCTTGCCGTCGAGGACGCCCACACGCCAGTCGAACCGGGTCGGCATATATTTCTGCGCCAGCAGAAGATCGCTGTCCTGAAGCCACAGCATCGCCAACGCCTTCAGCTCGGCAATATCCTTCACCTTCTTCACCCCGCGCGAGAAGGACGAATCCGGTATCTTGATGACCAGCGGAAAGCCCAGCATATCGGCGGCCCGCTCCAGATCCTCCTCGCCCGCAATCATCACGGTCTGCGGCACGGCCACATCATTGGCCTGCATCAGTTCGTGCAGATAAACCTTGTTGGTGCAGCGGATCATCGAAATCGGATCGTCGATGACCGGCATGTTTTCCTGCTGCGCCCGTCGCGCAAAGCGATAGGTATGGTTGGAAATCGACGTGGTTTCGCGGATGAACAACGCATCGTAATTGGCAAGTCGCGACAGGTCCTTCCTGCCGATGGGGTCCACTTCAACGCCGAGGCGCGCTGCGATCTTCGCCCAATGCTTCAGTGACGCCATGGATGAAGGCGGCATCGCCTCTTTCGGATCGCAGAGCGTGGCGACCGTATAACGGGCCGGAACCTTTGGCTTGGCCGCCCGCCATTCGCGCTGCGTATAGCGGTCGAGCGCATCCTCGAAACGCTCCTTTTGATGTTTTGAGAATTTCGCAATATTGGCAAAGCCGATTTTCTGGATACGCGCCCACTCGCCGGGCTTGACCGTTACTTCCAGCGACGGCGCACGGAACCAGTCGAACAATAGCCTGCCGAAACGCTCGAATTCCGGGTTCTCGGCCAGCCCGAAATGGACGTGGATGGTTTCTGGCGCTTTTTCGGGATGCTTGCCCAACGCCTTGTTGAGCATGTCTTCCAGCTCGGGAATGGCATTCTCATAGAGCCGCCGTTCGGACAGATCAATCATCGTCTCGACGGACGGAATGATCCGGTGACCGCGCGCCTCCGCCAGAAGCGAGGCATAATAGCCGCGGCTTTGATAGGTATAGCTCCGCGACAGGTTGATAATGCGCGGGCGCTGCTGGCCGTTGAACAGGGCCGGATGCGCGAGATAATCGCGATTGGTCATGACCTTGTGCGGTGTCGCGCCATTGTCGATATCCGAGAGGCGCCCAACGAGAATGACGCAGATCGTCATCAGTCTGTCCCTTTTTCGAGAATCACAGCTGCTCTCAGCCCATCGCTGCCGAAGCGTGCGATGCGGTCGAAGATGTGGAAGGGAACCGGCACATTGGCCGCATCGGCGATGCTTTCGCCCTGTTTCTCTTCCACCCACGGATCATGAATAAAAATGTGACGGCCATCTTCGCCATGGACGAGCACCCAATGCGGCACCTTGTTGCCGAACATGAGATAGCCGCTGATCAGAACGATCACCGACGCGCCCCGCCGCAGCGCCGTGATGATGTCGAACAAAGTGAAACCGCGATATTCCACCGGAATGCCATAGGCTTCCGTGCGCTGGCGAAAATCGGTCTGTGCAAGCCGCATCACCCGGCGCTTCTTTTCCGAACGCACCGATTGCAGAAACAGCATATCCTCAATGGAGACGATGATGGATGCCTTCAATCCATGCTCATGCCCGGCGACGGCAAGGCCGAAAGGCTCGCAGCCGCCCGGCCCGGACATCATGTAGATCGTGGTTGCATCGCGCCACAGACGGATTTCCAGCACCGGATCGAGCGCGGTTCCGGGCTTGTGCCGGGCAAGCGCCATCATCAGACAGGCCGCACCACAGGTGAAATCGGTCGTCTGCCGGTAATAGGCAAATGGTGTTGCCAGAGGCACGCCGCCGCGCACCGTCTTTTCGAAACGCAAGGCGTTGGAATGGTCGGCATAATAATCGAGATAGCGCCCAATCGGGCGATAGCCGTGGCGCTTATAAAGAGCGATCGCCCGCGCATTGTCCTCGCGCACTTCAAGCCGTAGCAACGGACGGTCATGCTCAAAGGCCGCCGTCTCTGCCGCCTGGAGCAAAAGCGCGCCGATACCCTTGGCGCCTGCATCCGGATCAACGGCAATCGAATAGAGCCGCGCCAGTGCCGTACCGTGCCGGAAAAGGATCATCGCATAGCCGATGATCTTGCCGTCAGCTTCCGCAATGATGGTTTCTGCGGTGGGACGCGCGATTAATGCGCGGAAGGAACGTCGGGAAATGCGGTCTGTTTCGAAACAGCGCTCTTCGATGCGCAATAACGCATCGATATCGTCTGCCGTGGCCTTGCGCGTGGTTGCGCTTGTCATCCCGTGGCCTTTGCAAATGGACCTCAAGGGTCCGGTGGAATGTGCCAACCATTGGCATATTCGCTGGCAAAAACAAGCTCCCTCAGCATGGCAAAATTATGAGTGGTCACCAAGCGTACACAACGGCTGAAAAACCTAACGAATTCAATCATAGATTGTATTATTTCAGACCACCCGCGTTAACCATTAATTAAGATGTTGGGCGGTGAAGCGGCAAAGCGAATTGACTCGCAAGTGTTTCAGATTTTAACGTTTCGTTAATAAAAGAGTTTCCGGCAAGGGCGTTTAGTATGTTTTGCGTTGTTCGCTCGACCAAGAAAATGATGGCAGCAGCTGCTTTCGCGGCTTCGGTGCTGATGACGGGCTTTGGTGCTGAAGCAGCCTCTGGCGACTTCATGCAGACTGGCAAGGTCACCTCGCAGCCAATCGGCCATTACGAATTCTGCAAGCGCGAAGCGCAGGAATGCAATATTGCCAGCCGCGACACCAGCCCGTTGCCGCTCGGTCATGCCAACTGGCAGCGCATTGTCGAAGTCAATCTTTCGGTCAATGAACGCATCAAGCCGATGACCGATATGGAAATCTACGGCGTCGAGGAATATTGGGCTTATCCGACCACCGTGGGCGATTGCGAAGACTATGTGCTGCTCAAGCAGCGCGAGTTGCAAAAGGCTGGCATTCCGATCAGTGATCTTCTGATCACTGTCGTGCGCAAGCCGGACGGCGAAGGCCATGCCGTGCTGACCGTTCGCACCGACCGCGGCGACTTCGTTCTCGACAATCTGACCGACGAAGTTCTGCGCTGGAACGAAACCGACTACACCTATCTGAAGCGTCAGGCCGCGAACAATACCGGTCGCTGGGTCACCATCGAAGCACCGGACAATCTGTTGGTCGGCTCGGTTCGTCATTAGAGCGGTTCCGGTTAGCACGGAATCGTGGAACCGCTCTGTCTATTTGTTTTTGCGCATTATCCCACGCAAAACCGCTACGCACTTTTGCTGGAAATGCTCTAAATCGAAAGCTTACCGAAATTGAATTCAGGCCCGGAACGTGATAGACAGTCCGGGTCTAAAAAGGAGAGGTCGGTGCGGTTAGCCCGGCTCCCGTGCAACGGCATAGTATGATGCCAGAGACGGGTCCTGACCTTCGCGGTTCTGCGATCGCAATGTGTCCCCTGACCTTCAACTCCGGAGCAATGGTGCGCCGGAGGGTTAAGGGTTTGGACAATGAAACAGCAAATTTCCGTTATTACACTCGGTATTGCCGACCTCGCCAATTCGCGTCGCTTCTATGTCGAAGGCTTGGGCTGGACGCCGATATTTGAAAATGACGAGATCATCTTCTACCAGATGAACGGGTTCGTTCTCGGCACCTTCCTTAAATCATCGCTCGAAGCCGACATGAACCGTCGCGGCCTTGTGCAACCGGGGGCATTTTCGCTCGCCCATAATGTGGAGCAACAAGCAGATGTCGCGCCGCTGATGCAGCGGCTGACAGAGGCAGGCGGGACGCTGCTGCGCGCCGCCGACGCGCCCCCGCATGGCGGCTTTCGCGGTTATGTCGCCGATCCCGACGACCACGCCTGGGAAATTGCGTGGAACCCGGCCTGGCGCATCGATGAAAACGGGCTGGTGACCTTCGGGATCTAAGTCCAAAGGAACGCGACCATCCGCGGCGTGAGCAATCACGCCGCAGAAATCAACCGTTCCGCACCGATGCGGTAGGAAATTGCGCCGGCCAGATGAATGCGGCTGATTTGATCCACCCCATCGAGATCGGCCAGAGTGCGCGCAACTTTCAGGATGCGGTGATAGGCGCGGGCGGAAAAGCGCATCTGCTCGCTGGCATCGCGCAACAGCTTCAGCCCCGCTGCATCCGGTTGCGCCACCTCCTCGATCAGATTCGCCGAGCAATAGGCGTTCGTCATCGACGAATCGAGCCCCAGCGCCGCATAGCGCGTGGCCTGCACGGAGCGCGCGCGGGCGACACGCTGCGCCACGGTCTCGCTTCGCTCCGACTGCGCGGGCTGGATCAGGTCGAGCGCCGAGACAGCGGGCATGTCGACACGCAGGTCGATGCGATCCAGAAGCGGGCCCGAAATCCGCGCCTGATAATCCGTCTGACAGCGCGGCCCGCGCGCGCAACTGTGGCCGGGTTCGCCCGCCATCCCGCATCGGCATGGGTTCATGGCGGCAATCAGTTGAAAGCGCGCCGGATAGCTGGTGCGATGATTGACCCGGGCGATCAGACATTCGCCCGTTTCGAGCGGCTGGCGCAACGAATCCAACACCTGCGGTGAAAACTCTGGAAACTCATCCAGAAACAACACGCCATTATGCGCCAGCGACACCTCGCCCGGGCGGGCGCGCAGGCCGCCGCCGACCATCGCCGCCATCGAAGCCGAATGATGCGGCGACCGGAATGGCCTGCGGTCGGACAGTTTTCCGCCCGCTAGCTCGCCCACGATGGACGCGATCATTGACACATCCAGCAATTCACGAGGGGAAAGCCGCGGAAGGATCGACGGCAGGCCTTGCGCCAGCATCGACTTGCCGGAACCGGGCGGGCCGACCAGAAGCAGGTTATGATTGCCTGCTGCGGCGATTTCCAGCGCGCGTTTGGCCGTTTCCTGTCCCTTGATATCAGCAAGGTCGGGCAGGTTTTCGCTGGAAACCCGCATGGACGGATCGGGCGGCGTCAGCACCTGTGTTCCACGAAAATGATTGGCCAGCGCAATCAGGCTGCGCGGTGCGAGAATGTCGATATCGGCACCGGCCCAAGCAGCTTCCGGACCGCAGGCATAGGGGCAGATCAGCCCCTTGTCTTCCCGATTGGCACCGATCGCAGCGGGCAAAACACCCGCGACAGGCGTAATCGACCCGTCGAGCGAAAGTTCGCCCAGCACCAGATAGGATTGGATGGCGTCTGCCGGAATGGCGCCGATGGCCGCCATCAGCCCGACCGCTATCGGCAGATCGTAATGCGAACCTTCCTTCGGCAGATCGGCGGGCGCCAGATTGACCGTGACCCGCTTGGTGGGCATTGATAGCCCGGAAGCATGCAAGGCCGCCTGTACGCGCTCGCGGCTTTCCGCCACCGCCTTGTCGGGCAGGCCGACAATCGACATGCCCATCTTGCCCGGCGCGACCATGACCTGCACATCGACAGGCACCGCTTCTATGCCCTGAAAGGCAACCGTTCCAACCCGCGCGACCATAAGCCCCCACTCGCCACGCAGCACATCTCTAAAGTGAGAGAATGCTTAAATACAACCAGAGGATTTAAGCATTTTTCCCGAAACAGATCAAGAACGCTGTGTCGCCAGTGAGGCCTGAATTTACCAGGAAGCGCGTGCGCCTATGCGACCGGAAAGAAGCCTGAAGCGCTCGCCGCCGAGGTTGAACTCATAGGATGCATTGGCATACAGCGAGGTATTGTCGGCAACCTTGGTCGTGAAACCGGCACCGAGTTCAAGGCTGGTTTCCTCCCAGGAAGGACGAAGCCTGTCATTGTTGAAATAGATCGTATCGCTCGCCTTGAACTGATGCCAGACATTGGCCAGCACGAACGGATTGAACGGCCGCTCATTGATCGTGTAATTGCCTTGCAGGCGCGCGCCGACACGGCCTGTCCAGCTATCGTTATTGTCGTAACGGATGGTGCCGCCGGGATCGTTAGCCTCATCGAAATTCTGATACTGCCAATAGATCTGCGCCTGCGGTTCGATCACCCATTTTTCGCTGATCGCGAATTTCTTGCCCGCTTCGAGAGAGGCCGTCCATTCCTTGCCATGGAAGCTGGAACTATAATCTGCGACCGATTCCGTATCGATGCTGAGCCATGAATGCATGACGATGGCGTCGATATAGGCTTCGTCTTCCCAGGTATGGGTCCAGTAAGCGCCGAGGCTGTAAGCATCGACATCGATATTGCCGATCTCGATATTATTGCCATAGATGTTTCTGGCGCGCATATCGCCCCAGCCGCGTGCATAGCCAGCCATCAGGCCGAGCGTATCGAGCTGACCGTCATTATGTTCGGCACGATAGACCGGCACGCCGAACTGCATGCCCCACTGGTTACCCTTGTAGCGCTGATCGGCGAAGGTGCTGAGATTCTGGCGATATTGATCGCCGAACATGCGGCCCCAGATGACATGCTTGTTTGCCTCATCACCGAACCAGGACTGTTCGCCGTGCCGTTCGTGGAATGTGCCGAGCGCCACGCGCAACAACCCGCGCACGACGGTTGGCGTTGCGCCCAGGATCGGAACTTCGGGACGAACCAGCGTGATGCTGCCGCCATCGTCGCCACCGCCCGAACCGCCTCCGGTCCCACCGCCGCTGCCGCCACCCGTGCCGCCGCCAGAGCCGCCGCCTGTACCACCTCCGGAACCACCGCCAGAGCCGCCACCTGTGTTGCCATTGCCGTCGTCGTCATCATCGCCATCGTCAGGGCCGGGCAATAACCAAATCGGCAAATCAGGATTGGTTGCGTCGATGCCGTCGAAATTGTTGCGCAGATACCAATTGTTCTCGGTTCCCGCCGTCACACCGCCTTGCACCAGCTGGTATTCGTAAATACCGGCGGAAGCGCGCCGCGCGAGGTTAAACGTACCTTCGCCGGTGGTCGCTCCATTGATCGCCTCCACCACAAGAATACCGTTCTGCTGGGTTTGCGCACCCGTACCGCCGACATTGGTCACCACGATGCCGGTGGAGCCGGTCGTCGTGCCGTTCGAAATGACCAATTTGTCGGACGGCGCATTGTCGCTGGCCAGAACCGTGTTCAGCCAGAGCTGGCCCGAATTCCCCTGATAATTGCCGACGATGGTGAGGCTGTCCGATGTGGAATTGGAGCCATTGGTGAGATCGATCACGCCTGCATTCACCACCTGTGTGAGACTGCCACCCACCGCCGGGCTGATGGTCCAGCTACCGCTGCCAGCGCGAAGATAGCTGCTCGAATCGATGGTGAGCGTGCCGGTAGCGGTGCCGCTGTCGCCAAGCGTCAGATTGCTGTTCATCGTCAGCTCGGACGCATTCTGAAGCTCGATAAGCTCCCAGTTGATCAGACGCTGCGGATTGCTGCCCTTGGTGTTCTGCCAGGTCAGACGATCTGTGCCGAGGCCGCCATTGATCTGGATGCTTTTCAGCTGAGTATCGGTCAGCCCCTGAAACACCGCGACATCATTGTCCGCGCCCATGTCGATGCCGCCGATCAGACCGCCCGTCCAGAGCATGTAATCAGCGCCATTGCCCGCCATCAGCGAACCGGTGACTTCGCCACCGGACAAGAGGAACCGGTCATTGCCGTCATCCTGATTGACCGTCGCACTGACACGACCGCCGCGCATGTCGAAAAGATCGTCGCCAGCCCCTTGCGAAACGCTGCCATTGATCTGGCCGGGATCATAATTGATGATCGTGTCGTTGCCGGAACCGAGCGCAATCGTGCTCTGGATCGTACCGTAATTTTCCACGTAGGTCTGGCTGGCGCCATTGACGAAAATGCCGTTGTTGAAGGAAGCGCCGGTGGTATTGGAGATATTGGTCGCGCCATCGCCATTGATGGTGACGCCATTGTTCAACGTGCCATCATTGGTGATGATGTTCGTGCTGTTGCCGGTGAAGCTGAACGCCGAATTGATATGCGAATTGGCATAATTATGGACCACATAGGTGCCGTTGCCGCTCACCGTCAGGCCGCCATTGATCGTGCCGCGATTGTCGAAAACGAGGCCGGTCGCATCGTTTATGGCAACGCTCTGCGCATTGCCCGAATGATCGACCGTCAGCGCGCCCATGCTGCTGGCCGTGAATGGGCCATTCAGATTGGTGTTCTGCTCGATCACGACATTGAGGCTGCCAAGCCCGCTGGTGCTGAACCCGCTCGGATTACCGTTACAGACAACCGTATCGCCCGATGCAGGCGAGGCAGGCGTACAATCGGCAAGCGCCGTTTCTGTATAGGGGAAGAGAAGAAGAACCCCGATGACCGGTATCGGCATTTTGAACTGAGGGGCGGTAAGGCGCAGTAACGGAAAGGCGTGACTTTTTCTGTTCTCAGTCGAATGACGCATCAAGGTCCCCTCGAATACTATTCGCAAATAACTGAATAGACCGAATTCTGCACTAAAGAACGGGATTGGCAATATTATAAATTAGGGTGTTCTAAATTTGTTGGACGGTGTGTCCCAAAATCGCACAGGGGGTGCAAGCGGCGCAGTCACTTTGATTTTGCAAGTCTGCTCAACGCAATAGTCAATCGAAGTGCATATCTGGCTAAAAAGAAACGGGCCCCCATTGCTGGAGACCCGTTTCACTATACTGGTGGTTCGCAGTCAAAACATCGGCGCCACGGATTTGCGGGGGCCGAGTTTGTCTATTACCGCTTTGCTTCCACTGCGTCCCAGAACAGAGCAGCAATATTGGTGCCGTCAAAACGCTCGATCTCGCGTATGCCGGTCGGCGAGGTGACGTTGATCTCGGTCATGTAGTCGCCGATAACGTCGATGCCGACCAGAATGAAACCGCGCTCCCGCAGAGACGGTCCGATGCGTGCGCAGATTTCACGTTCGCGCGCCGTGAGCTTGCTCTGTTCGGGCCTGCCGCCGACATGCATGTTGGAGCGCGCATCGGTTTCTGACGGCACGCGGTTGAGCGCGCCGACCGGCTCACCGTCGATCAGGATGATGCGCTTGTCGCCTGCGCGCACGTCTTTCAAATAGCGCTGGGCGATGAACGGCTCGCGGAAAAGCTGGCCGAACATTTCGAGCAGCGAAGTGAGGTTACGATCACCGTCGGCCAGATGAAACACGCCCGCGCCACCATTGCCATAGAGCGGTTTGAGAATGATGTCGCCAAATTCGCGGCGGAAATCCATGACTTCCTGCGGGTCCTTGGTGATGAGCGTTTCCGGCATCAGGTCGGGAAATTCGGTGACGAAGATCTTTTCGGGGCTGTTGCGCACCCAGGCCGGATCGTTGACCACCAGCGTCTTCGGATGGATGCGCTCCAGAAGATGCGTGTTGGTGATGTAGTTCATGTCGAAGGGCGGGTCCTGACGCAGCAGCACCACATCCATTTCCAGCATGTCGCGGCGCTCAGGTACGCCCAGCGTGAAGTGATCGCCTTTGACGTCGCGCACTTCCAGTTTTTCGAGGCGCGCCGAAACGACGCCGTCGCGCATCGACAGGCGGTCAGGCGTATAATGATAAAGCTCGTGGCCGCGCTTCTGCGCCTCCAGCGAAAGCGCGAACGTTGTGTCGCCCGTGATGTTGATCGTGCTGATATGGTCCATCTGGACCGCGACTTTGAGAGCCATGATTTCCTCGCGATTCGAAGTTGCGGGAAATCTAAAACGGAATGCACCGGCGATATAGTGCCTTTCTGCCGCCGAAACGGCGCTAGCTCAGGCTTTCCGGCGTCCACAAAACACAAAAAAGTGTTTGCCATGGGGCCTCACTTCCAAACGAGGCAACCCTCCCCATATGATGGATCACAAATAGATACCCCTAGAATCAAGAGAACCTCATGAAAAAGATTGGCTTTCTCTCGTTCGGCCATTGGTCGCCCTCCCCGCAGTCGCAAACCCGTTCGGCTGCCGATACGCTGCTGCAATCGATAGATCTGGCAGTAGCCGCAGAGGAACTGGGGGCCGATGGCGCCTATTTCCGCGTGCACCATTTTGCGCGCCAGCTCGCCTCGCCTTTCCCGCTTCTGGCGGCGGTCGGCGCCAAGACCAGCAAGATCGAGATCGGCACCGGCGTCATCGATATGCGTTATGAAAACCCGCTTTACATGGCGGAAGATGCAGGCGCTGCCGACCTGATCGCTGGCGGACGCTTGCAGCTTGGTATCAGCCGCGGATCGCCCGAACAGGTGATCGACGGCTGGCGCTATTTCGGCTACGCGCCGGAAGAAGGCCAGACGGATGCGGATATGGGCCGCAAACATGCGGAAGTGTTTTTGCGCACGTTGAAAGGCGAAGGCTTTGCGCAGCCCAATCCTCGGCCGATGTTCCCCAACCCGCCCGGCCTGTTGCGCCTTGAGCCGCATTCGGAAGGATTGATCGACCGCATCTGGTGGGGCGCAGGGTCGAACGCCACCGCGGTCTGGGCAGCCAAGCTCGGCATGAACCTGCAAAGCTCCACGCTGAAAGACGATGAGACGGGCGAGCCGTTCCATATCCAGCAGGCAAAGCAGATACGCGCCTATCGCGAAGCCTGGAAGGAAGCGGGCCACAGCCGCACGCCGCGCGTTTCGGTGAGCCGCAGCGTCTTCGCGCTCGTCGATGACCGCGACCGTGCCTATTTCGGGGCTGGCGGCAAGGAGCAGGACAGCATCGGCTATATCGACGAGAACACGCGGGCGATCTTTGGTCGCTCCTATGCGGCGGAGCCGGAAGACCTCATCAAGGAGTTGGCGCAGGACGAGGCGATTGCCGAGGCAGACACGCTGCTTCTGACCGTCCCCAACCAGCTTGGCGTCGACTATAATGCCCATGTCATCGAAGCGATTTTGAAACATGTCGCTCCGGCGCTTGGCTGGCGCTGAATTGCCGCATTTATGCCATGCCGAAGCTTTTCATTTGGCGGGAAAATGCTCTAGAGCATTTCCAGCAAAAGTGCGTAGCGGTTTTGCGCAGGGTAATGCGTAAAAACAAATAGATAGAGCGGTTCCCCGATTCCGTTTTAACCGGAACCGCTCTAGACACAGCGGTTGAATGATACTTTTCGGGAGGAAAAGGTGACGTCCGTCAAAACTGTCATATTCGCCGACCATATCGCAGAACTGGGCGAAGGCCCGGGTTACGATCCGCTGACAGGCCATGTCTGGTGGTTCGATATTCTCGGGCACAAACTCATCGAGCGAAATTGGGAAAGCGGCGCAATGGAGGTCCATGACCTTGGCATGAAAGCCAGCGCCCTTGCCGTCATCGACCGCGAGCGCCAGCTTCTGGTCAGCGAACACGGGCTGTTCATCCGCGAGCGCGCCAATGGTCGTCTGACGATGCATCATCCGCTGGAAGCCGACAATCCGGTAACGCGCTCCAATGATGCGCGCGTCCACCCCTCCGGCGCATTCTGGATCGGCACTATGGGCCGCAAGGCCGAGAAGGATGCCGGTTCCATCTGGTGGTATCGCGAAGGCCAGGTGAAGAAGCTCTTTGCCGGCATCACGATCACCAATTCGATCTGCTTTTCGCCGGATGGAAAGATCGCCTATTTCGCCGATACCGACCGCAATATCATCTGGCGTGTCGATACCGATGCGGAAACAGGCCTGCCAGTTTCCGAAAAGAGCGTTTTTCATCATCGCGTCGATGAAGGCGGCGTTGACGGATCAGTCGTGGATGCGGAAGGCACCGTCTGGAACGCCTGCTGGGGCGGCAAGGCGCTACACGCCTATTCACCACAAGGTCGCCTGATCCGATCGATAGAACTGCCTGTAAGCCAGCCGTCCTGCCCGGCCTTTGTCGGCCCGGATGCGGCGGTCATGATCGTGACCAGCGCCCATGAAGGCATGAACGACGAAGCCCGCAATGCCGATCCCCATGCCGGAAAGGTGCTGCTGCTCGATCTCACATTGGCGGGGCGGCATGATCCGCCGGTAGCGCTCTAAAAGATAAAGGCCCCTTCCGGGGCCTTTTTCATTGTGGTGTCAGATACCCTCGACAATGACGATCTCACCATCCGCTACGGTCTGGCGAATAGCTTTCGCCGCCTGATATTCCGGCGAGTTGTAGCAATCGAGCGCGTGCTGCATGGTCTCGAACTCGATGATGACATTGCGCGCACGTCCTTGTCCTTCGACGGCTTCCGCCTTGCCGCCGCGCGCAATGAAATTCGCGCCATAGCGTTCGAAGGCGGGTTTGGCTGTGGACACATAATCCTTGTAGCGTTCCGGGTCGCGAACATCCACGCGGGCGATCCAATAGGCTTTCGTCATGCTTTCCTCCTCGAAAACTATTTACGCAGCGGAGCGCATTTCTTCCAGAATGGCAAGGGCAGACGCTTTGCGATCCGCTGCGCCGACAATCGGTCGCGCCACGACAAGATGGCTGGCGCCGGCACGAAGCGCATCCGCTGGCGTCATGACACGCTTCTGATCACCCTTCTCCGCGCCTGCGGGACGAATGCCCGGCGTCACCACCGCCATATCCGGTCCGATGGCCTGACGAATGGCGGCAGCTTCGGCTGCGGAAGCGACGATACCACCCATGCCGGCGTCCAGCGCCTGACGCGCGCGCTTCAGGACCAGCGTTTCCGCATTGTCGGAATAGCCCGCTTCGCGCAGGTCGGCATCATCCATCGACGTCAGAACCGTCACGCCGAGCAAGCAGAGATCTGACCCTCTGGCGGCTTCGACGGCAGCGCGCATGGCTTTTGGATAGGCATGGAGCGTGAGCATCGAAACGCCCATCTTCGCAACATTCTCCACGCCCTTGGCGATGGTGTTGTCGATGTCGAGCAGCTTCATGTCGAGGAAGACTTTCTTCTTCGCCGCAATCAGGCTCTTCGCAAAATCGAGACCGCCCGCAAAAACCAGCTGATAGCCGATCTTGTAGAAGGACACGGCATCGCCCAGTTCCTCAACGGCCTTTTCTGCTTCGGCGATAGTTGGCACGTCGAGGCCCACGATCAGCTGATCGCGCAATTCTGTCGTCGTCATGAAATTCTCCGCTGTGATTTTAACTTGAGCGGGATCTATTTCACGTTGAACATCACCCGCTCAAGCATTTTGCTTGAGCATGATCTTTTCCGAAAACCGGTGCCCACTTTTCGGGATCATGCTCTAATCGCACAACGGGGCGCGGTACGAAAGATACCGCGCCCCGAAATATGCAGATTGAACGGAGAATCAGCCGACCCGGCTGATCACGCTCTGACAGACGGCTGTGAGCATTTTGGCGCTGCGCTCATCCTTGAGGGTGCCGTCCTCGTTGAATGCCACCGAGGCGCGACCGACCGAACATTGTTCGGTCACGACCTGCGTTCCAACCGCCATCAACACCGCGCGCAGGTGGTAGAGCCCGCGCATACCGGCGAACATACCGTCCGACGTCGAACACAGACCGACCGTCAGCCCGCCATAGGGCCGCAGCGGCTGGTCGCCATCCTTGGAAATGCGGCTGACCCAGTCGAGCGTGTTTTTCAGCAGCGGCGGGATCGATGCATTATATTCCGGCGAGCAGATCAGAAGCGCGTCGTGTTCGGCAAAGAGCCGACCGAGCTTCATGGCGTTTTCGGGAACGCCATGCTCCTTTTCCAGATTCTGGTCCATCAGGGGCAACGGATAATCAGCAAGCGTGATGCGGGTGACTTCCGCACCCTGCGCCCGCAATTCCTGTTCGGCGGCATCCGCCATATGACCCGAGAAAGCGCCGATACGGATCGAACCGGCGAAGACAAGAACACGTGCGGTCATGGACAACTCCGAGAATCAGCAAATACAATCACGGACAGTCAATCAGCCGAGTGGCCTACGGTAAACCCACAGCTGTGCTGGCGGAACATTACGCATGACGAAATCATAGTGCTGAACCGTATAGTTTCCGCGACCGGCTGGAACCGGCGGCAGAGGTCCATAAGTGATCTGCATGAACGGACGGCCGCGCGGAATGCGCGTCAGCATATCTTCGATAAGCTGCACACGGCGCGCCATCGGGAAGTTGAGCAGCGGCACGGCAGAAATAATACTGTCGAACTGCTGGTCCTTCATGGTGCCGAGCGTGGTGTCGAGATCGAACGCATCGCCCTGGATGATGTTCACCTCGGGATAGGTCTTGTTCAGATGCTCGACGAAATCCTGCGAATATTCGATCGAATAAAGATCGGATGGCTTCACGCCATGCTTGAGGATCGCCTTGGTGATGACGCCGGTGCCCGGCCCAAGTTCGAGAACCGGCAGGCCGGAATGGATATCGATCACGCTTGCCATGCGCCGCGCGGTGATGGAGCTGGTCGGCAGAATGGCGCCTACCGCTTTCGGCCCGTCAATCCACCCTTTGAAAAAACGGATTTCCTCGTCGAATTTCGCGGCGAGTTTCCTGCCGAGTTGACCTGCCATTCCGCATGCTCCCATTGTCGTTATTGGACAAGCTTATGCCGCTTTCAATTCCTTAAGCAAGGCAGGAATAAGGAAAATATGAAAAAAGGGAGCCGTTTGGCTCCCCTTTTTTATTCACCTATTCCCTCGAAGAATTCCTTCATCCGCGAGAAGAACCCGGCTGATTTCGGGCTGTTCTCCTGCGAGGAGAGCTTTTCGAATTCCTCCAGTAATTCGCGCTGGCGCTTCGACAGGTTCTGCGGCGTCTCAATATCGATCTGGATATAGAGATCGCCCACCGCCTGCTGGCGCAGAACCGGCATGCCCTTGCCCTTGAGGCGGAACTGCTTGGCGTTCTGCGTGCCTTCGGGAACCTTCACGCGGGTCTGGGTGCCGTCCAGTGTCGAGACTTCGAACTGGCCGCCCAGCGCCGCCGTGGTCATCGAGATCGGCACCTTGCAATAAAGGTCGGAGCCGTCGCGCTGGAAGAACTCGTGCGGCTTGACCGAAAGGAAGATGTAGAGATCACCCGACGGACCGCCGCGCATTCCGGCTTCGCCTTCGCCTGCAAGGCGAATACGGGTGCCGTCCTCGATCCCGGCCGGGATATTGACCGAAAGCGAACGCTCCTGCGTCACGCGGCCCTGACCGTGGCACTTGCCGCAAGGATCCTTGATGACCTGACCGCGACCATTACAGGTCGGGCAGGTGCGTTCCACCGAGAAGAAGCCCTGCGCCGCGCGCACACGGCCCGAGCCCGAGCACATGGTACAGGTGGTGGGCTGCGAACCCGCCTTGGCACCCGAACCGGAGCATTCATCACAGGTGATGGAGGTCGGCACGCGAATCTGCGCCGTCTTGCCGGCGAAAGCTTCTTCGAGCGTCACTTCCATATTATAGCGCAGATCGGCGCCGCGTTCGCGACCGTTGCTGGAACGGCGGCGACCGCCACCCATCATCTCGCCAAAAATATCTTCGAAAATATCGGCAAAACCGCCCGCGCCCGCAAAGCCATTGCCAAAACCGGCACCTGCGCCGCCATTTTCAAAGGCAGCATGGCCGAAACGGTCATAGGCTGCCCGCTTCTGCGGGTCCTTCAGCGTTTCGTAAGCTTCGCCGATTTCCTTGAACTTGCGTTCAGCTTCCGGATTATCCGGGTTGCGATCAGGATGGTACTGCATGGCGAGCTTGCGAAAAGCCGCTTTCAGCGTCTTGTCATCGCAGGACTTTTCTACGCCCAATGCTTCGTAATAATCGATCTTCATACGTCCGTTACCCCGGCGGCTGGACCGGACTCCCAACCGGAGCCTTCGTTATTATTCATCGTCTGCCGAATACCGAAACTGGCAAAAGCCCGGCATGGAGCCGGGCTTTCACTGTCAGCGGCAGATGATTACGACTTCTTCTTGTCGTCGTCGATTTCTTCATAGTCGGCGTCAACGACATCGTCCTTGGACGAAGCCTGCTCGCCGCCTTCGGCGTCCGCACCTTCAGAAGCCTGCGCTGCCTCATACATGGCCTGACCGAGCTTCATCGCCGTTTCAGCGAGCGTCTGGGTCTTGGCCTTGATGTCTTCGGCATCGTCACCTTCAAGCGAGGTCTTGAGCGCAGCGATCGCGCCTTCGATGGCCTGCTTGTCGTCTTCCGAGACCTTGTCGCCGTAATCCTTCAGCGACTTTTCCGTCGAGTGGATCAGGCTTTCGGCCTGGTTCTTGGCTTCGACGGCATCGCGGCGCTTCTTGTCGGCGTCGGCATTGGCCTCGGCGTCCTTGACCATCTTTTCGATGTCGGCATCCGACAGACCGCCCGAAGCCTGAATGCGGATCTGGTGCTCCTTGCCGGTGCCCTTATCCTTGGCCGATACGTTGACGATACCGTTGGCGTCGATGTCGAAGGTCACTTCGATCTGCGGCACGCCACGCGGTGCAGGCGGAATGCCCACGAGGTCGAACTGGCCGAGGATCTTGTTGTCGGCAGCCATTTCACGCTCGCCCTGGAAGACGCGGATCGTCACAGCCGACTGATTGTCTTCGGCAGTGGAGAAGGTCTGCGACTTCTTGGTCGGGATGGTCGTGTTGCGGTCGATCAGACGGGTGAACACGCCACCGAGCGTTTCGATGCCGAGCGACAGCGGGGTCACGTCGAGCAGCAGAACGTCTTTGACGTCGCCCTGCAGAACGCCGCCCTGAATGGCCGCGCCCATGGCGACGACTTCGTCCGGATTCACGCCCTTGTGCGGTTCCTTGCCGAAGAAGGCCTTCACGACTTCCTGGATCTTGGGCATGCGGGTCATGCCGCCGACCAGAACCACTTCGTCGATTTCACCAGCCTTGAGACCGGCATCCTTCAGAGCGGCCTTGCACGGCTCAATCGTGCGCTTGACGAGGTCTTCGACAAGGCTTTCGAACTTGGCGCGCGACAGCTTGATGGCCAGATGCTTCGGACCCGTTGCGTCAGCGGTGATGAACGGCAGGTTGATTTCGGTCTGCTGGGCAGCCGACAGTTCAATCTTGGCCTTTTCGGCAGCTTCCTTGAGACGCTGCAGAGCAAGCTTGTCGTTCTTCAGATCGATGCCGCTTTCCTTCTTGAACTCGGTGATCATGTAGTCGACGATGTGCATGTCGAAGTCTTCACCGCCGAGGAACGTGTCACCGTTGGTGGACTTCACTTCGAACACGCCGTCACCGATCTCAAGCACCGACACGTCGAAGGTGCCGCCGCCAAGATCGTATACGGCAATAGTCTTGCCTTCGCTCTTGTCGAGACCATAGGCGAGCGCAGCAGCGGTCGGCTCGTTGATGATGCGCAGCACTTCCAGACCGGCAATCTTGCCAGCGTCCTTGGTGGCCTGACGCTGGGCGTCGTTGAAGTAAGCCGGAACCGTGATAACGGCCTGCGTGACGGTTTCGCCGAGGTAAGATTCAGCCGTTTCCTTCATTTTCTGAAGGATCATCGCGGAAACCTGCGATGGCGAATACTTCTTCCCGTGAACTTCTACCCAGGCATCGCCATTGTCGCCCTTGACGATCTTGTAAGGGACGAGATCCTTGTCCTTGGTGACCATCGGATCGTCGAAACGGCGACCGATCAGGCGCTTGACTGCAAACAGGGTGCCTTCCGGATTGGTGACGGCCTGACGTTTCGCAGGCTGACCAGCGAGACGTTCGTCACTATCGGTGAAAGCAATGATGGAAGGCGTCGTGCGGGCGCCTTCGGCATTCTCGATGACCTTCGCGCTCTTACCGTCCATAACGGCGACGCAGGAGTTGGTCGTTCCCAGATCGATACCAATAACTTTAGCCATATTTCTCTCCATTCAGCAAACCGCCAAGACCTCTACCGAGCGTTCCATGGGCGGCTCCTACGGTTTTTCACAATGCCCGCTTCAAGGTTGGGTTTCCGGAGGTTTTTTCAAGACCCCTCGGCCTGTCATCGAAGCCCTGTGCGAGGCGTATATAAGAAAGGCGCTTTTTCACTGCAAGTCAGAACAGCCGGACAGTCATAAATTCCTTCCCGGCTATTCTAACAGGTCTTTATCCGGACGATCCCTACAGGGAACCTAGAGGTCTACGAAACCATTATTTTTGCCCGCCCGATAGATCGCGTCGATGACGCGCTGATTGGCCTTGGAATTCTCCAATGAAAACAAGGCTACATCCTCGCCCTGTACGGCGCGCACAAAATTTTGCGCCTGCAACTGATAATGGTTTGCGTCCGAAAACGACCATTCCGTCGCTTCCGTATGGCCTGCGTCGTTGAGCGTCACGCGGCCATGACCGTATTTGCCGGTGTTGAACGGCGCATGAACCTCGATGAAGCCCTTGTCGCCGTGGAAAACCATGAACTGACGCCCGGCAAGCTGCGTCGCTACATAGAAAGTCATGTCGAAGCCGTCGAATCGGGCCGCGACATTGGCATAGCGGTCAGTGCCGAAATTCGGGTCGATTTCGACGCAAGCCTGCACGGAGACCGGCTCCTTGCCCGTGACCATGCGGGTTACGACCGTCGGATAAACGCCGATATCCGGCAACGCGCCGCCGCCGAGGTCGGGCTGATTGCGCATATTGCCGGGATCGACGTTGAAATAGCTGAAAGCGCCCTGAACATGGCGCAACGTGCCGATGGCGCCTTCGGCCAGCAATGCGCGCACCTTGATCCATTGCGGATGGTAATAGACCATGAAGGCCTCGGCGATTGTGACCTTGTGCTTGTCGCGCGCGGCGATGAGCTGGTCGATATCGTCGGCTTTCAGCGCTATCGGCTTTTCACACAGCACATGCTTGCCGGCTTCCGCCGCCTTGATCGTCCATTCGATATGCTGCGATGTCGGCAGCGGGATATAAACGCCGTCCACCTGATCGCTGGCCAGCAATTCCTCATAGGAGCCGAAGGCAAGCGGGGCACCAAAACGGTCGGCCACGGCACGGGCACGGGCGTGATCGCGGCTCGCTATCGCATGGACCACGCCATTATCCGACGCGGCCAATGCGGGAATCACCTGCGTGACGCCGATTTTGGCGGTGGAAAGAATACCCCAACGGAACATGCCATTTCCTTTAGTTTCGCGGCTGAACACTATCATCGATTTCGTGACCGGTGGTAATCGATGACATGTTTGACCGAAAGACAAAAGGAAAAATCCCGTTACAGGCGTTCTTTCCAAAAAGGCGTAAATTCACAGCCGCCGCAAGGCTGGCGGCGCAAGCGTCAACAGCCCGCCGAGCGTCATGGCGAAGCCAACCCACAGTGGTGCATGGAGACCATATCCCGCGTCCATCGCCAGACCGCCGATCCATGGACCAAGGCCGAGGCCGATATTGATAACCGATGCGTGCATTGCATTCACCAATGCGCCGGGATGGGCAATGCGCATCACACGCGCCACGAAAGCCGGGTTCAACGCAATGCCGGTCAGTCCGATCATCACGATGGCGAGGATTGCAGCAGGCTTGAGTTCGGCGAAAAGCGCGAAGATCAGCATGGCTGCAAGCATCACCACGAGTCCCGCAAAGATCGTCATGATCGTGTGCCGATCGGCAAAGCGCCCGGAAACATAGTTGCCGACGATGTTGGCCGCACCGTAGATGGCGAGCAGGAATGGAACCTGCATGGCCGAAAATCCGGCCAATTCCACGGTGATCGGCGACAGATAGCTGTAAACCGCAAAAGACGAGCCGATGACCAGCGCGCTGGTGGCATAGGCCGCCCAGAGTTTTGGCTTGCGCATTTCCGCCAATTCCGAACGCAGATCGGCCTGCGGTCCGTCACGGGTCGTTTCGATCTTCAGCGCGATGACCAGCGCGCAAAGCAGAATCAGCACCACGATGCTCCAGAAGCTGGCGCGCCAGCCGAACGCATTGGTGATCGCCGTTGCAATCGGCACGCCCAGCACGGTGCAGAGCATCAATCCGGCAAAGACCAGCGACGAAGCACGTCCCCGCAGTTCCGGCGCGACGAGTTGCGCCGTAATGGCGAGCATGAGGCCGAAACTGGTTGCGGCGGCCATGCCGGTCAGCACGCGGGCGGCCAGAAGCACCTGGAAATTGCTGGTGGAGGCGGCAACGCTCTGCGCGAGCGCATAGAAGATCAAAAGGCCCAGAAGCCCACGCTTGTTCTCGATCTTCAGGGCCAGAAACAGCACCGTCACCAGCGGACCGCCGACCATCATGCCCAAGGCATAGAGCGAAATCAGATTGCCGATATCGGCAATGGAGCGGCCAAAAGCCTCCTGAAGCGAAGGCATCATGCCCGAAATCATCAGTTCGGAGGTCGTCAGCGCAAAAACGCCGAGACTGAGACAATAGACAACCAGCGGTATTGCCCGCGCCTCTTTACGGGACGCAACCGTCCCCTCCGCCGCAAGGGCAGAATCGCACGAATCGTTCATGGAGACGAATCCTATTTATGTAATAATTATTATATAATTCATATCGACTTGTTCGAGCGCGTCAAGAGAATTATATAAGGCAGACTACAGAAAGGGAGGAAAAATGGTTTCGCGCGGTCGCCCGCGCAGTTTCGATCGCGATGCTGCGCTGGACAAGGTCATGAAAGTTTTCTGGGCCAAGGGCTATGAATGCGCCCAGATCAGCGATTTCACGGCAGCCATAGGCATTACGCCGCCGAGTTTCTATGCCGCATTCGGCAACAAGGAACAGGCGTTTCGCGAGGCCGTTGACTATTATCGGCGCACCATCGGCGCTGCCCCCTTCAGAGCTTTGGAAGACGCCGTCACCATTCAAGACGGCATACGCCTCTGGCTTGAATTGAGCGCAGACAGCGCTTTTGCGTGTCCTGCTGGCGGCTGCATGATCAGCGTCAGCTCGATCCAGTGCAAACCGGAGAACGTCCCGGTCAAGGAATTCCTGACAGCCATTCGCCACACCAATCAGGACCTGCTTTCCAAGCGCCTGCAACGCGCCTTGCGCGAGGGCGACCTGCCACCCGAAACCGACATCGCCCAGATGAGCGAATTCTACCACGCGATCCAGCAGAGCCTCTCCTATGAGGCGCGTGACGGCAGTTCGCGGGCCACCGTGCAAAAGATCATCGACATGGCCATGCGCGCCATGCCTGCAAAAGCGAAAAGCCCGGCTTGAAGCCGGGCTTTTTACTTTTTGCTTATCCGCGCAGCACGCCGCCGGTCTGTTTGGCGACACTTGCCACAACCTGTTTCGACAATGCGTCCAGATCTTCGTCGGTCAGGGTGCGATCCTGCGGCTGAAGCAGCACTTCAACCGCAATCGACTTCTTCCCTTCGCCAAGCGATGCACCGGTGAAGATATCGAACACCTGAACGCCGACGATCAGCTTCTTGTCGGCTGCCGAAACCGCCTTCACGACATTGCCCGCTTCGACAGTGGCATCCACCACAAAGGCATAATCGCGTTTGAGGCTCTGGAACTGCGACAGGTTGAGCGCAGGCTTGGTGCGGGTCGCCTTTGCCTTCGGCTCAGGGATCGCATCGATATAGATTTCGAAGCCGCAGAGATTGCCCGACACGTCGAGGGCTTCCAGCGTGTCCGGATGGAACTCGCCGAAATAGCCAAGCACGACCTTGGGGCCGAGCTTCAGCGTGCCGGAACGGCCCGGATGGAACCATTCCGGTCCACCGGCTTCGATCTGGATGCGATCAACCGGCGCACCGGCAGCTTCCAGCGCCGCCAGCGCATCGGCCTTGGCGTCGAACACGCCAACGGTCGCCGCATTGCCGGACCAGAAGCGGCCAGCGCCTTCAACGCCCGCCGTTCCGCGACGGATACCACCGGCCACACGGCGCTGCTTCTCCGTCGTGTCGCCTTCATAGATGCCCGAAACCTCGAACAGAGCGATATCGCCAAAACCGCGATCCGCATTGCGCTGTGCCGCAGCCAAGAGGCCCGGCAGAAGCGACGGACGCATATCCGACATGTCGGCTGCAATCGGGTTCGCAAGCTTCAGCTCCGGCTGGCCGCCGCCAAATGCCTTGGCCTGCGCTTCGGAAATGAAGGAATAGGTCACCGCTTCCAGCATGCCGCGCGAAGCGAGCATACGACGGGCATGACGCGTGCGAATCTGCAAGGTGGTCAGGATGCGGCCATTGACGGCGCCATGGTTTGGCAGCGGCTGCGGCTCGATCTGGTTGATGCCGTGAATACGCATGACTTCTTCAACGAGGTCGGCCTTGCCTTCCACGTCTCCACGCCATGTCGGCACCGTTGCCTTGATGACCTTGCCATCGCCTTCGACACCGAAGCCGAGACGCTTCAGGATATCGAGCGAAGCGTCGTAGGAAACCTCGATACCCGTCAGGCGCTTTACTTCCGTGACCGGGAAATCGATGACGCGCGCAGCTGGCGCCTTGTAACCGACAACGTCGAGAACCGTCGGCTGTCCACCGCACAGGTCCAGCACCAGCTGGGTTGCAATTTCCGCACCCGGAACCATCATTTCCGGATCGACGCCGCGCTCGAACCGATAGCGCGCATCGGTGACGATGCCGAGTTCGCGGCCCGTGCGTGCAATCATGCGCGCATCCCAAAGCGCGGATTCGATCAGCACATCGACCGTGTTCTCGTCGCAACCGGAATGCTCGCCACCCATGATGCCGGCAATCGATTCGGGACCGTTTTCATCGGCAATGATGTACATGCCGGGCTTCAACTTATACTCGCGCTGGTCGAGCGCCAGAATGGTTTCGCCTTCACGCGCCGCACGCACCGTTAGATTCCCCTTGACCTTGGCCGCGTCGAAAACATGCAGCGGACGGCCCTGATCGAAGGTCACGTAATTGGTGATATCCACCAGCGCATTGATCGGGCGCAGGCCGATTGCCTTCAGACGCTGCTGCATCCATTTCGGGCTCGGGCCGTTCTTCACGCCCTTGACCATGCGCAGCGCAAAGCCGAGGCAGAACGGGTTTTCCGCATCCTGATCGAGAATAATCTTCACCGGCGTTTCGCCTTCGCCCTTGGCGGCGGCTGGCAGCGTGTTCTTCAGCGTGCCGAGACCGGCGGCTGCCAGATCGCGGGCAATGCCGTGAATGCCGGTGCAATCGGCGCGGTTCGGCGTGAGGCCTATTTCGATGATCGGATCGTCAAGGCCCATATAGGCCGCAAAGCTTGTGCCCACCGGTGCATTTTCCGGCAGATCGATGATGCCGTTATGCTCGTCGGACAGTTCCAGCTCACGCTCGGAGCACATCATGCCAAAACTTTCGACACCGCGAATCTTGCCGACCGACAGCGTGACATCGAGACCCGGCACATAGTCGCCCGGACGACCCAGAACACCGACCAGACCGGCGCGGGCATTCGGCGCGCCGCAAACGACCTGTACCGGCTTGCCATCGCCCGTATCGACGGAGAGCACGCGCAGCTTGTCGGCATCGGGATGCTGGGTGGCACTCACCACCTTGGCGATCTTGAAAGCCTTGAAGGCGGCGCGGTCATCGACCGATTCCACTTCAAGACCGATATCGGTGAGCTTCTCGACGATCTGGTCGAGCGTCGCATCGGTTTCAAGGTGATCCTTGAGCCAGGAAAGCGTGAATTTCATGATCGTGTTCTTTCCTAAAAATCAGCGTTTGAGCACTTCGACAACGCGAAAGCGCTCGCAAAGCAATTCCATATCTGGAGAGAAGCCGCCGTTGCGGCGAAAATAGGCTTCGTGGCCCTTTCGCCATTCTTCCAGCGGGCCTTCGCCCTCCTGTTCCGCAAATGCGGCATCAACCTCATCAAAGCGGCAGACCGTCAGTTCGACGGTTTCGACCACCGCAGCGGGTCGGCCAAGACCATCCAGAACCACATCGCGACGACCGATGACCGGCATCGGCTCGCCGTCTTCACCGAATGAGGCAAGCGCGGCGCAGGTCGCAGTCTTGCGACCTGCCAGAACCAGCGCAAGCAGCTCATCGGCGAGTTCCGGCGAATCGCCAAAGGCGAAAGTCACGGCATCGCGATAAGGTTCGGGCAATTGCGTCATGCGCTGAGGCCACCAAACAGCGTCGGCAGATCGAGCGGACGGAAACCGTAATGGTTGATCCAGCGCACATCGGCATCGAAGAAGGCGCGCAGATCCGGCATGCCGTATTTCAGCATGGCGATGCGGTCGATACCCATGCCCCAGGCAAAGCCCTGATAGACGTCCGGGTCATAACCCGAAGCGCGCAGCACATTCGGATGCACCATGCCGCAGCCCAGAATTTCGAGCCAGTCATTGCCCTCGCCGAACTTCACATGCGGACCGGAGCGGTCGCACTGAATGTCGACTTCCACCGACGGTTCCGTGAACGGGAAGAAGCTCGGACGCATGCGCATCGTCACCGACGGCACTTCGAAGAACGCCTTGCAGAACTCTTCCAGCACCCACTTCATGTTGGCGACATTGGCCGACTTGTCCACGACCAGACCTTCGACCTGATGGAACATCGGCGAGTGGGTGGCGTCGGAATCCATGCGATAGGTTTTGCCCGGAATCACGATGCGGATCGGCTCGTCGCGGCCTTCCTTGTCACGGATCGCTGCAAACTTCTCCATCGTATGCACCTGCACCGGCGATGTATGCGTGCGCAGAAGCTTGCGCTCGCCCTTTTCATCCGGATTGAAGAAGAACGTGTCGTGCATCTCGCGCGCCGGGTGCCCTTCCGGGAAATTCAGCGCGGTGAAATTGTAGTAATCAGTTTCGATATCCGGACCTTCGGCAATCGAGAAACCCATATCGGCGAAGATCGCCGTGATTTCGTCCACCACCTGCGAAATCGGATGAATGCGGCCGCGCGAGGCAGCGCTTTCACGAACCGGCAGCGTCACATCGACTTTTTCGCGTTCCAGACGGGCCGCAACCGCAGCCTTGCGCAGCGCAGACTTGCGCTCCGTCAGCGCATCGGTGACGCGGTTCTTCAGGCCGTTAATCGCCGGGCCCTGAAGCTGGCGTTCTTCCGGCGTCATGGTGCCGAGCAGTTTCAACTTCTCGGAAACCGTGCCCTTCTTGCCCAGTGCCGCGACGCGGACCGCTTCAATCGCCTGCTCATCGCTGGCGGCGGCGATTTCGCCCATGATCGTTTGTTCGAGTTGTTCAAGATCGCTCATTGTCTATATCCCTCTCGTGTCCAAGGGACACTCGACGCCTCTTGTTTACATCCCTGTCGTGCCTTCGGCACTCCACGCCTCTTGTCTATTTCCCTGCGCGCCTGCAACACCCACGCCTCTTGATCAGCGATATCGGCACCGGGCACCAGATAAGAAAGAAAAACCCGCGCCAGCCGAGCCAGCGCGGGTTCCCCAAATTCACAATGTCACTTGGGAAGGGCTGGCTTAGCGGACAGCGCCTTCAAAAGCGTTCGGCGTTTCGGTGTTCTTGAGGTACTCAAGAGCCTTCTTTGCCGATGCAACCAGCGCACCGAACGCATCCGGTTCGTGGATTGCGATATCGGACAGGACCTTGCGGTCGATTTCGATACCAGCCTTGGCCAGACCGTCGATGAAACGGCCATAGGTCAGGCCCTGCTCGCGGACAGCAGCATTGATGCGCTGGATCCAGAGAGCGCGGAACGTACGCTTGCGATTCTTGCGGTCGCGATAAGCATACTGCTTCGAACGGTCAACTGCAGCCTTAGCGGTGCGGATGGTGTTCTTGCGACGACCGCGGAAACCGGCAGCCTGATCGAGAACTTTTTTGTGCTTGGCGTGTGAGGTAACGCCGCGTTTTACGCGTGCCATATCATGATCTCCTTAAAGGACAGCGGCTTAGAGGCCGTTAGGCAGGAACTGTTTTACGATCTTCGCATCTGCTTCCGAGAGCACCATGGTGCCGCGTGCATCGCGAATGAACTTGTTCGAGCGCTTGATCATGCCATGGCGCTTGCCTGCAGCCGCAGCTACAACTTTGCCAGTGCCGGTGATTTTGAACCGCTTCTTCGCGGCCGATTTGGTCTTCATCTTGGGCATTTTGCTACTCCTTAATTGCGATCCCCGTCGTGCCTGCGGCACTCCACGCCTCTTGTTATGGAAGGCGTTCGTGCCTGAAACCGACCGAAATCTGTTTTTACTTTCAGGCAGACCAAGCCTGAAAAGCATACGAAACCGCCACGGCATGCCCTGCCGGGCGGTTCGAACGCGGCCTTATAGGCTTAAAGCCCATAAAACGCAATGGCTGAATCAACCGAAATTGATCAATAAAGCCGCAACAAAACCGACAAGACATGGATGTCCTGCAGGTACTCGATAAATTCGAAGAACGGATAGGCCACGAAGAATACCAGCCCATCTATGAAAGTGCGATAGAGCCGGTCCGGCTTCACCGTGACCGTCGCGTCGTCGCTATAGATCGAAAACTCCGGGAAGAAGCGTGGAACCTCACGGCAATAAGCGCGGTAAGGCTCGCCGAAATTCTGCTCCAGAAATTTTTCTTCTGTGCGGATGACGATGGAAAAGGCGATATAGCAAAGCACGCCGAAGCCGGCTGCCACGATGATACTGCCCGTCTGCGCGCCGATGCCCATCGCACCGATGGTGCTGAACACATAAAGCGGGTTGCGCGTGATCGAATAAGGACCGCTGCGCACGATTTCCGCGCTCTTGCGCCCGCCGATATAAAGCGTGCACCACAGGCGCCCGAGAATCGCGGCGACGATGAAGCTGATGCCGATCGCCTCAATATATTCATGCGCGTGCCCGACCCAGGCCGAGCGCACGAAAAGCAGCGCGATCACCAGCAGCGCAATAACAACGCCAATCGCCAGACGGCGACGTTGCTGATATCTTCCCAATTCACCTATCGTCTTCATAATTGTTCCACGATTGCCACATTGGTTGCCGCCCATCCGATTGCGGGCAAATTTCCGGCAAAGAAAAACCGCCCGAAGGCGGCTTTTCCAAGACAATTCTGAAAAATCAGCGCGGTGCAAGCACCATCATCATCTGACGGCCTTCGAGCTTCGGCTCGGACTCGACCTTCGCGATTTCGACAGTGTCTTCCTTTACACGCTGCAGAAGCTTCATACCGAGCTCCTGGTGCGCCATTTCACGGCCACGGAAACGCAAGGTAACCTTTACCTTGTCGCCTTCCTCAAAGAAACGCACGGCGGCCTTCATCTTCACCTCATAATCATGGGTGTCGATGTTCGGTCGCATCTTGATTTCCTTGATTTCAACCGTTTTCTGCTTCTTGCGTGCCTCGGCGGCCTTTTTCTGGTTCTGATACTTCAGCTTACCAAGGTCTACGATCTTGCAAACCGGAGGCTCTGCGTTCGGCACGATCTCAACGAGATCGAGGCCCGCTTCCTCTGCCATAGCAATCGCTTCCTGAATGGAAACATCACCATGGTTCTGGCCTTCGGCATCGATAAGCTGGACCCGGGGAACCCGGATGTCACGGTTGGAGCGCGGTCCGTCTTTCTGGACCGGCGTCGCTCTGAACGGTCGGCGAATGGTCGTTATCTCCTGATTGTTAACGTTCATACGGCAAGAACTTTTGTCGCTCACACGACATATCCCCGATCAAACCGCAGTTGATCGCGGAAATGTCGTCAAGCAAGCGGCGAAGTCAATAGCATCTTTGACAGGAAAAATCACCCCCACTTGATAAAGAGCTAAATCGGGGGCTGAAAGCGACATATCGGTCACATTTCCTGCAATTTCAAGGGCTGCCAAGCGGTTGGGCTGATCGCGCGGGTTTCCTCGCCAGACAAGACATGGCAAAAGTCATCCCAACAATCAGGAGACTCAGATGAGCAGTGCGGGGCCAGAACTGGAGCCAGAATTTCTTGACGTGGACGGCGCGAAGATTGCCGTTCGCCACAGAGAGGGTAAAAATCGGCCCGGTGTCGTCTGGTTAGGTGGCTATCGTTCCGACATGCGCGGCACCAAGGCCCTCGTTCTCGATGAATGGGCCGAAAAGACCGGCCATAGCGCGCTGCGGCTCGACTATTCCGGTCACGGCGAATCCGGCGGCGATTTCAATCAGGGCACGATTTCGCGCTGGCTCAACGAAAGCCTTGCCGTCTATCGCCATTATGCCAAAGGCCCGCAAATTCTCGTCGGCTCGTCCATGGGCGGCTGGATTGCGCTGCGAATGGCGCAGGAATTGAAGAAGGAAGGCAAGGAGCCCGCCGGCATCGTGTTGATTGCGCCCGCCCCCGACTTCACGGCGGTGCTTGTCGAGCCAACCCTTTCTGACGCCCAAAAGCGCGACTTGCAGGAAAAGGGTTATTTCGAAGAGCCTTCCGACTATTCGCCCAATCCGTACGTCTACACACGTGCGCTTCTCGAAGACGGCCGCCAGAACCTCGTACTCAAGGGCATTATCGAAACCGGATGCCCGGTCCATATTCTGCAAGGCATGCAGGACCCGGACGTGCCGTACAAGCACGCACTGACGCTGGTGGAGCATCTGCCGGTCGATGATGTGACGCTGACGCTTGTACGCGACGGCGACCACCGGCTGTCACGCCCGCAGGATCTCGATCTTCTCATCCGCACGGTCTCCGGTTTGGCCGAACGTGTGACCACAACAGCATAACGGGGCATCATCATGCGCTTTTCGGTCATCGCGTCATCGGCGGTTGCGGCCATTGTTGGCTTCGGGGGCACGCTGGCGCTGATCATCGCCGCCGCACAGGTTCTGGGCGCCACACAGGCCGAAACAGCGAGCTGGGTCACGGCCATTTGTCTTTCCATCGCCGCCACCTCAGCCTGGCTCAGCACGCGCTATCGCATGCCGATCATCGCGGCATGGTCGACGCCCGGACTGGCGTTGATCGGCGCAAGCGCCGGTTTCACCATGGCGGAAGCCGTCGGCGCCTTCATCGTGACGGCGATTGCGCTGATCGCGACCGGACTGATCCGCCAGCTTTCGGTGCTGGTCTCGCGCATACCGGCCTCCGTCGCCTCGGGCATGCTTGCGGGCGTACTGCTCAGCTTCGTCATCGCCGCCGCCAAGACTGTTCCCTTCGATCCCGTTTTCGTGCTGCCGCTGGTAGCGCTGTTCTTCCTGATCCGCCTCTTCAACCCGTCGCTGGCAGTCATCGCCGTTCTGGTGGTAGGGATGATCTTCGCGCTTGTCTCAGGCCGCTCGCCAACCCTGCCCGCACCGGAAATCTCGACGCTCACCCTCGTCTGGCCGGAATTTCATTTGGGCGCGATGATCGGCCTCGCCTTGCCGCTCTATCTCGTCACCATGGCGTCGCAGAACCTGCCCGGTTTTGCGGTGCTGCGCGCATCCGGCTATGAACCGCCGACCAGCGCCTGCCTGCGCGTGACGGGTCTGTTCTCCATACTGTCGGCACCGTTCGGTGCATCCACCACCAATCTGGCGGCGATTTCGGCAGCACTTTGCACCAATCCCGATGCCCATCCCGATCCCACCAAGCGCTGGCTGACCGGGCCGGTCTATGCGGCAATCTATGTTGTGTTCGCTTTGTTCGGCGCATCGCTGGTTGCGATCTTCGCCGTGCTGCCGACAACGCTGATCGCGCTGGTCGCCGGTCTTGCCCTGACCGGCCCGTTCATCAACGCCATGTCGCTTTCCTTGAAGGACGAACCGGAGCGCCTTGCCGCCACGATCACTTTCGCTGTGACGGCCTCCGGCATGGCATTCTTCGGGGTCGGTTCGGCCTTCTGGGCCCTGATAGCCGGGCTTGCCGTTACTTTTCTCGAACATTTTCGGAAAAAAATTTCGAGATAATCACATTGGTTAGCTCTGACTCCCTCTGAATCGCACTGGAATCGGATTGCGACATGCTTGAAATGCCGCAATCCCCTCACCAATTCGAAATCAAGCCGCCAAACACGAAATGTCCGCATGATGTGGACCTGGCAGGCCTGATTTTATGGAGCAGACCATGACCAATTCCGCATTGATACGACCGGCATGGACGCCAGCCACGATTGCGCTGATGGTGCTCGGCTTCTTTCTCTTCTGGCCGCTTGGCCTTGCCATGCTCGCCTATATTCTTTGGGGCGACCGCCTCGAAGGGTTCAAGCGCGGCGTCAACGAGAAGACCGATTCCATGTTCGGTTCTTTCCGCAACTGCCGCAAAAGCGAGAGCTTCAACTTCGGCAGCGCAACTGGCAACGCAGCCTTCGACGACTGGCGTCGCGAAGAACTGAACCGCCTTGCCGAAGAGCGCCGCAAGCTTGACGAAGCCCGCGCCGAATTCGAATCCTATGCCGCAGAGCTTCGCCGCGCACGCGACAAGGAAGAGTTCGACCGCTTCATGGCTGAGCGTCGCGCTGCAGCCAAGAAGACGCCAGCAAAGGGCAACAAGAATGACATCACCGATCTTTGATCGCGGATAACAGCTTGAAAACTATTGAAACGGCGCGGGTTTTCCGCGCCGTTTTGCTTAAAACAGCTTTTTTGTCTGGCTTTTCGCACGAATCGCTTATTCTTGCGCGATGGGCTTATCCTTCCTTCGGCAAATCAGCGGCAACAGGGCATCTGCCAATACGGCAACTGTCCGGAGCGAACGCATCCATGCGGTGGCCGGTCGCGAGCTGTCATTGCGTGTCTTCGAAAACCCGCGCGCCAAACGGCTGACGCTGCGCATCGAAGCTGGCGGAAAAGGCCTGCGCATCACTGTTCCGCCCGGACTGCCCGAGCGCGAAGTGCAGAGTTTTCTCAAGCGCCATCAGGGCTGGATCGAAAGCCGCATCACCAAACTGCCGGATCAGCCGGGTGTTCGCCCCGGCGTGAAAATTCCGATCCGCGGCGTGCCGCATCTGATTACACATCGGCCCGGACGCGGCACGGTCGACCTCCTTGAAGGCAATGTGCTGCTGGTTCACGGCGACCCCGCCCATCTGCCACGCCGTCTGGCAGACTATCTCAAAGGGCAGGTGAAGCGCGATATAGAGGCGCTCGTCATCCGCCACACGGCAAGCGTCGGTCGCAAGGCCAAGGCCGTCCGCTTCAAGGACACCAAGAGCCGCTGGGGGTCGTGCACCTCCGATGGCGTTCTTTCCTTTTCATGGCGGATCGGCATGGCGCCACCGGCCGTCATCAACTATCTCGTCGCGCATGAAGTCGCGCATCTGATCGAGATGAATCATGGGCCGCAATTCTGGAAACTCTGTCAGGAGCTTTGCCCCGATACGGAACGCTGCAAGGCGTGGCTGAAGCGAAATGGCAGCGCATTACAGGCTATAGACTTTACATGAACCGATCGATACTGACCGCCGCCAAGGTGCTGTGGGACTACCACTGCATTTACGATCCCATTCCGGCATCCGATGTCATCATCGGCCTTGGCAGCTATGATCTGCGCGTCGCCGAACGCGCTGCCGATCTTTATCTTGAAGGCATGGCGCCGCTGGTGATCTTCACCGGCAAAAGCGGTCACTGGACCGAAAATCTCTATCCTGCCAGCGAAGCGGAAGCCTTTGCCGAAGTGGCGATCCGGCGCGGAGTGCCGGAAGAGGCAATCACCATCGAGCCCAACGCCACCAATATCGGCGAGAATATCCGCTTCTCGCTGGAAAAAATGTTGCCCGGCGTGATCAGCCCGATTTTCGTCACCAAGCCGCAGACCCAGCGCCGCGTGCATGCCACCGTCGCCCGGCAATGGCCGGAAGCAAAGGCAAGCGTGACGGCGCCGCTCCTTTCCTTTGAAGAACAGCCGACGCCTTCCTATCCGGTGGAGATGCTCATCAACGAGATGACCGGCGATCTGGAGCGCATTCTGGACTATCCCGCCAAAGGCTACCAGATTGCGCAGGCGGTTCCCATGGAGGTCATGGAAGCGTATGATTTTCTGATCGCACGCGGTTTTGACGGACACACCGTGAGAGAATAGCTGCGAATATCTGCGAACTGCTTGAGAAGCGCACCGTTTTGTGCGACGGGAAACCATGGCTTTGGATATCAAGATATGCGGGCTGAAAACGCCTGATACAGTCGCTGCCGCTCTCAACGGCGGTGCGACGCATATCGGCTTTATCTTTTTTCCCAAAAGCCCGCGCAATATCACGCCGGACGCCGCAGCCGTTTTGCGCCCTGCCGCGCTTGGCCGCGCTAAAGCTGTTGCCGTGACGGTCGATGCCGACGATGCGACGCTGGATGAAATCGTCAGCGCCGTAAAACCGGATATTCTGCAATTGCATGGCCATGAAACGCCTGAGCGCGTGCGCTTTGTGAAGGAACGCTACGGCCTGCCGGTCATGAAAGCCTTTGCGATCCGCAGCGCCGACGATCTGGCCGCCATCGCGCCCTATAAGGGCATTGCCGACCGCTTCCTGTTCGACGCCAAGCCGCCGGAGGGATCGGAATTGCCGGGCGGCAACGGGGTTTCCTTCGACTGGGGCCTGCTCGATGCGCTTGACGCGGATGTCGATTACATGCTTTCCGGTGGATTGAACGCTGGCAATATTGCCGAGGCGCTGCACGAGACGCACGCGCCGGGCATCGACATATCGTCCGGCGTCGAGCGCGCACCCGGCGTTAAGGGCGTGCGTCTCATTGAAGATTTTTTCCAGGCTGTCGCCGATGCGGATGTGTCACCATCCGCAAAACGCGCCTGAACATGACGGAGCTGAAGCGTTGAACAAGCCGGTTGAACCCAATTCCTACAAGACAGGCCCGGACGAAGAGGGCATGTTCGGTATTTTCGGCGGACGTTTCGTCGCCGAGACGCTGATGCCGCTGATCCTCGAATTGCAGGAGGCCTATGAAACGGCCAAGAACGATCCTGAATTCAAGGCCGAGCTTTCCGCCCTTTCGACCTATTATGCCGGTCGCCCGTCGAAGCTGTATTATGCCGAAGGGCTGACCAAGCATCTGGGCGGTGCAAAAATCTACTTCAAGCGCGAAGACCTGAACCACACCGGCAGCCACAAAATCAACAACTGCCTCGGTCAGATTCTGCTCGCCAAGCGCATGGGCAAGACGCGCATCATCGCCGAAACCGGTGCTGGCCAGCATGGTGTGGCATCGGCAACCGTCGCTGCACGTTTCGGCCTGCCTTGCGTGGTCTATATGGGCGCGACGGACGTTGAACGTCAAAAGCCGAATGTGTTCCGCATGAAGCTGCTGGGCGCCGAAGTGAAGCCGGTTACGGCTGGCAACGGCACGCTCAAGGACGCGATGAACGAAGCGCTTCGCGACTGGGTCACGAATGTTGAAGACACCTATTACCTGATCGGCACAGCTGCCGGTCCGCATCCTTATCCGGAACTGGTTCGCGACTTCCAGTCGGTCATCGGCACGGAAGCGCGCCAGCAGATTCTCGAACAGGAAGGCCGTCTGCCGGATGTCATCATCGCGGCTGTCGGCGGCGGTTCCAACGCTATCGGCCTTTTCCATCCTTTCCTCGATGACGCATCGGTCAAGATCGTCGGCGTCGAGGCAGGCGGTCACGGTCTGGACGGTGACGAGCATTGCGCGTCGATGAGCGCGGGCCGTCCCGGCGTTCTGCACGGCAACCGCACCTATCTGCTCCAGAACGAAGATGGCCAGATCCTCGAAGGCCATTCGGTTTCCGCCGGTCTCGACTATCCGGGCGTCGGCCCGGAACATTCCTGGCTCAAGGATACGGGTCGCGTCGATTATGTGCCGATCCTCGATCAGGAAGCACTGGATGCCTTCCAGCTTGCAACCCGCGTCGAAGGCATCATTCCGGCGCTCGAATCCGCCCATGCCATTGCGCAGGCCGTCAAGATGGCGCCAACCATGGGCAAGGACCAGATCATGATCGTCAACCTGTCTGGCCGTGGCGATAAGGACGTTCACACGGTCGGCAAGCTTCTCGGCATGGATATCTGAGGACAGAATGGGCAAAGACGCCGCTGACGCTTCCACCTACAGACCGCGCGCCGCATGGTTCGACGGGCTGACGGAATGCGGCCCGGCGACGATCAAGCTCAACATCATCGAAGCGGACCCTTCCAATCCGCTTGCCGAAGCTGCGGTGGGCATTGCCCGCCGGCAGATCGCAAATGCTGCGGCAAGGCTTGAAGCCCTGCCGCATCTGGACGCTGGTTTCGCCATTCTCCATCAGGGTGAGGAAAGCCTCTGGCTTCTGCTTCACTGGTGGCTGGAAGGCGGCATTGCAACGGAAATGCTGTGGCAGTCCGAACTCGGCGACGAGATCGAATTCATGCCCGCACAACCCTTGCTGATGGCCTGCGTCTGGGAACTCGGAATTATTGACTTTGAACGGCGCGCTTGGATGGAGACGGCCATGTCCGGCAAACCCATCGCCGATTATCTTGCGCGCACTTTGCCACGGGGCACGGTATGACCACTCGCATCGACACCAAATTCGCCGCATTGAAGACCGAGGGCCGTCCGGCGCTGGTCACCTATTTCATGGGCGGCGATCCCGACCTCGAAACTTCGCTCAAGGTCATGAAGGAACTGCCGAAGGCCGGTGCCGACGTGATCGAGCTTGGCATGGCTTTCTCCGATCCGATGGCGGACGGCCCGGCCATCGAAGCTGCCGGTCTGCGCGCGCTGAAAGCCGGGCAGTCGCTTTCCAAGACGCTTTATATGGCCGCCGAATTCCGCAAGGAAGACGACACGACCCCGATCGTGCTGATGGGCTATTACAATCCAATCTATATCTATGGCGTCGAGCGCTTCCTGACCGATGCCAAGGCTTCCGGCGTTGATGGCCTGATCATTGTCGATCTGCCGTCGGAAATGGATGCGGAACTTTGCGTTCCGGCCATGAAGGCGGGCATCAACTTCATTCGCCTGACCACGCCGACCACCGACGACAAGCGTCTGCCGAAGGTTCTGCATAATTCGTCGGGCTTCGTCTATTATGTCTCGATGAACGGTATCACCGGCTCGGCCATTGCCGATACGGCCCGCGTCGGCGACGCGGTGCGTCACATCAAGAAGAGCACCGATTTGCCGATCTGCGTCGGCTTTGGCGTCAAGACGCCGGAACAGGCTGCCGCCATTGCCGCCCATGCGGATGGCGTCGTCGTCGGCACGGCAATCGTCAATGCGGTGGCTGGTGAACTGACGCCGGAGGGCGCGCTTAAGGGCGATCCTGTGGCCGCTGTCAGCAAACTTGTCGGTGCACTGGCGCAAAGCGTTCACACGACACGCCTTGAAGCCGCCCAATAAATCGTCCATTTAAGCGGGTAGAGTTGCTTTTCCGCATAAGCGGGCGCAAAAGCGCCTGCACTTTCTGTCGGAAATGCAAAAGCATGTCTCCCAAAAGTGGGAACCGGTTTTGGGATAAAGACTGCGTAAAAACATTTAGTTAAAGCGTGTTCCCTGCATATGATAAATGCAACACGCTTTAACCGTCGAAGAACAAGAAACGGAACCAAACGTCATGAACTGGATCACCAACTACGTTCGTCCGAAGATCAATTCGATGCTTGGTCGTCGCGAAATGCCGGAAAACCTCTGGATCAAGGATCCGTCCACCGGCGAGATGGTGTTCCACAAGGATCTGGAAAGCAACCAGTTCGTGATCCCGTCTTCGGGCCATCACATGCGCATCAAGGCGAAGGACCGCCTGCGCTTCTTCTTCGACAATGGCGAATATACCACGCTCGACGCGCCGAAAGTGCCGGTCGATCCGCTGAAATTCCGCGACGAGAAGAAATATATCGACCGTCTCAAGGATTACCGCACCCGCACCGGCATGGACGACGCCATCGTCAACGGCCTTGGCACCATTGAAGGTCTGCCGATCGTCGCCACCGTGCAGGATTTCGGCTTCATGGGCGGTTCGCTCGGCATGGGTGCCGGTGAGGCGATCATTCAGGGCTTTGAAAAAGCCATCGAGCTGAAGCGCCCGCTGGTTCTGTTCGCAGCATCGGGCGGCGCGCGCATGCAGGAAGGCATTCTCTCGCTGATGCAGCTCCCGCGCACCACCGTTGCCGTGGAAATGCTGAAAGAGGCAGGCCTGCCCTACATCGTCGTGCTCACCAACCCGACCACGGGCGGCGTGACCGCTTCCTACGCCATGCTGGGCGACATTCATATTGCTGAGCCGGGCGCACTGATCGGCTTTGCCGGTCCGCGCGTGATCGAACAGACCATCCGCGAAAAACTGCCGGAAGGTTTCCAGAGTGCTGAATATCTGATGGAACACGGCATGGTGGACATGGTTGTTCCCCGCACCGAGCTGAAGGAAACGATTGCACGTCTCCTGAAGATCATGACCAAGCAGCCGGCCAACACCGACAGTCCTGTAGCGCCAAAACCAGACGCCGATAGCAACACTGGCAGCAAGGCGGCCTGATATGGGCAGCCAGATCGTGGCAGGCAAGGCGGCTGCCGCTATCGAGCGGCTGATGCAACTGCATCCGAAAGGATTTGACCTCTCCCTGGACCGCATTCGCGGTCTGTTGGAGAAGCTCGGCAATCCGCATCTCAAACTGCCGCCCGTGATCCATATTGCCGGAACCAATGGCAAGGGATCAGCGACTGCCTTCTGCCGCGCCATTCTGGAAGCTGGCGGCTTTGACGTCCACGTCCACACTTCCCCACATCTGGTCAACTGGCACGAGCGTTATCGTCTGGCTGCGCCGGGTGGTGGCCAGCTGGTTGAGGACGACGTTCTGGCCGAGGCCATTGAGCGCGTCGCGGCCGCCAATGGCGGCCAGCACATCACCGTCTTTGAAATCCTCACCGCCGTGGCCTTCGTGTTGTTTGCCGAGCATCCAGCCGATGTCGTCATCATGGAAGTCGGGCTGGGCGGACGCTTCGACGCCACCAATGTCATTCCCGAACCTGCCGTATCGCTGATCATGCCGGTTTCCATTGACCATCAGGCATATCTCGGTGACCGTGTGGAACTGATCGCCGCCGAAAAGGCGGGGATCATCAAGAAGGATTGCCCGGTCGTCGTCGGCTTTCAGCCTTTCGATGCGGCGCGCGAGGTGCTTGTTTCCACCGCGGACCGGCTCGGTTGTCCGGTTTCGGTCTATGGTCAGGATTTCCTCGCCTTCGAAGAACATGGCCGCATGATCTTCCAGAACGAGGATGGGCTGATCGATCTGCCGCTGCCGCGCCTGCCCGGTCGTCACCAGATTGCCAATGCCGCCGCCGCCATCGAAACAGTGCAGCTTGCGGGCTTCAACATCCCCGACAAGGCCGTCGAAAAGGCGCTGATGGTGGTGGACTGGCCGGCGCGCATGCAGCGTCTGACGCATGGGGCGCTTGTCGATCTCGCACCGCCAACCTCGGAAATCTGGCTCGACGGCGGACATAATCCGGGCGCAGGCGCGGTGATCGCGGAAGCCTTCGGCGATCTCGAAGAACGCAATGCGCGTCCGCTGTTCCTGATTACCGGCATGATCAACACCAAGGACCCTGTCGGCTATTTTGAGGCCTTTGCGGGCATGGCGCGTCATGTGTTCACCGTGCCGATCCCATCCAGCGATGTGGGTATACCCAATGATGCGCTGGCTGTCGCCGCCCAGAAGGCCGGATTGTCAGCCGAACCGGTTCACTCGGTCGCCAATGCGCTGAAACTTCTGCACGACACCTGGCCAGCCGATGAAATTCCGCCGCGTATCCTGATCGGCGGATCGCTATATCTGGCGGGCGAAGTATTGGGAGAAAACAACACACCACCATCCTAATAAAATTACACTATTATGAGTTACTTTATTAGTCATAATTCCGCCTTTATTTATATCCAAGAATGAATTGTCGTAATTTTAAGAATGGATATATAATGCGTAATACTATTATTATTTCTACAATTCTTTTTATGGGCCTTTCGGCTGCTCCGTCCTTTGCTGCCAGTATTGCAAAAGAAACTGGCGCCAAGGAAACGGACACCAAGGCTGTAATGCCCGTTTGTCCCACCGGTACCAAAGCTGCTGCCGACGGGAAATATTATCTTCCCGGTACGCATGAAGAATGCCGGTCGGGCGATAAAGACCATAACGACACCCAGCACAAGTCGAAGTAAGCACACCGCTGATCTTCGAACAAAGAAAAACCCGGCTCAAGGCCGGGTTTTTTTATTGCTTGCTATAATTTCTACTTAAGCAGCAGAAGCCTTGATCCAGTCGGCAAGGCGGCTCTTCGGAGCAGCGCCAACCATATTGGCAGCAAGTTCACCGTCCTTGAACATCAGGAGCGTCGGAATCGAACGCACGCCGAACTGGGCTGCGAGTTCCGGATTCTCGTCGATGTTGACCTTGGCGATCTTGACCTGACCGGCCATTTCGGCGGCGATCTCGTCGAGCGCCGGAGCGATCATCTTGCATGGACCGCACCATTCTGCCCAGAAATCCACCACGACCGGCTCGTTCGACTGAAGAACGTCCGACTGAAAATTGCTGTTATCGACCTTAACGGTTGCCATAGGGCTATCCTCTATATGGTTAAGAACGGCAGACATCTTCACAGACTCACACGCAATCCGCTCTTTCTTCGCTATATCATGTGGCGTGTCTGCTGCCATCCGTCAAGTTCTAGTTACTCACCTTTCCTTGAGAGTCTCTCAGCGCCTGCATGGCTTCATCAAGCACAGCATCGGATAGCGGCAGCAGGAACGGCCCCTCGGTAAAGAGCAAGGCCGTTTCCACAACCCGCCCCGGATAAAGCGGCTCCAGCAGTGCCTTATAGAGCGCAAGCTGTGCGCGATAAGCGAAAGGCACCGCCTCGACGGTCTTGGGCGGCGGTCGGTTGGTCTTGTAGTCGACAACGAGAACGCGGGTCTCGTCCACGCTGATGCGATCGACCTGACCGGACACGGCATGATCGCGCCCGCCAAGATTGATCGTGCCCATGATTGCGACTTCCCCACGGGAACCAGACGCAAAAACCGGCGCAAATTGCGGATCGGTCAGGATCGTCTTCACCCTCAAAACGGCATTGTGGCGCTCGGTCTCCGGCCAGTCGCCCGCTATCCGCGCCAGATAATCTTCCGCCAGCTTTTCCCGTTCGCCTTCCGGAACTTCCGGCAGATATTGCAGCAGCATGTGGATCGCCGTGCCGCGCCGCAGGGCAAAGCCGGGCGTGCCGTCGCTGACGATATCCCCGAGCACAGGGGAGCTTGCATCAAGCGGCGGCTCTTCATCCGCCTCAATCAGCGCCGACGCGCCCGATGGTGCCAGCGGGCGCGGGAGCCCCGCCTCGGGCTTGACCGGAAGCAGATATTCCGACGGCAAACCGGGCAAGGGCGTCGCCTCCGCCTGATCCGGCTCGATAATCTCCGTTAATCCGCGTGGCGTATTGCGATAGCGTCGTGCGGCGACACCCTGCACGGGGTGCACAAAGGTCTCCGATTTGATGGCAAGCGCGTCCTCGGCCAGCCGGTGCCAGGTTTCTCCGCTCTCGCGTGTGCCGCGATAGCCGCAGATGATGAGGCGATCCTCGGCGCGCGTCATGCCGACATAAAGCAGGCGGCGGTATTCTTCCTCGGCGCGGGCCTTTAGCTCTTCGATACGAGCAGCAGTAAACGCGGTCTGCCATGACCCGTTCGGCTGCCAGAGATAGCCTTTCACCGGCGGTCCGTCATGCGCCAGATCATAGGGGATCAGCTTGGGCGCACGGCTCCCGGTCCAGACGGCGCTGCCGGGATCGACCAGAAACACCACGGCGCCTTCAAGGCCCTTCGCCGCATGGACGGTCATGAGGCGCACTTCGTTGCGGCCCTGATCCAGCTCACGCTTGATTTCCGGCGAAGCGGCATCCAGCGTTTCGAGGAAAGCCTGCAAACCGGGCAGCCCGGCCCGCTCGGCAGAGAGCGCGTAGTTCTGAAACTCATCGATAATGTCGCCCGCTTCCGGCCCAAGTCGCGCCAGAAGTTTTCGCCGCGCGCCGTCAGCACTCAGAATACGGGCATAGAACTCGAAAACCGGCATGGTATCGGCGATGCCGCGCCAACGGCTCAAGGTCTTGTGGATGGCGGCAAGCGCCTCGTCGTCACGTGAGGCGCGGTAGAGATGTTCGAACAAGGTCGAACCGGCCCCGCGCGGATGCGCCAGTGCAAACAGCCGGTCATCGTCCCAGCCGAAGAGCGGGCTTTTGAGAAGCGAAGCCAGCGAAAGATCGTCGGAGGGTTGCAACACGAAGCGTCCAAGCGCCATCAGATCCTGAATGGCGATATGGCTGGTGAGGCGCAGGCGATCCGCGCCCGCCACCGGCACACCCAGATTCTTCAACGCCCGCGACAAGGCAGGCATGAACTGATCGCGCTTGCGCACCAGCACCATGATATCACGCGGCGCGATGCGGCGGTTTTGACCGGGAATGGGTTCGCCCCTGTCCAGCCAGTAGCGGATGGTGGCGGCGATCTGTTCAGCCAGCCGCACGGCGGGCGCGGCCAGATGATCGACCGGCACGCGCCAGTCATCCGGCTCTTCCACCGCTTCGGGCGTCAGCATATCCCAGATTTCCACCTCGCCCGGCGCGTCGGCGCGAATGGCATCGTGAACCGTGGCACCGGCAAGCCCGCGATTGGCTTCCGGCCTCGCAAACACCTCATCCACCGCCTGCAACACATCCGGTGCCGAGCGGAAGGAGAAGTTGAGACTGACGCGCTCGAACTTCAATTCGGCATCGCCTGCGCGAAGACTGACCGAACGTCCCTGCGCGGCAAAATCTTCCGGCACAGCCCCCTGGAACGAATAGATCGACTGTTTTTCGTCACCCACTGCAAACAGCGTGCGCTGCAAATTGCGCTGGCCGAGACCGGAGAAGAACTCCTCCGACAACATGCGGATAACCTGCCACTGGTCGGGGCTGGTGTCCTGCGCTTCATCAACGAGGATATGATCGATGCCGCGATCGAGCTTGTACTGCACCCACTGCCCTGCCCCGTCGCGGGCAAGCAGCGCCACGGTGCGGGTGATCAGGTCCTCGAAATCGAGCAGACCGCGCTTACGCTTCAGATCATGATAGCGTTGCAGAAGATCGTCGATCAGCGTCAGCGCGGCCAGATTGAGCCGCACGAGGCGCAATTCCTTCAGCCGGTCGAGGCCCATTTCAACACGGGAAGCGGCTGCATCGAAGGCTTCCTCGAAATCCGGCAGCAGCTTCTTCACCGCCGCCGAGCCGACATAGGACCCGGATTTCGGCTCGCCAGTGCTTTTCAGAAACGCAGCGCGCAGCACGGCTTCGCGGTCACGGGTGACGCTCACCTTGTCGTAACGCTTCAGTTGCAGCGCAAAATCATGCGCGCGCGCAGCACCCTTCTGGATCGAAAGAATGAGATCAAGCGCGTCATCGGAGAATTCAGGAACCGGCCAGAGCTCCGCCAGAATATCGCTTTCGCGCTCATCCCGATCGAAACCGAAGGCGCGATGCAAGGTCTCGGCGCGCGTTTCGGCAACGCCCAATTCCGCGATATAGCGCTGCAAACCGTTGCGCCGGTTCACCGCCTCGTCCAGCAGCGATTGCAGCCCCATTTCGCCCGATGCCTGCAACACATCGGCAAAGGCGGCTGCGATATTCGCATCGCCACCACCATGCGCCGTTTCGAGCAGCTGACGCCGTGCTTCACCCACAAGCGCGACCTGCATCAGATCGTCCATCATCTCGAAGTGACCGGCGATGTTTGCCTCAAGTGGAAACTGATGCAGGATGGCTTCGCAAAACGCATGGATGGTCTGGATTTTCAACCCGCCCGGTGTTTCCAGTGCGCGGGCGAAAAGCCGCCGTGCCACCGCAAGGCGAGGTGCGCCCGGTCTGCGGCCTTCAAGCGATTTCAACCGCTCGGCCAGTTCACTGTCCGGCAGCACCGCCCATTCCGACAGACGCGCAAAGACGCGGTTCTGCATCACCGCAGCCGCCGCCTTGGTATAGGTAAGGCAGAGAATTTTCGACGGATCGGTCCCTTCGAGCAAAAGGCGGATAACGCGCTCGGTCAGAACATGCGTCTTGCCCGAACCGGCATTGGCCGACACCCAGACCGAGGCGGCGGGATCGGCTGCCCGCGTCTGCGCATCGATGGTTTCCGGCGGAATATAGAGTTTCTTCTTCATTCGCCGCCCTCCCCACCGGCATCGCCGCCAGCGGACCATTCCAGTACGCGCGCGAGGTGGTCATAGTCGCCCGTAAGATCGGTTTCGCGGAATGGCAGCGCGCGCGAAAGATAACCCTTATCCGGCTTCTGATATTCAGCCAAAAGCTGGGCAAGGCGCTGCCATGCCTCCTCACCCAAAGCGGGAGCGGTCTTTTCCGATGGCGGTCTGCTGATCTTCAGAATGGATTCCGGCTTCACCTCGCCTCCGGCGCGAAGCCGCACATAGGTGAGATCGGACGCCCGAACCGAGCCAACCTCACGGAACGCGCCCCGCACCAGAAGAGCCGCCTCCAGCGCCAGCTGCGGCGACAGCAGGACATGCGCCTGACGCGGCGACGGCGTGGAGCCAGTTTTATAATCGATGATTTCGGCGGTCCCGTCGCGCATCAGATCGATACGGTCGGCACGGCCCGAAAGCGTGATGCCAAGACTATCGATGTCGCGCTTGTCCGAGGCGATTTCCGCAAACCGCGTCTGCACATTGTAAGCGCGCTCCCGCTCCCATTCCAGAAACTGCGGGATCAGCGCCGTGAAACGCGGCCACCAGACGGCTTCGATTTCGGTCGGCAAATCCATATCTGCAAACAGGATGCGCCCCAGTTCCGTCAGGCGCTCGGCTGCATCCGGTGCCAGCGGGTCGATATTTTCCTGCGTGAAATGTCCGAGAATGTCATGGAACAGCGTACCGCGTTCCGCCGCTGCCGGATCACGGATCAACGGCTCCAGCGGACGCAGCTTGAGAATGCGCTTGGCGAAGATCGCGTAAGGGTCGCGGCGCAGCGTTTCCACTTCCGTGACCGAAAAATGCTTGGGCCGCGCTGCGACCGGTGGCGCAGGCTCAGGTCTTTTGACGAAAGGCACATCCGGCGCACGGTCAATCTCCCGCGACCAGTGCACGAAACGCTGGCCGCGCTGGCGCATGTCCTTCGTCACATCGGCACCCAGCACGGTTTCAAGTCGCTGCAACCAGCGCGATGTAACCGTGGGCGCATTGTCGGAACGCTGCGAGCGCGACAGCACCACATGGTCCATGCCAAGCGCCATTTGAAAATCATGCGCGGCAAGGCCGGTGCGCCGCTCTGGCGGATCGAGTGCGATCATCGCCTTCATCGGGCGCGACATGAAGGGATCGTTGCGCGTCTTGGCGGGCCAACTACCTTCGTTCAGACCGCCGATCACCACTGTATCGACCGTCTGGAGACGCGCTTCCAGCGCACCCCAGACAAAGACACGCGGATGACCGCCCGGATGCGGCTTGACGGTTTCGCCGGCCATCAGCGCATCCAGAATAGCGGGCCATTCGCTAGCTTCGAAATCCAGCTCGGATTCGCTCGACACCAGACCACGCAGGAACGAGGCAATTTTTTCGCCGCGCTCACCGGAATAGAAAGTGGCGACGCTGCCGTTTTCATCACGCGCCATGTTTTCAACGGCTTGCGCCGTCGCACGCGCAATCTCGCCAATATTGGTTCGCCGACTTGTTGTCGCGAAAGGTGCCAGCGGCGCCACCGCCTGGGATAGATTTTCACAGAGGGCCCGGGCGGCAGCGATCATCTCCGGCGTGATGCTGTCATGCCATGCCGGACGCCAGGACTGATTGGCGCTCTCCTCCAGTCGCCTGTCAAAAAAGCCTGGCAGGTCGATAACGGAAGCGCGTCCCGTGCCACCACGAAAGGCGACAAGCTCCAGCGTTTCACCAGCGAGACGCCGGTCGATGCGCGGTGTTTCAAGCCGCAGCAAAGGATGCTTCACCAGAGCCAGCAGCGCCACCGGATCACCAGGGTTGAACACCGTTTCGATCGTCAGGCGCAGCAGCGTCGAGGTCTCGACATCGCGCAAATGCCGCCCGCCGGAATCATCGGCATCAATGCCGAACCGCGCCAGTTCTCCAACCACGCGCCGCGCCAAATTGCGGTCCGCCGTCACCAGCGCTGCGATCTTGCCTTCTTGATGGATGGCGTCGCGCAGCGCCAGCGCCACCGACAGCGCTTCCTCGCGTTCGTTCGCCGCCTCAATGAGATCGATTTTATGCGCCGAAGACAGAAGGACGTCCGGTTGCATATCCGGGTGCTGGCTGAGCGCGCCCCACGCATCAGTCGTTTCCGCCGGGCGCAGCGCTTCGCTCACAACACGCTCCAGAATCCGTTTCTGGCGGGGCATGTCTTCAATATGCTCGACATCTTCGCGGAGCGTCCCGATGGCGCGCAGCAACTTGTGCAGGCCATATTGCGGATGCCCGAAGGTCGAAGGATTGTCCTCGGCCTCGCCCAGCATCTTCCACGCCTCATCGTCCAGATCGCGATCAAGCCCCGGCAGCACGACTGCGCCGTTCGGCAGATGCGCGATGACGGAAATCAGTTCCGCGGTGGCAGGAATGGAACCCGTTGAACCGGCCACAATGACCGGCCCCGGAGGCGGGTTATCGCGTAGGCGCGCCACCTCCCCCCAGATCAGGTCGTTGCGATGCGCTGCCGGATTGGAAAGCTTGCGCTCAGCCAGAATTTCTGGCCACAGCTTGGTGACGATATCGAGAAAACCAAGTGTCACCCGCCACCAGTCGGCAAGATCGTCCGGCGCGATGCTGGCGAGCTCGCTCCATTGCGCGCCATCAGTTTCCACCTGATCCATCAGCCCGGCCAGATCGCGGGCCAGCCAGATGGCATCGGCGGTTGTGGCTGGAACCGATACGTCATCAACGCCGAACAGCGCCCGCACATGGGCGGGCAGAGATTCGCGCCAGGGACGGATCAGACGCGCCAGCAGCAGAAGCCGCTCGGCCTTTGCAATCGGCGGATTGAGGTCGAATACGCCCGCCGCCCCGGCATTGAAAAACGCCGCGTCCTCATCCACATCGCCAAGCGGTCTGATAGCGGGCAGAATAGCACTCTTAGCCGGATTCATATCCACGATGACGGAACGCAGAGCACGGGCTGCACGACGCGTGGGCACATAAATCGTGGCGCTGGCTAACGCCAGAGGATCTGCGGGATTGCCGGGAAAGCCTTCGATCAGTTTGCCGTCAAGCAGGGCTTTGGCGAAGGCTGGGAGAAACGGGGTTCCGGAAGGAATGGAAAACAGCCTTGGCTTTGGTTTGCTCATGCTGTTTCTCTCCTTCTCAAATTCCTTGGCTCAAATAAACTCGGTTCAAACCAGCGCGGAAAGTGCGACCTCCGCTTGCGCTATCGCTTCCGGTGTTCCGACCGTCAGCCAATGGCCGACCATGGGCATACCATAAAGACGGCCTTCAGCGATGGCCTTATCGAAATATCGATTGAGCGACGCCACTTCAGGCTCTGCACCTGCAAAAATGCGCGGATGAATGATACCGGCCCCGGCATAGATGAGCGGCGTTCCCGCCACATCGCGGGCGCGACGCAAGCGGCCTGCATCGTCGGCGACGAAATCGCCCTTCCCCTCGAAACCGGTGGCCTGATCCAGCCCCGCCGTCATCAGCAGGATATCCATCTTTGCATCGTCCCAAGCCTCGCCCAAGGACACGAGATTGGGCTTCGATGTATCGCCCACCCAAAACGTATCGGCGTTCAGGAGGTAGAACGGTGCCCCTCCCAATTGCGGCAATGCCTTGACGATGCCGCCTGCAGAATCGAGCAGCAGATCGCGCTCGTCGGAAATGACGATATGCGGCTCTGCGCGGTCAGCAAGATAGGCATCAAGTTGGTCGGCTAAATAATGTACATTCACGACCGCCCTCTGTACGCCAACGGCTTCAAGCGCGTCCAGCCCCCAGTCGATCAGCGGCTTTCCCGCGACCTTGACCAACGGTTTCGGGATTGTCTCGGTGATGGGGCGCATACGCTTGCCAAGCCCCGCCGCCAGAACCATGGCCGTCTCAGGCATTTTCATTGCGCAATAGCCCTTCCTGCATCAATCCCAATTCGCGGAACCATGCCGCCACGGGCGCCATGACCGGATGAACAAGCACACGACCGAGATAGTCATGGATGCGTGGCAGATGGTTGAGATAAGCCGGTTTACCGTCGCGCTCATCAAGCCGCACGAAGAGACCGAGCAGCTTGGCATTGCGTTGCGCGCCCATGGCCGCATAGGCCTTGCGGAACAGTGCTTCGTCGAAAGCATGGCCCAAGCTGCGGCGCTCATCGCAATAAGCCGCCACGACCGCCTGTTCCAGTTCAACCGGAATCGTCACGCGCGCATCGAGCGCCAGCGAGGCGACGTCATAGGCAGCGGGACCGATCATCGCATCCTGAAAATCGATGGTTCCGATGCGGTCCTTGCCTTCTGCTTCCGGAAACCAGAACAGGTTTGGCGAATGATAATCACGCAGCAGCAGGCTCTGTTCGACATCGGCGATATCGGCAATCACCTTGTCCCACGCCGCTTCGTAAACCTGCTTTTCAGCGTCGGTCAGCTGGCGACCCATCATGCGTGGCGCATACCACTGCCCGACAAGGCTAACCTCGATCAGCATGGCATCGCGGTCGAAGGACGCGATGAGGTGATCGGGATAGCCGTCAAGCGGCACGCGGTTCGGCCAGTGCACCCCATGCAGATGCGCGAGAAAGCGTCCTGCCGCCTTATAGCGTTCCGCCACCGGCTCACCGGTAGCGGCGCGCACGCCCTCAACGCCCAGATTTTCCAGAACCAAAAACCCTGCGTCCAGATCAGCAGCGCGCATTTCAGGCACGCGAAAACCATGCGCGGCCAAAAGCCCATCAATGGCTGCGAAAGCCAGAATATTTTCGGCCAGATGCGCAATCTGTCGGTAGGTCTTGCCGTCACGCAATATTGGATCATAAGGCATCTGCGGCGCGTTCATGAGAATCTCGACGCCATGCGTGCTGCGGATCGTTTCATATTTGCGCGGGGATGCATCGCCTTGCAGATAACGCCGTTCCGCACCCTGCCGGTCGTTGCGGTCAAGGAAAGCACGAATGGCCAGCGAGCGCTCCAGACGGCTGATCGCGGCTTTCGGCCCGGCAATGGCGATGCGTCGCCCTGCCCCTTCATGCGAAAGCGTGACCGAGAAATTCGCCTCGGGCAAAAAGCCCTCCCCGCGCTCCGGCCATTCGGCAAGCACAACGCCATCGTCCAGAAATTCGACCAGTCCCAGCTCGTCAAGCTCTTCACCCGACGACAGGCGATAAAGATCGGCATGGGCAACCGGTAGACGAAGCGCTTCGTAGCTTTGCACCAGCGTAAAGGTCGGGCTTGGCACTTCAAGCCCCGGATCGTCGGCAATGGCGCGGATGACCGCGCGGGCCAGCGATGATTTCCCCGCCCCCAGATCACCGGAAAGGGTGACCAGATCGCCCTTTTGCAGAGCGAGAGCAAAGTCCTCGCCAAACCGGAGTGTGGCGGCTTCATCGGGCAAATAGAATTCGAGAATCTGTGTTTGGGCGCTCATAAGCACCGTTTACCTTATTCGGCAGCAACACGGAAGCTGCGTGTCTCCGATGGAAAGCGGCAAATCACGGTCGTTCCCCTGCCCGAACCGGTCTCGATATCGACGTTGCCGCCATGCAGTTCAACGAAGCTTTTCACGATGGCAAGGCCGAGCCCGGCACCGCGCTTGCGCCCACCATTCGGATAGGATTGGAAACGCTTGAAGACAGTATCCAGAACTTCCGGCGGCATGCCGTGCCCATCGTCATGGACAGAGAAGACCACTTCAGACCCTTCGCGCGCCACCTGCAAGGTGACGGTCGAACCTTCCGGCGCGTAATTGGTCGCGTTGGACAGAAGGTTGAAAAGCACCTGACGTACGCGATTGGCGTCTGCCTTGAAGACATCCACATCATCGGCAATATCGACATCGAGGCCGATATCATGGTCGCGCAAGCGCTCGCTCACGCGGGAAGCAGCTGCGGAAATCGCCTCCACCACCGAAACATCGCCGATTTCCAGTTCCATGATGCCGGCATCGACGGTCGCGAGATCGAGAATATCGTTCACAATGGTCAGCAGAACCGACGACGACGTGCTGATATGCTCCAGATATTCCACCTGACGCTCGTTGAGCGAGCCAAAGGACGGGGTCTGCAGCAGTTCGGTAAAGCCGATGATGTTGGTCAGCGGCGAACGCAGCTCGTAGGAGACGTGCTGCACGAAATCGTTCTTGATCTGGTCGGCCAGTTCCAGCGCTTCGTTCTTTTCCTTCAGGGCGCGTTCAACGCGTACCGTATCGGTCACGTCGATGAAGGTAAGCATGGTCTGCCCCTTGGGCAGCGGCACCACCGCGAAGGACAGAATCACGCCGTCATCCAGCTCCACCTGCCCCATGCGACCATCACGCTGGTCGAGGAAGCCGGTCACGGAGGACACGAAATCGTCCCAGAGACCGTCTCCGCCGCGCTCACGGCAAAGCTTTGAAATCGTTGATATATGCGTTCCCACCACGACCATGGCGGCGGGCAATGACCACAGGTCCGCGAAGGACGGATTGGACAGGCGCATGCGGCCATCGGACCCGAACACCGCCACGGCCTCGGCCAGATGATCCAGCGTTTCGCCCTGAACCTTGATCAGTGTGTTGTAGCGGCCTTCGAGTTCGAACTTTTCCGTCATGTTCTCGAAGAACCAGGTCACGCCGCCTTGCGGATGCGGATTGGCGACCACGCGCATGGTGCGCGTATCGGGCAGATGCCACATATGTTCCTGCGGCTCGACGGCGCGATAGGCAGACAGTAAACCGTCCTTCCACTTGCGCCATTCCGGCTGTTCCGGCAGCTTGCCTTCGGACCGCAGCCGGTCGAAGAGCAAGGTGTTGCTCGGCTGGGTTTCGAGCCAGGCCGTGTCAAGCGACCAGAGTTTCGCAAATGCCTGATTGAAGAACTGGAGCTTCATTTCCGGATCGAAAATCGCCACGGCAGTCGAGAGCTGATCCAGCGTTTCAGCATGGCTTTTCAGCGTGCGGCTCAGTTCCTCACGCACCTGCTCGACTTCGCTCAGATCGAAGCCAAGACCAGCGGAACCGCCCTCGGCGCTCACATCGGTCACGTCGAAAATCCGGCGGTCGCCACGCACCACTGTCGGCAATTGCTCATGCAGAACCGGCTCGGCAAAACGGTCGCGCTCCAGACGAATCCGCGCCTGCGCACCGAAAAGCTCGCGACCTTCCGCGATCGTCTGGCTGGTATCGGGCATATCGACAGCGCGCGCATAGGCCTGATTGACCCATTCGATGCGGCCATTGCCATCGCGAACCCAGACAGGTTGCTCGATGCGCTCCAGCAGGCGGCGCAGGAGCTCGATCCGGTCCGACAATTCGCGATTCTGCGCCTGAAGCGCTGCGCGCTCCGCCTGAACGCCCTGAAGGCTGAAGAAGCGAGCGACTGCCAGACCGCCGGAGGTACGGCCATAAACATCAAGCAGCGTGCCATTATTGGTTTCGACCGTCAGATCGAAGGTGCGCGCATGTTCGCGCAGCGACGCGACGGCGCGCTCCAGCGCTGTTACCGATTGCGGGCGCAGCCAGCGACCGAAAGCCAGAAAGGCCGAGCGATCCTGCGGCGCGCCGCTTTCATCCGGCAACTGCCCGACCACATCGGCCCGCATCGTATGACCGTCCCAGACGACGATGCGCTGATCCTTGAGATTGAGGAGCGCTTCGTTGCGCTGCGCCGTAAGGCTCAGATCAGAGAGTTTTGAACGCAGTTCCTTGTTTTCACTCGCAGCGCGGGCGCGCTCGCGAATGAGCCAGCCTGCGGAAAGCAGCGCCGCGCCCATGGCGCCGACAAACATGGAAAACTGAATGACTTCGAAGGCGCCGACGCTGCCGCCGCCAAAAGGCAGTTCGATGCGCGCGCCATCAGCGCCCTGCGCAAAAGCGGGCATGGCGGCAAGAACGGCGGAAACTGACACGGTCGCCTTCAAGACGACCTGCCGAAGCGGCTTTGCAACACAGGCGAGAGCAACCGTCAAGCTCTTGCCTCTTCCGATTGTGGAATTGCCCCGGGTTGTGCCCGATAAGCCGACTTCTGGCATGTTTCCCTTTTCTCCGCCACCCGACTGTGCTTCCGCAAACGGACGCACACCCGCATTTCAATTTCAACACATCAACCGACCGTCGGGCACCGCCATAGTGCCGATAGCCGAACGTGTTTCAGGGACGAAGCGACCAGCCGCTTCCCGCCGAAACCGGCAAAAAACGCACCACGCGAACACCCGCCAAAACACATTGTTTCTTCGCATTCCCGAACATCAAAACCGCAATACACTTTTGCCGGGAATGCTTTTGATTCGTCTTCACAATACCCTTCCGACGAATCCACGTGAAGCGTGTCGCGCGCAAAAAGAAAGACTGGACAGCCTGTCAACTGTCCAGTCTCAACATGTAGTAGAATGCTTAACCGATGGTTAATATCTGTAGTGCTCGGACTTGTACGGGCCCTGTGGAGTGACGCCGATATAGGCTGCCTGTTCCTCAGAAAGCACAGTCAGCTTCGCACCCAGCTTGTCGAGATGCAGGCGCGCCACCTTCTCGTCGAGATGCTTCGGCAGAACATAGACTTCGTTCTTGTAGGCTTCCGGACGCGTGTAAAGCTCGATCTGAGCCAGCACCTGGTTGGTGAAGGAGGCCGACATCACGAAGCTCGGATGGCCGGTCGCGTTGCCAAGATTGAGCAGGCGGCCTTCCGAAAGAAGGATCAGGCGCTTGCCATCCGGGAACTCGATCAGATCGACCTGCGGCTTCACATTGGTCCACTTCAGGTTGCGCAGAGCGGCAATCTGAATTTCGTTGTCGAAGTGGCCGATATTGCCGACGATGCACATGTCTTTCATCTTGCGCATGTCGTCCAGCGTGATGACGTCCTTGTTGCCGGTCGTGGTGATCACGATATCGGCGGTCGGAGCGGCATCGCTGAGCGTCACGACTTCAAAGCCGTCCATGGCGGCCTGAAGGGCGCAGATCGGATCGACTTCCGTCACCTTGACGCGGGCACCGGCACCGGCCAGCGACTGGGCGGAGCCTTTGCCGACATCGCCGTAACCGCAGACGACGGCGACCTTGCCAGCCATCATCACGTCGGTGCCGCGACGAATGCCGTCGACCAGCGATTCCTTGCAGCCATACTTGTTGTCGAACTTCGACTTGGTGACGCTGTCATTGACGTTGATGGCCGGGAAGGGCAGGAGGCCCTTCTTCTGCAACTGGTACAGACGGTTGACGCCGGTGGTGGTTTCTTCCGTCACGCCCTTGATGGCATCGCGCTGCTTTGTGAAGAAGCCCGGCGTTGCAGCCATGCGCTTCTTGATCTGCGCGAAGAGAACTTCCTCTTCTTCCGAACCGGGGTTCGACAGAACGTCTTCACCCGCTTCAGCGCGCGCGCCGATGAGGATGTACATGGTGGCGTCGCCGCCATCGTCGAGGATCATGTTGGACGGCTGGCCATCCGGCCACTGGAAGATCTGGTCGGTGTAGGTCCAGTATTCTTCAAGGGTTTCGCCCTTGATGGCGAAAACCGGCGTGCCGGTGGCGGCAATCGCAGCGGCGGCATGGTCCTGCGTCGAGAAGATGTTGCAAGATGCCCAGCGCACATCGGCGCCAAGGGCCTTGAGCGTCTCGATCAGAACGGCGGTCTGAATGGTCATGTGCAGCGAACCGGAAATGCGTGCGCCCTTCAGCGGTTGCGTCTTGCCGAATTCCGCGCGCGCAGCCATCAGGCCCGGCATTTCGGTTTCGGCAATGTCGAGTTCCTTGCGGCCCCAGTCGGCCAGGCTCAGATCCTTGACGACGAAATCTTGGCTTGCGGTCATCGCGTGCTCCAATCAAAAACAATTCCAACACGGCAATGAACCCGGTTCGGAATGGCGTTGTAGACATGGTTTGGGAGCGGAATATCGTCGATAAAAGCCGCTCCGGCTGCCGCTTTGACTAGCAGATCGCGGGCCGAAGCACAACTTCATATAAACAAATCTTTATACGTGCATATCGAACAATCAGCCGATTGCTGGGTCCACCACGGTCAGATCGAGAGAGATCCCAAGCGTTTCCAGCATTTTACGAAAATCGGACACGGGGTAGGCGGCGCTTTCGGTCACCAGCGCGACGGTGCGGCCCGAGCCGCCTTGCGTGGCGGGAAGGGTAGACACCACGCTGTCCGCCGGATCGAGAAACAGCCAATCGGGGCGCGCTTTCTCGAAGAATGGGCGCAGCCAGGGCAAATGCGTGCTCGACAGGGTCAGAACATCAATGAGCGGATCGTTTGCCGCAATCGCTTCACAGAAACGGGTGACGTCTTCGGCTGTTCTTGCCGGGTCTGACAGAAACAGGCCGCTTTCCACAAGCTCAACCATGGGAGAGGCGTTGATGAGACGGACCTTTTCCGGCTCGCTCGCTTGGGCGCACACAAATGCGCCTAGCTCAGCGCTTTCGATCATCGACCGCACGCCCATGATCGCAACATGGCCGCTGCAGCTCGCCGCAATTGCCTCGCGAACCGGTGGCGCCACGCCATAAACGGGAACAGAGAATTGATCTTTCAGCGCGTCCAGCACCATGATCGACGGCGCGTTGGAGGCCAGAACGACGCTTTTTGCACCGAGACCGGTCAGATAGCCGATGATGCTGCGTATGATGGACAGCAGCTCGTTTCGCGTCTTCCCGCCATAGGGAAAACGCGCCCGATCTGCAAAATAGATGATGTCCTGTTGGGGCTGTCGCCGTCTGATCAACTCGACCAGCGCATAGCTTCCGATGCCCGCATCAAAAACCGCGACAGGCGCGGCTAGATCGTCCAGAACGCTCAGCATTCCTCGCCGAACTTGTCGGCAATCAGCGTCTGCAGGGCGTCGAGCACGGTCTCGGCCTGTTCGCCCGAAGCGCTGACCTCGATGCAGCAGCCGGGCGAGGCGGCCAGCATCATCAGCCCCATGATCGAGGTGCCGCCAACCGTCATGCCGTCCTTGGAAACGCGCACATGCGCATCATAGCCGTCGACCAGTTGGACGAATTTGGCGGAGGCGCGGGCGTGCAGCCCGCGCTTGTTGACGATCTCAAGCGACCGGGAAATTGCAGTTTCGGGATCGTATTCGCCAGTAAGGGTGACGCTGGACCGCATATATTACTTTCCTGTCAGAACCTGACTTGCGACGTTGATATATTTACGCCCCGCGTCCTGCGCCTCGCGAAGCGCAGTCTTGATGTCGCCGCCGATCCGCACGCTTGAAAGCTTGATCAGCATCGGCAGATTGACGCCTGCGATGACTTCAATCTTGCCTTCCTGCATGACCGAGATGGCCAGATTGGAGGGAGTTCCACCGAACATGTCGGTCAGGATGATGACGCCGCTGCCATTTTCGGCGCGTTCGACAGCTTCGACGATATCGCGCCGACGCTGCTCCATGTCATCTTCCGCACCGATGCATACGGTTTCGAAATTATCTTGCGGGCCTACCACATGCTCAACGGCATGAAGAAACTCTTCGGCCAGCCTTCCGTGCGTAACAAGCACGAGTCCGATCATACTATAAAAGCTCCCGTCGCGCGCCCGCCGCATCACCCCGCCAGATGATCAGATGGCACCTGCTTTGTTCCAGCACGATCACTCCAAAAAACCTGTCTCGTTTTAAGGATCGTACTGTAGCCGGAACCATGCCGGCGAGTTGTGCATCTTGGCAGGGCAAATCCTTATAGCAAGTGAAAAATCTCCACCCCGCCTTGAAAAAAGCAAAATGCCGCAGCGGTGTGAAATCTTCACAGAATCGAAACCATCGCCGGTCAGCGATTCTCCGGCGACCACCGTTCGTAGAACAAAGTCGCCTCTATCGCCCGCGACAGCGCGTTGGAATCGCCATTCGACGACAGTGACGGCAGAAGCAGACGCGGCAGTTCGATCCCTTCAAAGCTCCAGATTCCGCCGCCTGGATAACGCTCCGCTTCTTCACGGGCCACAAGCAGGATCACCAGATCAAGTGTGGCGCTGGCGACGAAAGGCACCCTGAACAGGCCAGCGCCGCGAATCTCCACACCGCCCGCAAGGGCAACTGGCGCGCTGGCGATCAGGCGATTGTCTTCGGCGCGCAGCATCGTGCGATCATCGCTGACGAGGGCCGCCTGTTCGCTGCGGAGCGATGCGCGCTCCACCAGCGTCAGCGCCAGTTCGGTCTTGCCCGCGCCCGAGCGGCCCATGATCATCACGCCCTTTCCGCGCAATTGCACCGTGGTGGCGTGGAGGCCGCTTTTGGCTTCTTCCGGGGTCATGTGCTGGCCGGAAGATCGACGATGAAACGGGCGCCCCTGAATTGATCGGGCTTTGCAGGATCGATGATGTTTTCCGCCGTCAGCGTACCGCCATGAGCTTCGATGATCTGACGGCTGATCGACAGGCCGAGGCCGGAATTCTGACCGAAAGCCTCCGATGCCGGGCGATCCGTATAGAAACGCTCGAAAATCCGCTCGATATTCTCGATGGGGATGCCTGGTCCGTTATCCTCGACGAGAATGCGCAGGCGACTGCCTTCGCCCTGCAACGTCACCACGATGCGCCCCGTATCGTCGGGCACGAAGGAGCGCGCATTTTCAATGAGATTGCTCACCACCTGACCAAGCCGCAGGTCATGGCCCGCGACGTAGAAGGCCTTTTTACCCGCTGGCAGCTTACCGGTATTGAAGACGATCTCGGTGCCAACCTTGTTGCGGCGCACTTCGCGCGCGGCAGTGACAAGATTGGTGAGCAGCGTCTTCATATCCACGCGGTCGATATGTTCGCGCGCCAGTTCCGCGTCGAGGCGCGAAGCATCGGAAATATCGGTGATCAGGCGATCAAGACGGCGCACATCATGCTGAATGATGTCGAGCAGGCGCTTGCGCGATTCCTCCGACTTGGCGAGCGGCAAGGTCTCCACCGCGCTGCGTAGCGAGGTGAGGGGGTTCTTCAGCTCGTGGCTGACATCGGCGGCGAAGCTCTCAATGGCTTCGATGCGGGTGTAAAGCGCGTCGGTCATATCGCGGATGGAGGTGGACAGATGTCCCACCTCATCCTGTCGCTCCGAGAAATCTGGAATTTCAACACGGTTCTTGACGCCATGACGCACGCGATCCGCCGCAGCCGACAATTTGCGTAGCGGGCTTGCTATGGTCGACGCGAGGAACAGCGACAGGATCACCATGACCAGCGACACGACGCCGAACACGCGGAAGACGGCCATGCGCTCGCCCTCTACGATCTTGTCGATATCGTCGCCTTCGGTCGAAAGCAGCAAGACGCCGAGAATGGCGCGCGAACGCTGGACCGGCACGGCCACAGAGACCACCAGTTCGCCCTTTTCGGTGCGGCGCTGCGCCGTTTGTGGAGAACCGGACAGCGCCTTGACGATCTCGGGGAAGGCGAGACCATTGCCGCCCGGCTGTTCCTGATAAACGGGCAAGCCGCCACCATAGAAGAAGCCGGTGAACCAGCGGCTGAAACGCTCCCACAGCCCCGGCGTTTCGCCCTCGATCGGCGGCAGAGGATAGCTCAACACCGGGCTGGAGGACGGGAAACTCGGCGAATAGAGCGCGCGCGAATCCAGCAGCATATTGGCGTAGCGGTCATAGATACGCGCCCGCGTGCTGGTCGGCGAAATCAACCGGCGCAACAGGGGCGAAACCTTTTCAGGATTGATCGGGAATTCCCAATTATCGGGAGAATCGGGCGAGGGGGTCAGGCTTTGCCCGGCTTGCAGTTCCAGAAGCTTTTCCGGATCGACCATCAGCGAGTTGGTATCGACCGTTGCCGAGGCCGAAATCGCCGCAGCGATGATCTTGCCCTGGGTCAGAAGGCTTTCCACCTTCGCGTCGATCAGCCCCTCGCGGAACTGGTTCATATAGAGAATGCCGGAAACCAGAACGCCAAGCGCCGCAAGGTTGAGAAACAGGATGCGGCGCGTCAGGCTTGAGAAGAGATATTGACCGAGAAACTTGCGAAAGGGCGCAAACAGACGGCGCCAGAACACCGAGCGCTGCCGCCGTGCCCTGCGCTCGCGCAAGTTTGCTTGCAAACTCGTTTTCTGGCCTGCAAGGCCTTCGTTCTGGGTCTCTGCGACCATCTCGCTTTTGTTACTCGTTGGAGCGCATCCCGAAAAATGTGAAACGCATTTCGGATAAGATGTGCGTCAAATATTCCAAATCAATGCCGGGCTATCGCACCCGGCATTGGTAATCCTATGCATCAAGCCTCGCGGAAGCGATAGCCGACGCCATAGAGCGTTTCGATCATCTCGAAGTCGTCGTCAACCACCTTGAACTTCTTGCGAAGGCGCTTGATGTGGCTGTCGATGGTGCGATCGTCCACATAGACCTGCTCATCATAGGCCGCATCCATCAAGGCGTCACGGCTTTTCACAACGCCGGGACGCTGCGCGAGCGAGTGCAGGATGAGGAATTCGGTCACCGTCAGCGTAACGGGTTCACCCTTCCAGGTGCAGGTATGGCGTTCCTGATCCATGACCAGCTGACCGCGTTCCAGCGACTTGGACGGCTGGCCGGCAGGCTTTGCCGTACCGTCGCGGGCAGCGACGCGGCGCAGAACTGCCTTGACGCGCTCCACCAGCAGACGCTGCGAGAACGGCTTGGTGATGAAATCGTCGGCGCCCATCTTGAGACCGAACAGCTCGTCGATCTCGTCGTCCTTCGAGGTCAGGAAGATAACCGGGAGATCGGATTTCTGGCGCAGGCGGCGCAGAAGCTCCATACCGTCCATACGCGGCATCTTGATATCGAAGATCGCAAGATTTGGCGGGCGCGCCATCAGACCATCAAGTGCAGAAGCGCCATCGGTATAGGTTTCAACCCGATAGCCTTCCGACTCCAGCGCAATGGAAACGGAGGTCAGAATGTTACGGTCATCGTCGACCAGCGCAATTGTCTGCGTTGCCGAGGCTTCCTTCATGCGGACCTTTCTCCTTCATGTTTTGCCAGGGCATCCCCCTTTGGAGCTCTGCCATCTGGCATTCCACCCGGAACAACCGGCTGGTGGGGCGGTTCGATCATCGAGCGCCTGATTTGCACGTCGATCTTATTATAGTGATGCAGCTTGTGCAGTACAAATTAGGTACAAAATGTGGCAGCCCTGAAAGAAGCCGTGAAAGGCGCCGTCTCGAATCATTCTTTGGTTAACACTCGTAAAGATTGTATTCCACAAAAAATACACGCCAAAACGCAATAGTTAAACGATTTAAAAAAAATTCAAAATTTTTAAATCGATTAAATATTTGAATTGCCACAATTAATCTGTTTCTGACTGCCATTCCTCCGAGAACGGAAAAAACGGAGGGCAGATTAATTTGTCAAACCAGATGGCGGAGACACCATGAGAGAGACCGGCATTCACAATACGGCCGCTTCCATTGCCACTTCGGGACTGAAGGAACTCTCCGCAGTCTTTTATAACCTCGGACCGGCTCGGCTCTATGAGGAAACCGTCCGCCGTGGCGAAGCTGAACTGACGGCACAGGGCGCGCTCGTTGCCCGCACCGGCCAGCACACGGGCCGTTCGCCGAAGGACAAATTCGTGGTCCGCGACGCCAACACCGAAGATCAGGTCTGGTGGGACAATAACAAGCCGATCACGCCGGAAGCCTTCGAGCTTCTCTACGCCGATTTCATCGAGCATGCGAAGGGCAAGGAGCTTTTCGTACAGGATCTCATCGGCGGCGCTGACGCCGACAACAAGATCAACGCCCGCATTGTAACCGAATATGCCTGGCATTCGCTTTTCATCCGCAATCTGCTGATCCGTCCGGCCCAGGAAGAGCTTGCTTCCTACGTGCCGGAAATGACGATCATCGACCTGCCGTCCTTCAAGGCCGACCCAGAACGCTATGGCGTGCGCACCGAAACGGTGATTGCGGTCGATCTGACCCGTAAGATCGTTCTGATCGGCGGCACCTCCTATGCCGGTGAAATGAAGAAGTCGGTCTTCACCGCGCTCAACTACATTCTGCCTGCAAAGGGCGTGATGCCGATGCATTGCTCGGCCAATGAAGGCCCGAATGGCGACACCGCCGTGTTCTTCGGCCTGTCCGGCACTGGCAAGACCACGCTTTCCGCCGACCCGACGCGCACGCTGATCGGCGACGACGAGCATGGCTGGGGTGAACACGGCATCTTCAATTTCGAAGGCGGCTGCTATGCCAAGACCATCCGTCTTTCCGCCGAAGCAGAACCGGAAATCTATGCCACGACGCAGCGTTTCGGCACTGTGCTGGAAAACGTCGTGCTCGACGCCAATCGCCAGCCGGATTTCGACGATGGTTCGCTGACCGAAAACACCCGTTGCGCCTATCCGCTCGATTTCATCCCGAATGCATCGAAGACGGGCAAGGGCGGCCAGCCGAAGAACATCATTATGCTCACCGCCGATGCTTTCGGCGTGATGCCTCCCATCGCCAAGCTCACGCCTGCACAGGCCATGTACCACTTCCTGTCCGGTTACACGGCCAAGGTCGCAGGCACTGAAAAGGGCGTCACCGAACCGGAAGCAACCTTCTCGACCTGCTTCGGCGCACCGTTCATGCCGCGTCATCCGTCGGAATACGGCAATCTGCTGCGCAAGCTGATCGCCGAACACAAGGTCGATTGCTGGCTCGTCAACACCGGCTGGACCGGCGGCGCCTATGGCACCGGCAAGCGCATGCCGATCAAGGCAACCCGCGCGCTTCTCGCTGCCGCCCTCGATGGCTCGCTGAACGACGCCGAATTCCGCATCGATCCGAATTTCGGCTTCGCCGTTCCGGTTGAAGTGCCGGGCGTGGATACTTCCATTCTCGATCCGCGCTCCACCTGGGCCGATAAGGCCGCCTATGACGCGCAGGCCAAGAAGCTGGTCGATATGTTCGTCACCAACTTCGAAAAGTTCGAACGTCACGTCGATCACGAGGTCAAGGACGCAGCACCGGCAATCCGCATCGCTGCGGAGTAAGCTCAGAAATACTGAGGAGGGAGAGAGCCCGGCCCGCGCGCCGGGTTTTCTTTTGTCCTCAATCCAGCCCCGCACTTTGGCGCGCGTGATTTTTCCCGCATGCCCTTGTCCCAAAACCGCTTCGCACTTTTGAGGGGCATGACTTGTCTCCGCATGCCCTTGTCTCAAAACCGCTTCGCACTTTTGAGGGGCATGCGCGTGCCGGGTTTTCTTTTGTCCAACCGAAGCGAAGCGTGTATGCGTTCTCTTATGGAAGAGAACCGGAACATCATCCGCATCACCAATCGCCTGACGATCCGCGAGGACGATCTGGAGGAGAGCTTCATTCGCGCCTCCGGTCCCGGTGGGCAGAACGTCAACAAGGTTTCGACGGCGGTGCAGCTGCGTTTTCATGCGGCACGATCGGGATTGCCGGAAGATATTCTCACGCGCCTCTTCAAACTGGCGGGTCAGAAAGGCACCAAGGACGGTGACATTCTCATCGAGGCCAATCGCTTCCGCACGCAGGAGCGCAACCGCGAAGATGCCCGCGAGCGGCTGATCGCGCTGATCGCCAAGGCCGCCGAGCCGCCACCGCCGCCGCGCAAGAAGACCAGGCCGACCAAAGGCTCCGTCGAGCGACGCCTGAAGGCAAAATCAGGCCGCGCGGATATCAAAAAAGGGCGCGGCAAGGTTTCTTTCGACTGAAACACCGCCGTCAGACCTGAATTCCAATCCATACAAGACCGCATGAGCAGGGGAAACGCATGACCACGAAACTCTACGACCTCGAAACCAGCCACGGCAAAATCGCGGTGCGCGAAAGCGCCGGCGAGGGCGCGCCCTTGCTGATGATCCATGGCAATTCGAGTGCAAGCGCGATCTTCCAGAACCAGCTTGAAGGCGAAATCGGCAAGAAATGGCGTGTCATCGCGCCAGATCTACCCGGCCACGGCCAGTCGGGCGACGCCATTGATCCCGATCGCAGCTATTCCATGGAAGGCTATGCCGATGCCATGACGGAAGTGCTGGAAAAGCTCGGCATAGCGGATGCGGTGGTTTTCGGCTGGTCGCTTGGTGGCCATATCGGGCTTGAGATGATTGCACGCTATCCCGGCATGCGCGGGCTGATGATCACCGGCACGCCGCCGGTTGCCCCCGAGGAAGTGGGGCAGGGGTTCAAGAGTGGCCCCGACATGGCGCTTGCCGGACAGGAAGTGTTTTCGGCCCGCGACGTCGAATCCTATGCCCGCAGCACCTGCGGCGAGCCGTTCGAGGCGTCGCTGCTTGATATCGTCGCCCGAACGGACGGGCGCGCGCGCCGCATCATGTTCGAGAAATTCGCCGCCGGAGCCGGTGGCAACCAGCGCGATATCGTGGCGGCAGCAAAGCTCCCCATCGCCGTGGTCAATGGGCGCGACGAGCCTTTCGTCGAACTCGACTTCGTGTCGAACGTCCGCTTCGGCAATCTCTGGGAGGGGAAAACCCACGTTATCGACAACGCCGGTCACGCACCTTTTCGTGAAATGCCAGCGGTTTTCGACGCCTATCTGGCACGTTTCATTACCGATTGCACGGCATAGAGCCGTTTTCACCGCGCTTAATACATTCTTTCGGCGGCGTTGCGCGGCGCCGCCGAAATTAGCTGCTACCATCTCCTCATTGGCGCCCTAGTTTGAAGGCGGGAGTTTCAACGAGGTGATATTATGAGCATGACTGTTGCAGACCTTTTGGCCGAAACCCTCGCTCAAGCCGGAGTCCGGCGCATATGGGGTGTTACCGGCGATAGTCTGAACGGGCTGAACGACAGCCTGCGCCGCCTTGGCAAGATTGACTGGATGCATGTCCGTCACGAAGAAACTGCCGCTTTCGCCGCAGGCGCGGAAGCAGCCGTAACCGGCGAGCTCGCCGTCTGTGCTGGCAGTTGCGGCCCCGGCAATCTTCACCTCATCAACGGCCTTTTCGACTGCCAGCGCAATCGCACACCCGTTCTGGCGATTGCCGCCCATATTCCATCGTCGGAAATCGGCCTCGACTATTTTCAGGAGACACATCCGCAGGAACTGTTTCGCGAATGCAGCCATTTCGTCGAACTGGTGACCAATCCGGCCCAGATGCCGGAAGTGCTGCACCGCGCCATGCGCGCCGCAGTGGGGCAACAGGGTGTGGCCGTCATCGTCCTGCCGGGGGACATCGCGCTGAAACAGATCGACGAACCGTCCGCGAAAGCCTGGGTCCATGTGGCGCGACCACGGATCATTCCGTCCGATGAAGATATCGGGCAGCTTGCCGACCTTTTGAACGGCTCGGAAAAAATCACGATCCTCGCGGGGAGCGGCTGCGCCGGAGCACATGATTCCGTGGTGGCGCTTGCTGACCGTCTGGCTGCGCCTGTCGTTCACGCACTGCGCGGCAAGGAACATGTCGAATGGGACAATCCGAACGATGTCGGCATGACCGGCCTGATCGGATTTTCATCCGGTTACCACGCCATGCTGAACTGCGACACACTTCTGATGCTGGGCACCAGTTTTCCGTATCGGAATTTCTATCCTGAAAAAGCGAAAATCGTTCAGATCGACCATGATCCATCGCAGCTCGGCCGTCGCGCGCCAATCACGCTTGGCATCGTCAGTGACGTGAAGGAAGCCGCCAATGCGCTGTTACCCAAACTGAAATCGAACCGCAGCGCGACATTCCTGAATTCCGCCAAGGCGCATTATGTGAAAGCGCGCAAGGATCTCGACGATCTTGCCCAGCCCTCAAAGGCGGGCCAGCCGATCCATCCGCAATATCTCACGCGTCTGATCAACGAGATTGCGAAAGACGACGCCATTTTCACCGCCGATGTCGGGACGCCGACCGTCTGGGCGGCGCGCTATCTCACGATGAATGGCAAGCGCCGTCTGCTTGGCTCGTTCAATCATGGCTCCATGGCCAATGCCATGCTGCAATCGCTTGGCGCGCAGGCCGCAGCACCGGACAGGCAGGTCATCTCCCTGTCCGGCGACGGTGGCTTCACCATGATGATGGGCGATTTTCTATCCCTCACGCAGCTGAAACTGCCAGTGAAGATCGTCGTCTATAATAATGGCTCGCTCGGCTTTGTCGCCATGGAAATGAAAGCGGGCGGCTATCTCAGCACCGGCACCGATCTGGACAATCCAAACTTTGCCGCCATGGCGGAAGCCATCGGCATCAAGGGTATCCGGGTGGAAGAATCCGCCGACCTGCCGGGCGCGCTGCAACAGGCGCTGGATCACAAGGGCCCGGTTCTGGTCGATGTCGTCACGGCCAAGCAGGAGTTGGTCATGCCGCCGAAGATCAAGGCCGAGCAAGCGAAGGGTTTCAGCCTCTATATGCTGAAAGCCATTATCAACGGGCGCGGCGATGAAATCGTCGAACTCGCCCGCACCAATCTGGGGCGCTGATCAAAATGCCAGGGCCGGGTTTCCCCGGCCTCTTTTCATATCTTCCTGAGTGCGACCTCTTCGATCAGATGGTCGCTGCCTTTGCGCAGGATCAGATCGGCGCGCGGTCGGGTCGGCAGGATATTCTCATTGAGATTGCGCAGATTGATATTCTGCCACAGCCCTTCGCCGATGGAGCGGGCCGCATCTTCCGAAAGCTGCGAATAGCGATGGAAGAAGGACTGCGGATCGCGGAAAGCCGTTTCGCGCAGGCGCATGAAACGGTCAATATACCATTTGTGGATCAGTTCCGGATCGGCATCTATATAGATTGAGAAGTCGAAGAAATCCGACACGAAGGGCACCATCTTGCCGTCTTCCGGCAGATCGCGCACCTGAAGGACATTGATGCCTTCGAAAATCAGAATGTCCGGCTTGTCAACGATCTGGTAATCGTCCGGCAACACGTCATAGCTTAGATGCGAATAAAGCGGCGCGCGCACATGGCTCATGCCCGCCTTGATCGCCGATAGAAAGCGCAGAACCGCGCCTATATCATAGCTTTCCGGAAAGCCCTTGCGCTCCATCATGTTCTGCTCGCGCAGAACCGCGTTGGGATAGAGAAAACCGTCCGTCGTCACCAGATCGACCTTCGGGCTGGAAGGCCAGCGGGCGAGCAGTTCCTTCAGGATACGCGCCGTGGTGGACTTGCCGACCGCCACAGAACCCGCAACGCCGATGATGAAGGGTGTCTTGAAGGATTCCTCCATATTGAGGAATTGCTGGCGCTGGCGAAACAGCAACTGGCTTGCCTCGACATGGGCATAAAGCAGTCGCGACAGCGACAGATAGATGCGGCGGACCTCATCGAGATCAATGGGGTCGCCGAGCGAACGCAACCGCTTGACTTCTTCATAGGTCAGGGTGAGGGGGGTATCCGCGCGAAAACCGGCCCATTCCTCTGCCGAGAAAAAGCGGTAGGGCGAATATCTGGAAGGGGTGAGCTGATCCACTTTTTCCCACATGAACTGTCGTCTCTCTAGAGCATTTCCAGCAAAAGTGCGAAGCGGTTTTGCGCAGGATAATGCGTAAAAACAAATAGATAGATCGGCTCCACGATTCCGTTTTAACCGGAACTGCTCTGGCCTTCTATTCAGCGCGATCCTTTGCAGGATCACGCCTTCGGGCGAGCAGCCTTTTCCTCAAGGCCGGTCTGGCCCGTGCGCCGGTCGAGTTCCTGCAGAACATCTTCCAGCGGAACACCAGCGATTTTCCAGACCACCATCAGGTGATAAAGCAGATCGGCGCTTTCGGAAACCACGCCCGCGCGGTCGCCGGAAACAGCGGCAATCACCGTTTCCACGGCTTCTTCGCCGAGCTTTTGCGATGCCTTGGTCTGACCTTTGGCGACAAGGCTTGCCGTATAGGACGATCCATCGGTCACGCTGGCGCGTTCCGCCACGATGCGTTCAAGGTCTGCGAGCGTAAACTGGCTCATCGGGGTTCCTCCCGTCATGTATATTCTTGTTAGCGAACCGGATCGAGCCGCATTGGAATTCCGGCATCGGCCATATAGCGCTTCGCTTCCCCGATCGAATAAGTGCCGAAGTGGAAAATTGAAGCGGCCAGCACGGCCGTCGCATGACCGTCGCGGATACCGGCCACCATATGACCCAGAGTGCCAACACCGCCCGAAGCGATCACCGGCACGCGCACGCTGTCGGCCACTGCGCGGGTCAGCGCCACATCGTAACCCGCCTTGGTGCCGTCACGGTCCATCGAGGTGAGCAGGATTTCGCCTGCACCCAGATCGACCACCTTTCGGGCGAATTCCACCGCATCGATGCCGGTGGTCTGGCGACCGCCATGGGTAAAGATTTCCCAGCGATCCGCTTCGCCTTCGCCCGAAACCTTCTTGGCGTCGATGGCAACGACGATGCACTGGTTACCGAACTTGTCCGCCGCCTCGGCGACGAATTCCGGGTTTTTCACCGCCGCCGTGTTGATCGACACCTTGTCGGCGCCAGCCAGAAGCAGTTTGCGAATATCGGCAACTTGGCGCACGCCGCCACCGACAGTCAGCGGCATGAAGCACTGTTCTGCCGTACGGGCCACCACATCGAAAATTGTCTCGCGATTGTCCGAGGACGCCGTGATATCGAGGAAGCACAATTCGTCTGCGCCCGCCGCATCATAAGCGCGGGCGGCTTCCACCGGATCGCCCGCATCGATCAGATCGACAAAATTGACGCCCTTGACGACGCGTCCGTCCTTCACATCGAGACAGGGAATTACACGTGCCTTGAGTGTCATACTGTGGCCCTCAACAATGACAGTGCTTCCGCCGGATCGATGCGACCGTCATAAAGCGCACGGCCCGAAATCGCGCCTTCGAGCTTGCGCGCATCCGGCGCGGCGAGACGCCTGATGTCGTCCATCGAAGCAAGACCGCCCGATGCGATCACCGGAATGGAAACCGCCTCGGCAAGCGCCAGCGTCGAATCCCAGTTGATCCCGGCCAGAACGCCGTCGCGGTCGATATCCGTATAGATGATGGCGGCAACGCCTGCGCCCTCGAACTTCTTCGCCAGTTCGATCACGCCAAGTTGTGAGGCTTCGGCCCAGCCTTCAACGGCGACCTTGCCGCCCTTGGCGTCGATACCGACAGCGACCTGTCCCGGAAACGCCTTGCAGGCTTCGATCACCAGCGCCGGGTCCCGCACGGCAACCGTGCCGAGGATAACGCGGCGCAGCCCCTTGGAAAGCCAGCTTTCAATGTGCTGCAAGGTGCGAATACCGCCACCCAGCTGCACCGGATTTTTGGTGGCCTTGAGGATTGCCTCGACCGCTGCGCCATTGACGCTTTCGCCTGCGAAAGCGCCATTGAGATCGACCACATGCAGCCATTCAAAGCCCTGATCTTCAAAGGCCTTGGCCTGCGCAGCCGGGTCGGTGTTGTAGACGGTGGCCTGATCCATGTCGCCGAGCTTCAGGCGCACGCATTGACCGTCTTTCAAATCGATGGCGGGAAAAAGGATCATGTCTTCAAGGCTTCCATTTCAGGAAATTGGCAATGAGCGAAAGGCCGAGCAGCTGGCTCTTTTCCGGGTGGAACTGGGTTCCCACCATATTGTCGCGACCGACAGCGGCGGTAACATCGCCACCGTAATCCGTCACGGCCAGAACCTCGTCCGCCTTCTTCGCGTCGAACATATAGGAATGGACGAAATAGGCGTGCAAACCGTTCTCGCCGGTCTTAATGCCGTCGAAAATCGGATGCGCCTGATGCGATTGTTTCACGTGAATCCGATTCCAGCCGATCTGCGGAATCTTCAGCGTCGGGTCAGACGGCGTCATTTCGCGCACATCACCCGCGATCCAGCCCAGACCTTCGGTCACGGTCTTTTCCAATCCGCGCTCGGACATGAGCTGCATGCCGACGCAGATGCCGAGAAACGGATGGCCCTTCTTGATGACAACCTCGTCGAGCGCTTCAACCATGCCCGACACGGCGTGGAGACCGGCACGGCAATCGGCATAAGCGCCAACGCCCGGCAGCACCACGCGGTCGGCAGACGCCACCCGCCCGGCATCCGCCGTCAGTTCGATTTCGGCATTTATGCCGCTTTCGCGGGCGGCACGCTCAAAGGCCTTGGTGGCCGAGCGAAGATTGCCGGAACCATAATCGATTATCGCAACACGCATTTTCAGTTTTCTCCGCGATGACCCACGAAGCCGATCGTGGAGCCAGTAGAGGAATAAGTGGGACGCAGGGACGCCTTGTCCCATCGATGGGCAGAAACCGGCTCCGATGCAGGGACAGGCTTTTCCGCGAGAGTGGTTTCAGCCGCCGCACGCCCGAAGAAATAGCGGATTTCCGCCTCGTCGAGATCGCTGGCGTCGATTGCCGCCCGTTCGACATAGCCCTGACGCTTCAGTTTCGCGATTTTCCAGTTCGCACCTTCAAAGGCGACGAGAAGCGAAACAATCAGCGTCAGCAGAGGAACCGCCTCGGCAATGCCGAAGTAACTCCCGGCAAAACCGAGCAGAGCCGTGACGCCGAGAATGGCGAAAGCCTCGAACCAGAGGCGTTGCGCCAGAAGCCAGACAAAGGGCAGAACCAGCGCCAGAACATGGAAACCGTCACGCACGAACACGGAATGTTCAACGCTCGTCCCGCCGCGCTTCTTTTTGAAAGACGCTTCGGTCGGTTCCAGAATGACGAACTGGGCCATGAATTATCCCTTCAGCGACCCCTTGGTGGAGGGGATTGCATCCTTCTGGCGCGGATCGGTTTCCAGCGCTGTGCGCAGAACCCGGGCCACCGCCTTGAAGATCGACTCGGCGATATGGTGATTATTGGCGCCATAATGATTGTTGATATGCAGCGTAATACCTGCATTCATCGCAAAGGCCTGGAAGAATTCGCGCACAAGCTCGGTATCGAAGGTGCCGATCTTGGCCGTCGTGAAGTTGACATTCCACACCAGAAAAGCGCGACCGGACACATCGACCGCAGCCCCGGTCAGCGTATCGTCCATGGCGAGATCGAGCGAGGCATAGCGCACGATACCGCGACGCTCGCCGAGGGCCTTGGCGACGGCCTGACCGAGCGCAATGCCGGTATCCTCAACCGTGTGGTGATCGTCGATATGCAGGTCGCCCTTGGCCATGACGCGCATATCGATGAGCGAATGTCGCGAAAGCTGCTCGAGCATATGATCGAAGAAGCCGACACCGGTGGTGATGTCGAACTTGCCGACGCCATCCAGATCGACAGAAACGGCAATGCTCGTCTCTTTCGTGGAGCGTTCGATACTTGCCTTGCGGGTGCTTTCAGCGGTCATAAGCGGTCCTCATTGGGTACTGGACGCGTTCTAGAACAGCTTGCCCGCTTTGCCAAATGCTTTCGGCAATCCGGCAAGCAGCAATTCGGCATTTGCAATTCAGTATTTGCAATGGTTCTGTCCCATGATCAAACTCTGCGCCATGCTCAGCCATAAGGACGGAGAGACCATTTTTCACAGTTGCTGGGGAGAGAACGGCCGAGCGTCTCTTCCCGGCCAAGCCCGGGCTGCGCAGGCAGCCGGGCAGGGGATTGTCCGCTAAAGGTGGTCTGCTTTTGCAAGAGGGATCATAACCCGTATGCGCCCAGACGGGCGAAGCCTGGCTCGGTGAGCGCGAGCGAATAGAGCCCGACGCCGGAGCGGCTTGCCAAGACAATTTGCGGATGGTGCACGACCGCAGGCAATTGATGGACAAAGCCGCCATTCTCGATTTCGTCATCGACGTGATTGAGCCGTATCAGCCATTGATGCAAATTCTCAAACGGACTCTTACGATGATGTTTTAACAATCACCTTAACTTGTTGTGGGATTCCAGGAGATTGCTCACCAGAGTTATATTTGAAATCCACCGCACTCCAACCCTTCTCCTTCGAGGTGCTTGTAGGATGAATGATTGGAACAAAAATACCCGTTTCTTTGTAATAGTCCAATTGCTGCTTTTGTACCTGAGTAAGGTCTAGGCCCGAAATGGAATCCAGATTATCGTAATCATCATAATAAAAGAATCCCATTAAGGGAATTTTACTTGGGTTGTACTCATCCCACCCCTTAGCAACCACTTCATCATAACCTCTACCTTGATTGAGCTGTAATTTGATTGATTCTCCAAAATAACGTTTGTTATCCCCTTCATCCTCTCCTAGAGACCAGCCACAAAAGGCGGGAAAAGTAATGGGATCATTACCGTAGTGATTCAGGTAATCTTGCGCGGTATAAATACCCAACTCTTGGCATGTTGGCCCGGACCTGGCACATCCGTTACCCCAGTTTTCCACAGTCCCTGCATCTGCCGAGAAAACACAAGAATAATGTGGTTTAAATACATTTGCACCATTGTGTTCATTAACGATATCTGACGGCCATAGCATATAGCCCGAGCTTGCATAAGCGGCGGAAGAATTTTGTCCAGCAAAAGTGGCCGTATTGGTTCTTTCACTCCAGTAGCTCAAAGATATTTTTTGTTGTTGAGGATATGGTTGCTTCCAGTAGTCACCATCCTGCTCAAACCCTGAAATCATTATTCCAGAGCACCCATAAAGAGGCCCTGAGCAAAAATCCTTATCCGAACGAAGCTTTAAATCCTTTTTTTCTTTCGAATTTTGATAATATATAGCGATAAGATGCCTTCTTATAAAGTATCCATAGCTATCTCTATCTGCATCGTATAACACAGGCCAATCTTTAATTTTATCTAAATTACTGCCAGCGATAGATGCGCTGCTGAATAAGACAAACTCGATCATCGTTGCCAAAATCGCACATTGAATTCTGGAAATCATAACAATAACTCCATTATAGTGATAAATTTTATTTTAATATTTTTTTTCAAAACTTTTAGCTGATATTTACTGCAGTCTATCGTTTCATTGTGCATTTATTATTTGTAAAAGCATGCGGAGCCAGATCTGTTAAATGCTAATTATCTGGGAGCGGAACAAGATTTGCTCCCAAAAACACGCTAAGAGTTCGTTTGGAATTTTCTTCAATGGCTGATACGGCGCACGCCTCCGAGGACGAAATCGCGAAAGCCCGCTTTGTCCATCAATTGCCTGCGGTCGCATGGGTTCTGTCGCAATTTTTTCACTTCTACTGAGCTTTGCCACCATCGGGGTGCATCATTGAGTAAGGAGACAGTGGATGGCCGTTGATTTCGAAGGAGCTCACTTCCCCAAAAGGTCATCCTTCATGCTGTTTTCTATGTGCGCTATTCCGTTTCCTATCGCGATCTCCAGGAATTTATGGCTGAGTGTGGCGTAGAGATTGATCATGCGACAATGGAGCGGTGGGTTGTTCGATACTCTCCGCAGATTGCGTATCAAGCACAGAGACGTAAACGCCCAACACTGGGTTCGTGGCGTGTTGACGAAACCTATATAAAGATCAAGGGCCAATGGACTTATCTGTATCGGGCGGTTGATCGTGACGGACAAACGCTTGAGTTTATGCTGCCTGAGCACCGAAACCTCGGCACTGCACGACAATATCCTTGAGCAGGACCATCGTTTCATCAAGAAGATCACCAAGCCCCACATGGGCTTCAAAGCGTTTCACTCCGCTTCAGCGACTATCGCGGGCATCGAAGTTGCGCATATGATCCGTAAGAGCCAATTCGCGAACGACAACCGCTCGCCATTCGAAGTCTTTGCAGAGCTCGCAGCATAATTGCGTACACAAATAAGGCCGCATTCAACCTATTGAGAAATTTGCGACAGTACCTTTGCAATTCACGGGGCTGTTCTTAAATATCCACATTGAAACGCGATTCATCCGGCAAAATCACCGGCTGGTGCGGTTCACCCTCAGATGAAGGGGCTTGTGGGATCGCCGTCCGGGATTGCATGAGCCGCCAAAGGAGCATCCATGATCGATCACAATCCCACAACGATTTACGGCACGACCATCGTGACCGTCCGCAAGAACGGCAAGGTCGTGATTGCAGGCGACGGCCAGGTATCGCTCGGTAATACCGTCATGAAGGGCAATGCGCGCAAGGTTCGCCGCATCGGCAAGGGCAATGTCATTGCCGGTTTCGCTGGTGCCACCGCCGACGCCTTCACCCTTCTCGAACGCCTTGAAGCCAAGCTGGAACAATATCCCGACCAGCTGATGCGCGCTTCGGTCGAACTCGCCAAGGACTGGCGAACCGACCGCTATCTGCGCAAGCTCGAAGCCATGATGCTTGTTGCCGACAGCAAGGTGACGCTGGCGCTCACCGGCACCGGCGATGTGCTTGAACCGGAACATGGCGTGATGGCCATTGGTTCGGGCGGCAATTATGCGCTGGCTGCGGCCCGTGCGCTGATCGACACCGACAAGTCGGCGGAAGAGATCGCCCGCAAGGCCATGGAGATCGCAGCCGATATCTGCATCTACACCAACCACAATATCCTCGTGGAAAGCCTGGACGCAGAATGAGTTCGCTTGCGCAGGTCACCAAACCGAGTGCACAACGCTGGGACCTGGGCGTCCTAATCGTCATTGCCATTGTTGCGGTGCAAGCCATCTGGCTGCATCTCGACGGGCGGATTGCCATGTGCGAATGCGGCACCATAAAATTATGGTCGGGTTCGCTGAAATCGGAGAATTCGCAGCATATTGCCGACTGGTATACGCTGTCGCATATCATCCATGGCTTTCTTTTCTACTGGCTGTTCACGGTTATCGCGCCCAAAGCCCCGCTCGGCTTGCGACTTGCGGCTGCGGTCGGCATCGAAGCGGTCTGGGAACTGGTCGAAAACTCGAATTTCATCATCGAGCGCTATCGCGCCAATACGTCCTCCGTGGACTATTTCGGCGACAGCATCGTGAATTCAGTTTCCGATACGCTCGCCGCCGCGCTCGGCTTTCTGATCGCAGCAAAGCTGCCAACCAAAATCACCGTCGCCATCGCGCTCTTCTTTGAAATTCTGGCGCTGATCGTCATTCGCGACAATCTTACGCTCAACGTGATCATGCTGCTGCATCCGTTTGAGTTCATCAGGCAGTGGCAAAGTGGGTTGTAAAATGAGTAACTTCTCCCCCCGTGAAATCGTTTCGGAGCTTGATCGCTTCATCATCGGCCAGAACGACGCCAAGCGCGCCGTGGCCATCGCCTTGCGCAATCGCTGGCGCCGCCAGCAGCTCGAAGGGCAGATGCGCGAAGAGGTCATGCCGAAGAACATTCTCATGATCGGACCGACCGGCGTGGGCAAGACGGAAATCTCGCGCCGTCTCGCCAAGCTTGCAGGCGCACCTTTCGTCAAGGTCGAAGCCACCAAGTTCACCGAAGTCGGCTATGTCGGCCGCGACGTCGAACAGATCATCCGTGACCTCGTTGAAGTCGCCATCGGGCTCGTGCGTGAAAAACGCCGCGAAGACGTGAAGGCCAAGGCGCATCTGAACGCCGAGGAACGCGTTCTCGAAGCTCTGGTCGGCAAGACGGCAAGCCCTGCCACCCGCGACAGCTTCCGCAAGAAGCTGCGCAATGGCGAGCTGGACGACAAGGAAATCGAAATCGAGGTCGCCGATACCGGATCGAACTCGAATTTCGAGATCCCGGGAATGCCGGGCGCCAATATCGGCGTGCTCAACCTGTCGGACATGCTGGGCAAGGCGATGGGCGGGCGCACCAAGACGCGCAAGACCACGGTGAAGGATTCCTATGCGATCCTCGTCAATGATGAATCCGACAAACTGCTCGATCAGGACCAGATCGTGCAGGAAGCGCTGCGCGTCACCGAAGACGAAGGCATCGTGTTCATCGACGAGATCGACAAGATCGCCTCCCGCGAAGGCGGGGGTGGGGCTGGCGTTTCACGCGAAGGCGTGCAGCGCGATCTGCTGCCGCTCGTCGAAGGCACCACGGTTGCGACCAAATACGGGCCGGTGAAGACGGACCATATCCTCTTCATCACCTCCGGCGCGTTCCATGTGTCGAAGCCGTCGGATCTTCTGCCGGAATTGCAGGGCCGCCTGCCGATCCGCGTCGAGCTTTCCGCTCTGACGCGCGAAGACTTCCGCCGTATCCTCACAGAAACGGAGGCAAGCCTGATCAAGCAGTATATTTCGCTGATGGAGACGGAAGAAGTGACGCTGTCCTTCACCGACGACGCCATTGACGCTCTGGCCGATATCGCGGTCGATCTCAATGCGACGGTCGAAAATATCGGCGCGCGTCGCTTGCAGACGGTGATGGAAAAGGTTCTGGACGAGATTTCGTTCACCGCTCCGGACAAGACCGGCGCGACCTTCACCGTCGACGCCAATTACGTGAAGGACAAGGTGGGCGCTCTGTCGAAGAACACCGACCTGTCGCGCTTCATTCTGTAAACCGCGACAATAAAGTGACCGGAAAGCCACGGCCCTAGTCGCTTTCATGCTTCTAAAAAGAAACCCCTCGACTTGCGTCGGGGGGTTTTCTATTTTGCCCGCGAATTGACGATCCATTTACCATATTGGGACTGCTTCCGCACAATGATGAGCAACAGTACACTGAACCGCATTGCTGGCTTTTGTTTCCGCGCCATGTCCAATGCAAAACCGGTTTCCGCTGTTGCTGGCGCTGCCTTGGCCTTCATGCTTGCAAGCCAGAGCGCCTATGCGGTGACGGTCGTGCCGCCCGGCAACCGCAATGCAGAGCAGCCGCCCATTCCCGGCGCTTCGGCCAAGCGCACGCGGGAACTCAGCACCACCTATGAGAAGAAGTACCAGAAGATCTATAATCTTCTGAAGAAGGACGCCTCGCTGCGCTCGAAAATCCGGTCGACCGCCGCAGCCTATGGCATCGATCCCATTCATATCGTTGGCGCGATTGTTGGCGAACACACCTATAATGTCGATGTCTATGACCGGCTTCAGACCTATTATGTGAAAGCCATGTCCTATGTGAATCAGGGCGTGAGCTTCGGCTATAATGGCGAAAGCATCGGGCAATTCATCAAGCGGCCTGAATTTGCCGACTGCCTGAAGTTCAAGGATAGCTATTCGCTGTGGTCCTGCCGGGAAAATGTCTGGAACAAGACTTTTCGCGGCAAATCGGTGGGCGGGAACTCTTATCCCAACAATCGGTTCAGCGCCGTGTTCTTCCAGCCCTTCTATGCCGGGCAGACATTTGGCCTTGGCCAGATCAACCCGCTGACCGCCTTGCAGATGTCCGACATGGTGAACCGCGTTTCCGGCCTGCCGAAACTCGATGCCGAAGACGGCAGCGTCGTCTACAAGACCATCATGGACCCGGACCTGACGCTGCCTTACATCGCGGCGACACTGAAACAGTCGATCAATTCCTATCGCCAGATTGCCGGTTTCGACATTTCCAAAAATCCGGGTCTCACCGCCACGCTCTATAATACCGGCGGCGCCGATGCCCGCGCCCGTGCGCTGGCAAATGAGAATGCTGGGCGCTCCGACCCGCAATTGCCGCAGGAAAATTACTATGGCTGGCTGGTCAATACCAAGCTGGATGAACTGAAGGCGCTGTTCTGACAGGAAGTCGCATTCAGGCCTTCGGTATGGTGCCCCGGCGGCGCTTGCGCGCTGTCTCTATATCATCGCTCAGGCGTTTGATGGTTTCCTTGTCGATGATGCGGATATTGCGCGCCAGAAGATTGGCAAGCTCCGTTGCCTGCGGCGACAGGCCTGATGTATCGATCACCACGCGCGGATGCGAAACAGCCGCAAGGCTTTGCAGCTCTTCCGCTTCATCCCAGATGATATTGAAAAATGTGATGATGCGCTGGAGCAAATCCCAGGTCGGTTGACCGCGCCGTCCATGTTCCAGCGCCGAGAGATAGGCCGGTGAAACGCGTAGCGCCGCCGCCATTTCCTTCTGCGTCACGCCGCGCTCTTCGCGCAGTTCCCGCAATCGCTTTCCAAACGGGGTCATCGCTGCGGCCTGCCTCCGCTCAAACCGCCCAAGCCACCACCAAGCAGGTTCTGCTGGGTCTGGCGGCGCAACCGCACATAAAGCGCGCCGTGACCACCATGATGGCGCGCGGCGTCTTCATAGGCGCTGACCAGCAAACGGAACAGCGGCGTGGAGAACCAATGTGGCACGGCCTGACGCAAAATGCCCTCGCTGCCAAAAGACCGGCCTTTGCCGGTAATTACCATCACATGGCGCAAACCGCGGGCATGAGCGCTGACCAGAAAGCTGTAGAGAAGCCCATGCGCCTCATTCTGGGTGAGGCCGTGAAGATCGATCCGCGCCTCGATATCAACCCGGCCTTTGGCAATCTTGCGATGGGTCGGCTTGTCCAGCGACTGGATTTGCATTTCACTGAGCGACGACAGGCCCTTTTTCGGCTTGTTTCCTTCATCGGCAGAGGTTTGCGGTACTTTCAGCACCGGACGCTTTTCTTCTTCCGCCATCAGGGTCTTGAAATCGGGCAGCTCTTCCGCGACCGGTTTCTGCCGCGACAAGGGCTTCGCAGTCTTCGCAACCGTTTCCCAGAGAATGCGATCTTCGGGCCGCAGATAATCCTTGCCGGATTTTTCGGTGTCGCGCGCCATGGTCACACTCCCACCAGCTGGCGCGGCACGAGCGCGTAGAAATCCGCAGCGCTCTTGATGCCGCCCGCAATTTCGCCCGCTGCATCGCCGGAACCGGCGAACAGATCGCCGCGTGCCGGGCCGACAATGGCCGTACCGGTATCCTGGGCGATCATCAGCCGGGCGAAAGGCGCACCATCGAAAACAGTGACGGTCGGCGCATCGACATAATACGGCGTGCCGAATGTATGCAGCAGCCGGTCAACAGCCAGCGACCGGCCCGCCGTCAGCGGAACCTTGGCGGCTGCAATCGGACCGGCATCGACATCGTCCACCGGCGCTTCCCGAAAGAAGATGTAGGACCGGTTCTGCCAGATCAGCGCGTCCGCCTTGTCAGGATGATCCTTCAGCCAGCGGCGGATTGTCTGCATGGAAATATCGGCTGCCGGAATTTCGCCATTCGCCACCAGGATGCGCCCAATACCCGTAAAGGGATGCCCCGCCTTGGCGGCATAGGTGATGCGCATCATGCTGCCATCGTTGAGTTTCAACCGGGCAGCGCCCTGAACATGGACGAAAAATGCATCCACCCGGTCGGCGACGAAGGCAATCTCCAGTCCCCGCCCGGCGAGACTTCCCTGTTCGATCTGGCGGCGGTCGTCATATTCAACAAGCCCGGCTTCCGTCTGGCGCGCAAAGGCGTAGGTCGGATCGAAACCGGCGGGACGGTTATCATCCGTCACCTTGACGAGATCGTCCGGTTTTCTCAGAAACGGCACCGTGAACCGGTCATCCGCAGTAAGGGATGCTTCGATTTCCGGCTCGTAAAAGCCGGTGACAAATCCCTGTTCCTGTTCGGGAACAATCTGGCATGGAACGAAATGCTGTTCGAAAAAGGCGCGGGCGGTGATCGTATCGGGATCATCCAGAAGCCGCGCTGCCGCAAAAACAGGTTCCAGCGCCTCAAAACTGATGCCGAGACTGCCGCTATGATAGGTGTTTTTAGCAGCGTAATCGGCGGAACGGCGGAAAGCGGCAAATGCCAGCGCCTGATCGTCCCGGTCCCAGCCGGGGCAATCGGAAAAACCCACCGGGCGGAAAATCCTCGCCAAGTCGCTCACAGCTACATCCGCTATCAAGTAAAAACAAAAAGGCCGCTGAAATCAGCGGCCCGATTCATAAGCCTTCTCTTAATCTTCCGCTTCGGTCGCGACAAGCTTCCAGTTCGGATCACGCGAGCGCGTATCGCGGGCAAAGGTCCACAGATCCTTGATCTCGACCACATTTTCCAGATCGCCGTCGATCAGCGTGCCTTCCTTGTCGAGCGTCGCCGAAATCATCTGGCTGACGATATTCAGCGTCACATGCGCTTCCGAGCCCTTCATTTCAGCAGCCGCGATTTCCGCCTTTTCGATACCCACGAAGGAAGAGCGCACGCTTTCGCCGCGCTGCTCGCGCTCCTCGATGGCCGAAACGAAGCCTTCATAGACTTCCTTCGACAGAAGATTCTTCAAAACCTTGCGATCGCCATCGGCAAAGGACATCACAATCATTTCATAAGCGATCTTCACGCCATCGACGAAACGGGCTGGTTCGAAGGTGGGATCGGCGGCGTAAATGGCCCGCAGACCGTCATTGATCGGTGTCCCCGCCGCAGCGATCTTGTCGATTGCCGTAAAGTCCTTCTCACCGGCACGGCGCGGCAGAGCCACGACATTGTCGGTGTCCGTCCCGGCGGGCGCGGCATTGTCGGCGCTTTTGGCCGATGTATAGGGATCGAAGGGCGGCTTTTCATTTCCAGTACGGCGGCCAAGAACATTCCTCAGCTGGAGAAAAATGATCACCGCTGCGATGAAGAAGAAGATTGTGCCGAAGTCGAAAAATTCCATGCCGCCTGCCATAGATTGAAGGAGAGGGCGTCAAATCCCTTCCAATCGTGAATTTCTGTTTCATATATATAGATCGGCAGGCGCAATCATTCAAATCCCGATCACGCGTACCTATTTGATATTTCATGTTAACAGTTTCATTTTCGTTCCGAACCTGAAAAAGCTACATTTGTCGCTATGGTCGCAACGTCAATCACACAACAAAAGGTCCTGACTCACGTGTCGTCTTCTTTCGCCCCTCTCGTCATGCTGGCAATGCCTTTCATCGAGATCGCCGGTTTTGTGATCGTCGGCAGCCATATCGGCGTATTCGCGACACTGGGTCTGGTGATCTTGAGCGCCATGCTGGGCTTTTTCCTGCTGCGTGTTCAGGGGATCGGCCTTCTCCAGCGCATCCGCACCGAAACGGCGGCAGGCCGCGTGCCGGATCGCGAAATGGTGCATGGCGCCATGCTGGTTCTGGCCGCGATCATGCTGATCGTGCCCGGCTTTGTGAGCAGCACCATCGGCATTTTGCTGTTCATCCCGTTCATTCGCGATATCGTCTGGGAAAAATTCGTGCGTGGCCGCATGGTCGTCGCCACCTCGGCGCGCTATTCGGACGGCTATGGCCAGTATAAGCAACCGCGTGAAGATCGTGTCATCGATCTCGACCCCGAAGATTATACGACCAAGCCGAATGACAATTCGCCATGGAAAGGCGAGCGCAAAGACGGCTAACAGCAGTAATAGCTAACGTTAAAAGCCTTTCTTGCCTCATTCCCCTTCACATGCTAGCCAAGCATTCCAGCCTTTTGGGGCAACGAGTTTAATTACCGAAAAGAAGGCATACCGATAATGAGCGATAAGGCCGCTGCGGGCGAAGTAAAGAATGGCAATGGCGCGACCGCCGAGCCGTCCCTCAACATTCTGGCGCAATATGTGAAGGATCTGTCCTTTGAAAGCCCGGGTGCGCCGCTGTCGCTGCGCCCGCGCGATAAGGCTCCTTCGATCAACATCAATGTCAACGTGAACGCCAATCCGCTTTCCGAAACGGATTTCGACGTCGTTCTGACGCTGGAAGCCAAGGCTATGGACGGCAAGGACGTTCTGTTCAACACGGAACTGGTCTATGGCGGCGTTTTCCGCATTGCTGGCATCCCGCAGGAACACATGCTGCCGCTGCTGTTCATCGAATGCCCGCGCCTGCTGTTCCCGTTCGCGCGCCAGATCATTTCTGACGCAACGCGCAATGGCGGCTACCCGCCGCTGATGATCGATCCAATCGATTTCGCGCAGATGTTCCAGCAGCGTATGGCCGAAGAACAGGCCAAGGCCGCCGTCAAGAGCTGAGCTCTACATACTGCTTGCAATAAAAACCCGGCTCAAGGCCGGGTTTTTTGTCATATTCATCCAAAAATTCAGGCCAAATATTTTTTCCAGATTGCCTTGTCACCCATACCCTCAATCAGTGCGGCATGGGCTGCACGTTCCGTTTCGCTGATGCGGGGAGCAAGCGGGGCAGGGCGCACCGCCAGCACAATGGCGGCGCTGCCATCGGCTGCATTATCCCTGTTTGCCCCACCATCCTGGCTGAGACCAAGCGCCGTCTGCTTGCCGCCGATCAGCTCGATATAGACTTCCGCCAGAATCTGGGAATCGAGCAAAGCGCCGTGCAGCGTGCGGTGCGAATTGTCGATGCCATAACGCTTGCACAGTGCGTCCAGCGAATTCGGCCCCATCGGATGTTTGCGGCGCGCCAGCGCCAGCGTATCCACAATGCGCTCCGTAGCGATTTCCGGTTTTCCAAGACGCGCGAGTTCGGCATTCATGAAGCCAAGGTCGAACATGGCATTGTGCGCGACCAGCTTGGCGCCGTCGAAGAATTCCAGAAACTCGTCCAGAATTTCAGCAAAAGTCGGCTTGTCCAGCAATTGCTCATTGCTGATGCCATGCACGGCCAGCGCTTCCGCATGCACCTGACGTCCCTGCGGATTGATGAATTTATGGAATGTGCGGCCTGTGGGAAACTTGTTGATCAGTTCCACGCCGCCAATTTCGATCACGCGATCCTCCAGCCTTTCCAGACCGGTGGTTTCGGTATCGAAAACGATCTCACGCATTGAAGAACCTCTCAAGGGATTATCTCGAACCTTATAGCACGACGAATGCGGCTATTCGGTCGCGACCGCCGGCTTTCCACTCAATTTCTCGATGACCGCTGTAATCTGCTGACGCAAATTGTCAAAACTGCCGCTGGTATCGAGCACGAAATCGGCGCGGGCGCGCTTTTCGGCATCCGGGATCTGACGCGCGAGAATGGCGTCGAGCTTTTCTTCTGTCATGCCGGGCCGCGCCAGAACGCGGGCGCGCTGAATATCGGCAGGCGCGGAGACGACTACGATCCTGTCCACGCGCTTTTCGCCGCCGGTTTCAAAAAGCAGCGGAATATCGACTAGAGCGATGGCCGAGCCTTGCGCTTCCGCCTCACGCAGAAACGCTTCTTCTTCCTCGCGCACCAGCGGATGCACGATGGCTTCCAGCTTCTTCAGGGCATCCGGCTTGCCGATCACCGTAGCGGATAGTTTTTCACGGTCCACGGTGCCATTCGTCACCGTTCCGGGAAAAGCCGCCTCGATCAGCGGCGCGGCACGGCCTGAATAAAGCCGGTGGACTGCATCGTCGGCGCTATAAACAGGAATACCCGCCTCGGCAAACATATTGGACGCCGTGGTCTTTCCCATGCCGATGGAGCCTGTCAGTCCGAGAATGATCATAGAGCGCCAGCCTTTGCCATATCCGCCAGAATATGCTCCCGCAGCGCCGCCGTCACCTCAGGCTTTTGGCCAAACCAGCGTTCGAAACCCGGGACTGCCTGATGCAACAACATGCCAAGCCCGTCCACGGTGTTCAGTCCGGCCTCTTCCGCAGCTTTCAGAAAGGGCGTTTTGAGCGGAACATAAACAATATCGGTCGCGATGACGCCTTCCGCTGCGACGCTCAGATCAAGCGGAAACCTGCCTTCGTCATCCTGATCGCCGCCATGACCGCTCATGCCGAGCGAGGTGGTGTTGACGATCAGCCCGGCATCAGCAACGCGTTGCTGCGCGGCATCCCAGCCGGAGGCCGAAACGGCAGCGCCGAAATGCGCGGCCAGTTCTTCTGCCCGGCTTGCCGTGCGATTAGCGATCCAGACCTTTGAAAAGCCGCGCGACAAAAGCGCGTGAACGACGGCGCGGCTTGCGCCGCCCGCACCCAGAACAAGCGCCGTTTCGGCATTGTCCCAGCCCGGCGCATAATCGTCGAGATTGGCGGCGAAGCCATAGGCATCCGTATTGCCGCCGCGCAGCCTGCCGCCTTCAAACCATAGCGTGTTGACCGCGCCGATGGCGGTTGCGGCACCATCAAGGCTTTCCGCTGCCGCAAAAGCCGCTTCCTTATGCGGGATCGTGACATTGCCGCCCGCGAAACCATTGGCTGCAAGCGCTGCGGCGAAAGCTGCGAAATCTTCTGGTTTGACCTCGATCGGTTGGTAAGAACCGTCAATGCCGAGCGTTTCCAGCCAGAATCCGTGGATCAATGGGGAACGCGAATGTTTAATCGGAAAGCCGGTGACGAAAGCCTTCGGTCCCGCCACGGATGTCGTGTCAGCCATCGATAAGTTGTTCCTTGCGCAGTTCGGCAAGCAGCGGCAGCAGCGGCAGGCCGACAATCGTGAAATAATCGCCTTCGATTTTTTCGAAAAGCTGGATGCCCGGACCTTCCACCTGATAGGCGCCGACGCTGGAAAGCGCGCTCTCGCCAACCCGACCGAGATAGCGCCCGATAAAAGCCGGGCTCAATGCTCGCATGGTCATGCGCGCCACCGAAACATGACGCCATAGCGTCTCGCCGTCCTTCACCAGAACCACGGCGCTGTTGAGCTGGTGCGTCTTGCCGGAAAATTGCAGAAGCTGGCGACCCGCCGCTTCCATATCGGCGGGCTTGTGGAAAATCTCTTCACCGAGCGAGAGAGTCTGGTCGCAACCGATCACCACGGCGCCAGGATTTTTCTCACTCACGTCCAGCGCCTTGGCTTCAGCCAGAACCTGCGCCACATCTTCCGGCGTAGCGCCCGTTTCATAAAGCGGGGCTTCGACGGCGCGCTCATCGATATCGGCACTTTCGTTCGAAAATTCGATACCTGCATTTTTCAACAGCGCAGAACGGAACGGGCTTTTGGAAGCAAGAATGAGCCTGGTTGTCATGACTGAAATCCTTCGTTCTTTCCAGATCGCAAAAGCGCCAATATGGCGGCTGCCGTTTCCTCGATGGAACGGCGCGATACATCGATGATCGGCCAGTTGTGCCGGTTGCAGATGTTACGCGCATAGGCCAATTCTTCGGAAATTGACACCCGGTCCGTATAAAGTCCCGTATCGAGCGACGGCACACTGCCAAGCGGGCGGTTCTGGCGGATTTGCGAAATCCGCTCGGCGGTCGCCACCAGCCCCACGATCAGCGGTCGCTTGGCCGTGAACAGCACTTCGGGAATAGGAATGCCCAATACGATTGGCACATTGGTCGCCTTCACGCCGCGATTGGCGAGATAAATGCTCGTCGGCGTTTTCGACGTCCGCGAAATGCCGACCAGAATGACGTCCGCTTCTTCGATATCGAGCGGCAATTGCCCGTCATCGTGCTCCATCGTGAAATTCAGCGCATCGATCCGGCGGAAATAATCGGCATTGAGCACATGCTGCGCGCTGGCGCGGCGGTGTGCGGGCGCGCCGAGATAGGATTGAAACGTGGTCAGCACCGGTTCCAGCACGGACACGCTTGGAATACCCATTTCCGCACAGGACTGATCGATGATCGCAGCCAGTTTCTGATCCACAATCGTATAGAGCACGATGCCGGGTTCCGCGTCGATGCCTTCCAGAACCTTGCGCAACTGCTTCTCGGTGCGGATCAGTGGATAAATATGCTCGATGGCCCGCGCATTGGCATATTGCGCCGCCGCAGCGCGCCCGGCTGCAAGGAGAGTCTCTCCGGTCGCATCAGAAATCAGATGGAGATGAAAGTAGGAAAGCGGTCTGGTCACAGTTTTGTTGCCCTCCTGTTGACGGCTGTGCGTAAGCCCGAGGCTTCTTCCACAAGCCATGGCAGGCCGTGGAAAAATTGGCAAGTCATCCACAGCGGGCGAACATGTGAGAAGCCGCCATCAACATGTGTGGACAAGACTCGCAAAATCGGGAAACCTCTCAATAATTCCCAGCTTTTCCACAAAAGCTCATAAACTGCGTCAATTGGTAACCCTTTATATTAAAAGAGGGAATTGAGTTTTTTCCGTTTTCGGTCAGACTGGCGGCGAAAAATTGCACAGGATGCGTTGGCAATTTCTGAACTGTGGGGAAAACCGGAACAGACCTTAATCCCCGATTCCAACAGACTCTAAGAATCAAAAGATTCCTGAATCATCCTTTCTTTATGAGAACCGGACTGGATAACTTCAGACCAAAACCGGATCAGACAACCAACAGGGCGGAAAAAAATCAGATGAAGCGCAAAGTCTTGAGAGTGATCGACGGTGAAGCGGTCTTTCCACCTCCCATCTGGATGATGCGTCAGGCCGGTCGCTACCTTCCGGAATATCGCGAGACACGGAAGAAGGCAGGGAGCTTTCTCGATCTGTGTTATTCGCCCGATCTGGCAGTCGAAGTGACGCTTCAGCCGATCCGCCGTTTTGGCTTTGATGCAGCCATTCTGTTTTCCGACATTCTGGTCATCCCTCACGCCCTTGGACGTGACCTTCGCTTTGAAGAAGGCAAGGGGCCTTTAATGACCCCGATCGACGCGGACGAGATATTCTGGCTTGAGACCGAAGGTGTCGCCAAACGGCTGGAGCCGGTCTACGAAACGGTTCGGCTACTGCGCGAGCAACTGCCCGACGAAACGACGCTGCTCGGCTTCTGTGGCGCGCCCTGGACCGTTGCGACCTATATGATCGCCGGTCACGGCACGCCGGATCAGGCGCCAGCCCGCCTTTTCGCCTATCGTTTCCCGGAAGCCTTCGAAAAGCTTTTGAATGATCTGGCGGATGTGTCCGCCGAATATCTCATCGAACAGCTGGATGCAGGCGCGGACGCCGTACAGATTTTCGATTCCTGGTCTGGTGTTCTGGACGAAGATTGCTTTGAGCGGTTCTGCATCCAGCCGGTGGCGCGGATCGTTCAGAAAGTTCGCGCGGTCTATCCCGAAGCCCGCATTATCGGTTTCCCGAAGGGTGCCGGAATGCTTTATGCGGGCTACCGCGAAAAGACCGGTGTGGACGTGCTCGGCCTCGACTGGTCGGTTCCGCTCAATTTCGCCGCCGCCTTGCAGGAAGATGGCGCCATTCAGGGCAATCTCGATCCGTTGCGCGTTGTCGCGGGCGGTTCGGCACTCGATGAAGGTGTAGACGCGATCCTGGAACGTCTCGGGAAAGGTCCGCTGATCTTCAATCTCGGACATGGTATTACGCCGCAAGCGCCGGTCGAGAATGTCCAGCGTATGATTGATCGCATTCGTGGAGAAAAATCGTGAGCCAGCCGACCTCGAAGGGCAGCACCAAGGCCGCCTATATTCGCATGATCGCAGCGCTTGTCATCGTGGTGCTTGGCGTTTGGGCATTGTTTCACGTGAATCCAACCGATGCCTATCTCTGGGTAAAGGCGGTTCACGTCATTGCCGTCATTGCCTGGATGGCCGGAATGCTCTATCTGCCACGGCTTTTCGTCTATCACACAGCGGCCAAGCCGGGCTCAGAAGCTTCCGAGACTTTCAAGGTGATGGAAAAGCGACTGCTGCACTTCATCATCAATCCCGCCATGGCGGTGACCTGGATCGCCGGTATCTGGATGGCATGGGAGATTTTCCGCTTCCAGGGCGGGTGGCTGCACGCCAAGCTGCTGCTGGTCGTGCTGATGTCCGGCATGCATGGCTATCTTTCGAAGGCGACACGCCTTTTCGCGGAAGACCAGAACACGAAATCGGCAAAGCACTGGCGAATCGTTAACGAAGTGCCAACGGTGCTGATGGTCCTGATCGTCATTCTGGTGATCGTGAAGCCATTTTAATTGCAGTTTTAAATGAAAAAGAAACCCGTTTGGTCGGGTTTCTGCCATTTTCTCGTTGCAGAATTTTTGCGCAGTCACTACATGTGACTTGCTCTTCATATTGCAAATCGATATGAAGGAAACCTCTTCCCTTCCTGATCGCAGGCCTTCGATGCCGGTCAAGCCAACCAGCTGACCAACTTTCCGAACAACTGCATTTTCTCCTTATATTTCAAAAGAGTTCCTCATCCATGCAGGAAATGAAACTACAAGAACTAAAAAATAAAACACCGGTTGAGCTGCTTGCTTTTGCCGAAACCCTTGAAGTCGAAAATGCGAGCGCGATGCGCAAGCAGGAACTGATGTTCGCGATTCTCAAGAAGCTGGCTTCGCAGGATGTCGAGATCATCGGTGAGGGCGTTGTCGAAGTGCTGCAGGACGGTTTCGGCTTCCTGCGCTCCGCCGACGCCAATTATCTGCCAGGCCCCGACGATATTTATATTTCCCCTTCGCAGTTGCGCCGCTTCTCGCTGAAGACCGGCGATACGGTTGAAGGCCCGATCCGTGGCCCGAAGGAAGGCGAGCGTTATTTTGCGCTTCTCAAGGTCAATTCGATCAATTTCGAAGACCCGGAAAAGATTCGCCACAAGGTCCACTTCGACAATCTGACGCCGCTCTATCCGAATGAGCGTTTCAAGATGGAACTCGAAGTTCCAACCTCCAAGGATCTGTCGCCGCGCGTCATCGATCTGGTTGCGCCGCTCGGCAAGGGCCAGCGCGGCCTGATCGTCGCTCCGCCGCGTACCGGTAAGACCGTTCTGCTGCAGAACATCGCACATTCGATCACTGCCAATCATCCGGAATGCTATCTGATCGTTCTTCTGATCGATGAACGTCCGGAAGAAGTGACCGATATGCAGCGTTCGGTGAAGGGCGAAGTCATTTCGTCAACCTTCGACGAACCGGCTGCCCGTCACGTTCAGGTTGCCGAAATGGTCATCGAAAAGGCCAAGCGCCTGGTGGAACATGGTCGCGATGTCGTGATCCTGCTTGACTCGATCACCCGTCTTGGCCGCGCTTACAACACTGTTGTTCCGTCGTCGGGTAAAGTCCTGACCGGTGGTGTGGACGCCAATGCGCTCCAGCGTCCGAAGCGTTTCTTCGGTGCTGCACGCAACATCGAAGAAGGTGGTTCGCTTACCATCATCGCGACCGCGCTGATCGATACCGGCAGCCGTATGGACGAAGTGATCTTTGAAGAATTCAAGGGCACGGGTAACTCGGAAATCGTTCTCGACCGCAAGGTTGCAGACAAGCGCATCTTCCCGGCCATGGACATTCTCAAGTCCGGTACGCGTAAGGAAGATCTGCTCGTCCCACGCGCCGATCTCCAGAAGATTTTCGTTCTGCGCCGTATTCTCGCGCCGATGGGCACGACTGATGCAATCGAGTTCCTCATCGACAAGCTCAAGCAGACCAAGAGCAATGGTGAGTTCTTCGATTCGATGAACACGTAATCGCGCTTCAAGCGCTCCGACAAATTAAAGCTACGCTGGGTAACCGGCGTGGCTTTTTTGGTGTTCATGCTCCGCCGGTCAGAAGAATGCGCAATGCTTCGCCGTTTTCCACTGGTGGCAGGCACACATGGCCTTTGCAGAACCAGGCGGAGGGCTTTTCAGCCTTGGCTGTGCCGCCTGTGGGCAGGTCGATCTCAGCATCCGCTGTGAAACTGACGATCTTATCCATACGCCGCGGATCAGGGTTTCGATTCGCTATCGTAACAAGCTCATCCTGTTGGGATTGCGCGGCGACAACGAGAGATAGCGGTTCAGCTGCCATACGCGCAGCATTCAATATGCCGATCTGTCCATATTGCTGCGCCAATGCGCGGCCCAGTGCCTGCTCAATCAACGTTTCATTGCTTTGATAAAGCGCCATATCGCCGGTTGCGAGGAAAAGGCGCGTCAGTGCTTCAATGATCTGGCTGGTCGCACTGGGGATCGCCTCATCATAATCTCCATAGGCGTGAAGAATAACATCGTCGGCATCGAGTGCCGAGAGACGATAATTGCCTGACGCATCCCGGTGATGTGCATGGAGCGCTTGCTTCAGCTTCTGCGCATCATCCACGTAAGCGCGGTCAGCACTTGCTTCATAGAGCGCCAGCGCGGCATTGATCATGCCGGCATAGTCTGTCGAAAGGGCAGGGTAGACTAGCCGATCTTCCATACGACAATGCGCCATTTGTCCCGCACGAAACGGCGCCATGATGGCGTGATAGGCTTCGATGGCGAGCGTGGTCCAGTCCGGTTTTGAAAAGCTCCGCCCTGCCTCTGCGAGTGCCCGGATTGCCAGTGCGTTCCAGTCGGTGAGCGCCTTATCATCCCGTCCGGGGCGAATGCGTGTTTCACGCTGTGCGAAAAGCTTCGTCTTGGCATTCCGTATCAACGGCGGAACCGACGCCCCATCGACGTCAAGCAGGCGGTTCAGAATAGTATGGCCTTCCCAGTTGCCACCCGGTGTAACGCCATAAAAGGTCTTGAAAGCTGCGCTGTCTCCTCCCAGAACGCGGTCGATCTCTGCTTCACTCCAGACGTAGAATTTTCCTTCTTCGCCTTCGCTGTCGGCATCCAGACTGGACGTGAAACTGCCATCCGGCAGGCGCATTTCCCGAACCAGCCAATCGATGGTTTCTTCGATTCGGTTACGGAACAAGTCATCCTTGGTTTCCGCATAGGCATAATTAGCGTGACGGATCAGTTGGGCATTGTCGTAGAGCATCTTTTCAAAATGTGGCACCAGCCAGTCCGCATCGGTGCTGTAGCGACAAAGACCACCGCCGATATGGTCGTAAATGCCACCTTGCAGCATGGTTTTTAGCGAGTGGATAAACTTGTCCCTGCTATCGCTGTCGCGATTATAAAGCCAGGATAGCCACAGAGCGTCCATGAAAGGGGCATTGGGAAATTTCGGAGCGCCGTCAATACCACCCCGGACGGGATCGAACATGGTCGCGATCCGTGTGGCGATCGCATCGAAACGGGAAACTTCGTTCTGGCTACCTTCGCTCTGCGCAGCGAGCTTGCCTTCCAAATGATTGAAGACCGCTTCGGCATTATGGTTAATTTTTTCTTTATTTCCTTGCCAGAGACCATTCACCGCGTTCAGTACGTCGACAAAGCCCGGCATGTTGTAGCGCGCATGCCGCGGAAAATAGGTGCCGCCCCAGAACGGCTTGCCGTCGGGGCGCAGAAACACGGTCAAGGGCCAGCCGCCCTGCTGTCCCATGGCGCCGAGGGCTGCCATATAGATCTGGTCGATATCCGGCCGCTCCTCGCGGTCCACTTTCACATTGACGAACAGGTCGTTCATGACTGCCGCAACATCGGCATCTTCAAAAGACTCGTGGGCCATGACATGACACCAGTGACAGGCGGCATAGCCGATTGAAAGCAGGATAGGGCGGTTCAATTCCCGCGCCGCGTCGAGGGCTTCCTTTCCCCAGGGTTGCCAGTGAACCGGGTTGTCCGCATGTTGGCGCAGATAGGCACTGGGTTCCGCAGACAGCCTGTTTCTGCTGATATCCGTCATGAGGCTTCCCTTTCAGCGTTTGAATGAATATGCACTGAGCTTAATTTCAATCCTCTTGGCAAGATTGATATAGGTCAGGAAACGCAATGAACGACACCGCCGTGCATCACGATACGATTTTCGCACTGTCCAGTGGAAGGCTCCCGTCCGGTGTTGCTGTCGTGCGTGCGTCCGGCCCCAAAGTTCGATTCATTATCGAAACGATTATCGGCGGCGAAATCAAACCGCGCTATGCGGCCTATAAGACATTCCGTTCCCGAAATGGAGATGCGATCGATCGCGGATTGGCGCTCTTTTTCCCTGGACCGCATAGTTTTACCGGCGAAGACTGCGTTGAATTTCATCTTCATGGCGGTATCGCCGTCGTAGAAAAGCTGTTGCAGGAACTGAGTGAGCTTGCCGGATGCCGCATCGCAGAAGCGGGCGAATTTACGCGTCGGGCCTTTACCAACGGTAAGATGGACCTGACAATTGCCGAAGGTCTCGCCGATCTGATTGCCGCAGAGACCGAAGGCCAACGACGCCTTGCCTTGCAGGTGGCTTCGGGTGCGCAACGGCAGCTCTACACGGAATGGCGGCAGCAGCTTGTGCGCGCCCGTGCCTTCATCGAAGCAGAACTCGATTTTGCCGATGAAAGCGACGTGCCGGGTTCTGTTTCCGATCAGGTATGGCGATCTTTGCAAGCGCTGCATAAGCAAATTGATTTGCACATTGCCAGCGGAAAGCGTGCTGCCATGCTTCGCGACGGATTGCATGTGGTGATTGCTGGCGCTCCCAATGCTGGTAAGTCCAGCTTATTGAACTTTCTCGCCGGGCGCGAAGTGGCGATCATTTCCGAAGAAGCCGGAACCACGCGCGACCTTCTGGAAGTAAAACTCGATCTCAATGGCATCCCGGTTTATGCCACCGATACGGCGGGTTTGCGCGAGACTGAAAGCGCCGTCGAAAAGATAGGCATTGAGAGAGCCCGCGAAAGAGCATCGGAAGCAGACCTCATTCTCCTCCTCGAAGATATGAGTAATCCGATTGACGTGGTGCTGGAAGAAGCCGACGTTGAGATATGGCATATCGGAACCAAGGCTGATCTCGCTGGCACCCAGATTGATAGATGGACTTTACAAATCTCCATCAAAGGCGGTTCAGGATTGGAAGAGCTTCTCGCGAAACTCCAGTCTTTTGCCGAAGCACGCATTGGTCAGATCAACGATGCGGTTCCGACGCGACAGCGCCATATAAATTTGCTCCGCTCGACACTGAGCGAAATCGAAATCGCTTCCACCCGCGATGATCTTCCGCTGGAGCTTCGCGCCGAAAATATGCGCCGAGCCTCACAATATCTCGGACGTATTACAGGCGATGTGGATGTCGAGGAAATTCTCGACGTGATCTTCTCCCAGTTCTGTATCGGCAAGTGATTCACGTGAAACATTGTCTCGTGAAGCACCGACAAAGCTCGGGAAATGTTTCACGTGAAACATCTGTGGAATCCGCCAATGTTGGTTGACTCCCTCTTATCTTGATGAGTCAGCGACCTTGAACGCTTTTAATTGATCACTCGTCACGCTTTTATCCTTCCGTTTGAAACGCTTTCATGGCAAAAGCTGTCTCTTAATCCAGGGATGCGAGAAATGAGTTCGGCTGAGTCTACAGTCTTCGATGTTATTGTTGTCGGTGGCGGTCATGCGGGCTGCGAAGCTGCGTCGGCTGCCGCGCGCGCTGGCGCACGCACGGCATTGGTGACACATCGCTTTGATACCATTGGCGTTATGTCCTGTAATCCGGCTATTGGTGGTTTGGGCAAGGGGCATCTCGTTCGCGAGATTGATGCGTTGGACGGTTTGATGGGTCGAGTTGCCGATAAGGCAGGCATCCAGTTCCGCTTGCTGAACCGACGCAAGGGACCAGCCGTTCGCGGCCCTCGTACCCAAGCTGATCGCAAACTGTATCGTCTTGCAATGCAGGACATGATCAGTAAGCAAGAGAATTTGACTGTCGTTGAAGGTGGTGCCTTCGATATCAAAACCGAGAATGGTAACGTCACTGGTGTCGTGTTGTCAGATGGTCGGCTGTTGAACTGCGGCGCTGTCGTGCTGACGACCGGCACTTTTCTGAACGGCCTCATTCACATCGGCGAGAAGAAGATGCCGGCTGGGCGCATGGGTGAGAATCCGGCACTTGGGCTTTCGGATACTTTGAAGACGCTTGGCTTTGCATTGGGGCGCCTCAAAACCGGCACGCCACCGCGTCTTGATGGACGGACTATCGATTGGGCAAACCTCGAAACCCAGTCTGCCGATGAGAACCCGGTCCCGTTTTCTTTGATGACGGATCGTATTACGACACCGCAGATCGATTGCGGTATTACGCGCACGACGCCGGAAACCCACGCGATCATTCGCGCCAATCTGCATCGCTCGGCCATGTATTCCGGCTCGATTGAAGGTATCGGCCCGCGCTATTGCCCATCGGTTGAAGACAAGATCGTCAAGTTCGGGGATCGCGACGGCCACCAGATATTCCTGGAGCCGGAAGGTCTGGATGACGATACCGTCTATCCGAATGGTATCTCGACCTCTTTGCCGGAGGATGTGCAGCTTGCAATCCTGAAGACCATACCCGGTCTTGAGAAGGCAGTGATGCTGCAGCCCGGCTATGCAATCGAGTATGACTTCATCGATCCGCGCGAGCTGAAGCGCAGTCTGGAAACGCGGCGCGTCAATGGTCTGTTCCTCGCTGGCCAGATCAATGGCACGACAGGATATGAGGAAGCGGGCGCCCAAGGTCTTTTGGCCGGCTTGAATGCGGCGCGGCGGGCAGGGGGCGATGAGCCGATCATCATCCAGCGCACCGAAGCCTATATCGGCGTGATGGTGGATGACCTCACGTCTCGCGGTGTCAGTGAGCCATATCGCATGTTCACATCACGCGCGGAATTCCGTCTTTCTTTGCGTGCGGATAATGCTGATCAGCGTTTGACGCCGCTGGCAGATCGTCTCGGTATATTAGGCGCAGAGCGCAAGAAGCGGTTTGATGAACGTCAGGAAGCATTGTCTGCCGCACGGGAATTGACACAGTCGCTGTCGATTACGCCAAATCTCGCAAGTCGTTATGATTTGCATCTCAATCACGACGGTGTTCGCCGCTCGGCCTATGATTTGTTGTCTTATCCCGATATTGACCTGACGCGGTTGAATCCAATCTGGCCTGAACTGGGCTCAATAGATCCGTTCACGCGCGAAGCGCTGGAAATTGAAGCGCAATATGCGGTCTATATGGAACGTCAGCAGACGGATATCGCTGTCATGGAACGCGAAGAGCGTTTGTTGATTCCCGCTGGTCTGGATATCGACGCGATTTCGGGCTTGTCCAATGAGTTGAAGCATAAGCTCAAGCAGCGTAAACCGGAAACGATTGCCGAAGCGCAACGCGTCGACGGGATGACACCAGCTGCTTTGGCGCTGTTGATCGCACAAATCAAGAAGCATGGCTCGCGCCGACAGGTTGCCGCGGAACTGGCGGAAGGGAAGGGCGCGGCGTGAGTGCTATTATGAGTGCGGATCGTCGTTGCGAAAGCCTTCGCCGGATTAATCCTTCTGTTTCACGTGAAACAGTGGATCGCTTGATTGCATTCGAAGAGCTGTTCCGAAAATGGTCAAAAGCGATCAATCTGGCCTCTCCATCGACATTGGCGGACCTGTGGACCCGTCATATTCTCGATAGCGCGCAGGTTTTCCCGCTGGCGCCCAACGCTAAACGCTGGCTCGATATCGGTTCTGGGGGCGGATTTCCCGGCATCGTCACGGCCTGCTATCTGGCGGATCAACCCGATAGCCGTATCGATCTGGTGGAAAGTGCGGGCAAAAAGGCTGCTTATCTGCGTACCGCTGCCGGACATTTGAATGTTCCCGCTCATATTCATGCGGCTCGTATCGAGTCGATGTGGGAAAAACTCGAAACGCCGGACGTTGTTACCGCCCGGGCGCTCGCCTCATTGAATGATCTTTTCGGTTTGACGGAGCCCTGGCTCGTCAGCGGCGCCAAGGCGCTTTTCCAAAAAGGTCGGGATTACCAGAGGGAAATCGATGAAAGCCGTGTCGGTTGGGATTTCGATCTGGTAAAACATCAAAGTGCTATCGATCAGACTTCGGTCATCCTCGAAATCAGCAACTTGCGACGCAAAGCAAATTGAATCCGAGAATTTGGCAGATCTGGAAAGCGGCAGGGCGACGGTAATGAACAAGATGTCCAGGATCATAACCATTGCGAACCAGAAGGGCGGCGTCGGTAAAACCACGACGGCGATCAATCTGGCCACAGCATTGGCGGCAATAGGCGAAACGGTTCTCATCGTTGATCTCGATCCGCAGGGTAATGCCAGCACGGGATTAGGGATTGACCGCCGCAACCGTCCGCTGTCTTCCTATGACGTGCTGACGCAAGAGGCGTCAGTGCCGGAAGCTGCGATGCAGACCGATGTGCCCAATCTCTTTATTGTGCCATCGACGCTCGATCTGTTGGGTATCGAGATGGAAATCGCACAATCCGCAGACCGTACGCGCCGTCTGCGCGATTCTCTACGCTTCGATTCCAATGTTTCCGAACGGTTTTCCTATGTTCTGGTGGATTGCCCGCCATCATTGAACCTGTTGACGCTGAATGCCATGGCCGCTGCGGATTCCGTGCTTGTGCCGTTGCAGTGCGAGTTCTTCGCGCTGGAAGGCTTGAGCCAACTGTTGCAGACGGTCGATCAGGTGCGCTCGACCATCAATGCCGAGCTTTCCATCCAGGGCATCGTGCTGACGATGTTCGATAGCCGCAACAATCTGGCTTCCCAGGTGGTGGATGATGTCCGCGCCTTCATGGGCGAAAAGGTCTATCGCACTGTCATTCCGCGCAATGTGCGCGTATCGGAAGCCCCATCCCATGGCAAGCCGGCCATTCTCTATGATTTGAAATGCGCGGGAAGTCAGGCCTATTTGCAGCTTGCGTCGGAAGTTATCCAGCGCGAGCGGCAGCTGAAAGCCGCATAGCAAGCCTATCGATTCGACTACGTAACAATTGCAGGAATTTGCCGAACGATGAACGACGATCCTTCAAAGAAGCGCCTTGGCCGCGGACTGGCCGCCCTGATTGGTGAGATCGACCGTCCGGTCGAGGAGCGCAAAACGCCAGTTCCGATTGAACGTAATGTGCCCATCGAGTTCGTCACGCGCAATCCGCGCAATCCGCGACGCATGTTCGCGGAAGCAGAACTCGAAGATCTGGCCCAGTCGATCAAGGAACATGGTGTTGTTCAGCCAATCGTGGTGCGTCCCGCGCCCGGTCAGCCTGATCATTTCGAGCTGATCGCCGGCGAACGCCGCTGGCGCGCATCGCAGCGCGCAGGCGTCGATACGATCCCTGTTATCGTCCGCGATGTGGATGATCGCGTCGCTCTTGAGATAGCGATCATTGAAAACGTTCAGCGCGCAGACCTGAACGCAGTCGAAGAAGCGTTGGGATATCAACAGCTTATCGATAATCACGAGTATACGCAGAACGATCTGGCGCAGGTGATCGGCAAGAGCCGTAGCCATGTGGCCAATACGTTGCGCCTTCTCAAGCTGCCGCAACCGGTGCAGGATTTTATCGTTGACGGTGCGCTGTCTGCCGGGCATGCGCGCAGTCTTATCACGATGGACAATCCGACGGTTCTGGCAGAGCGGATTGTCAAGGAAGGCTTGTCGGTCCGTCAGGTGGAAGCTCTTGCGCAGGCCGAAGCGCGCGGCGGCGCGGAACCGAAACCGGGCAAGGCTGCTCCAGTCGAGAAAGACGCCGACACCAAGGCGCTTGAAAAGCTGCTATCCGATGTGACAGGCATGAAGGTCGAGATCAATCATCGGGACCGGGGCGGCGAGGTGAAAATCCGCTACAGCTCTCTGGAGCAACTCGATGAAATCTGCCGCCGCCTTCAAAGCTGATTTGTTCGTTTGTGGAATAAAAGAACCCCGGCATCTACACCGGGGTTTTTATTTGCGGATTGTTTCACGAGCAGGCAGTTAGCGCCGTGCGTTGCGCATAGCTTCCACACCGATAGCCATCAGGCATTGGCGAATGATCGGAATGGCAAGCGCGGAATTCTGACGGCTTTCCAGCACGGCACGCTGGAGACGCTCCAAAACGCGTGAAAGGCTTTCGCCGCTCCAGCGTCCGACTGCTGTTTCGATCAGCCTTTTACGATTGAAGAAGATGGGTGGCCTTGCACCGGCCACGACAACGGACGCGCTTTTGCGTTCGCTATCCATGATATAGCGCAGGCCCTGTATCTGCTGGAATTGCCGCATGGCCGTGTTCAGCACCAGAAAAGGCGCTGTGCCGGATTTCACGACACGGTCGAATGTGATTTCAAATCGCTGCAAATCACCGGCAATGACTGCATCCACGACCTCGTCTGTCGACAGGCCTGCAACATCGCCCACCGCTTCGCGCACATCGTCAATGTCGATACGTTCCTTGCCGCGCGCATAGAGGCAGAGCTTTTCCAGTTCGCCGCGGGTGGCAAGGCGGTCGCCGCCAAGGCTGGCGCGAAGCAGCTGACGCCCATCGAGGGTGATCTGCAGCTTCCATTCGGCCAGCACATCATCAATGACACCATCGATGCCGCGCGCATCATCCGTATAGCAGGGCAGCGCCATGCCCGCCGAGGCGTTCTCGACGGCGCTGCGCAACCCTGCGCCCTTCTTCAGATCACCGGCTTCCACAAGGATGAAGGTTTCATGCGGCGGTTCGGCTGCCAAGAGCTTGACCGCATCGGCGAGTTTCTTCTGCCCGGCGGCGTTCTTGATCCAGATCAAGCGGATGCCACCGAACATCGAAATAGTGCGCGCTTCATCGGCGAGCTTCGAAGGATCTGCATCAATCTCGTCGGCTTCCATGCGAATGACGGCAAAGGGATCGTCGAGCGGCAGCTTTGTCGCCTCGGCATAGCGGCGCGCTCGCTCACTCACCAGCCCTTTATCCGGGCCATAAAGAAGCACGACCGGAAACGAGCTGCTCGGTCTGCTCAGGAAACCATCGACTTCATTTGCTTTTTTCTGCGCCATAGTGGGTTCTTAGAGCATTTCTGGCAGAAACAAAACAGCCGCCGTTCATGGGATGAACGGCGGCTGTGAAAAGCGAATAGTGGACTATTATTCGATCAGCAGGGCATCGTCATCGAGCGTCTGGCCGCGCACCTTGCGGAACATCTCGATCAGGTCTTCCACGCCCAGCGTCTTGCGCCTGTCGCCGGTAACATCGAGAAGAATCTTGCCGCCATGCAGCATGATGGTGCGGTCACCATAATCCAGCGCCTGACGCATGGAATGGGTGACCATCAGCGCCGTCAGCTTGTTTTCGGTGATGAGCGTACGGGTCAGTTCCATGACGAATTCAGCCATGCCCGGATCGAGCGCTGCGGTATGTTCGTCGAGAAGCAGAACTTCCGAACCGGCCAGCGTTGCCATGATCAGCGAAAGCGCCTGACGCTGCCCGCCGGAGAGAAGCTCCATGCGGTCCTGCATCCGGTTTTCAAGGCCGAGATTGAGGCTCGCCACGCGCTCGCGAAACCATTCGCGACGATTGGAATTCAGCGCATGGGTAAAGCCGCGCTTCTTGCCACGCGATGCGGCAAGCGCGAGGTTTTCCTCAATGGTCAGGGTGCCGCAGCTGCCAGCCAGCGGGTCCTGAAACACGCGTGCGACGAGACCGGCGCGTTCGGCGGTGGATTTGCGGGTCACATCTTTGCCACTGATCACCACCTTGCCGCCGGTCGGGATGACATCGCCCGCAAGCACACCGAGAAGGGTGGATTTGCCAGCGCCATTCGAGCCGATAACGGTGACAAAGGAACCGCGATCCATGGTCAGGTTGATTTTGTTCAGAACCTGCTTTTCCAGCGGGGTGCCGCGACCGAAGACGACATCGAGATTGGATACTTCGATCATGCGGATGCTCCCCCGCGGCGCATGCGCGGCAATATCAGGGCGAATGTAACGAGAAGCGCGGTGGCGATATTGAGATCGGACGCCTGCAGGCCGAATGTGTTGCCGTTCGAAAGTGCAAGCTGGATGGCGATGCGGTAGATGACGGAGCCGAGCACGCAACCGATCAGGATCACCAGCAGGTTGCGCGTGCGCAGGATGGTTTCACCGATGATGACCGCTGCGAGACCAACGACGATGGTACCAACGCCCGAGGTGACGTCCGCAAAACCGTTCGTCTGGGCGAAAAGCGACCCGCCAAGCGCGACAAGCGCGTTGGAGAGCGCCATGCCTATATAAATCTGACGATCCGTCTGTACGCCTTGCGCGCGCGCCATTTTCGGATTGGCACCGGTCGCACGCATGGCGAGGCCCATGTCGCTTTCCAGAAAGCGCCAGACGATGAAGACCGCGATGGCCACCAGCACGAAAAGGAAAGCCGGGCGAACGTAATATTCCGGAATGCCGTGGCCGAAGAAGGGGCTGAGCATCGTGTCCTGATTGATGAGCGCGATATTCGGTCGGCCCATCACACGCAGGTTCACCGAAAACAGCGCGATCATCGTCAGAATGGAAGCGAGCAGATTGAGAATCTTGAAGCGGACATTCAGCGTGGCGGTCACGAGACCGGCTATCGCGCCAGCAACCATGGCGATTGCGGCGGCGAGCCATGGGTTGAGGCCCGCGAGGATCAGAACGCCGGTTACAGCTGCACCGAGCGGGAATGAACCGTCTACCGTCAAGTCGGGAAAGTCGAGGACGCGAAACGCCAGATAAACGCCAATGGCGACAAACGCGAAAACGAGGCCTAATTCGACCGCACCCCAGAAGGCGATCTGACTCACAACGACATTCCTTGTACTTTGCCGCAATCGACAAGGATGAAGCCGGTTTTCCGGCATAAGACCATCCGCAAGCCTGCGGGCATCGAGGCTTCGTGCCTCCGATTGCCCAAAAGGCTTTCACCAATCGCGACCGGTTTTGGTTTGAGTGTATCCGGCGGGCGAAGCCCGTACGGATCGTTTCCCGGCTAGATCATTTGTTCCCGTTATTATTCCAGTGGGATTACAACTCTCGTAATCCCGAGCGCAAGCCCAAACCGCGCCAAAGGCCCGCAAATGCGGCTTTATGTGCGGCTCACGCAACATTCGTGCGGTATTGCCCCACCTTGGGTATTGTTTGGAACTCCTTTGGCCTTTGTCCAAAAAGAAGAAGGGCGAGAGTTTTCACTCTCGCCCCCTTTTTTCTGCGGTCTGATCGATGATCAGTCGATCTTGCTGGTAGCGCGGTCGATCACGGCCTTCGGGATTTCTACGCCCATCTTCTTGGCGGCGCCAAGATTGATGACGAGATCGGTTCCCTTGGCGATTTCAACCGAAATGTCGCCCGGCTTTTCGCCCTTCAGGATGCGTGCAACCACAGCGCCGGTCTGCTTGCCGACGTCGTAATAGTTGAAGCCGAGTGCCGCCATGGCGCCGCGCTTGACGGAATCCGTATCAGCGGTGAAGAGCGGCAGCTTGCTTTCCTCGGCAACGCCGACAGCGCTTTCGAGAGCCGAAACGATGGTGTTGTCGGTCGGCACATACATGGCATCGGCGCGGCCGACGAGAGCCTGCGCAGCGCCCTTGACTTCAGCCGACTTGGTGGCGGCGGATTCAACGATTTCGATGCCGTCAGCGGCAGCAGCTTCCTTCAGCGCAGCCAGAAGCGAGACCGAATTGGTTTCGCCGGAATTGTAGAGATAGCCGAGCTTCTTGATGTTCGGCATCACTTCCTTGATGAGCTTGATATGTTCGGCCACCGGCGACATGTCGGAGAGGCCGGTTACATTGCCGCCCGGCTTTTCCATGCTCTTGACGAGCTGTGCGCCGACCGGATCGGATACGGCAGTGAACACGACTGGGATGTCGCGCGTGGAAGAAACCACGGCCTGAGCCGAAGGGGTGGAGATCGGGACGATCACGTCCGGGCCTTCGCCGACGAACTGACGTGCAATCTGTGCGGCGGTTGCCGGGTTGCCCTGTGCGGACTGATAGACGAATTTGAGATTTTCGCCTTCCTTGAAACCGGCTTCGGCCAGTGCATCCTTCACGCCGTCACGGGCAGCGTCGAGCGCCGGATGTTCGACGATCGCGGTAACGGCGACGGTAACGTCTTTTGCCTGGGCCGAAGTGGCAATGGCCGTTGCGGCCAGCAATGCCAGAAGTACAGAACGCATGAAAATCTCCCCTAATTGGTTTCTATGCTGTTGATTGCTTAATCAAGTTGATAGCCGAAATCAATCAGCACGGGAACCGGACAGATTGCATGGGGGAATGCGGGTCGCTTGATGAAGCGGCTGTCAGGCTTGTTCCACCCCATGGGTTTCCAAAAGCGACTTCATGCGTTTCACGGCAAGCTCCGGCCTGTCGAGCACATTGGCCTTGTCCGCCAGCTGAAAAATGTCGGCATAATGGACAATGCCGCGCGCCGACTGCATTCCGGCTGGCATGGTGAAATGCGTCTGGTGGCCGTTGAGCCATGCGAGAAACACGATGCCCGCCTTGTAATACTGGGTCGGGGCTTCGAAAATCTTGCGCGATAGCGGCACGGTCGGCTCGATGATGGCGCGGAAGCGGCCACTGTCGCCTTGGGCAAGCGCTGCCAATGCGCTGGAGGCCTGTGGCGCCACAGCATCGAAAATGCCGAGCAAGGCATGGCTGTGCCGGTTGCTGTCGCCTTCGATCAGCGGCGCATAGTTGAAATCATCGCCTGTGAAACAGAGCACGCCTTCCGGCAAGCGGTCTCGTAATGCCAGTTCGTAACGTTCTTCGAGTAGCGAAATCTTGATGCCTTCCACCTTGTCACGGTTGGCTTCGATGATGCCGATGACCGTATCCAGCGCATCCTCGAAATTTGAGGCTCCCCAGTAGCCCTTGAGCTGCGGATCGAACATGTCGCCCAGCCAGTGCAGCACAACTTTCTCGCGGGCATTGGAGAGAATGTGCCCATAAACCTTCGCATAGTCGTCTGGCGAGCGGGCGATACGGGCAAGGGCACGGCTTGCCATCAGGATGAAGCGCCCGCCGTGTTTCTCGATGAAACCAGCCTGTGTTTCGTAGGCCTTGATGATGTCATCAAGGCTCTTGGCATCCGCCGGATCGAGATGGTCGGTGCCAGCACCGCAGGCGAGATCGGTACCCGCTACGGTCTTGCTTTCAGCCAGCGAGCGGCGGATCAGCTCCTGCGCGCCCGCCCAGTTGAGGCCCATGCCGCGCTGCGATGTGTCCATCGCTTCGGCGATCCTGAAACCGAGACTCCAGAGATGATGCCGAAAAGCCATGGTCGCATCCCAGTCGAGCGCGGGATTGCTCCAGGGCGTCGTATCTTTTCGCGGGTCGGAGACAACATGCGCTGCCGCATAGGCGATGCGATTGAATTGCGGGGGAGCGGACGGTCTTTCGGTCGGCGTTCCGACAAGCCGATATGGAAGCAGGGTTCCACCGGCCTTCGGCAAGGTCAGCATAGTGTCGAATGCAACGCCCATCATCGTCCTCCCATGAACCTCAGTCTTGATAATTTAGAACGTTCCAAATGGCAAGGAATAAGCCTATTTCAAACAGATATAGCCCATTATCTTGAGAATTCCGCCTAAAAAGGGCCAAACAACAAGGCGATATCATGGCAATATTACGGCTAAATTTATCTAATTGACAATTTTGGAACGTTCCAATTAACTTAGCGGCAGAAGTCGAGGAAAGCCATGAACAAGAGCAGCGTTACGGTCATCGATATTGCACGCGAGGCAGGCGTGTCCAAATCGACCGTGTCGCTCGTGCTGCGTGACAGTCCGCTGGTTCACGCTGAAACGCGGGTCAAGGTACAGGCGGCAATCGAAAAGCTCGGTTATGTCTATAACCGCAGCGCCGCAAATCTGCGTCAGGCCAAATCCAAGATCATCGGGCTGGTCGTCAATGATCTGACCAACAGCTTCTTTGCCGAACTGGCGGTGGGCATAGACCGCGTGATGCAGTCGGCGGGCTATGTGCAGTTTTTGGCCAATACCGGCGAAAGCATCGACCGCCAGCGTGAGGTGATCGCCTCCATGCGGGAACATGGCATTGCGGGGCTGATCGTTTCACCGGCGCGCGGTACGGAATCAGGCGATCTGAAGCCGCTGGCGAAAAGCGGCCTGCCGGTCGTGCAGATGGTGCGCGATGTGCCGGGTTCCGGCGTTTCGTCCATTCTGTCCGACAATCGCGGCGGTGTCGCGAAGGCCGTCGAGCATCTGGTCGGTCTTGGTCACAGGAACATCGCCTTCATGGGCGGCTATGCGGATACCGCGGTGTTTTCGGAGCGTGTTTCCGGATATCGCGCTGGTCTGGAGCAGGCGGGTCTCGCCTTTGACGAGGCGCTGATCTTCACATCGGCGCCGTCGCGGGCAGGTGGTGTGGAAGCAGTCGAGCGCATGTTGCTGCACGGCGCAAAACCAACGGCCACGGTGTGTTTCAACGATGCGGTGGCGTTTGGTGTTTGTGACGGCCTGCGCGCCGCGCATCTGGAACCGGGTCGCGATTTCGGCGTGGTCGGCTTTGACGATGTGATCGAAGCAAAGACGGCGGTGCCCGCATTAACAACGGTGTCGGTCGATCCGCAGGGGATGGGCGAACGGGCGGCACAGCTTCTGTTGAAGCAGATCAACTCGGAACGGGTGGAGGCGGAGGCGCAGCGTTTGGCGGTGCGTCTTGCGGTGCGCGCAAGCTGTGGCGCGCAGACCAAAAAGGAGGAGAAACACCAATGGCAAAGTGGGGCCTTATAGGCGCAAGCACGATTGCGAAGGAATGGGTGATCGGAGCCATTCGCGCGACCGGCGGCGAAGTCGTTTCGGTTTACAGCACCAATGCCGCGCGCGGCGAAACCTATGCGCGCGAAAACGGGATTGCCCGCTCGGTGACAAGCCTTGATGCGCTGCTTGCCGATCCTGAAATCGAAGCGGTCTATATCTCCACCACCAATGAACTGCATCGAGATCAGGCGATTGCCGCAGCAAAGGCCGGCAAGCACATTCTGTGCGAAAAGCCGCTGGCGCTGACCCTTGGCGATGCCCATGCCATGTTGAAGGCCGTGCGCGAGGCAGGCGTTGTGGCTGGCACCAACCATCATCTGCGCAATGCTGCAAGCCACCGCGCTATGCGCGACGCCATCGCCCAAGGCAGGATCGGCAAGGTGCTTGGGGCGCGGGTTTTCCATGCGGTTTACCTGCCGCCGCATTTGCAGGGCTGGCGCATTCAACGACCAGATGCCGGTGGCGGCGTCATCCTCGATATCACCGTGCACGACGCGGACACGCTGCGTTTTGTGCTGGGCGAAAACCCGGTCGAAGCCTTGGCTTTCAGCCAGCAGGGGGGCCTCAGCGGCGATGGTCTGGAAGACGGTGTGATGGGTGTGCTGCGCTTCTCCTCCGGCGCGATTGCCCAGTTCCACGATGCTTTCACCGCCAAATATGACGAAACGGGCTTTGAAGTGCATGGCAGCGAAGGCTCGCTGGTGGCGCGCAATGTGATGACGCAAAAGCCGGTCGGCACCGTGCTGCTGCGTGATCAAAACGGTGAGCACGAATTGCCGCTCGACCAGAAAAATCTCTACGAAACCGCCTTGCAGGCTTTCCATGATGCCATTGCTGGCAAGGTCCAGCCTTCTGCAACACTGGAAGACGGCATCTGGTCGCTCGCCACCGGGCTTGCGGTCGCGGAAGCCGCCAAGACTGGTAAGGCAACCGCCGTTCAATCTGGACTCTGAACACCATGAACAAGCATATTTCGGCTGCGGAAGCGGCTGCACTCATCCCCGACAATGCTGTCGTTTCGGTCTCCTCATCAAGCGGTCTTGGCTGTCCCGACCTGACGCTGAAAGCGATTGGCGAGCGGTTCGACGAAACCGGCCATCCCAAGAACATCACCACGCTGCATCCAATTGCGGCGGGCGATATGAGCGGCATCAAGGGCGTCGATTACATCGCCAAGCCCGGTTTGTTGAAGAAGATCATCGGAGGTTCCTATCCGTCCGGCCCGTCGAGTGCCGAACCGCCGCTGATCTGGCAGATGATCACCAATAATGAGATTCCGGCCTATAATGTCCCATCCGGCATTTTGTTCGACATGCACCGTGAAGCGGCGGCTAAGCGCCCCGGCGTGCTGACCAAGGTAGGGCTCGATACATTCGTCGATCCCAAGCGTCAGGGTACGGCGATGAATGACAAGGCTACACAAGAGCCGGTGGTGAAACATGTCAGCTTCGAAGGCGAGGACTGGCTTTATTTCCCCGCCATCATCCCGCAGGTGGCGATCATTCGCGCGACGACGGCGGATGAACGCGGCAACCTCACCTATGAGCATGAAGGCGCTTATCTCGGCGGTCTCGATCAGGCGCTGGCCGCGCGCAACAATGGCGGCATCGTCATTGCGCAGGTCAAGCGCATTGCCAAGGAAGGCACGCTGAAGCCGCATGACGTGCGCGTGCCGGGCGTTCTGGTCGATTATATCGTGGTCGATCCCGACCAGAAGCAGACGACGCAGACGCTGTACGACCCGGCGATTTCGGGCGAGATTTTCCGTCCGCTGGATACGTTCCGTCTCGCCGAATTCAATATTCAAAAAACGATTGCACGGCGTGTCGCGCAGGAATTGCACGCGGGCAGCGCGGTCAATCTCGGCTTCGGCATTTCCGCCAATGTGCCACGCATTTTGCTGGAAGAAGGCCTGCACGGTGCCGTGACATGGGTGATTGAGCAGGGTGCTGTCGGCGGCGTGCCGCTTCTGGACTTCGCTTTCGGCTGCGCGTCCAATGCCGATGCCTATATGCCGTCACCCTATCAGTTCACCTATTTTCAGGGTGCCGGTTTTGATGCCTCGCTGCTCTCGTTCCTTGAGATCGGGCGCGACGGTTCGGTCAATGTGTCGAAACTTTCATTCCGTCCGCATGTCACGGCGGGAGCGGGCGGCTTTGTCGACATTACCGCACGCGCCAGGAAGATTGTCTTCTCCGGCATGTTCAATGCGGGTGCGAAATTGTCGGTCGCTGACGGTAAGCTGGTGATCGAAAAAGAAGGCAAGCTGAAAAAACTGGTCACGCAAGTCGAGCATGTCACCTTCTCGGGCTCCCGCAGTGTCACGCAGGGGCAGGATATCACCTATGTTACGGAACGCGCTGTGATGAAGCTGACGCCGGAAGGTATCGTGCTCACCGAGATTGCGCCGGGCGTCGATTTGCAGGCGCATATTCTCGACCAGTCGGAATTTCCGCTGATCGTTTCCGACCAGCTCAAGACCATGGACGAAGCGCTGTTCCGCGAGGAGCCGATTGGCCTCACGCTGCCGCAAAAACCGGCGCGAAAGCTGGAGGCGTGACATGGCTGATCGGATAGAAATTTCGACCGAGAACCACATCGCGGTCATGACCATCAGGCGGCCCGAAAAGCTCAATGCGTTTGATATCGAGCTTTTGCAGGAACTCTCTGCCGCCTGTGACCGGGTGGAGGCGGACAGCACTGTGCGGGTTGCAATCCTGACGGGTGAGGGCAAAGCCTTTTCTGCCGGAGGCGACATCAAGGCCTGGGGCGGCATGGAACCGCAGGAATTCGGCCATGCCTGGGTGCGCTATGGGCATCGGGTGTTCGAGCGGCTTGCGACTTTGCGTGTGCCCTTGATCGCGGCAATGAATGGTCATGCTCTGGGCGGCGGGCTGGAATTGGCAGGCGCCGCCGATATCCGCATTGTCGAAAAACAGGCGAAGATCGGTCTGCCGGAAACATCGCTTGGCATGATCCCCGGCTGGTCGGGCACGCAGCGTCTTGTGCGCCGTTTTGGTGCGCAGATCGTGCGGCGCATGGTGTTGGGCGGCGAGATGTTCACGGCTGAGGAAGCGCTCTCGCATGGGCTGGTCGATGCCGTTGTGGAGACGGGCGCAGCCTTGCAGGCGGCGCAGGATTATGCGGCGCGGGTGGCACAACGCGGACCGGCTGCACTGGAAATTTCCAAACTGATGCTGTCCGTCGCCAATGGCGAGGACAACGGAACCGCTGTCGAGGCGCTGGGTTCCATCCTTGTCGCCAAGACCGGCGATCTGAAGGAAGGCGTGCGCTCGTTCAACGAAAAGCGCGAAGCGAATTTTGAAGGAAAATGGTGATGAGCACGATTGTAAAGCCGCAACCGCTGGCCGGACTGGCCGTCCGCGAATTCTCCATGCTGATCGATGGCAAATGGGTGGGCAGCCAGAGCGGCCAGACCATTGAGCGCGTGGCCCCCGGCCATGGTGTCACGGTGAGCCGTTATCCGGCGGGCAACAAGGCGGATGTGGAACGCGCCGTAGCAAGCGCGCGCAAGGCTTTCGATGACGGGCGCTGGTCTTCCAAAACGGCTTCGCAGCGCTCGCTGGTCTTGCTGAAGGCTGCCGATCTGATCGAGGCGCGGGCCGAAGAGCTTGCCTATCTCGATGCGATTGAAGCTGGAAAGCCGATCAGTCAGGTGCGCGGCGAAATCGCCGGTTCCGTCGATATCTGGCGCTACGCGGCAGCGCTTGCGCGTGATCTGCACGGCGAAAGCTATAACACGCTGGGCGATGGTACTTTGGGTGTCGTGCTGCGTGAGGCGATTGGTGTTGTCTCCATTATCACGCCGTGGAACTTTCCGTTCCTGATCGTCGGACAGAAGCTTCCTTTCGCGTTGGCTGCAGGCTGCACAGCGGTCGTCAAGCCGTCGGAACTCACCTCCGGCTCGACGCTGGTGCTGGGTGAAATTCTGGCCGAGGCGGGCGTGCCGGATGGCGTCGTCAACATCGTCACCGGAACGGGTGCGGATGTCGGCCAGCATATGAGCACGCATTCGGATGTGGACATGGTGTCGTTTACTGGTTCCACTGGCGTCGGCAAGCTGACCATGGCCAATGCCGCTCAGACCCTGAAAAAAGTGTCGCTGGAGCTTGGCGGCAAGAACCCGCAAATCCTGTTCCCGGATGCGGATATGGATGCCTTCATCGACGCGGCAGTGTTCGGCGCGTGGTTTAATGCGGGCGAATGCTGCAATGCCGGTTCGCGGCTGATCGTGCATCGCTCGATTGTCGATGAGATTGTCGGGCGCGTCGCCGATCTGTCGAAAAAGGTCATTGTCGGCGATCCGCTCGATGTCAGCACACAGGTGGGCGCGATCATCACGCCGCAACATCTGAGCAAGGTTGGCGCCTATGTCGATCAGGCCAGAAAGGCCGGTGCAACGCTGGCGCATGGCGGTGAAGTTCTGGATCTCGGCCTCGGCCAATATATGGGGCCGACCATTCTGTCCGGTGTGAAGGCCGACATGGCCGTGGCGCGTGAAGAAGTGTTCGGGCCGGTTCTGTCGGTATTGTCCTTCGACAGCGTGGATGACGCAATCTCGATTGCCAATGCGGTCGATTACGGTCTTTCGGCAGGCGTGTGGAGCCGTGATTTCGATACCTGCATGACCATCGGGCGCAAGGTGCGTGCTGGCACAGTCTGGATGAACACATTCATGGACGGCACGCCGGAACTGCCTTTCGGCGGTTATCGCCAGTCGGGTCTGGGGCGCGAATTGGGCCGTCATGCGGTGGAGGATTACACCGAGACCAAGACACTCAATATGCATATCGGTGCGCGGACGGCCATGTGGATGCCACAGGCAAAATAGGAGGAGACGGCTTTGGGAGGACAGCCGGATATCGTCATAATCGGATCGGGTATCGGCGGCGCGACGATGGCCGCCGGTCTTGCGGCGTCGGGTGCCGGCATTCTCATCCTTGAGGCGGGGGAGCATTTGCCGGACAGGCCGGAAAACCGTGACCCGCGCGCTATTTTCCAACAAGGCTTCTTTCGCCCGAAAGAGTTCTGGTACGAGACGAACGGTACGCCGTTCAATCCCGGCAATTATTACAATGTTGGCGGCAATTCCAAATTCTTTGGCGCGGTGCTGATCCGCTATCGCCGCGAGGATTTTGCCGAGATGGCGCATCTGGAAGGGGTCTCGCCCGCTTGGCCCTTTTCCTATGAAGAACTGGAGCCGTGGTATAGCCGCGCCGAACAGCTGTTTCAGGTGCGCGGTGAACTGGGCGGTGATCCGACCGAGCCAGATCATTCAAAGTCTTATCCCTATCCGGCGATCCGCGACGAACCAGCCATTGCCGATGTGCGGGCGCGGTTGAAGAAAGCGGGATTGCATCCGGCATCGCTGCCGCTGGGGGTCGATATCGACCGTTGGCTGGCAAAGGCCAAAACGCCGTGGGATGCGCATCCGAATAGCAATGACGGCAAGATGGATGCGGAAACCTGTCCGCTCGCGGTTGCCCTCAAGCATCCCAATGTCCAGCTCGAAACTTCCGCACGGGTGACACGGCTGGAAGCCGGGCCGGATGGCAAGACCATTGCCACCGTGCATTATGTGAAGAACGGTGAGGCGCTGGTCCTGCGCCCGAAGCTGGTCATTCTGTCCGCCGGTGCGGTGCAATCGGCGGCGCTCCTGTTGCGGTCGGGACTGGCCAATCGCTCCGATCAGGTGGGGCGCAATTTCATGAACCACAATGCGAGCGCGGTGATCGCCTTCGATCCGCGCTATCGTAATGACAGCATCTACCAGAAGACCTTTGGCTTCAACGATTACTATCTGTCGGACGGGGCGGGCGGGCCGCCGCTCGGCAATGTGCAACTGCTGGGGCGCATCTCGGGTGCGATCCTCAAATCCAGTATGCCACGAGTGCCGGAATGGCTGTTGAACCGGGTTGCCGGACACACGATCGATTTCTACGCCATGAGCGAAGATCTGCCGTCGCCGGAAAGCCGCGTGACGGTGGATGGCGACCGCATTGTCCTGCATTGGGTGCGCAGCAACTGGCAAGCGCATCTGATGCTGGTGGAAAAGCTCAAATCCGCTCTGCGTGCGGCGGGATTTCCGGTCGTGCTGTCGCGAGCCTTTGACCGGCGCACGCCGTCGCATCAATGCGGGACGGTGCGCATCGGCAATGACCCGGCGACAGCGCCGCTTGATCCCTGGTGCCGTGCCTATGATCACCTCAATCTCCACGTGGTCGATGCATCGTTCCTGCCGACATCGGCGGCGGTCAATCCGGCGCTGACCATTGCCGCGCAGGCGTTGCGCGTGGCGGACCACTTGAACCAGGAGGTTCTGGCATGAACCGTCAAAGACCTGTGGCGCTGGTAACCGGCGGACGTCGCGGCATCGGGCTCGGCATCGCCCGCGCCCTTGCGGCAAAGGGTTTCGATCTGGCGATCACCGATATTGAGAACGACGAGGCCGTCATTCACGAATTGCGCGGCGTGGGTGGCAAGGTGGCTTTCTTCAAAAGCGATCTCGCTGCCGTCGAAACCCATGAGGCGACGATTGCTGCCGTGTTGAAGGAGTTTGGCAGCATTGACTGTCTCGTCAACAATGCGGGCATGGGTTCGGTCGAGCGCGGTGATTTTCTCGGCCTCAAGCCGGAAAATTTCGATGCGATCATGAGCGTGAACCTGCGCGGCACGGTGTTTTTCACCCAGGCCGTGGCGAAAACCATGCTGGCGGTGAACGATGTACGGTTTCCGCGCAGCATCGTGACGATCAGTTCGGTGTCATCCGTGATGAGTTCGCCGGAAAGGCTCGATTATTGCATCAGCAAGGCGGGGCTGACCGCCTTCGTGCAAGGGCTGGCGCTGCGTCTGGCCGAGGCGCGGATTGGTGTGTTCGAAGTGCGTCCCGGCATTATTCGCACCGATATGACGGCCAAAGTCTCCGAGCGTTACGACGCGCTGATCGAAGGCGGTCTGGTGCCGATGAAGCGCTGGGGCGAAGTGGGCGATGTTGGCGCCATCGTGGCCGGGCTTGCGGGCGGAAATTTCATCTTCGCCACCGGGTCGGTGATCAATGCCGATGGTGGCCTTTCGATAGCAAAGCTTTAGGAACGATGTGATGAACTACGATTATATTATCGTTGGCGGCGGGCCTGCCGGTTGTGTTCTCGCCAATCGCCTCAGCGAAGACGCGTCTGTAAAAGTGCTGCTGCTAGAGGCAGGCGGCAGCGACTGGAATCCGCTGTTCCATATGCCTGCGGGCTTTGCCAAAATGACCAAGGGCGTGGCCAGCTGGGGCTGGGAGACCGTTCCACAAAAGCACATGAAAAACCGCGTGCTGCGCTATACGCAGGCGAAGGTGATCGGCGGCGGGTCGAGCATCAATGCGCAGATTTATACGCGCGGCAATGCGGCCGATTACGATCTGTGGGCCAATGAAGATGGCTGCACCGGCTGGGATTATCGCAGTGTGCTGCCCTATTTCAAACGCGCTGAGGACAATCAGCGTTTCAACGACGATTATCATTCCTATGGCGGCCCACTGGGCGTTTCCATGCCGTCCGCACCGCTGCCGATCTGCGACGCTTATATCCGCGCCGCGCAGGAACTGGGGATACCCTACAACCCGGATTTCAACGGGCGCGAACAGGCGGGCGTCGGCTTCTATCAGCTGACGCAGCGCAACCGCCGGCGGTCGTCCGCCTCGCTTGCTTATCTCGCATCGATCAAGGGACGGCGAAACCTGACGGTCAGGATCAATGCGCCAGTCCGTAACATCGTGCTGGAAAAGACGCGCGCCACAGGCGTGGCCCTGATGAGTGGCGAGGTGTTGCGCGCCTCGCGGGAAGTTATCGTTTCATCGGGCGCTATCGGCTCTCCAAAACTTCTGCTGCAATCGGGCATCGGTCCCGCCGATCATCTGAAACAGGTTGGCGTTGCGGTGAAACACGATCTGCCCGGCGTTGGCGAAAATATGCAGGATCATCTCGATCTGTTCGTCATCGCTGAATGCACTGGCGATCACACTTATGACGGCGTGGCAAAGCTGCACCGCACGCTTGGCGCGGGCCTGCAATATATGCTGCTGCGCTCGGGCCCGGTGGCATCGAGCCTCTTTGAAACGGGCGGTTTCTGGTATGCCGATCCGGATGCCCGTTCGCCGGATATCCAGTTCCATCTGGGACTGGGATCGGGGATTGAAGCAGGTGTCGAGAAGCTCAAGAATGCGGGCGTGACGCTCAATTCCGCCTATCTGCATCCGCGCTCACGCGGGACGGTGCGGCTTGGTTCGAGCGATCCCGCTGCTGCGCCGCTGATCGATCCCAATTATTGGAGCGATCCGCGCGATCTGAAAATGTCATTGGAAGGGCTGAAGATCGCGCGTGAAATCATGCAACAGGCCGCATTGAAACCCTATGTCATGGCCGAGCGGCTGCCGGGACCGAAAGTGGTCACCGACGATGATCTGTTCGACTATGCCTGCGCCAATGCCAAGACCGATCACCATCCGGTCAGCACGTGCAAGATGGGCACCGACGCTTCAGCCGTGGTTGATCTGGAACTGCGGGTGCACGGTCTGGAGGGGTTGCGGGTGTGCGACAGCTCGATCATGCCGCACGTGCCGTCCTGCAACACCAATGCGCCAACGATCATGGTCGGCGAAAAGGGATCGGACATTATTCGTGGACGTGATCCGCTGCCGCCGACCGTCTTCTCCTGGGAGAAGAATGACCGGCGGCGAATGGCTTGATTAAACGGCGGTGCTAGAGCGGTTCCGGTTAAAATGGAATCGGGGAACCGCTCTATCTATTTGTTTTTACGCATTATCCTACGCAAAACCGCTACGCACTTTTGCTGGAAATGCTCTACGGGCAATTCATGGAAGCCTGGATGCCACCAAACTCGTATACCGATACATCCGGCGCGGAAAAGCCGACATTGCCGGTTATTTCTTGTCCCGGCTTTAATATTCCGGTGTTGAGTTTTTCCTCAACGGTATCGACTTTGGATTTGTTGGTTGGGTCATCGGCGAGAAAAAAGCATACATTTTTCAGATCGACATCCGTTGTCCCAACATTTCTCAAAGAAATGAGGACCAGGTTTTTAAAGAAAATGACACCTCCCCGGTTTGCCGTGCTTCCCTTCGAAGACTTTTCGATGATCTGCAAATCTTTCGAAGGGGTTCGTGCGGTTTCGGAAGCAAAAGCGTGTGAAGCCATGAAAGCAAAAAGAAACGGAAGTAAATAATATTTTTTCATGAAATGACTCCATGGAAAATAATAAATACTTATAGTGTAGATTTATGTCTTTTTATTGATCTGATTTGCAGTAATTATTGCTCTTTATCACTTTCATCTGCTTCAGTGTAGCGCAAATAACCCACAATACCCGATCCCTTGCGGTTCGGCGTGTCTGACGGGTGATTGACGCCATCATTGACCGGAATGACCTTGAAATCGAAAGGTGAGACGCCTTCCAGACAAGCCGCATTCACGCCGAACTGGTTTGGATTGGAGCGGCGCTGGTGATGGGTATAAATCCCGCATTTGGAGCAGAAATAATGCTTCGCGATGCCGGTATTGAAAGTGTAGAGCGTCAGCGCATCTTCACCTTGCAGAATTTCCAGTCCGCCCACTTCCGCAGTTACGGCAACCGCTCCACGCATCCGGCAATAGGAGCAGGTGCAACGTCGCGCACTGTGCAGGCCATTGGACAATTTTACGCGAAAACGCACCGTTCCGCAGTGACACGCGCCATTGGCTTCCGTGATGTCCGGATTCATTTTTCCCTCCATTCTGCTTATGGGGAGGATATTTTCTTTTCTGCCAGTTTACCACCGGCGAAAACCGATTAAGTTCGGTTTCGGAAATGCTTCAGGGAGGGAGCGGCATGAGCGAATTCGCAGTCATCACAGGCGGCAGCACGGGGATCGGCAGACATCTGGTTACGGCTTTTGCTAATGCGGGCTATGCGGTGGCTTTCAGCTTCAAGGATGACGACGACGCAGCCCAGTCGCTGGTCGAGGCGATTGAAGCGGGCGGCGGTCAGGCGCTTGGACTTGCCTGTGATGTCGGCGTTGGAGCCGAGGTCGAAGCTTTCTTCGATGAGGCGTGCAGCTGGTTTGGCGATGCGCCGGATGTGCTCGTCAACAATGCCGGTATCCAGAGATGGAAATCATTGCTGGAACTCGCCGAAGACGAGTGGGACGATGTCATCCGCACCAATCTGAAAGGGTGTTTCCTCAACACGCAGGCTGCGGCCAAGCGGATGGTGGATGCCGACAAGAGCGGCGCGATCATCAATATCGGTTCGGGCTGCAACAAGCTGGCTTTCCCGAAACTTGTTTCCTACACGGCCTCCAAGGGCGGCATTGAGCAGTTCACCAAGGTTTCGGCAGTGGAACTCGGGCCGCATGGCATTCGGGTGAATTGTGTGGCTCCCGGCGCGATCCTCAATGAGCGCACGGCGCTGGAACAGCCCGATTATGCGGGCACATGGGCCAAGGTGACGCCATTGCGCCGGGTCGGCAGCGCTGAGGATCTGTCCGGTCCGGTGCTGTTCTTTGCTTCCGAGGCGGCGCGTTTCGTGACGGGCCAGACATTATGGGTCGATGGTGGCGTCTTTTCGCAGGCCAACTGGCCTTATGATAGGTGATTTTTAAGTGGTGATCCCGACTGGATTCGAACCAGTGGCCTACAGATTAGGAATCTGTCGCTCTATCCTACTGAGCTACGGGACCGACCGTTAAACCATCCGCTGTTGCCAGTGATGCCAGCATGTTCGGATATTTTCGACACATACTGGGTTTCATGGCGGTAGCCAACCCCGCAAAAAGCGGGGTAGGCGGATTTTCTCAAGTTTGGAGTGACGTCAGGCGGCAAGCGCCGTCTCGGCGACGGACACGAAATAGCTGACGCCATAGGGAATAGCGTCGTCGTTGAAATCATAGGCCGGGTGATGTAGGCCCGGCGTATCGCCATTGCCGATGAAGATATAGGCGCCGGGGCGCGCTTCCAGCATGTAGGAAAAATCTTCGGCAGCCATCATCGGCTCGACATTGGCGTTGACCTTGCCTTCACCTGCAACGCCGGTGGCGATGCGCTCGGCAAATTCCGTCTGCGCATCGTGGTTGAAGGTGACCGGATAATTGTTCTTATAGCGCACGGTAATTTCTGCGCCCGTGGCGGCGGCGATCCCGGCAGCCACTTCGCGGATACGGCGTTCGGCGAAAGCGCGGGTTTCCTTTTGCAGCGTGCGCACAGTGCCCGACAGTGTCGCCTTTTCCGGGATCACATTGTAGGCCTCGCCCGCGATGAATTTCGTGACCGAAATGACGAGCGAATCCAGCGGATCGGTGTTGCGCGAGACGATGCCCTGCAAGGCGATCATCAGCTGCGAACCGGCGAGGATCGGATCAATCGTGCGGTGCGGCTGTGCCGCATGACCGCCGCGACCGCTGACGAAGAGATCGAATTCGTCGGTTGCGGCCATGATCGGTCCCTTGCACATGGCAAACTGACCCACGGGCAAACCCGGCATATTATGCACGCCATAGACTTCCGAAATGCCGTAGCGTTCCATGACGCCGTCCTGGACCATGGCGAGGCCCCCCGCGCCGCCTTCTTCGGCAGGCTGGAACAGCAACGCGACCGATCCGCGGAAATTGCGGGTCTCGCTCAGATATTGTGCAGCGCCCAGCAGCATGGAAGTGTGCCCGTCATGGCCGCAGGAATGCGCCTTGCCGGGAATTTTCGATGCCCATTCGACGCCGCTGGTTTCATTGATCGGCAAAGCGTCCATATCGGCGCGCAGGCCGATGGCCGGGCCGTCGCCGTGGCGGCCCTCGATGATGCCGACCACGCCGGAGCGTCCGACGCCGGTTTCCACATGGTCGCAGCCGAAAGCTTTCAATTTTTCCGCGACGAATTTTGCAGTGTCGTGCACGTCGTAGAGCAGTTCGGGATTCTGGTGAAGCTGGCGACGCCAACCGGCGATTTCCGCCTGTGTTTCTACGGCACGATTAAGCACTGGCATTTCGGAGAGGCTCCCGTATTGGGTCTATATATGCATGGGTATCAGGTGTGATTTGAAGGGTACAGGATATGACGTTTCGGTGAAATCCGGCAATCCCTGTTTGCCTTTTCCTCGCCACATGGCATAGATAAGAGCAACGCAAATCCTCCTTATATGACCGAACGTGTCGTGTGTCGTCCTGATGGCGATTTGGAACCATTGAATTGAGCCGTGCAAACGGAGACCCGCAGAAGTTGCGGGCCATTATTGATTGGAACTGCGCAATGTTGTCGAAGTCGTTGAAAATCCTGGTTGCTGCCGCAGCAATGGCTGGCACGGCGATGGGAGCGGCGGTTGCCAATCCATCAATCGCCGTCGATGTGGCGACCGGCAAGGTTTATGCCCAAAAGGATGCGTTCCAGCGCTGGTATCCGGCTTCGCTCACCAAGATGATGACCGCCTATGTGGCGTTTCGCGCGCTCCAGTCCGGTCGCATGACGCTTGAATCTCCGGTGCCGATGACGGTTCGTGCCGCCAAGGAGCCGCCGAGCAAGATGGGCTACAAGCCGGGCTCGGTCATGACGCTCGATACCGCGCTGAAGATCATGCTCGTCAAATCCGCCAATGACGTCGCCGTCGCCGTGGGCGAGGCAGTCGGTGGCAGCGAAGCTGGCTTCGTACAGCTCATGAATGCGGAAGCGCAGCGTCTCGGCATGGTCGGATCGCATTTCGCCAATCCGAACGGTCTGCACGATCCGAACAATTATACGACGGCGCGCGATCTTGCGGTGCTCGCTGTGCAGCTGCGCCGTGAATTCCCGCAATATGCGCATTATTTTGCCACCGAGGCCATCGATCCGGGTGCGGGCAAGAAAATTCAGGCCAATTACAACATTCTGCTTGGCCGTTATGACGGCGCGGACGGCATGAAGACCGGTTTCGTCTGTGCGTCGGGCTTCAATCTGGCCGGGTCCGCCACGCGCAACGGTCGCACGGTGCTTGCCATCGTACTCGGCGCGGATCGTCAGGAAGCGCGCGCCGTACAGGCTGCGCAGCTGATGACCGATGCATTTCGCGCCAGCGCGTCCGGCGGCGCAACGCTTGCGACGCTGCGACCAACCGCAGGCGGCAATCTCAATGAGGCTGTCGATATGCGCAAGGCGATTTGCAGCAAGGAAGCCATGGCCGACCGCTGGGACGGTCGCGATGTCGAAGGCAAGCTGAAGATCAACTCGCCCTATATTCACGCCATGGATCACGATCCGGTTGCGGTGCAGGTTGGGCTTGTTTCCGAACCTGGCCCGGTCACAAAGCCGAGCCAGTTGCATATTTCGCAGGTGCCTGTGCCGATGCCACGCCCGCAGCGTGCGGTGGGTATAAAGACGACCGCGATCAACTGATCCACCATAATATTGGGTTGATAGGGTCAACTCTGTCCATCGTGTTCCTGAAGTGTCGCGCCCTCAAAGTGTGAAGTGTTTGCCATGCCAAATCCTATTCCCGTCTCCGTGTTGACCGGCTTTCTGGGCTCCGGCAAGACAACGCTACTCAACCGGCTTCTGAAAGACCCGGCCCTGAGCGACACTGCCGTCATCATCAACGAATTCGGTGAGGTGGGTATCGATCATCTGCTGGTCGAGCAGGCGAGCGAAGGTGTTATCGAGCTTTCCGACGGTTGCCTCTGCTGCACGGTGCGCGGCGAGCTGGTCGATACGCTGGCTGATCTGATCGACCGCTTGCAGACCGGGCGCATCAAGGCGCTGAAGCGGGTCATCATCGAAACCACCGGTCTTGCCGACCCGGCGCCGGTGCTGCATTCGATCATGGGGCATCCGGTGCTGATGCAGGCCTTCCGTCTTGATGGCGTGCTGACGACCGTTGACGCCGTGAACGGCACGGCGACACTCGACAACCACGAGGAAGCGGTCAAGCAGGCGGCGATGGCCGACCGCATCATCCTGACCAAATCGGACCTGTCGGAAGCGCAGGCAGGTTTGCCGGCACTGAAAGCACGGTTGCGGGCGCTCAATCCGGGTGCGGAAATTCTGACGGCAGGCGATCAGCGCACTGGCTTTGCGGCCTTGTTCGAATGCGGATTATATAATCCCGAGACCAAAACGGCGGATGTGCAGCGCTGGCTCAAGGCGGAAGCCTATGAGCATGATGACCATCATCATCACGACCATGCGCATCATCATGATCACGGGCACGATCATGACCATGTTTGCGGCCCGGATTGCGACCACGATCATCATCATGCGCATCACCACCATCATGACGATGCCATCCGCTCGTTTTCGCTGCGGCATGATGCGCCCATTCCGCTCTCGAGTTTCGATATGTTCCTCGATCTCTTGCGCTCGACGCATGGCGAGAAGCTGCTGCGTGTCAAAGGCATCGTCCAGATCGCCGAAGACCCGGAACGTCCGGTGGTGATTCATGGCGTCCAGAAAATCTTCCATCCGCCAGCGCGCTTGCCGCAATGGCCGCAAGGTGAGAAGCAGACGCTTCTGGTGATGATCGTCAAGGATCTGCCGGAAAGCTATGTGCGGGAGCTGTTCGACGCATTTCTGGGTCGTCCAAGCCTCGACCGGCCTGATCGCGCAGCGCTGATGGAAAACCCGCTGGCAATCCCGGGCTTTTCACCGAAGCACTGAACCTTATTTTTTCCGGATCAGGAAACGTTGCACGGTTTCGCTGCGCTCATGTTCAATGAGCGCATGGCCTTCCTGCGCGCAGAAATGCGGCAGGTCGATACCGGAAAGCGGGTCGGTCGCCTCCACCCAGAGATATGCGCCGCTTGGCATTTTCTCCAGACGATGACGGGTCTTCAAAACCGGGAGGGGGCATTTCAGCCCCCTCAGGTCATAAACGGGAATGTGTGCCTCGGTAGAGGTCAGTTGCCGATGATCTTCCACCATGGCTTTTTCGCTTCCGGTGCAGCCACAGGTGCGGGCTGATCGATATTCTGTGCAACCGTGCTGCCGGTCGTCACTGGCGAAACGTCGGCAGGCATTGCGGGGCTCTGGGCGGGGTTTTGCTGCGGTGTCGGCACAGACGCGGTGACCGGAGCGGCTACCGGAGCTGCAACGGGAGCCGTTGCGGCAATTGCGCTCGCTGGCTGCGCAAGTGCAGGCGTAGCAGGACGAATATCCGGTGCGCCAGCCTTTTCAGCCGATGATGGCGTGAGCGACGGCGGTTCTCGCGTTACCTTTTCGCCGCGGGCGCGGGCAGCGCTCCAAGCCGAAACAAGCTTGGCTTCGGTCAGACCCTGAATCGATGGAGCAGGCGCTTTCTGCGAAGCGCTGAAGGCGCTCTGGAAGGTCTTTTCATAAGATGCGTAGGCCGTCGACATCGCGTCGGTGTTGGCCGATGGCGGGCAGGCATCCGTTGCTGAGAGTGGCTTTCCGTCTGGCGAAGCGACGTTGAACACGTAGCGCTTCTCGCAAACATCAACCTTCGGCGGAACCTTGGTCACTTCGAAGGCGTCATAGCCCTGCTTCAGCATTTTCCAGAAGCCGTAATTCGGGTCGCTCTTGTAGCGCGCCATGTTGGCATTGGTCATGCGGAACGGGAAGGCCTGAATCTGGAAGTCGCGCTGGCCGCCCTTGAAGGCGTCGCGTCCGAAGGCGTAGATTTCAGAAACGCTTTCGTCGGTCATCGAATAGCAGCCCGACGAAGAGCATGCGCCGTGCACCATCAGGTTCTGGCCCGTGCGCCCGTTGGCGCGGTCATAGGCGTTGGGAAAACCGATGTTGAAGGCGAGATAATAATTGGATTTCGGGTTCATCTGCGTCGGGTGGACGGTGTAGAAACCTTCTGGAGCCTGACGGTCACCCTCAATATATTTCGGTCCGAGCTTGCCCGACCATTTGCAGATTTCATAAGAGGCAATCTGGTCGTATTTGCCGTTATTCTTCTGCTTCCAAACTTCGAGAACGCCTTCTTCCTTGAAGATTCTGACCAGAATCGGCGAGGTGCGGGTCATGCCCTTCGCCTTCATCTTGGTGACGATCTTCTCGGGAAGCGGCTTTTCAGCGCGCAAGCTCAGGTCGGATACGGACGAGCCCTGACACCCCGCGAGAAGCGCGGTTGCCATGACGGTTCCAAGTATTGCGGTTCTGATCTTCATATCGCATCGAGTCTGTTAGAACGGTGCAAGAGACGATTTCCTGCAAGGGTGATTTTGACAACCAAACCTTACGGTATCGTTTACAAATCCTTGCCTGGATATCTAAAAATTAACGCGACGGCAATATGGCGGAAATGACGTGAAGATGCAAATCCGGGATGTGAAGAACATCCCGGATGAGAAATGCCAAAACTGACAGGGCTTTATTAGAGATTACGGCCGATCTGGAGGAATTTCTGACGGCGTTCCTGCTTCAGCGTTTCACCGTCGACATCCTTCATCGACCGTAACGATGCCGTGATCATGTCGCCCGCCGCATCGATGACGGCTTCCTTGCCGCGATGCGCGCCGCCGAGCGGCTCAGGAATGATACCGTCGATGACCTTGAGATCGAACAGATCCTGCGCGGTGATGCGCATGTTGGAGGCGGCATCCTTGGCGCGGGTGGAATCGTGCCACAGGATCGAGGCCGCGCCTTCCGGCGAGATGACCGAATAGATCGAATGTTCGAGCATATAGACGCGGTTGGCGACGGCAATCGCGATAGCGCCGCCCGAACCGCCTTCGCCGATGATGATCGAGACCACCGGCACGCGCAGACGCAGGCATTCGGCGGTGGAACGCGCAATGGCTTCCGCCTGACCGCGCTCTTCGGCGCTGACACCCGGATAGGCGCCTGCCGTATCAACCAGCGTGATCAGCGGCAGCTGAAAACGGTCGGCCATTTCCATGATGCGGACGGCCTTGCGATAGCCTTCCGGACGGGCCGAGCCAAAATTGTGCTTGAGGCGCGTCTTGGTGTCCGAGCCCTTTTCCTGACCGAGAATGGCGACCGGCTGTCCGTTGAAACGGGCAAAGCCAGCCTGCAGCGCTTCGTCATTGGCGAACTGGCGATCACCGGCCAGAGGCGTGAATTCCGTAAACAGCCGGTCGATATATTCCAGGCAATGCGGACGATCCGGGTGGCGGGCGATCTGCGCCTTCTGCCACGGGGTCAGCTTGCGGTAGATATCTTTCAGCGCATCGGCCGAACGCTTCTCGAGGCGGCGAATCTCGTCGCTCATCTCAACGCTGCCTTGTTCCTGCGCGAGCTTCTTCAGCTCAAGAATCTGGCCTTCGAGATCGGCGACGGGTTTTTCAAAATCGAGATAGTTGTACATCGGGCCTGACTGTTCGTGCGTTTCCAACGAGATCGCCGCAATAGCGTGCCTGAAGAAGGCTGTTTTACGGCGCCTTACATATTCACTGCGGGCTCAACTTGCAAATTTTGCTTTTCTCATAACCGGAGCAGGCTCAATCGGCAAGCGGATGATGTTCACTGACGAGCTTATGCAGTCTTTCCTCAAGCACATGCGTATAAATCTGCGTGGTCGAAATATCGGCATGGCCGAGCAATTGCTGAACCGTGCGCAAGTCAGCGCCGTTCTGCAAAAGATGGCTGGCAAAGGCGTGGCGCAGAACATGGGGTGAAATGGCAGCGGCGGAAAGATTGGCGCGGGCGGCCAACCCCTTCAATTCGCGGGCAAAAACCTGTCGCGCCAGATGCCCGCTTTCGGAGAAGGCTGGAAACAGCCACGGGTTCTCTTCGCAGGCGGGCAGGGAATCGCGCAAGGCCAAAAAGGTCTGCAACGCATCCCGCGCCTTGGTCGACAGCGGCACCATACGATCTTTCGAGCCCTTACCCCGCACCAACAAAAAACGGTGATCGGTGCGCGCAACGCGGACCGGCAGGCCCACCAGCTCCGAAACACGCAAGCCCGTGGCATAAAGCGTTTCAATCAGCGCATGAAGCCGCAGTGCCTTGATGCGCTCGCCTTGTTCTTGCGCTTCGCTTGCTTCCAGCGCCGCCCGGTCGAGAAGGAGGGTGACCTGATCGACGCTCATGATTTTTGGCAGCGGCTTTTGCTTCTTCGGCGCATCGATGACGCCGGTGGGGTCGTCCTGCCGAAAGCCTTCCGCATAGAGAAAGCGGAAGAACTGGCGCAGCGCGGACAGCCGCCGCGCCTGCGATGTCGCGGCAAAGCCTTCCCTCGCCATGCCGTCAAGCACCGAGCGAATGTGATCGGCCTCAGCTTCCGCTAGATTGATGCCGCGCTCAGCCAGCGCTTCGGCGGTCATGGTGAGGTCGCGCGCATAGGATTCGAGCGTATTGCCTGCCGCGCCCCGTTCGGCGCTCATCATTTCAAGGAAATTTTCAATCGCCAGCGATGCGCGCATCATTATTCCTGTGAAGGCGTGGTTGTTTCAATAGCTGGCGTCTCGCTTGCGGCGGTTCCAGCATTTGAAGGCGGTGGCGCAATCGGCACTGGGTTCAGTTTGGAGGCTGGAATCTCCACCCGCATTTCCTGGGTCTGCGGCTCGACGAAATTCGCAAGCGCATACATCGCAGCATAGACAATGGCTGCGATCAGGACGACGAAAGCGATGAGGCGCGTCAGCGTAGGCATCTGTCGTTTATGATGCGGCATTGCGGTGAAAGCAAGAATGTCGGTGGCGTCGCTGCAAAAAGCCGCCATTCCTGCTTTCAGATTCCATGAAAGCAATTGACGCCGCCCGGTTTTTCATGTGGAACCATCCCAAATGGATGAGGTTGATGAGCAGTATAGAAAAACAAGCCAATTCACATGAAAAGGCTGGGCTGCATGAGAAGGCGGGGCTCCATGGGCGAGCCGACGCCATCCGTGGTCTGCTCGGTACGAAGGTTCTGGTGCTGGTCGGCCTGATGGGCGCGGGCAAGTCCACCATTGGCCGCAAAATGGCTTCGATGCTCGGCCTGCCTTTCCGCGATGCCGATACGGAGATCGAAGCTGTCTCGCGCATGACGATCCCCGAACTGTTCGAAGCCTATGGCGAGGTTGAATTCCGCGATCTTGAACGCCGGGTGATCCTGCGTCTTCTCGATGACGGCCCGATGGTGCTTGCCACGGGCGGCGGCGCTTACATGAATGCCGAAACGCGCACGGCCATAGGCGCTGCGGGTGTTTCCATCTGGCTCAATGCCGATATCGATGTGCTGATGGACAGGGTTTCCCGCCGCCAGAACCGGCCGCTTCTTCGCAACAGCGATCCGCGTGCCGTCATGCAGAAACTGATGAATGAGCGCTATCCGGTTTATGCGCTTGCCGATCTGCACATGATGACGCGCGAAGAGAAGAAAGAAATCATCGCCGACGAGCTGATCGAGGTTCTCGCCCAGCATCTGGAAAAACGGCATCTGGAAAAATCGACTGGAGAATAGAATGAATGCGCCTTCGTCCGCACATGACAGTGTTACCGTGCCGGTTTCGCTGGGAGAGCGCTCTTACGATATCCTGATCGGCAAGGGCCTCGTTGACCGTGCGGGCGCGGAAGTTGCCAAGCGCCTGAAGGGCGCGCGCGTTGCCATCGTCACCGATGAAAATGTCGCCAGGGTGCATCTTGAACGGCTGCGGACAAGCTTTGGCAATGCCGGTATCGAAGCCACGCCCGTTATTGTGGCACCGGGCGAAAAATCCAAGTCCTTTGCGACGCTTGAAACCGTCACCAATGCCATTTTGGCGGCCCGGCTGGAGCGCGGCGATGCGCTGGTGGCTTTCGGCGGCGGCGTGGTGGGCGATCTGTCCGGCTTTGTGGCCGGGATTGTGCGGCGCGGCATGAATTTCGTGCAGATGCCGACTTCGCTTCTGGCGCAGGTGGATTCGTCGGTTGGCGGCAAGACGGGCATCAACACTGCCTATGGCAAGAATCTCGTCGGTGTTTTCTACCAGCCGCAGCTGGTGCTGGCCGACACGGATGTGCTGGACACGCTGAGCCCGCGTGAATTCCGAGCCGGTTATGCGGAAGTTGCCAAATATGGCCTCATCGACCGCCCGGATTTCTTCGCCTGGCTGGAGAAAAACTGGCAGGAAGTCTTTGCCGGTGGCACGGCGCGAGCGCAAGCGATTGCCGAATCCTGCCGTTCCAAGGCCGCCGTGGTGGCGCGCGACGAGCGCGAAACCGGTGACCGGGCGCTGCTTAATCTCGGCCATACATTCGGACACGCGCTGGAAACGGCGACGGGCTATGATTCGAGCCGTTTGGTGCATGGCGAGGGTGTCGCCATCGGCATGGCGCTGGCGCATCGTTTTTCGGTCAAGATGAATCTGGCCGGTGTGGAAGCAGCGGAACGGGTCGAGGCGCATCTGAAGGCTGTTGGCCTGCCGACGTCGCTTGACGAGGTGCCGGGCGGTCTGCCGCCTGCGGAAAAGCTGATGGACTATATCGCGCAGGACAAGAAAGTGGCGCGCGGCGCGCTCACCTTCATCCTCACCCACGGGATCGGCCAGTCTTTCATCGCCAAGGATGTGCCGCCCGCCGCCGTGCTTGAGTTTTTGAAGGAACGTCTCGCGGACGCATAAATTTCATAGCGCAACCGGTCGGCGCGGACGGAAAAGGAGATCGACGGAATGGTTTTCGAACTCTGGATCATGTGCGGGATCATCCTGCTTTGTGTCATTCTATCCGCCTTTTTCTCCGGTTCCGAAACGGCGCTGACGGCTGCGTCCCGCGCGCGGATGCATTCGCTGGAAAACCAGGGCGACGAGCGTGCCGAGGTCGTGCAGCAATTGATCAGCCGGCGCGACCGGCTGATCGGCGCGCTGCTGATTGGCAATAATCTCGCAAATATCCTCGCATCCTCGATTGCCACCAGCATTTTCCTGACCTTCTTCGGTGACGCCGGTGTGGCCTATGCCACTATCGCCATGACGATCATTCTGGTGATCTTCGCGGAAGTGCTGCCAAAATCCTGGGCCATTTCCGCGCCCGACCGCTTTTCGCTGGCGGTGGCGCGCAGCGTATCCTTTGTGGTGACGGTCATCGGCCCGGTTTCATCGGTGGTGAACTGGATCGTGCGCGTCATCTTGCGGCTGTTCGGCATCAATCTGGCGGCAGGGCGTTCGATGCTCTCAGCGTCCGAGGAGATACGCGGCGCCGTCGCTGTGCTGCATCGTGACGGTTCGGTGATCAAGGAAGATCGCGACCAGTTGGGAGGTCTTCTCGATCTCAAGGAGCTGGAAGTCAGCGACATCATGGTGCATCGCACCGCGATGGGAACGATCAATGCCGACGCCCCCGCCGAGCAGATCGTCGGTGATATTCTGGCAAGCCCGCACACGCGCATGCCGGTCTGGCGCAACGATATCGACAATATTGTCGGCATCATTCACACCAAGGATCTGGTACGGGCGCTCTATGATGTCGATAATGATTTTACCCGCATCGACATCATGAAAGTGGCGAGCAAGCCGTGGTTCGTGCCGGATACCACGACCTTGCAGGATCAGCTGAATGCGTTTTTGCGCCGCAAGGCGCATATCGCCATCGTCGTGGACGAATATGGCGATGTGCAGGGTCTGGTGACGCTGGAAGATATTCTGGAGGAAATTGTCGGCGATATTGCCGATGAGCACGATATCGACATGCAGGGCGTGCGGCTGCAACCGGACGGTTCGGTCATTGTCGACGGATCACTGCCGATTCGCGATCTGAACCGCGCGCTCGACTGGTCGCTGCCCGACGAGGAAGCGACGACGATTGCAGGGCTGGTCATTCATGAAACCCAGTCAATCCCGGAAGTGAAACAGGCTTTCACCTTTCACGGCAAGCGGTTCTCCGTGTTGAAAAAGGAGAAGAACCGCTTGACGCGTCTGCGTATCGTAACGCTGGATGCCGATGGAAAGCCGGTCGTGGCTGTTGGCGTTCTGCCGCAGCGTACTTAAATAGGCAGGATTACCGGCGCGTCGGTTCGCCGGGGGCAGAAGGTTCAAGCGCCAGCGCATGAACACCGTTGTTCAGCTCGTCCTTGAGGGCTTCGTTGATGGCGCGATGGCGCTGAAGGCGACTCAGGCCCGTGAAGGCATCGGAGACGATCCGGACGCGAAAATGCGTCTCGCCGGAGCCGTCAAAAGCCGAGTGGTGGTCGCTGTCGTGATGATGATGGCCAGCGTGAAGGTGGCTTTCATTAATGATTTCAAGCCGTTCCGGCGCAAAAGCTGCCGTCAGCTTCGCTTCCATCACGTCTTGTTTGCTATTGTGAATGGACATTTGGGCTCGTTCTCCCCATATACACGCTGTGCTTCATATAGACTCAAGCCCCGACGGCCCAAGGTGGGGCAAATCCGCACAGGAACCAGATCCGCTTCAAAATTTCGCCCAGTTGAAATGGCCAAAAGCCCAACCGGACGAAATGTCAATTCTTGTTTAGCAACCCCTTAATCCGCATAATTGATTCGATGACCACGAACTCCAAACTTTTCGACAGTATCCGCATCCGCCCGAAAAAGACGCAGCAGGCCAAGTCCAGCGGCCCTTGCTGCCAGTGGGACGGTTGTGACAAGCCCGGCACGCATCGCGCGCCGGTCGGACGCATGCGCGAAGGGGAATATTTCCACTTCTGCATAGACCACGTGCGGGAATATAATAAGAATTTCAACTATTTCTCCGGTCTTGCCGATGGAGATATCGCCAAATTCCAGAAGGATGCGGTCACTGGCCATCGTCCAACCTGGTCCACGACGGCGAATTCGACGGCCAAGGCGCGCACTTCCCCCGACATGGCCAAGATGCGTTCCGGCTCGGCTTCCTATCACAATCGCATCCGCGATCCGTTCAATTTCGTGAAGGAAGCAAAAGGGCAGGAGCCGGGGGCAACAGCCAAGCGCAAGCCGCGCACGCTGGAAATCAAAGCGCTCGCTACACTCGGACTTGAACCGAATTCGACTAGCGATAAAATCAAGGCGCGCTATAAAGAGCTGGTAAAACAGCACCATCCCGATGCGAATGGTGGTGACCGCGGTTCTGAAGAGAGATTCCGCGATGTCATTCAGGCTTATCAATTGCTCAAGCAGGCAGGTTTTTGCTAGAGCATGATGGATTGGCCAGTCTTGAACTGGCCGGTTTTTGATTGATCAAGTCGAGCTGTGGCTCAAGCCGCATTTATGCGATGCCAGATGTTTTCATCTGGCTGCAAAATGCTTTGACGGACATTCTCCTGCCGTGCTGGAAGGCGCGGATTCAAGCATGGATGCCCGCAACGAACGACGGAAGGGGCATACCACCGGCTTGCCGGTCATCATGCCCCGGATGATACTTGGATGTCGCGGCCGGACAGTCCTGCCGCCCTGGAGGCATGATGAACAAGGTTGAGCGGGATATAGCCAATTTGCCGGATACGACGGTTTCGGTGCGCGATGTGTTCGGTATAGATTCCGACATGAAAGTACCGGCCTATGCGGCGGGCGACTCCTATGTGCCGGAGCGTGATCCGGATTATCTTTTCGACCGTCAGACGACGCTCGCGATCCTGGCCGGTTTTGCCTATAACCGCCGCGTGATGGTCTCCGGCTATCACGGTACGGGTAAATCGACCCATATCGAGCAGGTTGCGGCGCGCCTGAACTGGCCTTGCGTCCGCGTCAATCTCGACAGCCATGTCAGCCGTATCGATCTCGTCGGCAAGGACGCCATCGTCGTCAAGGACGGCGTGCAGGTCACCGAATTCAAGGATGGCATCCTGCCCTGGGCCTACCAGCACAATGTCGCGCTGGTTTTCGACGAATATGATGCCGGTCGCCCGGACGTAATGTTCGTGATCCAGCGCGTGCTGGAAACCTCCGGTCGCCTGACCTTGCTCGACCAGAGCCGCGTTATTCATCCGCACCCGGCTTTCCGCCTGTTCGCGACCGCCAACACGGTCGGTCTCGGCGATACGACCGGTCTTTATCACGGCACGCAGCAGATCAATCAGGCCCAGATGGACCGCTGGTCCATCGTGACGACGCTGAATTATCTGCCGCATGACAATGAAGTGGCAATCGTTCTGGCCAAGGCCAAGCATTTCCAGAATGCGGAAGGCCGCGAGATCGTCAACAAGATGGTTCGCGTCGCCGACATGACCCGTCAGGCTTTCATCAATGGCGATCTTTCAACCGTGATGAGCCCGCGTACCGTCATTACCTGGGCAGAAAACGCGGCAATCTTCGGCAATGATATCGGCTTTGCCTTCCGCCTGACCTTCCTCAACAAGTGCGATGAACTGGAACGCGCGACGGTGGCTGAGTTCTATCAGCGCGCCTTCGGTGCGGAACTGCCGGAATCGGCGGCCAATATCGTTCTGGCCTGATGCTGTCTCCCGAAGCGGAAACCGTTTCGGGGCAGACAAGCGTGAGCAAAATTGACGATGCCTGTCGCCGCCATGGCGGCAGGGCCTTGATTTGATGGGAAGCAGGATAGGCATATGTCAGGCCAGATGTCAGGAATGGGCGACAATTCGCGCGAGCGCAAGCCGGGGCCAGTGGACTCCGAGCCGTTCAAGCGCGCGATCACCGCTTGCATGCGCGCTATTTCCGGCGAGAACGAGCTGGAAGTGGCGTTCAGCAATGATCGCCCCGCTCTGACGGCCAACCGCGCCCGACTGCCCGATCTTCCGAAGCGCCCGACCGCGCACGACATTGCCGTGACCCGTGGCCTTGGCGACTCGATGGCGCTGCGTCAGGCGCGCCACAATCCCCGCATTCATGCGCAGCTCGCGCCGGAAGGCAAACAGGCCCGCGCCATTTATGATGCTGTCGAGCAGGCCCGTGTCGAGGCCATCGGCGCGCGTGCCATGGCAGGCGTTGCCGATAATCTGGCGACCATGCTGGCCGACAAATATGCCAAGGCGAATTTCTCCGCGGTTACGGACAAGGAAGACGCCCCGCTTGAAGAAGCGGTGTCGCTCTTATTGCGCGAAAAGCTGACCGGACGGGCCGCACCTGCGGAAGCGGGCGAAGTACTGGAGCTGTGGCGGGACTGGATCGAGCAGAAGGCTGGCGGCGATCTGGCGCGTCTTGGTGAAAATCTCGACGATCAGCAGGCTTTTGCGCGCACGGTGCGCGATATGCTCGCTTCCATGGACATGGCTGAAGAGCTGTCGCAGGAAGAGCCGAGCGACGATCAGGAACAGAACGAAGAACAGACGCCGGATTCTGACGAGAACGAAGAAGGCGGCGATGAGAGCCAGGAAGGTTCCGATTCCGCTGAAAGCGAAGAGTCGGATAGTTCCAGCGAAGAAGGCGAGCAGGGCGAGATGGATGCCGCTGATGCATCCGCCGACGATATGGACGACAGCGAGGATATCGACGCGGAAACGCCGGGCGACACGCGCCGTCCCAATCAGCCTTTCGCCAATTTCTCCGAGCAGATCGACTACAAGGTTTTCACGCGCGAATTCGACGAAGAGGTCGAGGCGACCGATCTGTGCGACGAGGCCGAGCTGGACCGTCTGCGCGGTTTCCTCGACAAGCAGCTGGCCAATCTGCAAGGTGTGGTGGGCCGTCTCGCCAATCGCCTCCAGCGCCGCCTGATGGCGCAGCAGAGCCGCTCCTGGGATTTCGATCTGGAAGAGGGCTATCTCGACTCGGCGCGCCTCGTGCGTATCGTGGTCGATCCGACCCAGCCGCTTTCCTACAAGATGGAGCGGGATACGGATTTCCGCGACACGGTGGTGACGCTGGTGCTGGACAATTCCGGCTCCATGCGCGGTCGCCCGATCACGGTTGCGGCCACCTGCGCCGATATTTTGGCCCGCACGCTGGAGCGTTGCGGCGTGAAGGTGGAAATTCTTGGTTTTACGACCAAGGCCTGGAAGGGCGGTCAGTCGCGTGAGGCCTGGCTGTCGCGTGGCAAGCCGGCCAATCCGGGTCGCCTCAACGATCTGCGCCACATCGTCTATAAAAGCGCAGACGCGCCATGGCGGCGCGCACGGCGCAATCTGGGCCTGATGATGCGCGAAGGGCTTCTCAAGGAGAATATCGACGGTGAAGCGCTGATATGGGCGCATCAGCGCCTGTTGGGCCGTCCCGAGCAGCGCAAGATCCTGATGATGATTTCGGATGGTGCGCCGGTGGACGATTCCACCCTGTCGGTCAATCCGGGCAATTATCTGGAACGGCATCTGCGTGCCGTGATCGAAGAGATCGAAACGCGTTCGCCGGTCGAGCTGATCGCCATCGGTATCGGTCACGATGTGACACGCTATTACCGTCGCGCGGTGACGATTGTCGATGCGGAAGAGCTGGCAGGCGCAATGACCGAGCAGCTTGCATCCCTGTTCGAAGAGCAGGGCGCGGCATCCGCCGGAAAAGGCAAACGCCGGGTTGGCGGAAGAAGATAAAAAAAGGGGGCTTTAAAGCCCCTTTTTTTCTCGCCTTATTCTGCGGTCGCGCGACCGGCTGCATAAAGCGTTGGGGCGAATATGGCGAGGATTGCGCCATAGGGAATCAGCATCAGCGTTCCCATGATGACCTTCACGAAGAAATCACCGAAGGCGAGCGACGCCCAGAGCGGGACGCCCAGGCCGAGGAACGAGGCTGGTTCCGTCAGTGACGAATCAGGCATGCCGGTCAGCCTGTCGATCCATGCAAAGCCCGCCGCAAAAGCGATCGAGAAGAACAGGATCGTGTCCAGCACCGAGCCGAACATGGCGGCTGCGAAGGGTGCTTTCCACCAGGTCTTGCGGCGCAGGCGGTCGAAAACGGTGATATCCATCAGCTGGGCCAGCAGAAAGGCGGTGCCTGAGGCGATGGCGATGCGGGGCGTGGCCAGCCAGATCGACATCACGACGCCGAGCACAAAACCGGCATAGACAACCTTGCGCGCTGCGGCGGGGCCGAAGCGGCGATTCGTCAGATCATTGACCAGAAATGCGACCGGATAGGTAAAGGCGCCATAGGTCAGCACTTCGCCGAGGCCGAAATGCTGGAAAGGATACTGGACCAGAATATTCGACGCGGCAACCGCCACGCACATGGCCAATACAGCCGGCAAAAGCCGGGATAATGCAGGATTCTCAGTAGGCATTTTTTTATCCTGGGTGATGGAACCAGCAAAAAAGGCCGACAAACTGTCAGCCTTTTTTGTCAAATCTTCAAGACTGGGTCTCTGTCCGAAGCATAATCCTTTTTAAAAAAGCCCACAAACCATGCGGGTTTTCAGGATTATTGCTTAGGCAGCAACAGCTTCAGCCTGCTTCTTAGCGATCTGGCGCTTCAGAAGACGAGCGCGCTGCGACAGTTCCTTGTCGTCAGACTTGACGAGGAAAGCGTCGAGGCCGCCGCGATGTTCAACCGAACGCAGGGCGTTGGCAGAAACGCGCAGACGATAGCTCTGGCCGAGTGCTTCAGAGATCAGCGTAACATTGCAGAGGTTCGGCAGAAAGCGGCGACGCGTCTTGTTGTTCGCGTGGCTGACATTGTTGCCGTACTGGACCGACTTGCCGGTCAATTCACAAGCGCGGGACATTTTGGTCTCACCTTCAATTTTGTTTCCGGCCCTTTTCGTTTTCTTCGAAAAGCGAAAAGGTCCCTCGTTCCGTTTCCTCGCAATCCTTGAGCAAACTGCTTTGCATTTTTGCTGGAATTGCTCAGGCCCCGACCAGAATGTCCGAATTCAAGCATTCAAAGCAATTTAATGCTGCTGGCGCGCGGTTTCGGACAGGCGGCCTATTGGGAAAGTCGCGTTTCTATAGTGACAGGAGCGCTTGCAGTCAAGTGAGATTCCGCCGCGATGCCGTCACAGCGCGGTTTTACGGCATTCGCATCGTCTTCACGAAACGCTGCGATCATAACTTCGCCGGTTTTGCTTGGCTTACACAGATACTGTATCGAAGAATCTCTCGCAACTTTTTGACAGCTCAATGTGGTTGAAAACCATAGGTCCTCTTTCCGGGCCGGGACGCAGAAAGGAACGCCGAATATGATCGAGCCGCCATTCTTATCGAAACCCGTAGCGAACCGGCTGAAAGAGCTTGTTCTCTTGTCATGTGCAGGTTTCGCGCTGACCACGGGAGTAGCACAGGCGAACGATCTCTACAGAACCGAATATGCGATTTCGATTTTCGGCCTTTCCATTGCACGCGCGGCAACCGAAACGACGGTCAGCGGCTCCAGATATGATCTGAACGGCAATTTCAAAACGTCCGGCCTTGCGCGCGTTTTCGATGATACCAAAGGTACGGTGACCGTGACTGGCAATGCGGTCAACGGGCGGGTTGTTCCGAGCGGTTTCGATCTCAATTACAAGCACGGGCGGAAGAACAAGCGCACGACGATACGTTTTGCCAATGGCAATGTGGTGGCTTCGGAAAACCAGCCGCCGGTGAAGAAGCGCGATCCATGGGTGGAGACAGTGCCGCAGGATCTGCTCAATGTCAGTGATCCGCTGAGCGCCCTGATGATCCCCGCTACCGATCCGCGTTCAGTCTGCAATCGCACGCTGAGCGTGTTTGACGGGCAGACGCGCGCCGATATCAAGCTTTCCTTCAACGGCACCGAATCGTTCACCGCCGATGGCTTTACCGGCGAGTCGGTGATCTGCTCGGCCAAGTTCATTCCGATTTCCGGCTATCAGAAAGGCAAGAAGTCGATCGACTATCTGAGCAATAAAAGCCGGATCAGCGTGTCCTTCGCTTCGCTGGGCGATTCGGGCATTTATGCGCCGGTGGTCGCGCGGATAGGCACCCAGATCGGCACGCTGAAAATTACCGCCACGCGCTTCGAGAAGGTGAATTAAAACAACACCGCGCAATCAGTGCGCGGGGTGCAGGCATTCGTCGTGATTGCCCAGAATTTCGATCACCCGGCATTGGTCGATACGGCCATGGGCGGTGCATTCCAGCATGCGTTGCAGTTCCGTCTTCAGAGAGAGAAGCTTGGTGATGCGGTGTTCGATCTCAACAAGCCGGGCGCGGGCGATGGCATCGGCCATGGCGCATGACTGATCGGGATTATCCTGCAATTCGAGCAATGTGCGGATGGAATCCACCTCGAAACCCAGATCGCGCGCGTGGCGGATGAACAAAAGCCGCTGAACATCGCTCTTGTCATAGAGGCGGCGATTTCCCTCCGTGCGCGGCGGCACCGGCAGCAAACCAATCTGCTCATAATAGCGGATGGTGGGCACTTTGACGCCGCTGGCCTTGGAGGCCTCACCAATGGGAAGGTTGTTTGTCATTTTTCTCTTGCTCCTCTAGTCACTAGAGGATGTAGACCTTGTTCAGTACAATTCAAGAGTGCTCTGGAAGGGCAGGTCATGAATAAGGCAATAAACCAGATTCGTTTTCGCGTGGACGGCATGGATTGCGCGTCCTGCGCGACCAAGATTGATACCGCTGTCCGCCGCGTGTCGGGCGTGGAGGACGTCTCCGTTTCGGTCACCGCAGGCACGATGACCGTGCTACATGACGGCAGCAGCAAACCCGAAAATATAGAAAAGAAAGTGCGCAGCCTCGGCTATCGCACAGAACGGCTGGCCGCCGAAAAGCGCGCCGATGCGCCCAAGCCTGACGCGCATGCGCACGACCATGATCACGGAAATTGCGCTGGTCACGACCATGATCATGACCACGGCGATGACCATTCGGGGCACACTCACGATCACGACCATGATCATTTTGGGCATGACCACGATCATGAGGATGAACCGGCAGCCATACCGGCATCGGCCAACAGCTTCCGTTTCCAGGTGTCGGGCATGGATTGCGCGTCCTGCGCCGCGAAGATCGACACGGCGGTGCGCCGCGTTGCAGGCGTCAGCGATGTGTCGGTTTCCGTGACCAACGGAACCATGACTGTCAATCATGATGGCTCTGCAAACAGTGACGAGATTGCCGGAAAGGTGACGGGGCTTGGTTATAAAACCGCCCTCGCCACACCGCCATCCGCAGTGGCGCCCAAGGCCAGCGCACCGTCCAAGCCCCTGTCATGGTGGCGGACGGACAAAGGCCGCACGATGCTCATCAGCGGCGGCGGCCTGGTGGTGGCCTATGTGATCGGTCATCTTTATCCGCCGATCTCGCTCTGGGCCTTTACAGCGGCGATGCTGATCGGTCTCGTGCCGATTGCGAGACGCGCTTATATGGCTGCGATCAACGGCACGCCGTTCTCCATCGAAATGCTGATGACGATTGCCGCCATTGGCGCGGTGTTCATTGGCGCGACAGAGGAAGCGGCGGCAGTCGTGTTCCTTTTCCTCGTCGGCGAATTGCTGGAAGGCGTTGCGGCGGGCAAGGCCCGGGCCAGCATCCAATCGCTGACCGCCCTTGTGCCGAAGACGGCCTTTCTGGAACGCAATGGCGCGACCACGGAAGTTGCTGCCGACAGCCTTGGCGTGGGCGATGTCATTTCCGTGCGCCCGGGCGACCGTATGCCAGCAGATGGTGAAATCCTGTCCGGTGAAAGCGCTATCGATGAAGCGCCAGTCACCGGCGAAAGCACGCCGGTCGGCAAGACCGCAGGCGACACTGTCTTTGCCGGAACGATCAATGGCGATGGTCTGCTGCGTGTGAAGGTGACGGCTGCCGCACAGGACAACACCATCGCGCGCGTCGTGCGGCTGGTGGAGGAAGCGCAGGAGGCCAAGGCTCCGACCGAGCGTTTCATCAATCGCTTCTCGACCTGGTACACGCCCGGCGTGGTGGTCGTTGCCGCACTCGTGGCCATTCTCCCGCCGCTGGTCGCGGGGGGCGCATGGGACGAGTGGATCTATAAGGGCCTTGCGATCCTGCTGATTGGCTGCCCTTGCGCGCTGGTCATTTCCACACCGGCTGCAATCGCTGCGGCCCTGTCGTCGGGCGCCCGGCGCGGCCTTCTCATGAAGGGCGGCGCCGTGCTTGAAACCATCGGCAAGATCACGACCGCCTGTTTCGACAAGACCGGCACGCTGACCGAGGGCAAACCGAAGGTTACGGACGTGCTTGCCGGTGCTCTGCCGGAGGATGAGGTGCTGCGCCTTGCTGCATCGCTCGATGCAGGTTCAAGCCATCCGCTGGCGCTGGCCATCGTGTCGGCGGCGGAAGAGCGCGGGCTGAAGCTTTCTGCGGTCGCGAAAGGCAAAGCTCATGGTGGCAAGGGCGTGTCCGGTACTGCGGACGGCACCGAACTGTTCCTCGGGTCTCGCAAGGCGGCAAACGATGTGTCGGCTATCCCCGAGGCACTGGCTACCCGGATCGCTGCCTGCAACGATGAAGGCAAGACGGTTTCGGTGCTGGTCGCCGGTGGCAGGATTGCCGGTGCAATCGCCATGCGTGACGAACCGCGCGCAGACGCTGTTGCCGGGCTCAAGGCACTGAAAGATGCCGGTATCCGCACGGTGATGCTGACGGGCGATAACCGCCGCACGGCAGAAGCTATCGGGCGCGACCTCGGTATTGAGGTGCGCGCCGAACTGCTGCCCGAGGACAAGCAGCGCATTGTCGGCGAATTGCGGGGTGAGGGGCAGATCGTCGCCAAGGTCGGTGATGGTATCAACGATGCGCCCGCACTTGCTGCCGCCGATGTGGGCATCGCCATGGGTGGCGGTACGGATGTGGCGCTTGAAACCGCGGACGCCGCCGTGCTGCATGGCCGGGTCGGCGATGTGGTGGCGATGGTCGATCTGTCGAAGCGAACCATGCGCAATATTCATCAGAATATCGCCATTTCGCTTGGGCTGAAGGCTGTCTTCCTCGTGACGACCGTGCTGGGCATTACCGGGCTGTGGCCCGCCATTCTGGCCGATACCGGCGCGACCGTGCTGGTGACGATGAATGCGCTGCGGCTGTTGAGGCAAAAAGCCTGACGGCCTCTCCGGCCCCCTCATCCTGAGGAGGTGCGCAGCACCGTCTCGAAGGGCAACGGGAAATAGCTCGGTGCCTGATCCTTCGAGACGCCGTCTTCGACGGCTCCTCAGGATGAGGGGCGGAGGCGCTGGGTGAGAATGATGAGGCGCTGGGGGGAGGGACGAGACTATTCCCCGATCAGTTCGCGGATGCGGTCGCCATATTGCTTGCCGAAGGCGACGTGTTCGGGATTGATCCCCTTCACCTCGTCGACGAGCTGGTCTTCTTCTTCCGCATCGACGGCGGCAAGGGCGCTCATCATGGCGAAATAGGCGAGCAGATAATCGCGTGGCGTGATGTTCTGCGCCTTCATCAGTTCCACGACCTGCGGGCGCGATTCGATGCTCTTCACCATGGAATCCATCGAAGGCTGTGCATCCAGCCCTTCTTCCGCAGTCGGAGACAGCTGCATCTTCTCAAGCTCGGCATGGACCTTCTCCATGCGCGTCAGAAGATCTTCCGTCAGCTTGAAATTGTTAATTTCAGCCGGCGTTTCCGGCGGCGTGGCGATCGACAGGATGTCTTCCGCATAAGCCATTCCGGCAGAAGCAGGCAGGACAACAAGCGACAGGCCAATAAGAGCGGCGCGGTTCAGGCTTTTGAAGCGGGAAAGGGTCATCGTCGTCTTATCCTAAAAGCATAATCCCGAAACGTTGCAGACTTTTCGGACAAGATTATGCGTGAAACAATTATATAGAGCAGTCGCCACGGGCGACGGCTCTAAAACAGGTCTTTGCGCTTGCGGATCTCTGCAAACACGGCTTCGTCGGGCGCATCCTGCATGCCAAGGCGGGCACGAATGCGGCTGTCATGCCAGCGCAGGAACGGATTGGTGGCCATTTCGAGGCTGATGCTCGACGGCAAGGTCATCTTGTCGGCAGTGCGCAGTCGCCCGATCTCCAGCGCCCGTTCTTTCAGCGCGGAATTATCCGGGTCGATGCTCAGCGCGAAGCGCGCATTGCTTTCGGTATATTCGTGGCCGCAATAGACGGCGGTATCGCCGGGCAAAGCAACGAGCTTTTGCAGCGAGCGGAACATCGTCGCTGGCGTCCCCTCGAAAAGCCGCCCGCAGCCAAGCGCAAACAGTGTATCGCCGCTGAAGACCACTTGGGCGTCGGGGATGTAATAGGAAATTTCGCCAGCCGTATGGCCGGGCGTGGATAGGACCCTGACCTTGAAAAGCCCGAAGGTGAATTCGTCGCCGTCGTGGACCGTGCGGTCGATGCCGGGGATTTTGCTCTCTTCATCCTTGGGGCCGATGATGCTGAGGCCAAACTTCTTTTTCAGTGCGGCATTGCCTTCGACATGGTCGAGATGATGATGCGTGGTGAAGATGAAATCAAGCGTCCAGCCGCGCCGTTCCAGCGCTGCTTCGATGGCATAGGCGTCGGGCGCATCGATGGCCGCCGTCAGCGCGCTGACGGGATCGTGGATCAACACGCCATAATTGTCGCTGCGGCAGATGAACTGTTCGATCTCAAGCTTGTGTGCGATTTCGACCATGCCGCGATTCCCTCAATTCCCGCTGTTCATATGACTATGATGCGGGCTTATTGTCCTCTGTCAATGAATGCTTCTGGATAAGCGGCATTTGTAAAAGCGTGAAGATGATGGTGATGGGCATGATGGCCCAGACCTTGAACGAAACCCACGCATCGGTGGAAAAATTGCGCCACACGACTTCATTGGCTACCGCCAGAAAGATGAAGAACAGGCCCCAGCGGAAGGTGAGCTTTTTCCAGCCCTCGGCATCGAGCCGGAAGGCCGAATCGAACACATAGCCCAGAAGCGACTTGCCGAAGAACAGGCCGCCCAGAAGGATCGCGCCGAACAGCGTGTTCACGATAGTCGGCTTCATCTTGATGAAGGTGTCGTTGTGCAGCCAGAGCGTCAGCGCGCCAAACACCAGAACCACAATGCCGGAAATGAGCGGCATGATGGGCAGGGTGCGCGTCATGGCCCATGAAATGGTGAGCGCGATCACCGTCGCGACCATGAACAGGGCGGTGGCCAGAAAGATCGGCTCGCCGATGGAAGCGAGCACGGGAAAACGTTCGATCAGCGTTTCGCCGCGCGCATTGGCGAAGAAGAATACCAGAAGCGGCCCCAGCTCCAGCACCAGCTTGAGCAGTGGTGGCACTTCCTTGCGCTCGGCTTCGCTCTTCTGCGACGGATCGCGTTCGAAGACGGGGTGCTCCATCAGGCAACTCCTGCAATGGCGCGGGCAAATTCATTGGCCGCAAATGGTTCGAGGTCATCGACGCCTTCGCCGACACCGATGAAATAGACCGGCAGCTTGTGCTTGGCCGAAATGGCGACAAGAATGCCGCCCCGCGCCGTGCCGTCAAGCTTGGTCATGACCAGCCCGTTCACACCGGCGATATTTTTGAAGATTTCCACCTGATTGAGCGCGTTCTGGCCTGTCGTGGCGTCGAGCGTCTGCAACACCGTATGCGGCGCTTCCGGGTCGTGCTTGCCAAGCACGCGCACGATCTTGGCCAGTTCGTCCATCAGTTCGGCCTTGTTCTGCAAGCGCCCGGCTGTATCGATGATTAGCACGTCGCTGCCCGCGTCCCGGGCTTTTTCCCAGGCGTCATAGGCGAGGCCCGCCGCATCAGCGCCCAACTTGGACGAGACGACCGGTGCGCCGGTGCGTTCTCCCCAGATATGCAGTTGTTCGATGGCTGCGGCGCGGAAAGTGTCGCCCGCCGCCAGCATGACTTTCAGGCCACCTGCCGTCAGCTTTGCCGCGAGCTTGCCGATGGTCGTGGTCTTGCCGGTGCCGTTGACGCCGACCACCAGAATGACATGCGGCTTATGCGAAAGGTCGAGTTCCAGCGGCCTGGCGACGGGACCCAGCACTTTCTCGATTTCCGTGCTCATGATCGAGCGCACTTCATCGCTCGAAACATCCTTGCCATAGCGCCCGGAGGCCAGCGCATCGGTGACGCGCATCGCGGTCTCAAGGCCAAGGTCGGCCTGGATCAGCACGTCTTCCAGATCCTGAAGCGTGTCTTCGTCCAGCTTGCGCTTGGTGAAAATGCCACCAATGGATTCGCTGAGCGACGAGGACGAACGCGACAGGCCGCGCCGCAAACGCTCGAACCACGACAGTTTCGGCTCGGCGATAGGGGCGGCAGGCGCTTCTTCCGCCTGTTCCTCGACGGCCTTGGAAACCTTGACCTTCTTCGGCTTGGCGGGCGCTGGCGCTGGTTCAGGCGCAGGTGCAATTTCCGCCACCGGCTCCGCTTCGACGGGAGCAGGTGTTTCGACAGGCTTCGGCTCTTCGGGCTTTTCCGGTTCAGGAGCCGGTTCTGGCTCGGCTTCGGGTTCCGGTTCGGCCTCTGGCTCAATAAACGGCGGTTCGATCACCGCCGGTTCCATGACCGGTGGCTGCTCGATTGGAATTTCGATTTCCGCGACCGGATGTTCCGGTTCGCGCTGTTCTTCGGCAGTTTCCTCGACCGCAGCAGGCTCTTGCGGCTTTTCCGGCTGCGCTTCGACAGGTTCGGCAACCGGCGCTTCCAGCTCGGCATGAACCGTCGGTTCTTCGGCTATCGGTGCTTCCGGCGCTTCAGGTTCTGGCGCGGGTTTGACTTCGGTTGCGGCCTCGGGCGCAGGTTGATCGACCGGCGTTTCCTCGACCTCCTTCTTGCCGAAGGAGAACATTCTCTTGATGAAACCGATAGCCATGGATTCCGATGCCTTAGTTTATGCAGCTGATGGTCAGGCGGCGCGGGTGAGAAGTTTCTCACCGTCGTGGCCCGTCACCACACGCTCGATGATTTCGCCCGGTGCGCCATTATTAATGGCTGCGAGCGTAAAGCCTTCCGTGCGGGCGATGCCTTCCTTCTCGATCAGCAGACGCTGGGTCGTGCCGGTGAGCGAGGCAAGATGTTTCTCATAAGCCCTGTCGCCCTCGGCGCGCAGCCGGGCGGCGCGCTCCTTGACGATTTCGCGCCGCACCTGCGGCATGCGCGCGGCAGGCGTGCCTTCGCGTGCGCTATAGGGGAAGACGTGCAGATGGGTCAGCCCGCATTCCTCGACGATCTTCATCGAGTTCTGGAACATGTCCTCGGTTTCGGTCGGAAAGCCGGTGATGATGTCGGCACCGAACACGATATCTGGCCGCAGTGAACGCACGGTTTCGCAGAAGCGGATGGAATCGTCGCGCAGATGGCGGCGTTTCATCCGCTTCAGGATCATGTCGTCACCCGCCTGCAAGGACAGGTGCAGATGTGGCATTAGCCGCTTTTCATTGGCAATGGCGTCCATCAGATCGTCATCCGCCTCGATGGAATCGATCGATGAGAGGCGAAGGCGCTGAAGATCCGGCACCTGATTGAGAACAGTCTTGACCAGTTTGCCAAGACGCAGGCTTCCCGGCAAGTCCGGCCCATAGGAGGTCATGTCCACGCCGGTCAGCACCACCTCGGCATAACCATTGCCGACAAGGCGCTTCACCTGTTCCACCACAGCACCCATCGGCACCGAGCGGGAATTGCCGCGGCCATAGGGAATGATGCAGAAGGTGCAGCGATGGTCGCAGCCATTCTGGACCTGCACGAAAGCGCGCGCCCGGCCTTCGATGGCATCGACCATGTGGCTTGCGGTTTCGCGCACTTCCATAATGTCGTTGACGCGCACCTTCTCGAACTGGTTCACGCCGAAATCGGGCAGCATCCGATAAGAGTTGGATTTCAGCTTTTCCTCATTGCCAAGCACGAGGTCCACTTCATCCATGGAGGCGAAATTGTCGGCTTCGGTCTGCGCCGCGCAGCCGGTCACGATAATGCGGGCTTCCGGATTTTCGCGCCGCGCCTTGCGGATGGCCTGACGGGCTTGACGCACGGCTTCCGATGTCACGGCGCAGGTGTTGAAGATGATTGCGCCATCCTTCAACTGTCCAAGACCGGCAGCGTCGGCTTCGCGCTTCATCACCTCGGATTCATAGGTGTTGAGACGGCATCCGAATGTTACGACTTCCACACTCATCAGGCAGCACCCTTATCCCCAGTCTTGTCGGTTGCCGGGCCGCCTTCAAGATCGCGGCTCCAGTCGCCGCTTGCCGGGTCGAATGTGCCGGAAAATTCCCATTCCGCCGGACCGGTCATCATGACGTGATCATCATCGCGCCATTCGATCTTGAGCGGGCCGCCCGGAACATTGACCGTGACGTTGCGGCCAGTGCGGCGCGTGCGTGCGCCGGAAACGGCGGCGGCGCAGGCGGCGGAACCGCAGGCGCGGGTCAGCCCCGCGCCACGTTCCCAGGTGCGCAGATCCATTGTTTCCGGCGACGTGACGCGGGCAATCGAGATATTGGCGCGTTCCGGGAAAATCGGATGGTTTTCCAGAAGCGGGCCGAACTTTTCCAATTCATAGGACCATACATCTCGGTCCACCCAGAAGATCGCATGCGGATTGCCCATGGAGGCAACCGAAGGCGAATGCAGCACGGGCGCATCGATGGGCCCGACCTGCAATTCGATCATCCGCGTGTCGTGGAATTCTTCGGCGAGCGGGATTTGCTGCCATTCGAAATGCGGCTTGCCCATATCGACGGTGATCAGCCCGTCATCATGTTCCGTTGCGGTCAGAATTCCGGCGCGGGTTTCAAAGGTGAAGGCGCGCTTGCCGGTCTCGGCGGCCAGCGCCTGCACCACGCAGCGCGTGCCGTTGCCGCAAGCTTGCGCTTCCGTGCCGTCGCAATTGATAATGGAGATATAATTGTCGGTGCCCGGCGTGCGTGGATCATGAATGGCCATGATCTGGTCGAAGGCCGTTTCACGCGCACTGGCAAGATGAATGGCGGCGTCGGGCGTGATGCGGTCTGCGCGACCGCGCATATCGGCAACGATGATCTGATTGCCGAGCCCGTTCATCTTGGCGAAGGCTGCCCTGGTGGCCATGGTTTCTGTAGTTCCGTTCTGCCTGCGGTTGCATTGAAGCATCCGACACGGTTCATTGAATGAGTTATCTGGCGTCTATATGGCGGAAAACCCGGCAAATTGCCAGTGCCAGCAATGAAGCTAACCTTGCTAGGGGCTTATAGGGCTGATTGTGCCGTTCCGTTTCGATCTGCGCAGATACTAAACTGTGGCCTTCCTGTCCCAGTCACCAAATATATGAGCAATTTCAAACCCGGAATGGTCCCTCCTGCTCAAATTGCCGGGCGGCAGTGTTGATTTTTTAACCATATAGCCATTTTATCGCGGCAATATTGTCGTGATGTTTGGTTTCGCAAGAGCGTGGTTCGCGCCCTCTTTCCCCGAGACCTCGACCGAAATGGAGAACCTGATGGGAATTTCGAAAGCAAGTTTGCTGAGCCTGGCGGCGGCTGGCATCGTACTGGCCGGCTGCCAGAGCTCCCGGATGAACAATGATCTCGGCCCGGTTTCGCCGCCCCCTCCGCCAGCGCCCTTGCAGGCCGCGCCGCAGGGAGCCGTTCAGAAGGGCAATCTCAATTCACCGGATGCTTCGCAATTCCCGACCGCGCCCACGACCAATCCCAGCATGCAGCCGGGCAACACGCAGGTTGCAAGCCTGCCGCCCGCATCCGCGCCTGATCTGACGCCGGGCACGGTCGCAGGCGTCTGGAACGCTTCGCTTGGCGGCCAGAGCTGTAAGGTTGCTACGCCCCAGACCAAATATGGTCAGGGTTTCCGCGCAGGCCCGCTGCGCTGCCCGGGCGAACTGGCAAACCTCGCTTCCTGGGCAGTCAACGGCAAGCAGCTTGTGCTTTACGATGGATCGGGCGGCACGGTCGCTTCGCTCTATTCGTCCGGTCCAGGCCGTTTCGACGGCCAGACCACCGGCGGTCAGGCTCTGTCGCTTTCTCGCTGATATAAAGCCGAAACAATCGATCACGGCGGGGCGTCTCCGGACTGCTCCGCCGATGTTTAATTAGAGGTTCACGGAACCTGTCATGTCCTTTGATGGTAATCTGAAAGCGTTTCCCTCCGTCCGCGAGCATTATGATGCGATGGTAGCATCCGGCGATGTGGAGGCCGATCCCGCCCAGTTGCAACTCACCGACCGCTACGACCGGCTAATCGAGGAAATCTGCACCAAGCGGCTTTCCCGCAAATCCAGCGCGCTGGGCTGGCTGTTCGGCAAGCGCAAGCAGGCGCAGGAGATCGTCAAGGGGCTTTATGTCCATGGCGAGGTCGGGCGCGGCAAGACCATGCTGATGGATATGTTCTTCCAGCTTCTGCCCGTCGAACGCAAACGCCGTGCGCATTTCAACGATTTCATGGCCGATGTGCATGACCGTATCAATGCGCATCGTCAGGCTTTGAAGCGCGGAGAAACCAAGCAGGACGATCCGATCCCGCCGGTCGCCGATGCGCTGAGCGCACAGGCCTGGGTGCTGTGCTTCGACGAATTCACCGTCACAGACATTGCCGATGCGATGATCCTGTCGCGCCTCTTCAGCGCGCTTTTCGCGCGCGGGGTCGTGCTGATCGCTACGTCGAATGTCGCGCCGGACAATCTCTATCGCGACGGCCTCAACCGTCAGCTGTTCCTGCCCTTCGTCGATATTCTCAAGAAGCATGTCGATGTGATCAATCTCGATTCGCGCACCGACTACCGGCTGGAAAAGCTCGATTTGCAGCCGGTTTATCTCGCTCCGCTCGGCGGCGAGACGGCAAAGCGGATGGATGCCGCCTGGGCCGCGCAGAAGGACGGTATGGAAGAAAGGCCGGACGCGATCCGCATTAAGGGGCGTGACGTCGAGGTGCCGCGTGCTGTTCCGGGTGCTGCGCGTTTCAGTTTCGAGGAACTGTGCAGCCGTCCGCTCGGCGCTACGGACTATCTGGCCATTGTCGGTCGCTATTCGACCTTGTTCATCGACAATGTGCCGATGCTCGACCTGTCGCGACGCAATGAAGCCAAGCGTTTCATCCTGCTGGTGGACGTTCTTTACGATCACCACGCCCGCGTGTTCATCACGGCGGAAGCGCAGCCGGAGAAGCTCTACGTCGCAAAAAGCGGCACCGAAGCGTTCGAATTCGACCGCACCGCGTCGCGTCTTTTTGAAATGCAGAGCGCCGAATATCTGTCGCAGATACCGGAGAATGCCGGGTGAGACCTGTGCGTTTCGCGCATCGGTTTGGTGGAGAGTACGGCTCGCCGATTCTGCGGGCTCTCTCTGGCGAGCAATCTCCTGATCCTATCATCTGATTGCCACAGACTGGACTTATATCCTCAATCGGCTATCGTGCCCGCGCAAATTCAGCGCATTTGCCCCGGAACGCGCAGGCGATTTTGGAGGTGAGGGCGTGCAGGTTCAGATAGTTGGAGCAACCTTGGTGCACCCGGAAGGATGTATCTGCTCCAGCATTGTAGCACCGTGCATATGGATGCGGGCTGCGGCAATGACCGATCGGATTGGCGGCTTGCCTATCGCACCATCGGCATGGTGGTGGCGGGCGAGAAGGAGGGCAATTGCCATTATTTCGCCCAATTATCTTACGTTTACGTAAGAACATATAATTCTAACCGATTGAAAACATTGGTCGCAAAATAATGAGTTGTGTTTTTTTGCAAAGAGTCATATCGAACCCTCGCAGCGCTTAAGCGTTTCCGGGAGGACACCGGATGGCTTCATGCGTTTCTGGATCAAACTTGAGGAAAGAAACAATCATGGCACGCAACAAGATTGCCCTCATCGGCTCCGGTATGATTGGCGGCACGCTCGCTCATCTCGCCGGTCTGAAGGAACTGGGCGACGTCGTCCTTTTCGACATTGCGGAAGGTACTCCGCAGGGCAAGGGACTGGATATCGCCGAATCTTCTCCGGTTGACGGTTTTGATGCGAAGTTTACCGGCGCCAACGATTACGCAGCCATCGAAGGCGCGGACGTTGTCATCGTTACCGCCGGTGTGCCGCGCAAGCCTGGCATGAGCCGCGACGATCTTCTGGGCATCAACCTGAAGGTGATGGAACAGGTCGGCGCAGGCATCAAGAAATATGCGCCTGAAGCCTTCGTCATCTGCATCACCAACCCGCTCGATGCGATGGTCTGGGCGCTGCAGAAGTTCTCCGGCCTTCCGGCTCACAAGGTCGTCGGCATGGCTGGCGTTCTCGACTCCGCCCGTTTCCGTTACTTCCTGTCGGAAGAATTCAACGTTTCGGTTGAAGATGTCACCGCATTCGTGCTTGGCGGCCACGGCGACAGCATGGTTCCGCTGGCCCGTTACTCGACCGTTGCCGGTATCCCGCTGCCGGATCTGGTCAAGATGGGCTGGACCAGCCAGGAAAAGCTCGACAAGATCATCCAGCGCACCCGTGATGGCGGTGCGGAAATCGTCGGCCTGCTCAAGACCGGTTCGGCTTTCTACGCTCCGGCTTCTTCGGCCATTCAGATGGCTGAATCCTATCTCAAGGACAAGAAGCGCGTTCTGCCTGTCGCTGCCCAGCTGAGCGGTCAGTATGGCGTGAAGGACATGTATGTCGGCGTGCCGACCGTGATCGGCGCCAATGGCGTTGAACGCATCATCGAAATCGATCTCGACGGTCAGGAAAAGGCCGAGTTCGAAAAGTCGGTGGCTTCGGTTGCCGGTCTTTGCGAGGCTTGCATCGCTATCGCTCCGTCGCTCAAGTAATATCCAGACAAGGCCGGATGCCCTGTTTTTGATGGGGCTCCGGCCTTTTCCGGCTGTCAATATTGGTCGAAGATTTGGGCCGTACCGGTTCGCCAGACGAACCGGGAATCCGTAGAGGACAACCAGATGAATATTCACGAATATCAGGCCAAGCGCCTGCTTCACACCTACGGCGCGCCGATCGCCAATGGTGTGGCTGTCTATTCCGTCGAACAGGCGGAAGAATGGGCAAAGACGCTTCCTGGCCCGCTTTACGTTGTCAAGAGCCAGATCCACGCTGGCGGTCGCGGCAAGGGCAAGTTCAAGGAACTCGGCCCGGACGCCAAGGGCGGCGTGCGCCTCGCCAAGTCGGTTGAGGAAGTGGTTGCCAATGCGAAGGAAATGCTGGGCAACACACTCGTCACCAAGCAGACCGGCCCTGCTGGCAAGCAGGTCAACCGCCTTTACATCGAAGACGGCGCCGACATTGATCGCGAGCTTTATCTCTCGATCCTGATCGACCGCACCGTCGGCCGTCCGGCTTTCGTCGTTTCGACCGAAGGCGGCATGGACATCGAAGCCGTTGCCGAAGAAACCCCTGAAAAGATCGTGACTGTCGCCATCGATCCGGCCAAGGGCGTAACGGATGAAGACGCCAACAAGCTCGCCGACGCGTTGAAGCTTGAAGGTCAGGCTCGCGAAGACGGCCTCAAGCTGTTCCCGATCCTCTACAAAGCCTTCACCGAAAAGGACATGAGCCTTCTCGAAATCAACCCGCTGATCGTCATGACCGATGGCCGCGTGCGCGTTCTCGACGCCAAGGTATCGTTCGACGGCAATGCGCTGTTCCGTCATCCTGACATTCAGGAACTGCGCGATTTGTCGGAAGAAGACGAAAAAGAAATCGAAGCTTCCAAATACGATCTCGCTTACGTCGCTCTCGATGGCAATATCGGCTGCATGGTCAACGGTGCAGGCCTTGCCATGGCAACGATGGACATCATCAAGCTCTACGGTGCAGAACCTGCCAACTTCCTCGACGTTGGTGGCGGCGCTTCCAAGGAGAAGGTGACGGCTGCGTTCAAGATCATCACCGCTGATCCGGCTGTCCAGGGCATTCTGGTCAACATCTTCGGTGGCATCATGAAGTGCGACGTGATCGCCGAAGGCGTGATCGCTGCGGTCAAGGAAGTCGGCCTGAAGGTTCCGCTGGTTGTCCGTCTTGAAGGCACCAATGTGGAACTCGGCAAGAAGATCATCAACGAGAGCGGCCTGAACGTTATTTCGGCTGACGATCTCGACGATGCGGCGCAGAAGATCGTCGCTGCTGTGAAGGGGAATTAAGGCATGTCCATTCTCGTCAACAAGGACACCAAGGTTCTCGTACAGGGCCTGACCGGCAAGACCGGTACTTTCCACACCGAACAGGCGCTTGCCTATTACGGCACGCAGATGGTCGGCGGTATCCATCCGAAGAAGGGTGGCGAAACCTGGGAAGGCTCGAAGGGCGAAAAGCTCCCGATCTTCGCAACCGTTGCCGAAGCCAAGGAACGCACGGGCGCCGACGCTTCCGTGATCTATGTTCCGCCAGCAGGTGCTGCCGATGCGATCATCGAAGCCATCGAAGCTGAGATTCCGTTCATCGTCTGCATCACCGAAGGCATTCCGGTCATGGACATGGTTCGCGTCAAGGAGCGTCTGGAACGCTCGAAGTCGCGCCTGCTTGGACCGAACTGCCCGGGCATCCTGACCCCTGAAGAATGCAAGATCGGCATCATGCCGGGCAATATCTTCAAGAAGGGTTCGGTGGGTGTTGTATCGCGCTCCGGCACGCTTACCTATGAAGCTGTGTTCCAGACCTCGAACGAGGGCCTCGGCCAGACCACCGCTGTTGGTATCGGCGGCGATCCGGTCAAGGGCACCGAGTTCATCGACGTCTTGGAAATGTTCCTGGCCGACGACGAAACCAAGTCGATCGTCATGATCGGCGAAATCGGCGGTTCGGCTGAAGAAGACGCGGCTCAGTTCCTCAAGGACGAAGCCAAGCGCGGTCGCAAGAAGCCGATGGTCGGCTTCATCGCTGGCCGCACCGCGCCTGCAGGACGCACCATGGGCCATGCCGGCGCCGTGATCTCCGGCGGCAAGGGCGGAGCGGAAGACAAGATTGCAGCCATGGAATCGGCTGGCATCCGCGTCTCCCCGTCGCCTGCGCAGCTCGGCAAGACGCTGGTTGAAGTCCTCAAGGGCTGAGACCGACTGAGTTTGAATATCCCGGCGGCGGCGAAAGCCGCTGCCGGGTTTGGCATAACAAAAACATACTGAAGCCGGATACCGGGCTTTAAGGGAATGGCAGGCATTCGCGGTCATTCTTCGGTGTCGAACAAATAGACCGGGTGGTTTTGACAATTGCGTCGGAACAGATCGCTCGGGTCGCGTAGAAACGAGTTTTGCCGGGGTCTGTTGTGGTTCCTCCCCGGCGGCGTGAGGGATGAAGGTTTCGGTATCTTCCGGCCCGCGCAGATGAGCTACTGACAAGGAGACGGAGCAAAGCTCCGGATTAGGTTATGGCAAGGCAAGAACAGGCCAACGACGTTTTCGCCCTTACCTCGTTCCTCTATGGCGGCAACGCCGACTATATCGAGGAGCTGTACGCCAAGTATGAGGATGATCCGAATTCGGTTGATCCGCAGTGGCGCGATTTCTTCGCGAAGCTGGGCGATAGTGCCGAAGATGTGAAGAAGAATGCGCAAGGCGCAAGCTGGACCAGAAAAAACTGGCCGATTGCCGCCAATGGCGAACTCGTCTCCGCTCTAGACGGTAATTGGGCCGAAGTCGAAAAGCACGTCACCGACAAGCTGAAGGGCAAGGCTGCCAAAGGCGACAGCAAGGCCGCCGCAGCGCTTTCCGCTGAAGAGATTGCACAGGCTGCACGCGACAGCGTTCGCGCCATCATGATGATCCGCGCCTATCGCATGCGCGGCCATCTGCATGCCAATCTCGATCCGCTCGGTCTCGCTGAAAAGCCGAACGACTATAACGAGCTGGAGCCGGAAGCTTACGGCTTCACGCCTGCAGACTACAATCGCAAGATTTTCATCGATAATGTGCTCGGCCTCGAATATGCGACCGTGCCGGAAATGCTCGACATTCTGAAGCGCACCTATTGCGGCACGATCGGCGTCGAGTTCATGCATATTTCCGATCCGGCTGAAAAGGCATGGATTCAGGAACGCATCGAAGGTCCGGATAAAAAGGTCGCTTTCACGCCGGAAGGCAAGAAGGCTATCCTGTCGAAGCTCATCGAAGCAGAGGGTTTCGAGCAGTTCATCGACGTCAAGTACAAGGGCACCAAGCGTTTCGGCCTCGATGGCGGTGAATCGCTGATCCCGGCGCTGGAACAGATCGTCAAGCGCGGCGGCCAGATGGGCCTTAAGGAAGTCGTGCTCGGCATGGCGCACCGTGGCCGCCTGAACGTGCTGTCCCAGGTCATGGGCAAGCCGCACCGCGCCATCTTCCACGAGTTCAAGGGCGGCTCCTACGCGCCGGACGATGTGGAAGGTTCGGGTGACGTGAAGTACCATCTTGGCGCTTCGTCGGACCGCGAGTTTGACGGCAACAAGGTTCACCTGTCGCTGACCGCCAACCCGTCGCATCTTGAAATCGTCAACCCGGTTGTCATGGGCAAGGCCCGCGCCAAGCAGGATCTGCTTGTCGGCCGCACCCGCGACGACATGGTTCCGCTGACCGAACGCGCCAAGGTTCTGCCGCTGCTGCTGCACGGCGATGCCGCTTTCGCAGGTCAGGGTGTGGTTGCCGAGTGCCTCGGCCTGTCGGGCCTCAAGGGGCACCGCGTCGGTGGCACGCTGCATTTCATCATCAACAACCAGATCGGTTTCACCACCAATCCGGCCTTCTCGCGTTCGTCGCCTTATCCGTCGGATGTTGCGAAGATGGTTGAAGCGCCGGTCTTCCACGTCAATGGCGACGATCCGGAAGCTGTGGTGTTCGCGGCCAAGGTTGCGATGGAATTCCGCATGACCTTCCACAAGCCGGTGGTCGTGGACATGTTCTGCTACCGTCGCTTCGGCCACAATGAAGGCGACGAACCGTCCTTCACCCAGCCGTTGATGTACAAGGAAATCCGCGCGCACAAGACGACGGTTCAGCTCTATAGCGATAAGCTGATTGCCGAAGGTCTGCTGACCCAGGCCGACGTCGACAAGATGCGCGCCGACTGGCGCGAAAAGCTCGAAATCGAGTTCGAAGCCGGACAGAGCTACAAGCCGAACAAGGCCGACTGGCTGGACGGCGCCTGGGCAGGTCTGCGCACGGCGGACAATGCCGATGAGCAGCGCCGCGGCAAGACCGGTGTTCCGATCAAGACACTCAAGGAAATCGGCAAGAAGCTGGTTGAAGTGCCGCAGGACTTCCATGTCCACCGCACCATCCAGCGCTTCCTCGATAACCGCGCCAAGATGATGGAAACCGGCGAAGGCATCGATTGGGCAACCGCTGAATCGCTGGCATTCGGCACGCTGGTTGCGGAAGGCCATCCGATCCGCCTGTCCGGTCAGGACGTGGAACGCGGCACCTTCTCGCAGCGTCACACGGTTCTCTACGATCAGGAAAACCAGAACCGCTATATCCCGCTGAACAATATCCAGAAGGGGCAGGCGATCTACGAAGCCATCAACTCGATGCTTTCGGAAGAAGCGGTACTCGGCTACGAATACGGTTATTCGCTGTCCGATCCGCGTGCGTTGGTTCTCTGGGAAGCCCAGTTCGGCGATTTCGCCAACGGTGCGCAGGTCGTGTTCGACCAGTTCATCTCGTCGGGCGAGCGCAAGTGGCTGCGTATGTCCGGTCTCGTCTGCCTTCTGCCGCATGGCTATGAAGGTCAGGGTCCGGAACATTCGTCGGCCCGTCTGGAACGCTATCTCCAGCTTTGCGCTGAAGACAATATGCAGGTTGCCAACGTTACGACGCCGGCTAACTACTACCATATTCTGCGCCGCCAGATGAAGCGCGACTTCCGCAAGCCGCTCATCATGATGACGCCGAAGTCGCTGCTGCGCCACAAGCGCGCCGTGTCCAGCCTTAGCGAACTGTCGGGCGATTCCTCGTTCCACCGTCTGCTGTGGGACGACGCGCAGTACAACAAGGGCGAAGAAGGCATCAAGCTTCAGAAAGATGCCAAGATCCGCCGTGTCGTGCTTTGCTCGGGCAAGGTCTATTACGATCTCTACGAAGAGCGTGAAAAGCGCGGCATCGACGATGTCTACCTGCTGCGCGTGGAACAGCTTTACCCGTTCCCGGCCAAGGCGCTCATCAACGAGCTGTCGCGTTTCCGTCATGCGGAAATCGTCTGGTGTCAGGAAGAGCCGAAGAACATGGGTGCGTGGTCGTTCATCGATCCGTATCTGGAATGGGTGCTGGCGCATATCGATGCCAAGCATCAGCGCGTCCGCTACACGGGCCGCCCGGCTGCCGCTTCTCCGGCAACCGGCCTGATGTCGAAGCATCTTGCGCAGCTTGAAGCTTTCCTTGAGGATGCGCTCGGTAACTGATCCGGGTTATAGTTCTGGAGCGGTTTTTCGAAACTGCTCCAGCCTGAATTGAACATAAAATCCAAAGTTTGAAGATCAACGGAAGAAGAAACCATGGCCACCGAAATTCGCGTTCCCACGCTTGGGGAGTCCGTTACTGAGGCAACCATCGGAAAATGGTTCAAGAAGGTTGGCGATGCCGTCGCCATCGACGAACCGCTGGTGGAACTGGAAACCGACAAGGTGACAGTGGAAGTTCCGGCTGCTGCTGCTGGCGTGCTGGCTGAAATCGTGGCCAAGGAAGGCGACACGGTTGAAGTGAACGCTCTGCTCGGCCAGATTTCGGGTGAGGGCGCTGCTGCCGCTCCGGCTCCGAAGAAGGAAGAAGCCAAGCCTGCCGCCGCCGCTGCTCCGGCTGCCGCTGCACCGGTTGCTTCCGCATCGTCCGGTCCGGCCATGCAGCCAGCTCCTGCCGCTTCGAAGCTTCTGGCTGAAAGCGGTCTTTCCGCCGATCAGGTCGATGGTTCGGGCAAGCGCGGCCAGGTCCTCAAGGGCGACGTTCTCGACGCTATTGCAAAGGGCGTATCGGCTGCTCCGGCTGCTGCCCCAGTTGCTGCACGTCCGGCTTCGTCGGCTGACGACGCATCGCGTGAAGAACGCGTGAAGATGACCCGTCTGCGTCAGACCATCGCCAAGCGTCTGAAGGATGCGCAGAACACTGCCGCCATGCTGACGACCTATAACGAAGTCGACATGTCCGCAGTCATGGAACTGCGCACCAAGTACAAAGACGTCTTCGAAAAGAAGCACGGCGTGAAGCTTGGCTTCATGGGCTTCTTCACGAAGGCCGTCACCCATGCGCTGAAGGAAATCCCGGCTGTAAACGCCGAGATCGACGGCACCGACATCATCTACAAGAACTTTGCGCATGTCGGCATGGCTGTCGGCACCGACAAGGGGCTTGTGGTTCCGGTCATCCGCGACGCCGATCAGCTTTCGATCGCGGGCGTGGAAAAGGAACTGGGCCGTCTGGCCAAGGCCGCGCGCGATGGCACGCTTTCGATGGCTGACATGCAGGGCGGCACCTTCACCATCACCAATGGTGGCGTTTACGGTTCGCTGATGTCTTCGCCGATCCTCAATTCGCCGCAGTCGGGCATTCTCGGCATGCACAAGATCCAGGATCGTCCGGTTGTCGTCGGCGGTCAGATCGTCATCCGTCCGATGATGTATCTGGCTCTCAGCTACGATCACCGCATCGTGGACGGCAAGGAAGCCGTGACCTTCCTCGTTCGCGTCAAGGAAAGCCTGGAAGATCCGGAACGTCTGGTTCTCGATCTCTAAGCTGGAATTCAAAAAAAGCCGCCCGAACATGATCGGGCGGCTTTTCGGTCGGGTTTGCGAGAAACGGGATTTGCACGATGGAGTCGGGTCTTTTCTCCTCTTCGCCTTATCTGCCGCCCTACCTGCCACTTGTCGGCTGGAGCGTGGTTTTGCTGGTGGCGCATGTGCTGCTTCAGGCCATGACGGCGACGCGAGAACTCGGCACAGACTGGAATGCCGGTCCCCGCGATGAAGGACTGAAGCCTTCCGGCGCGATTGCCGGTCGTGCGGAACGGGCATCCGCCAATTTCCGCGAAACCTATCCGGCTTTTATCGCGCTGGCGCTGGCTTTGACGCTGAAAAGCGATGCAGCGCAATGGGGCGTTTACGGGGCCTGGCTCTGGTTTGCCTGCCGTATTGTCTATATTCCGCTCTATCTGGCGGGCATTCCCTATATCCGGTCGCTGATCTGGGTCGGCTCGATGGTCGGACTGGGTGTCATGTTTCTGGCTTTGATTTTTTGATGGTTGCCTGCGCGGGTCTTCGCGCATAGTGCAGCAAAGGAAAAGCGATGCATCCCTATCTCTTCGAACTGGCCTCTCTGATGGCGATCTTCTTCTTTGCGATTGTTTCGCCGGGGGCTGATCTTGCCATGGTCATGCGTCAGTCACTGATGCATGGCCGCCGTGAGGCGATCATCACCAGTTTCGGCATCGGTAGCGCGCTGATGATGCATGTGACCTATACGGTTCTGGGCCTCGGCCTGATCATTTCCCAGTCGATCTATCTGTTCAACATCGTCAAATGGTGCGGTGTGGCCTATCTCGTCTATATCGGTATCAAGGCGCTGCGCGCTGGCGCTACGAAGATCGATGTCGAAAACGATGCGAAGGAGCCACGCAAGCAGCAGAGCTTTGCCAAGGCCTTCGGTCTCGGCTTTGCCGCCAACGCGCTCAATCCGAAAGCCGTGTTCTTCTTCCTGTCGATCTTCTCAACGGTCGTGCACGCGCATACGCCGACCGAAGTGAAGCTCGGTTACGGTGTTGTGATGGCAACCGCGCTGATCAGCTGGTTTATTGGCGTCAGCATTTTCATGACCACGCCGAAGATGCGCGCGGCCTTCTCGCGCGCTTCGAAATGGATCGATCGCACCAGCGGTGTTGTCTTCATCGCGCTGGGGCTTAAACTTGCGACCGAAAAGGCTATGTAAGAAGCAATTGATTTGCTGCCGGAAAAACTCAAGGAGAACCGACAGATGCATGTTGCAGTTAAGCTTCTCAGAATAACGGCCGCTTCGGTCGTTGCCGCATCGGTGTTCTCGACTGCGGTGCAGGCGGCCTGCACACAGAATCGCGGCATCTATCAGGATCGTGACGGCGCCTATACGCTGACGTTCCAGCCCTTGCAGTCGAACGATCTCAAGATGACGCCAGCGCCGACGAATGAATTCACCATCACGGCCAATGACAAGCCGGAATTCAAGCTGAGCGGCATGGTGATCTGGCCGGAAGAAGGTGTGGCGCGGCCTTATGCGCTCATCACCTATAATTGCAAGGGCGACGGCTCCAATGCGGAAGACCTCGATGATTGCAGCATCTGGCAGAGCGTCATCTATGCGCTGAAGGAAAGCGCGGAAGCTGATGTTCTGCCGAAGGCGGACGAACCAGCTGCGCAGGCCGTGCTGTTCCCCGATCTGGTGACGGCGCTCGACGGCTATGATTTTGGAGCGGCCAAACCGGAAAAGCCGCTTCAGTGGGAAGTGTTCCGCTTTCAGGGATGCACCCCGGATGAAAACTGACCGGCTGTTCTCACGAATGCCGGTCTCAAACTAAAAACGTTCAGGAAAGACTGAAAAGGGTAATTCAATGTCTTATGATGTGGTTGTCATCGGTACGGGCCCCGGCGGTTATGTCGCCGCAATCAAGGCCGCGCAGCTCGGTCTCTCGGTTGCCGTGGTGGAAAAGCGCAAGACCTTCGGCGGCACCTGCCTCAATGTCGGCTGCATTCCGTCCAAGGCGCTTTTGCATGCGTCGGAAGTGTTTGCCGAAGCTGGCCATTCCTTCGACACGCTGGGCGTGGAAGTCGGCAAGCCGAAGCTCAATCTGGAAAAGATGTTGGCCCACAAGGACGCGACCGTGAAGTCGAACACGTCGGGCGTGGAATTCCTGTTCAAGAAGAACAAGATCACCCCTTACATCGGCACCGGCAAGATCGTCGCCAAGGGCAAGGTTTCCGTGACCGCCGAAGACGGCAAGGTTGAGGAAATCGAAGCCAAGAACATCATCATCGCCACGGGTTCCGACGTCGCCGGTATTCCGGGCGTCAAGGTCGATATCGACGAGAAGACCATCGTGTCCTCGACCGGCGCTCTGTCCTTCGACAAGGTTCCGGGTCATCTGGTCGTTGTCGGCGGCGGTGTGATCGGTCTGGAGCTGGGTTCGGTCTGGGCGCGTCTCGGCGCGAAGGTCACGGTTGTCGAATATCTCGACAAGGTGCTGGGTGCGATGGACGGCGAAGTTTCCAAGCAGTTCCAGCGTCTGCTGGAAAAGCAGGGCATTGCCTTCAAGCTCAGCGCGAAAGTCACGGGCGTCGAGAAGTCCGGCAAGGGCGCAAAGGTCACCTTTGAGCCGGTCAAGGGTGGCGATGCGGAAGTGCTCGAAGCCGATGCCGTTCTGATCTCTACGGGCCGCCGTCCTTACACGGATGGTCTCGGCCTTCAGGAAGCAGGCGTCACTGTTGATGATCGCGGTCGCGTTGCGATTGACGATCATTGGCGCACCAATGTCGAAGGCATCTATGCCATCGGCGACGTGGTGCAGGGCCCGATGCTGGCGCACAAGGCCGAGGATGAAGGCATTGCCGTTGCCGAAATCATCGCCGGTCAGGCCGGTCATGTGAATTTCGACGTCATTCCAAGCGTCGTCTACACCCAGCCGGAAGTGGCTTCCGTCGGCAAGACCGAAGAAGAACTGAAAGCTGCCGGCGTTGAATACAAGGTCGGCAAGTTCCCGTTCACGGCCAATGGTCGTGCACGCGCCATGCTGCACACCGATGGTTTTGTGAAAATCCTTGCCGACAAGGCAACGGATCGCGTTCTGGGCGCACATATCCTCGGTTACAATGCCGGTGAAATGATCCATGAACTGGCCGTACTGATGGAATTCGGCGGTTCTTCGGAAGATCTGGCCCGCACCTGCCATGCGCATCCGACCATGTCGGAATCCGTGCGCGAATCCGCTCTGGCGACCTTCGCCAAGCCGATCCATATGTAATCTCTTCGAGAGAGCATGGAGAAAGGCCCGCTCAAGCGGGCCTTTTTTTTTGGAAATCAGTTCTGGGCTGGCGGATTGGCAGGGGTTGCCGGGGCCGGTGTGGCCGGTTCGCTCTGCGTCGCGGGCGGCTGTGCCGCCGTGTCGGTTCTCGTGCCGTTATTGTAGAAGAAATAGCCGAGAATGATGATTGCCACGAGCAGAACAGCACCCAGAAGATAGCCGCTGCCGCCCCGTTGTGGCGGTGGCATGCCGGAAGGGTCCGACAGTCTCGGATCAGTATTCACCGGGTTTGTTCTGGGGTCGTTTCGCGGATCGAGGGGATCAACCATTGCGCGCTCCTCCAGTTGTCGCATGGGGCTTGCGCGGTATCCAGCCGTCACAAACCTTGTGTGGAGAGTGAACGCAGTCAAAAGCCGATTGTTCCGCAGCCACGCCGGAGCTAGAGCGCCGTCAGGCGATAGCCCTTGGCCCGCAGCAGTTCCACCACGCCTTCCTGACCCGGCAGATGCAGCGCGCCGATTGCAATGAAGACATTGCCTTTTTCCAGAAGCGGAACGGCGCGATCCGCCATGGTGTGGTTGCGGTCCGTGATCAGGTATTTCTGGAACAGGTCGTAATCCTGATCGGACAATGCATCCGGCACGATCTGTCGCAGCGCGGGCATGATCATGCCCAGTTCACCGTTCAGATAAAGCGCGGTCGTCGTCTCCATCGCGTCTTCGGACTTGTCGCTGTAATCGACCGTGGCGATCAGATTGCGAATGTGAAAATCGAGCGGAAGCTTTTCAGTCGCTTCGAACTGTTCGGCAGCCGTTTCCAGCCCCGCTATTTCGCGCCCTTCCGCCTTTGCATTGACGGCCAAAAATTCGTCAAGCGACTTTTCACCTTCGCTTTTGCGTTCGCGCTCGCATTCGGGCAGGGATAACAGCGTGGTCAGAACCCACGGCTTCATCTTGGCGACCGCATCGAGAATAATGCCGCGCTCGGCCAGTTTCTTTTCAATATCGTCGCGCCTGTCGGCAGGCAGATGCGATTTAAGCGTGCTGCCATCGGTGAAAAGCAGCAGTTCCGGGCGCTCCAGCTTCAGGCGCAGAAAGTTCTTCTGATCGAGAACATCGGTGGTTTCGATCACGACGGTGCCGGTCGAACGATAGGCGTCTTCGACAGGCTTGGGCAGGTCCAGCACGCGCGGATCGCTGAGATGAATTGTGCCGAACAGATAGGACGGCGCTATGCCGTCCTTTTCGATCTTCCAGAGGCGGCCCTGATGGTTGGGCGTTGCTTCGGCTTCCGCCTGCAATTTTTTCCAGAGGGCGGGATCGCTTTTCTCCACGCCATCGACGAGATTTTCGCCGCGAACGGAGCAGGCGGTGGCCTTTTCGTCAGCGCGGGCGGTGATGGACCCGGCGAAGACGGCGCATAGAAGAACAAGAAGCAGCTTTTTCATAAAGTGAATATAGGCGATCTTCCGCGATGTGAAAGGTGCCCGGTTCAGGCTCTCGGATGCGCCTTGTCATAGACTTCCAGCAAACGCTCCGTATCCACGCCGGTATAAATCTGCGTGGTGGACAGGCTGGCATGGCCCAGCAATTCCTGAATGGTGCGCAAGTCGCCGCCGCGACCCAGCAGATGCGTCGCGAAGGAATGGCGCAGTGCATGTGGCGTGGCGCTGTCGGGAAGGCCCAGCCCAGCGCGCAGCTTCTGCATTTCGCGCTGGATGATCGCGGCATGAAGCTCGCCGCCCTTCGCGCCGCGAAATAGCGGCTTGTCGGCAGAGAGATCATAGGGGCAAAGCGCGCGATATTGCGCGACGGCGCGGTGTATGATCGGCAGCAGAGGAACAAGGCGGGACTTATTGCCCTTGCCGGTTATGGTGATCGAAAGCGCGGAACTGTCGGATAGCGCGTCGCCTTTCAAGCCAAGCGCCTCGGAAATGCGCAAGCCGCAGCCATAGAGAAGGGTCAGCACGGCGGCGTTACGGGCGGCGATCCACGGCTCCTCGGCCATCTGGCCATCGGCTGCGACCACACGGCGGGCGTCGTCTGCGGTCAGCGGTTTTGGCAGCGATTTCGGCTGGCGGGGCGCGCGTATGGCACCGGCGCCAGCGGCATTGGCCAGTCCGCGTTTTTCCAGATGCCGCAGCAGCGAGCGCACACCAGCCAGACCGCGCCCAAGGGTTCGTGCGCCTGCGCCGTCATTGCGGCGGCTGGCGAGGAACGAGCGCAGATCGGCAACGCGCAAGGCGCTCACATCCTTCAGCGAGGGCGCTTCGCCCAGATGGCCGGTGAGAAAATTCAGAAACTGCCGCGAGTCGCGCTCATAGGCTTCGATGGTATTCTCGGAAAGACGGCGCGTATCTTTCAATGTCTTCAGCCATTCCTCACGCGCAGCCGCGAGGTCTGCACGGGCGGGAATCAGGAATTCGCCATTCATTGCCATCTTGAAATCTACCGGTTGAAGTTTCGGCAGACAGTTTGTCAGGCAGAGGTTACCGGCTGGTTGCCTTTGATGCTTCCATCGGCGACTTTGCTGAAACCGTGCATTTTTCTTGGCGTTTCGGTCTGAATTCGCTAAGCGATAGGCTAATCAGCAGCGCATATCGGTCCGACTGTCGGGACGATGCGCCCGAATCCAGATCAGGGGCAACCATGCCACGTCCAGAAAATCCGATCCAGCTTGCCATCGTCGGTGCCGCCCATGGCATTCGCGGCGAAGTCCGGATCAAGACATTCACCGAAGACCCGCTGTCCATCGGCGATTATGGCCTGCTCTATGATGAGCAGGGCAAGGGCTACGAAATTCTTGAAGCGCGGGCCGCCAAGACGGTGGTGATCGTGCGCCTCAAGGGCGTCAATGACCGCAATGCCGCCGAGGCGCTCAACGGCACGGCGCTCTACATCGACCGTTCGCAATTGCCGGACGACGATCTGGACGATGACGAGTTCTTCCAGACCGACCTGATCGGCCTCGCGGCCATCGATGCCGAGGGCAAAAGCTATGGCATTGTCAGCGCGGTGTTCGATTTCGGCGGCGGCGACATCATTGAGTTGAGCGAGAAGGGCAAGCGCCCGATGCTCATTCCGTTTACCGAAGCGGCTGTGCCGGAGATTGATTTCGAAAAAGGCACCATTCTGGTGGAGCCTTTCGCGGCGGGCCTGATCGCCGATGAAGACGACAATCCGCTGAAGGGCCGCAATCAGCCCAAGAAGCGACCGAAGAAGTCATGACGGGCGAACTTTTCCATGCTTCGGTTTTGACGCTTTATCCGGAAATGTTTCCGGGGCCGCTTGGCGTTTCCCTGGCGGGCAAGGCGCTGGCCGAGGCGAAATGGCAGCTTGATACGGTGCAGATTCGCGACTTTGCCGAAGGCAGGCATCGCATGGTCGATGACACGCCGTCCGGTGGCGGCGCGGGCATGGTGATGAAGCCTGATGTGATTGCGCGGGCGCTCGATTCCGTTGCCGATGATCGCCCAATGCTGCTGATGACGCCGCGCGGTGCGCCGCTGACGCAAAAGCGCGTGCGCGAGCTTGCAGCCGGTCCGGGCGCGATCATTTTGTGCGGTCGCTTTGAGGGCGTGGATGAACGTGTGATCGAAGCGCGTCATCTCGAGGAAGTGTCGATCGGCGATTATATTCTCTCGGGCGGCGAGACGGCGGCCATCGTGCTGCTGGATGCCGTGGTGCGCCTGTTGCCCGGCGTTATGGGCAATCAGCAATCGGGCGAAACGGAGAGTTTCGAGACCGGGTTGCTCGAACATCCGCATTATACGCGCCCGCAGGTTTGGGAGGAGCGTTCCATTCCCGATGTGCTGACATCCGGCAATCATGGCGCCATCGACAAATGGCGGCATGCTGAGGCCGAGCGGATTACCCGGGAGCGTCGTCCCGATCTCTGGGATGTCTATCAGGAGACGAAGCGCAAAAGCTGATCGAGCGCTTGAAAAGTATCGTCCCGCAGAAAAATGCCCGGTTTTCACCGGGCATTTCTGTTTCAGGCATGTTGCTTTGCGGATGCGCGAAGGGCAGCTTCCGGCTTGCGAAGCAGGTAATAGACCCCGCCGCCAATGCCGACCCCGAAGAACCAGCCATAGGTTCCCCACCAGTTCGGCAGAAGATTGGTGGCTATCGGCAGGACCGACGAGAACAGCGCGCCAATGGCAAAGGCGATGAAAGCCTTGACGTGCCAGCCGTTCTGGAAGCGGAATTCGCCATTTTCCTGATAGAGATCGGCGACATTCAGCTGTCCGCGACGCAGCAGATAATAATCGACCATCATGATCCCAAAGATCGGCCCCATGGTGGAGCCGAGGAAATTGACGAAATGCGCAGCGCCGGTTTCCCATGGTGCGAACGGATAGAGGATCAGCGCGATCAGCGCCGCGATAAAACCGCCGCGCTTGAAGGAAACCTTCTGCGGAAATGTGTTCGAGAAATCAAAGGCGGCGGAAACGAAGTTTGCCACCACATTGATGCCGAGCGTTGCGACGGTGAATGTCAGCGCGGCCAGCAATGCCAGGAACCAACTGTCGAACTTGGCCGAAATCTGGTCGGGATGCAGCAGCACTTCGCCATAGACCGTGAAGGCGGCTGTGGTCGTGACACCGGCTACGAGGCAGAAGGCCAGAAGATTGACCGGCAGGCCCCAGAGATTGCCGCGCCGGAGTGCCGCCTCATCCTTGGCATAGCGCGAGAAGTCGCAGAAGTTGAGATAAAGCGCTGCGAAATAGGTGATCCAGGTGGCGGCAACCGCCGCCAGCGCCGCGATGGAACCCGGTTCGCCGGATACGCCTGCATCTCTTGTCTTCTCCAGCAGAACATCGCGCGGGATTTCGCTGCCGAAGGAGAATGTGCCTGCCTTGATGACCAGATAGATGGCGAGAATGAGCATCATGATCCAGACAGCCGGACCGGCCCAATCCTGAAAACGGCGCACCGTTTCCATCCCGCGCTGGATGATCAAGAGCTGCGCCGCCCAGACCAGCACGTAGCAGATGACTTCCAGGGTCGAATGACCGAGCAAATGGCTGTTCTGGTGAAAAGCCAGCATGCTGTCATTGCGGATCAGCAGCGCAACAAGGGCGCCGGAAGCTGCCGCCGTCTGCGCGCCATACCAGAAACAGGCGACGACGCCGCGCACGAGGGCTGGGAAATTCGCGCCGAATGTGCCGAAGGAGGCGCGGGCCAGCACCGGAAAAGGCACGCCGGTCCGTACGCCCGCATTGCCGACGAGGCTCATCAGGAAGAAGATGACCAGAGAGCCGAGACCGATGGCAATGATAAAGTTCAGAAAACTGCCGCAAAGCAGGAAAAGACTTGCGGCAAGATAGTAGCCCCACAGACTATGGACGTCCGATGTCCAGACGTTGAAAATACTGAAGGCGCCCCATTTGCGCTCAACAGCCGGCGCCAGATCCTCATTATACAATGAGGGTGACGGTTGTTTGCTTGTCATATTGTCCCCATTTTAGCTTTATGCTTTATTCGATTGCTTGCATGCGCAGCCGTCATTTTTTGCAATATTTCTGACATAGACCATTGCGGCTGGCTATTAAAAATTCTGACAGGGCGTGACAAAACCCTCGAGATGCTGTATTGGCGCGTCTGTTCGGAAAAATCCGACATTGCGATGGCTCGTTCGGGCATAGCCCGGGACGTCCGTAAACCAATAAATGGTGTACCGCTCCTGCCTGATATCGAGGGCATAGCCGCAAGGCCAAGGATTGCTTGGCGGCAAGTGCAGAGCGCTCTGACTGTTTGAGAAGAACATAGAAGGAGTCAGACGATGACCGATATTATTCGTCAGCTTGAAGCCGAACAGGCAGCAAAGATCGAAGAAAAGCGCAAGCTTCCAGATTTCCAGCCGGGCGACACGGTTCGCGTTCAGGTTCGCGTGACGGAAGGTACGCGTACCCGCGTACAGGCCTATGAAGGCGTCTGCATCGCTCGTTCGGGCGCAGGCCTCAACGAAAACTTCACCGTCCGCAAGATTTCGTATGGCGAAGGCGTAGAGCGCGTATTCCCGGTTTACTCGCCGATCGTTGAAGGCGTTGAGCTGGTTCGCCGCGGTAAGGTCCGTCGCGCCAAGCTTTACTACCTGCGTGGCCTCACCGGTAAGGCTGCCCGTATTTCTGAAAAGAAAGACAACCGCACCAAGGCCGAGCGCGAAGCCGACAAGGCTGCCGCCGCTGCCGAAGCTGCCAAGACCGCTGCTGAATAAGTTTCAGCCAGAGATCTTTGAAAAAGGCGGCCTGTGGCCGCCTTTTTTATTTGCCAAACGCATTACGACGCATAATATCAGGCATAATTCTGCCCGCTTTGCGCAAGATTGTTACTGCGACACCCTGTTGCTGTTTCAGTTTCTTGACGAAACGCAACAGCAGGTGCATATGACAGCCAAATTAAGAACCGTTCAAAGGAACTCTCGCAATGAGCGCGCCGCGTACACTTTATGACAAGATCTGGGACGACCATGTAGTGGATCAGCAGGAAGATGGGACCTGCCTCCTTTATATTGATCGCCATCTTGTGCACGAAGTGACGAGCCCGCAGGCTTTCGAAGGCCTGCGCATGGCTGGCCGTCAGGTGCGCCATCCCGAGAAGACGCTGGCTGTGGTCGATCACAACGTGCCGACCTCGAAAGATCGCGTCAACGGCATCAAGAACGAAGAAAGCCGCATTCAGGTTGAAGCTCTCGCCAAGAATGCCGCCGATTTCAACGTTGAATATTATTCCGAGCGTGATCGTCGTCAGGGCGTCGTGCACATCGTCGGACCAGAGCAGGGCTTCACCCTGCCGGGCATGACGATTGTTTGCGGCGACAGCCACACTTCGACCCACGGTGCTTTCGGTTCGCTAGCGCATGGTATCGGTACGTCGGAAGTCGAGCATGTGCTCGCGACCCAGACGCTAATCCAGAAGAAAGCCAAAAACATGCTGGTGCGTGTTGAGGGCGAACTGGCTCCGGGCGTGACCGCCAAGGACATCACGCTCGCCATCATCGGCGAAATCGGCACCGCAGGCGGCACCGGTTACGTGATCGAATATGCAGGCAGCGCCATTCGCTCGCTGTCGATGGAAGGTCGCATGACCGTCTGCAACATGTCGATTGAAGGCGGCGCACGCGCTGGTCTGATCGCACCGGACGAAACGACCTTCGCCTATGTGCAGGACAAGCCGCGCGCGCCGAAGGGCGAAGCGCTGGAACAGGCTATCGGCTACTGGAAGACGCTGCATTCGGATGAAGGCGCGCATTTCGACAAGATCGTCGAGCTGGATGCGGCCAAGATTTCGCCGGTCGTTTCCTGGGGCTCTTCGCCGGAAGACGTTGTTTTCGTCACCGACATCGTGCCGAATCCGGATGATATCAAGGATGAAACCAAGCGTGCATCCAAGTGGCGTGCACTGGACTATATGGGTCTGAAGCCGGGCACCAAGATGACCGACATCAAGATCGACCGCGTCTTCATCGGTTCCTGCACCAATGGCCGTATCGAGGATCTGCGCGACGCAGCCCGCATGGCCGCTGGCAAGAAGGTTGCCGATGGCGTCAACGCCATGATCGTGCCGGGCTCGGGTCTCGTGAAGGAACAGGCGGAAGCCGAAGGCCTCGACAAGATCTTCATCGAAGCCGGGTTCGACTGGCGCGAGCCGGGATGCTCGATGTGCCTCGCCATGAATGACGACCGTCTGAAGCCGGGTGAACGTTGCGCTTCGACCTCGAACCGCAACTTCGAAGGCCGTCAGGGCTTCAAGGGCCGCACCCATCTCGTGTCGCCTGCCATGGCCGCCGCAGCTGCCATTGCCGGTCACTTCGTGGACATTCGCGACTGGAACTAACGTGTCCAGACAACACTGAATAGAACAAGCCGCCGGAGCGATCCGGCGGCTTTTCTTTTATGCGCCGCCATGGGTAAGAAAAAAGCTTTGCTCTTATCCGCTTCTTCACGGTTTCCTCGCATATTCCATGTATAAGTAAGTGCTGCTAGATTAGCGCCTACTTTAGAGAAGCCGCTACGAACCAAAGCAGGCGGAATAGGCATTCATGGGCGGGGCCGATTTCATTCTCATCATCAACATGACCGTATCCGGTCTGTTTGCCTTCGCGTTTTTCGGCATTGCCGTTTATGCGAAAGGCAATGCCGCGGCGCGCGTCTTCGCGACGGGCTTCGTCTTTGCGATGCTCTACTTCCTCAGTGAGCTGGCGATGCCGTCCATGCCGAGCCCGCGCATCGGCTATATGCTCGCATTTGCAACCTATCTGATGACACTGGCTTGTCTCGTCATTGGTCTGGCGCGGATGTATTCTTCGCCCGTGCCGTGGAAGACGCTTGGCGCGCTGGCGTTTGTTTCGCTGGTGATGATCCATGCCATATACGGCATCGCGCGCAGCACCTTGCTCGGTATGTTCCTCTACCAGACGCCTTATTTTCTGACATTGGCGCTCGCCGTCTGGATCATCCTGCGCTCCAGCAGACGCGGGGCTGTCGATATGCTGATGGCCGTGCTTTTTGCCTTCAGTGCTGTGCATTTTCTCATGAAGCCGGTGCTTGCCAATGTGTCGGGCGGCGCGGGGGCTGAGCCGAACGATTATGTGAATACGGCCTATGCGCTTTTTGCCCAGTCGATCGGGGCCGGCCTGTCGGTCGCGGCGGGACTTCTATTGCTATTGAGCCTGATGCGGGAACTGCTTTCGGACATGACCATTCGTTCCGAAACGGACGAGCTTTCGGCGCTGCTCAATCGCCGCGGCTTTGCGTTGCGGGCAGAGGCGGCCATCGAAAAATCGAAGCGGTCTCGACAGGCCCTGTCGCTGGTGGTTTGCGATATCGACTATTTCAAATTGATAAATGACAATTACGGCCACGCGCTGGGTGACCGTGTCATCGCAGCCTTTGCTGCCGAATTGCGCAAGACCGCCGTTGCCCGAGGCGGATTTGCGGCGCGCATGGGCGGCGAGGAATTTGCGGTCCTGCTGCCCGGCAACACCATTCAGTCGGCGTCTCGCTGTGCCGACGGTATGCGTCTGGCCTGCGGCACGACCCAGATACCGAGCAATCATGGCGATATCGATTTTACAGCCAGCTTCGGCGTTGCCGAAATGGAATTCGACGACATGTTTTCCGACCTCTACAAGCGAGCTGACGGTGCGCTTTATGAGGCGAAGAAGGGCGGTCGCAATTGCGTCCGCGCAGCCTCGCCCATTATCTCTGATGAGAATGTCGTGGAGTTTCGTCCGTCAGGCTCAGCCCGCACACGCGGATAATCGGGCTCAACAGCCCGGATGATCCAGAACCGGCGTTTCGCCGCTATCCAGCCCATACATGAATGAGCGTCCGCGCAGGACGATGGCGCTTTCGCAACTGCTGTTCGGAGGGCTGACGATATAGGACACAGCCTTGTCCTGCGACGCGGTTATTGTTGTCGTGCCGTGCACCTTGCGCGGCATCTGCAATGTCGGGTCTTTATGCGCTGCACCGACCCGGATGATCTTAGCGCCGCCGCCAGCCTTCTGCATGACGAGGTTTCCAGACGTGTCGGCATAGCGCAAGGTGGTCTCGGCAGAGGCTGTCGCGACCAAGCCACCAAAAGCCAGTGTACATGACGCCAGCAACGCGATCCTGTTTCTGTTTGCCATGGTGCCGTTTCGCCTTCGCCGTCTGACGCAAAAAGAGTTTCCGCACCATCTTAACTCTTTCTTTACCTTTGTCATCCGTGCTGGCTACAATCGGATAAGTCTTTGGTCGCAACTGCTTCGCGGCGTTGTGAGCAAGGACGACTTGAACCGCCCCGAAGGCCAAGGAATGTTCAATGACCAAAGATCATGCCGTCGATATCGCGCTGCTCCATCTTCGTGATGCTCACGAATTCGCGCCGCTGCTTGCCAGCTATGCGCAGGCGCTGAAGCGTGGCGCACCACGCCGCCCCGACGATTATTATGCCGAGCATCTTCTGCAGGACCGTGCCACTGAAATTCTAGGCGCGCGCGTGGACGGCAATCTTGTCGGCTTCGTGATTTTCTACGATCTGCCGGAGCCGGTATCGGGTCTGCGCGCGGGGCAGGTGGATCATATCTATGTGCATCACGATCATCGCGGCAAAGGCATCGCCAAGGCTCTCATCGACCTGCTGGCCGACAAGGCGGAAGAGCGCAGTTGGTCCAAGCTGGTGCTCAATGCGCCGCGTGTGCCGGAAGACGGACGCAAGCTCTATGAGCAGGTCGCGACGGCAGCCGACTGGTCGAGCTATGTGATTCGATTCGGCGCCTGATGTGCTTTTGCTAAAGTTGATGAAATTACACATGTTTTTTAAATTGCGGCCTTCAAACGATTGAAGGCCGCATTCACGTGAAAGTGTCGCAAAGGTGCGACCAATTGTTAGTCTTTTCGTGAAAAAGCTTCTTTGACGTGGTGGTAAAAGAGCAGTAGAAAGCGGCACATAAGGCCGTATTCCACGGTCTCGCCATATTTTCAGGTCGCACCGGCGCGGGATCGAAAGTTCCGGTTCATTGCGTAGAGCGCGACTTCAAAACTGGGTTTTTAGAAAAACCCGCCATCCGGTACGCCAGATCGATCATTGTCGGTGGGCATTCCGGGGGAGAAACGTCAGGGAAGCCCCACGAGAGGCCAACGAGAACCATGACACAACCGACCGTAACGCGTCAGCGTCCTTTGTCGCCGCACCTGTCCGTCTATAAGCCGGTCATCACGATGACGATGTCCATCGTGCATCGTATCACGGGCGGCGCTCTCTATTTCGGCACCCTGCTGCTTGCAGCCTGGCTTATTTCCGCAGCCGTCGGCGAAGAGTGCTTCAATGCCGTCAACGCCGTGTTCGGCTCCTGGATCGGCCAGCTTGTGCTGTTCGGCTATACCTGGGCGCTGCTGCACCATCTGGCGGGCGGCGTTCGTCACTTCATCTGGGATACCGGCGCAGGTCTTGAAAAGCATACCGCTTCCAAGATCGCCTGGGCTACGGTCGTCTTCTCGGTCATCGCAACGATCCTCGTCTGGGTCGTCGCTTACTCGGTGCGCTAGGAGGCTAATCCCATGAGCGGCTCGAATAACGATATGCGCACGCCTCTCGGCAAGGTTCGCGGTCTTGGCTCTGCCAAGGAAGGCACCAGCCATTTCTGGTATCAGCGCGTGACGGCAGTGGCCCTGGTGCCGCTGGTTCTCTTTTTCCTCGGTCTGGTGATTTCGCTCAATGGCGCAAGCTTTGCGGAAGTCCGGGCTGCTCTCTCGCATCCCATTACCGCCATTGTCATGGCGCTGTTCGTTCTGACCGGCGTTTATCACATGCGTCTGGGCATGCAGGTTATTATCGAAGATTATGTGCATGGCGAAGGCATGAAGGTCGTGCTGGTGATGCTGAACACCTTCTTTGCGGCGGTGGTCGGTTTTGCCTGCGTTTTCGCGATCCTCAAGCTCAGCTTCGGAGGTTGATAGCCCGATGGCTAGTGCAGAAAAGAATGCAGCTCCGGCTGCGGGCGAAAAGTCCTACAAGTTTGTCGATCACAAATTCGACGTTGTCGTGGTCGGCGCCGGCGGCGCTGGTCTGCGCGCCACGCTCGGCATGGCCGAGCAGGGGCTCAAGACCGCCTGTATCACGAAGGTTTTCCCGACCCGTTCGCATACGGTCGCGGCACAGGGCGGCATTGCCGCCTCGTTGAAGAACATGGGCCCGGACAGCTGGCAGTGGCACATGTACGATACCGTCAAGGGATCGGACTGGCTCGGCGACACCGACGCGATGGAATATCTGGCGCGTGAAGCGCCTGCCGCCGTCTACGAGCTTGAGCACTACGGTGTGCCGTTCTCCCGTACGGAAGAAGGCAAGATTTACCAGCGTCCGTTCGGCGGTCACATGCAGAATTTCGGTGACGGTCCTCCGGTTCAGCGCACCTGCGCTGCTGCCGACCGTACCGGCCACGCCATCCTGCACACGCTTTACGGCCAGAGCCTGAAGAACAACGCGCAGTTCTTCATCGAATATTTCGCGCTCGACCTGATCATGACCGACGGTGTCTGCACCGGCGTGGTGGCGTGGAACCTCGATGACGGCACCATCCATCGCTTCTCCGCCAAGATGGTGGTTCTGGCGACCGGTGGTTACGGTCGCGCCTATTTCTCGGCTACCTCGGCCCATACCTGCACCGGCGACGGTGGCGGCATGGCTGCGCGCGCTGGTCTGCCGCTTCAGGACATGGAATTCGTTCAGTTCCATCCGACCGGCATTTACGGCGCAGGCTGCCTCATCACCGAAGGCGCACGCGGTGAAGGCGGCTATCTGGTCAATTCCGAAGGCGAGCGCTTCATGGAGCGTTATGCGCCATCGGCCAAGGATCTTGCCTCGCGCGACGTGGTGTCGCGCTGCATGACCATGGAAATCCGCGCCGGTCGTGGCGTCGGCAAGGCCAAGGACCACATCTTCCTGCATCTCGACCATCTCGATCCCGCCGTTCTGCATGAACGCCTGCCGGGCATCTCCGAGTCGGCCAAGATTTTCGCGGGCGTGGACGTGACCAAGGAACCGATCCCGGTTCTGCCGACCGTTCACTACAATATGGGCGGCATTCCGACCAATTACTGGGGCGAAGTGCTGAACCCGACGCCGGAAGACCCGGATCGCGTACAGCCCGGCCTGATGGCTGTCGGCGAAGCGGGCTGCGCTTCGGTGCACGGTGCAAACCGTCTCGGCTCCAACTCGCTGATCGACCTTGTGGTGTTCGGTCGTGCGGCTGCGATCCGCGCTGGCGAAGTCATCGACCGCGCCGCGAAGATCCCGGATATCAACGAAGCCGCTGTCGAAAAGATCATGGATCGGTTCCATCGCCTGCGTTACGCCAATGGCTCGACGCCGACGGCAGAGCTGCGCGAGAAGATGCAGCGCACCATGCAGGAAGACGCCGCCGTGTTCCGCACGTCGGAATCGCTCAAGCAGGGCTGCGAGCGCATGGAAAAGATCTGGCAGGAACTGCCGGATATCAAGGTTTCCGACCGCTCAATGATCTGGAACTCCGATCTCGTTGAGACGCTGGAGCTGGAAAACCTGATGGCCAATGCGTTGACGACCGTTGTTTCGGCGGAAGCGCGTCATGAAAGCCGCGGCGCGCATGCGCATGAGGATTTCCCGGACCGTAACGATGCCGAATGGCGCAAGCACACCCTGTCCTGGCTGTCGCCGGACGGCAAGGTGACGCTCGGTTATCGCGCCGTTCATCTCGATCCGCTCACGACGGAAGAAGAAGGTGGCATCAGCCTCGCCAAGATTGCGCCGAAGAAGCGCGTTTACTGATTAAGGGAAAGAGCAATGGTTGAACTCGCACTTCCCAAGAATTCCCGCATGCAGGAGGGCAAGACCTGGCCCCGTCCTGATGGCGCCAAGCGCGTCACGGAATTCCGTATTTATCGCTGGTCGCCGGACGACGACGCCAATCCGAGCATCGACACCTATTATGTCGATCGCGACGATTGCGGCCCGATGGTTCTGGATGGTCTGCTCTATATCAAGAACAAGATCGATCCGACGCTGACGCTGCGCCGCTCGTGCCGCGAAGGCATTTGCGGCTCCTGCGCGATGAACATCGACGGCGCCAATACGCTGGCCTGCACCAAGGGCATGGACGACATCAAGGGCGCCATCAAGGTTTACCCGCTGCCGCATATGCCGGTGGTGAAGGATCTCGTGCCCGACCTCAACAACTTCTACGCCCAGCACCGTTCGATCGAGCCCTGGCTCAAGACGGTTTCGCCGGAGCCACAGAAGGAATGGTTGCAGAGCCATGACGACCGCCAGAAGCTGGACGGTCTTTATGAGTGCATTCTGTGCGCCTGCTGCTCGACCTCGTGCCCGAGCTACTGGTGGAACGGCGACCGTTATCTCGGCCCGGCTGTGCTGCTGCAGGCCTATCGCTGGCTGATCGACAGCCGTGACGAAGCCAAGGGCGAACGTCTCGACAATCTCGAAGATCCGTTCCGCCTATATCGCTGCCACACGATCATGAACTGCGCGCAGACCTGCCCGAAGGGATTGAACCCGGCCAAGGCGATTGCCGAGATTAAAAAGATGATGGTCGAGCGCCGCGTGTAATCGCGGCAATCGCTTCTTTTTTGCGATCCCTGTCGGCCTGCGGCCTCCACGCCTCTTGTGCCGAGATCAAGAAGATGATGGTTGAGCGCCGCGTGTAGTAGCGCCAGCTATCAATTGGAATATGCAAAGGGGAGGGCTGTTGCCTTCCCCTTTGTTCTTTGCACGAACCGGCAGCAGATCATGCACTCATTGATTGTATGGTCTTGACCTTTACGTTGCCGCCGATATGTCTTGAGATAACAAGGCAGCACGGAGAATGGGCAATCATGCTCGACCATATTGGCTTCAACATTTCCAGCATGCCCAAGTCGCGCAAATTCTATGATGAGGCGCTTGCCCCTCTGGGCATTACCCGCGCCATGGAATTCGGCGACTGGGTCGGATATGGGCGCAACGGTAAGCCGGAATTCTGGATTGGCAAGCAGAAGGGCGCCAAACTGGAAGGGGTTCTGCATGTCGCCTTTTCGGCGGGCACGCGCTCGGAAGTGGATCGTTTCTATGAAGCGGCCATCGCGGCTGGCGGCAGCGACAATGGAAAGCCGGGCATCCGCGAAGGTTACCATCCCGATTATTACGCTGCTTTCGTGATCGACCCGGACGGGCACAATATAGAGGCCGTCTGCCACCTGCCGGAATAAAAGGCGGGATCTGTAACCCCGCCTTTCGTGGTCTCAGACCAGTTTTGCGTCCAGCGTCACTTCGATTGCGCCAAGCGCCTTCGAAAGCGGGCAGGATTCCTTAGCCTTCTTGGCAAGATCGGCAAAGGCCTCAGCCGAAATGCCGGGAATCTTGGCATTGAGGGTCAGCGCGCTGCGGGTGATTTCAAAACCGCCGCCCGAAGCTTGGCCGATGTTGACGGCTGCCGTTGCTTCCAGTTTTTCCGGCGGGGTGCCGTTCTGCGTCAAAAGGGCGGAAAGCTGCATGGCGAAGCAGCCCGCATGCGCCGCACCGAGAAGCTCTTCCGGATTGGTGCCAGCGCGCCCGCTTTCATCCTCGAAGCGAGCTTTAAAATCATAGGGAAGGTCTTTCAGTGCGCCGCTCTGGGTGTTGAGCGTGCCTTTGCCTTCCTTCAGCGTGCCTTGCCAGACTGCTATTGCTTTTCTTTCCATGGGGAAGCTCCTCTCGGTGATTGTCCGTCACGGATATAGGGCGCTTCGCGATGGCTTCCAGCGATGAATAGGCAGCAATTAGGGGGGCGGCGGTCAGATCGGCTGCCCTTTCAAAAGGCGGGGCGTATCGCCGGACAATCCGGCTGCCTGCTTGATGAAGAAGGATTTCAGGCTCGGGACGCGATCCACGAGACCAAGGCCGATATCGCGAATGGAGCGGATGGCCGGATTGTCGTTGGAAAACAGCTTGGTGAGAACATCGGTAGTCACGCCCATCTGCACCGTGTCAAAGCGACGCCAGGACTGGTAACGTTCAAGGGCGGCGAACGATCCGATATCGAGGCCGAGGCGATCCGTTTCGACGATAACCTCGGCAATGGCAGCAGCATCGCGGAAACCGAGATTGAGGCCCTGTCCCGCGATCGGGTGGATGCGATGCGCCGCATCGCCGACAAGGGCAAAGCGCGGTTTCACGAATTCGCGCGCCAGCGTCAGGCCAAGCGGGAAGGCGCGGCGCGGGCCTTCGACATGCAGCGCGCCGAGACGATGCCCGAAGCGCTGTTCCAGTTCGGCTTCGAAAACGAAATCATCTTCGCGGATCAGCCGGTCGGCGTCAGCGGTGCGTTCGGTCCACACCAGCGAGCTGCGATTGCCCTTGAGCGGCAGAATGGCAAAGGGTCCGGCAGGCAGGAAATGCTCGTCGGCGCGTCCGCCATGCGGCTTTTCGTGGGATACGTTGCAGACGATGCCCGACTGGCCATAGTCCCAGTTGACGGTCTTGATGCCCGCCTGATCGCGCAGACGGGAGCGCGCACCGTCGGCGGCAATCAGAAGGCGGGTCTCGATGGCGTCGCCATTGGAAAGCGAAACGGTAACGGTTTCCGGCTTGGTTTCGAAGCCATTCACGCTGGTTGCTTCGAGGAAGTTAATGCCCAGCGCATCGGCCTTGTTGTGCAGGGCAGTATTGAGAATGCGGTTTTCAGCCATATGGGCGAAAGGCTCGCCGGGGTCCACATCGCCTGCAAAGGTCAGGAAAACAGGTCGCACCGGGTCGGACACACGCGAATCGGTGATGACCATTTCGGTAATTGGCTGCGCATCAGGCACGATTTCCTGCCAGCAGCCGAGCTTGTCGAGCATGCGTGATGCGGCAGCCGCGATGGACGAGGCGCGTGGGTCGGTTTTCCACGAACCGGCGGGCGCGCCATCGACAACGGTGACGGAAAGATGTGGCGCCGCCGACTTGACCGCAACCGCCGTGACGAGGCCAACATAACCGCCACCGGCGATTAGCAGGTCGGTGTTGCGGGTGCTTGTCTGTCTGGAAGTCGCAGCCATCGGTTCGTCCTTTTCGGAAAGCCTATACCATGCTTGTGCGCTTCTGGCACAAATACGGCAAGAGTGAAGCCGATATTTTGCCGCGGCACTGTGAGGCACACCGACCAAATCCGAAAAGCCTCCGGGCCACTTGACAGATTTCGACCGGCAGGAACAAACATGAGCCTCAAGTTTATTAGCTTCATATATGGTCGCAGGAGCCAGGCTGTCCATGTCCGATCGCGAAAAGTCCGAATATCAGCAGTCCGATCTTACATCTGTCTCAGATGAGAGCGCAGGCCAGACGGCTTCCATGCGGCAGCTGCTGTCGATACTCGATCTGGAAACGCTGGAGGTGGACCTGTTTCGCGGCAACAGCCCGCAAGTGGGCTGGCAGCGCGTGTTCGGCGGTCAGGTGATCGGCCAGGCGCTGATCGCGGCGCAGCGCACCGTGGAGCCTGCGCGGCATGTGCATTCGCTGCATGGATATTTTGTGCGTCCCGGCGATCCGGCGATTCCGATCATCTATGAGGTGGATCGCATTCGCGACGGTTCCAGCTTCAACACCCGCCGCGTGCTGGCCAAGCAGCACGGCAAGGCCATCTTCACGCTGTCGGCGTCGTTTCAGGTGGATGAGGGCGGTCTGGACCACCAGATCGCCATGCCCGAAGGACTGCCGATGCCGGAGCAATTGCTGGGCGACCGCGACATCAAGGAGCAATATCTGCATCTCGCTCCGGCCAATGTTCGCAGATATTGGGAACAGGAGCGTCCCATCGAGATCAAGCCGGTGCAGCTGACGCATTATTTCTCGCGGGAGAAGCTGGAGCCTGCGCAGCATGTCTGGGTGCGCGCAAATGGTATTGTTCCTGATAATCGCGCGCTTCAGGCGGCGATCCTCGCTTATCTCTCCGACATGACGCTGCTCGACACATCGCTGCATCCGCATGGGCGCTCGATCTTCGACCGCGATCTTCAGGCGGCAAGCCTTGATCATGCCATGTGGTTCCATCGTCCGTTCAAGCTGAATGACTGGCTGCTTTATACGCAGGACACACCGAGCGCTTCGGGCGCGCGCGGTTTCAATCGCGGGTCGCTTTATACGCGCGACGGCATTCTGGTGGCTTCCGTTGCACAGGAAGGACTAATTCGTGTGCATGAAAACAAAGAATGATTAAATATTAACCACGTCAATGTCGTCTGTATAAATATTGTGCAATTCGACGGTTTTCGGCCAAGTTCAGCGCTCGGGCAGGGCGCTGAAAAGATGAATCGCTAGAATCACTTAGCCTGAATTTGCCTAAACCTCCGGCACAAAAAGCCCGGCTTTGCGGGGGTGCCGGAAGCCGCAACGGCCCGCTTCACAAAAAAAACTCAATTTTAGCCGCGCCTTTCTGCAACTGGCACGATTTTTGTTTCTCTTGGTTCGAACCGGTCTTTCCAGCGCATACGCGTTTGAAACCGCCATTCGACGGAGATATTCGATGCTCATAACAGGAAGAATCAAGCCAGCAGCTCTTTTGGCCTCTTTGCCTGCGCTGGTCGCCATGGCTGGAATGGCGATGGCACAGGACGCAGCGCCTGCTGCGGCTCCCACGCCCACTCTCGATACGGGCGATACGGCCTGGATGCTGACGTCAACCGCGCTCGTGTTGATGATGACCATCCCGGGCCTTGCGCTGTTCTATGGCGGCATGGTGCGCAAGAAGAACGTGCTGTCCACCGTGATGCAGAGCTTTGCCATCACCTGCCTCATGTCGGTTTTGTGGATGGTCGCCGGCTATTCGCTCGCTTTCACCGACGGTGGTTCGTCGAACGCTTATATCGGTGGTCTTTCCAAGGCTTTCTTCTCCGGCGTCACGATGGAATCGCTGACCGGCACCATTCCGGAATATGTCTTCATCACTTTCCAGATGACCTTTGCGATCATCACGCCCGCGCTGATCGCCGGCGCGTTTGCTGAACGCATGAAGTTTTCGTCCATGCTGGTCTTCCTGACCCTGTGGCTGTTCATCGTCTATATCCCGGTCGCGCACTGGGTCTGGGGCGGCGGTTTCCTCGCGTCGGACGGCGTGCTTGATTTCGCCGGCGGTACGGTCGTTCACATCAATGCTGGTGTTGCCGGTCTGGTGGCTGCACTCATCCTTGGCAAGCGCGACGGCTATGGTCACACCAACATGGCGCCGCACAATCTCGTTCTCTCGGTCATCGGCGCTGCCCTTCTGTGGGTGGGCTGGTTCGGCTTCAATGCCGGTTCGGCTGTCGGTGCGAATGCTCTCGCCGGTGTCGCCATGCTCAACACGCAGGTTGCGACCGCCGGTGCGGCTCTGGCCTGGATGTTCGTGGAATGGGCAATTGCGGGTAAGCCAAGCGTGCTTGGCATTATTTCGGGTGCTGTGGCCGGTCTGGTCGCCGTCACGCCTGCTGCCGGTTTCGTCAATCCGATGGGCGCGCTCATCATCGGCATCGTGGCCGGTGCGATCTGCTACGTCGCAGCCGTCAAGATCAAGCATGCGCTCGGCTACGACGACTCGCTCGATGCGTTCGGCGTCCATGGCGTCGGTGGTTTCGTGGGTGCGATTTTGACCGGTTTCTTCGCAGACACCACCATCAATTCGCTCGGCGAAGGTGCTTCCATGGGCAAGCAGTTCTTCGGTGCGGCAATCACCATCGTCTATACCGCAGTCGCGACGGCCATCATCCTTTATGTGATCAAGGCCGTGATGGGACTGCGTCCAAGCAAGCAGGCTGAAATCGAAGGTCTGGATATCTCTTTGCACGGCGAATCTGTTCAGTAAGAACAATTCTCCCAAGAAGGAGAAAGGCGCGGGAAACCGCGCCTTTTTTCATTTATAAGAAGAAAACCCATGGTTAATGGGGAATTAACCATCGCCGGATTAGGATCGGACCGATTCATTCTGCCCATAGCTATTCCGTTATGGGCGACAGCAGAAATTTCGGTTCGGGACTGGCTATATGCGGCAAGGATATTCGCCCTCATACCCGCTGCGTGACGAGCGGATTACGGAAGACAGGCTCCGCCTGACCAATATCTTCCGCAGGCAGTTCTATATATTGTTCGGTCTGGCGCTTCTGTCGCTGACGGCAATGGCAGTTGGTGCACTGGCCACTTGGAATGTGGCTGATCCAAGCTTCAGCCATGCAACCGACAATCCGGTGACCAATGCGCTTGGCTATCCGGGCGCTGTCTTCTCTGATCTCGCCATGCAGTTTTTTGGTCTGGCGAGCGTTCCTGCATTGTTGCCGCTGGTCGTGTGGTCACTTCTGATGATGACGCGCGGCGGTATTGGCCGCGTTGCCAAGCGCAGCTTTGCCTGGATCGGCGCAGCCCTTCTGTTTGCCGGCATTGCAAGCTGCTTTGCCGTGCCGGAAAGCTGGCCGATGCCGATCGGTCTTGGCGGTGTGTTTGGCGATATGGTGCTGCGCCTGCCCGGCCTGTTCCTTGGCCAGTTCCCGCAGGGCGCAATCGCTTCGGCCATTGCGTTGGTTCTGGCCGTTCCCGCTTTGTGGCTCTGCCTTTTTGCAAGCGGCATTATTGGCCGTGGCATCATCAATCCGGTTCAGCCCGTGCAGCGCGGACGAGCGGAGGAAGATTTCATCGATGAGGATGACGAGGAAACCGCAGGCGGCGGCTTCCAGTTCATTGGTGCGCTGACCCATCTCGTGCTGACGACGACAGCCAACTTCAAGCGTCTGACCGGGCTTGGTCGCCGCCAGTCCCGCGACGAGGATTTCGGCGACATGCGCGCCGTGCGCCGCAGTGCCGAAACGCGTAACGGTGCGGAAGCGGGCAGACGTCGTGAGCCGGGCTTCGGTGGGCCGTCGGCGGACGAAGCGCCGTTCGACATGGATGATCCGATGGATGACGACATGGACGACGTGCCGCTGGCCGGTCAGGAATGGCACGATGCGCCGCCAGCACGCAGCCGCAAGGCGCGTGTCGAACAGGCCGCGCCGTCGCCCAAGCCGGGCGCTCGCGCACAGCGTGAGGCGCAGCCGTCGTTCCTCAAGGACAAGGGCGTGTTTGAAATGCCATCGCTGCATTTCCTCGCCGAACCAAAGCTTGTTCAACGTGATCCCGCTCTGTCGAAGGATGCGCTGGAGCAGAATGCCCGTCTGCTTGAAGGCGTGCTGGAAGATTTCGGCGTGCGCGGCGAAATCATCAATGTGAAACCCGGACCGGTGGTCACGCTTTATGAACTGGAGCCAGCGCCGGGCATCAAGTCTTCCCGCGTGATCGGCCTTGCCGACGATATCGCCCGTTCGATGAGCGCGATTGCAGCGCGTGTTGCCGTTATTCCGGGCCGCAACGCCATCGGCATCGAATTGCCCAATCCGAAACGCGAAATGGTTTACTTGCGCGAAATGCTAGCCAGCCGCGACTTCGAACAGTCCAAGGCGAAGCTGGCATTGGCGCTCGGCAAGACCATCAATGGCGAGCCGGTGATTGCCGATATCGCGAAGATGCCGCACGTCCTCGTTGCCGGTACGACCGGATCCGGCAAGTCGGTGGCGATCAACACGATGATCCTGTCGCTGCTCTATCGCATGACGCCGCAGGAATGCCGCCTGATCATGATCGACCCGAAGATGCTGGAACTTTCCGTCTATGACGGCATTCCGCATCTGCTGACGCCCGTTGTGACCGATCCGAAGAAGGCGGTTGTCGCGCTCAAATGGACCGTGCGCGAAATGGAAGACCGCTATCGCAAAATGTCGAAGGTCGGTGTTCGCAATATTGACGGTTTCAACCAGCGTGTCGGTCTGGCGCAAAAGAAGGGCGAACCGATTGCGCGCACCGTGCAGACCGGCTTCGACCGCAATACCGGCGAAGCGATCTACGAGACCGAAGAGCTGGATTTGGCACCAATGCCCTATATCGTCGTGATCATCGACGAAATGGCTGACCTGATGATGGTCGCAGGTAAGGATATCGAAGGTGCGGTGCAGCGTCTGGCGCAGATGGCGCGTGCCGCCGGTATCCATGTCATCATGGCGACGCAGCGTCCGTCGGTGGATGTCATCACCGGCACGATCAAGGCCAACTTCCCGACCCGTATTTCCTTCCAGGTGACATCGAAGATCGACAGCCGCACCATATTGGGCGAACAGGGGGCTGAGCAGCTTCTTGGTCAGGGCGACATGCTCTTCATGGCGGGCGGCGGTCGCATCCAGCGCGTGCACGGGCCTTTCGTCGGCGACGACGAAGTGGAGCGCATCGTGCAGCATCTGAAGCTTCAGGGCGTGCCGGAATATCTGGATGCCATCACTGAGGATGAAGAGGATGACGAGGGCGGCAGCGGACCGGCTGGAACTTCCAATCTGGAAGATTCCGACGATCCCTATGATCAGGCCGTCGCCGTAGTGCTTCGCGACAAGAAGGCTTCCACGTCCTATATCCAGCGTCGTCTCGGCATTGGTTATAACCGCGCTGCCTCGATTATCGAGCGTATGGAAGACGAAGGGATTGTCGGTCCCGCTAACCATGCCGGCAAGCGCGAAATTCTGGTGCCGACCGGTGAGGATGACTTCTAAGCCGAGTGCAGCAGCGCGCCATACTCGCGCCAAACTGGCGGCGTAGTTAAACAGAATGATGAAAAGAGAAAGTATATCAATGATGTTCTCCCGTTTTTCAGCCTTGGTAAAAGCTGGCCGTCTTGCCGCCATGCTGGGAATGGGAGCGCTTGGTCTTGGCGTATCATCGCTTGTTCTGGCGCCTGTTGCCGCGATGGCGCAGGGCGCAGGCAGCGGTGCGGCGGCGCAGCAGATTGCCGACCATTTTTCATCGGTACGCACCATGACGGGTGAGTTCGTGCAGTTCGGGCCGAAAGGCGACCAGACCGGCGGCACTTTCTATATCGAGCGTCCGGGCAAGATCCGTTTCAACTACAACAACTCGCCAATCCGTGTAATTGCCGACGGCGAGTCCGTCGTTATCAACAATCGCAAGCTGGATACGTGGGATCTCTATCCGCTTTCCAAGACGCCGCTCAAGCTGTTGCTGGCGGATCGCATCGACCTTGGCGGAGGCCGTTTGCAGAATGTGAAGCAGGAACCGGACATGACCACGCTAGTGCTCGGCGACAAGTCGATCTTCGGCGATTCGAAAATCACCATGATGTTCGATCCGAAGTCCTATGAGCTGAAGCAGTGGACCATCACCGATGCCCAGAAGCTCGATACCACGGTGATGATCTTCAACGTGCGCAGCGGTGTGCGTTTCACCGACGATATGTTCAAGATCGACTATCAGCGCATCGCCATGAAGCGCAAGCGTCCGTAATCGCCAGTTTATGGTCTGCAAGCCGTTTGCATTTGCGCGATAAATGGTTAGGTTCGCGGCATCTTTTTCGTTGCTGCGAGTCCTTCCCCCATGGCTTTTTCCGTTGCTACCTGGAACATCAACTCCGTGCGCCTGCGCATGCCGCTGGTCGAGCAGTTTCTGCGCGACTATCAGCCCGATGTTCTGTGTCTTCAGGAAACCAAGTGCCCGGACGATCAGTTCCCCTCCAAGGGGTTTCGCGCGCTCGGCTATGAACATATCGCGATCAGCGGCCAGAAAGGCTATCACGGCGTTGCGACCATCTCGCGCCGTCATTTGTCCGACGTCGAGAAGATCGGCTTTTGCGATATGGGCGATTGCCGCCATTTGAGTGCTGTCGTCGAAGCTGGAAACAAGAAACTCCGCATCCATAATTTCTACGTGCCAGCGGGCGGTGACGAGCCGGACCCGGCAATCAATCCGAAATTCGCCCATAAGCTCGGCTTTCTGGAAGAAATGCGGGCCGTTGTGGCAGACAGGCAGGACGGTCTGTCCTCGATCCTGGTGGGTGATCTCAATATCGCGCCTCTGGAAAACGATGTCTGGTCGCATAAGCAGCTTTTGAAGATCGTCAGCCATACGCCGATCGAGACCGAGACGCTGGAAGACCTGCGCGTCAAGGGCGGCTGGAGCGATCTCATGCGCCAGATCATTCCGGCGGATCGGAAAATCTATACCTGGTGGAGTTATCGCGCCAAGGATTGGGATGAATCGGACCGTGGCCGCCGCCTCGACCATATCTGGGGTTCCGCTGATCTGGAGGCCCATATGAAGGGCTTGCACATCTTGCGCGATGCGCGCGGCTGGGAGCGGCCGTCAGACCACGTCCCGGTTATCGCGACATTTGATCTGGATTGATTTCGTAACAGTCCCTATATTGGGAGCAGTCTAAACAAGGAGAGAAGAACGATGGATCAGGCAGCACTGTATCGACCGACCAGTGTTTTCAATGTTTCCATGGTTCGCAATGACTGCTCTTCTCACACTTCAGGACGTTTCCTGCATCACGGCTGATGGCCGCACGCTTTTCGAATCCGTCAATTTCAGCGTGACCGAAGGCCGTATTGGGCTTGTCGGGCGCAATGGTGCGGGTAAATCCACGCTTCTCAGTATCATGAGCGGCGCCATGGCGCCGACTTCCGGCGCGGTCACGCGCAACGGCAGGCTCGGTGTTCTGCAACAGAATATTGTGACTGACGGCGGGCGAGCGCTGGCCGATCTGTTCGACCTTTCCGCAGCGTTCACCATGCTTTCGCGCATTGAAGCCGGGCTGGGGTCGGATAACGACTTTGAACAAGCGGACTGGCTGTTGCCGCAGCACTTTGCCGATGCCTTGCAGCGCTTCGGGCTGGCGCTTGAACCGCAGGCACCCCTTGCAATGCTCAGCGGTGGGCAGCGGACGCGCGCGGCTCTCGCCGCCCTTCTTTTCCATCAGCCTGATATCATTCTTCTGGATGAGCCGACTAACAATCTCGATCATGATGGCCGTCTGGCCGTGATGACTATGCTGGCAGAGTGGCGCGGGGCAGCAATTGTCGTCAGCCATGATCGCGCCTTGTTGCGAAACATGGATGGCATTGCCGAACTTTCGCAAGGTGGCCTGCATCTTTATGGCGGTAACTGGGATTTTTACCACGACAAGAAGCAGGAAGAACGGGACAATGCGGCCCGCAATCTTCAGCTTGCCCAACGCGATGTGAAACAGGTTCAACGCAAGGCGCAGGATGCAGTCGAACGACAGGCGCGCAGCGATGCGCGTGGGCGCAATTCCCGTGCCGATGCAGGCATGAGCAAATTGTTGCTCGATGCGCGAGAAGACAGGGCGCAGAAGACCGGCGGCAAAGGTCAGGCGCTTGCGGATCGCAATATGCAGAAGGCTGAGGCGCAACTGAGAGAAGCCGAGACGCTGGTCGAAACTGTCAAGCCGATGCGTTTCAGCGTCGAGCGCGAGGCGCTTCCCTCTGGGCGCGTCCTTCTGCAAATGGAGAGCGTGTCGGGCGGGCCGCGACCAGAAGCGCCCGTCATACGCGATTTTTCGATGAAGATTGTCGGACCGGAGCGCATTGCAATACGCGGTGCGAATGGCGCGGGCAAGACATCACTGCTGCGGCTCGTCACGGGGGAATTGCTGCCGGTTTCCGGGCGCGTGCAGTGTTTCGTGCCGACCGCCATGTTCGACCAGCAGATGAGCTTGATGGACCGCAAAGCCACGCTTTATGAGAACTTCCGGCGTCTCAATCCGGATGCGAATGACAATGATGCCCGCGCAGCGCTGGCGCGTTTTTCATTTCGCGGCGAAGCTTCGTCCCGGCTTGCCGGAGAACTGAGCGGCGGTGAGTTGCTGCGCGCAGCACTTGCCTGCGTGTTGGGTGGAACGCAGAAGCCGGAACTGCTGATACTGGACGAGCCGACCAATCATCTCGATCTCGATTCCATCGAGGCGCTGGAAGCGGCATTGAACGACTATGAAGGCGGCTTACTTGTCGTCAGCCACGATCAGGCGTTTCTGGATGCTATCGGGATCGAAAGGATGATTGATCTGTAGGTTCAGCGAATTGCCAGAGGGTCGCGCGGAGAATTTGCAGGCGGCAAACCTGCTCTATTCGTCTACAGATATTCTTTCAAAATCTGGGGGGAAATTTTGGATTTGTCCTTCGGGCCAAACCGCCGAAAGACTGAGGGGATAGAATAAGATTAGAGAAGGCCGAAGGTGCGGGCTTTCGCGACCGCCTGAACTTTATTCACCGCAACAAGCTTGGTCAGTACGTTGCTGATATGGAAATTCACGGTACGGGTTGAAATATTGAGGATTGCGCCGATGATTTCCGATGTTTTGCCTTCGCTGGCCCAGTGCAGGATTTCCCTTTCACGTGCCGTCAGATTGACCTCGGAAACGCAGTTCATGGTTGGAACATCGAGATGTTCATACATGGACAGATGAAGCAAATTGGCCGAAATCTGCATCTGACGGCGCAATGTGGCGATTTCGCCGGAAGATAATGGCGGATCGCTTCTGATGAAAGACAGCATGCCAAAAACGCCCTGCGCGGCCCAGCAAGGCTGCGAAATGCCAACCTTGAAGCCAAAATTCTGTGCATCCGTCCAGATTTGAGGAACCTCGGCGTACAGCTTCGCCGACCAGACCAGCGGCTCGATGCTGTTTAGCGCCTTTCGAATGAGCGGATCTTCCTCCGCGTATTTATTTGAAGTGTAATGGTCTACCCACTCTTGCGGCAGTGAGCCGAAGCTGAGCCATTTCACCACGCCATTGAGCAGCGGAACGCGCATGATATAGGATACATGTGCGAATCCGCGCTGTTTGGCATAGTTGTCTATGTGCTCCAGGAGCAGCCCAGCATCATCAGCGGATTGCATAGATTCATAAATTTGTTCCCATTTCATTGCAGACACCCAATAAGAATGTTTTGTTTATGCTCATATGTGAACTTTAGTAAAAGTTGCATTTAACTTTACTCATTCAATACAAGCATATTACTGATATTTTTACAAGATTTTAATATTTTTTCGAACAAATTTAATTTAAAATTTATTTATACTCATCATGAAAGCTAATTAAGTTGAAACTTAATTTCATATGTCTAATAGGGAATTCGCAAATCCAGTGATTATGCCATAAATTAGACTTTTGTATGTGGCTTCTGCATCATTTCTATATTGGGCGCAGCCGCTTCATACTTCAGAACTCGTATTCTTTAATCTGTCGCAACGGTGGTGCGGTCGCGCCACTCTGCCATGATCCGATCCGGCTAACTCATTCGAAGTCCGTGCTTAAGCATGATGTGCGATGCTTGAGCACGTTGGTCTTTGGGGGCTAATAGCAGGGCTGTCAAAGAGAAGTAGTCGTACTCAACTTGCAAATCAATTTGGCTTCGTGCCGCCACATACGGGGCGGCACGGTTTTATCCTGCCAGTTAATCCTGGAAGGGATCTAATGTGTTGAATTCAGCAGTTTCAAATATTTGAGACCAGCTACTATCTATGTAATAGTCTGCTTGCATAGTGCTGCCGTCTTCGTATCCATTTAACTGCTCATATTGCAAGTTGAAGGAGATGTTTCTTTGATAGTCGCAATCAGCTTGAGTTATCGTTCTACTTAATTGGATATTCGCTCCAAACCTCCCGTCTTTATGGTTGAGGTACACTATAAGGTTTATAATTTTTCCTTTCTTCCAATATGTGGGATCGGCATCCACCCAGACTTCCAATCCATTTAGAATATCTCCTGGAAGAACGATCAGGGTGTTACTCCGGAGGTGTGGAGCTTTCAAAGATCGCGTCACATCTGGAAGCGGCTGGTTTGACCTCACATCGCCCGTTACCGGGGGGGTGACAAAGATTGATCGATAGCCTTGGCCATGATTGTCCACGAGCATAAAAGAGAATCTATTGGAGTTGCCTTTATCGGTGTCTGGCACAATGTCGTTAAATGGAAACTCGACACCGGAAACAGCCGCCTGCATGTCGACCAGCTTGACAACCTCTCTGGGTGACGGATTTGTTATTCCACTTTTGATCCAGAATACGACGCGATCATTCTTATGCTCGGGGCTCATTTCCGGTGCGAATAATTTGAAATTGGGATGATCGATCGAATATTCTTCAGAAATATCAAGAGTTGGCGGGATGGAGGTGACATAACCAAGGTTGTTTTCGAATCCGCTTTCGTCGAATGTATTGATAATGAAGTTTGATGTCTCGATACCGATTGATGTATTGCTCTTAGGAACGGCGCCCATCGAGCCTACAAATGCACTAACACCGCCGACCTTGAGAACGGCTCGACCGTTCTGATCAGTTTGCATAGGAATGTCGGTGCTAAGACTACCCGGGACAACATCGGTAGGCGTGTTGTCTGCTTTGAAAAAGCTCAACGATGTCGACATCGGCTGAGTCTTCCAAATTATCCATTCACCGGGCTGGGGCACCCCATTTTTGGTGTAGATGTATGTAAACGTCACGACCTGGCTGTCGTCTTTTGGATCGACAGGTGGTGCCTTTTTAAAAGCATCGACAGGCATCGTGGCGCCGGGAGGATTGTGCGCATAGATTCTGTTGCTGACCAATTGGCCTTGGTAGATGTCTTGACCGCCGAAGTTTATCGAAAAAGGAAAGCCGATTATATTGGCATCCGGTACATCGACGGTAAAGTCGAGCAATTCTGCAGAAAATGCGGTGACCATGACCGACGCCTGACCGTCTGAACCGGTCTTAAGCTGCTCGTTGGAGGAAGAAACACCTGTGGGAAAATTCCATGTGACGTTGTAGTTCGATAGTGGTGTGCCCTGATCGTTGGTCAGGCGCACGACGACTTTGATCGGTTTACCGACAGGCTCGGGTGCTCCCTGCGCTGGCTGGACGAGTGTCATGCTGTTGTGGAGGCTCCCATCGATAAAATCCAAACGCATGGACTTAGGAGGAGCTGCACCGTCTGGTGTGCTAACCGTTGCGATCATCGAGACCGGCGAAGTGGGGTAGCCCGAATCGGTCGAATAGTAGAACCAGAAGGCCGCTTTGCCGTATGAGTCTGTGTTGACCGTCTTCGGATTGCTTAAGTGAGGTACAGCTGTCCCGTCCAGCAACTTGAAATCAATGTCCAAAGGGGATGTCTGGACCGGGTTGCCGCTGCCATCGACATATGTTGCGATTAACGCCACCTGGGAGTCGTACCGGATATCAGTCGTCGGAGGATTGATTGTTATGTTGCTTTGCTTGTTTTCGCAGAAATTAAGTTTGATGGTCGTCGGAACACATTCGGCACCCTCGGCAGTGTACAAGTACGTGGTGAGCGGGGTGTTGGAACTGACCCATATTGTTGCGATGCCCTCACTATTTGTTTCGGGATTAGAATCGCTCACCGTGATTTCGTTATCTTGCCGTTGCCGGATAAATAACTTCCGTCCCCCCAGTGGATTTCCATTACGATCCTTGAGGCTATATTGCACAGTTATCGGTGTTCCCACAGGTAGCTGGCTGTCAACTGTCGTAATTGGATCGATCTTATTGGCGGTGACCCAGTAGGTGGCCTTATAAGACGCTCCAACAGAAGGTATGATGATGACGTCGAAGTCCCGCACCTGGCCCTGAGGTACGTATTCGAAGAATACAGAACTTGTTGCCGAACCGTTAGCATCCAAGCTCGTTGGGCTTGGTTCAAAATAGGCCCCGCTGGCCCCTTGCATGCGGGCTTCCCAAGCAATCTCGAACGTCCCGCTTGGGACAGCGCCGTTCTCGTCACGAACAGTTACCTCGAAGGGGCAGGGCTTAGAGGCTTCGTAAATAGTGCCGTCCGGCTGTGGTTCGACCGAAATGAAACGTGGGCCGCCGATTTTGAACGTCGGGTAGTCGAATTTCAGCTCGGCACCTTCCTCCGCGTCCTGCAGGCTGACTTTCAGGGTGACTGTGCCGTCTGTTCCAAACGGAGCGTGGGTGCAGGTGATCGTGGAAACTGCAATTTGGACATCGTTCGGCAGGCTATCATTTGGATCGATCTGTATCTGTGTGCCGGGCGAAGCGTCTTTCAAAGACCAGCTGATATGAGATTCGGGATTCACTCCGCCGGTGTCGTGCTGTTTCACGCAAACTGCCCTCAAGGGGTAGATATAACCGGGCTGTAAGACAGAACCGGCAGGCGGCCAGAAATTAATGATCCGATTAGCTGGCGTTACCCTCTCATTGAAGTAACAATTTGATAAAGAGGAGATCCCGCCAGCCGTCAAAACGACATCGTACATGTACGGCATGTTCGCATAAGCTTCTACAAAATGTTGATGAGCTGCGTAAACGCCATACATCTTGGCGCCTAATTGACCAGAATAAGAATTGGGGCCACGGAATAAGGTGTCTATCGTATCGTCCGACAACTGTTCTCCGGAGCCCGTTGCGTATAGGCCAACGATATTCACGTCTTCCCATACGTCCTTAAGACTCACCGGATCCTGGTTATTCTTATCGTCCGGGGGATAGATTATTTGCAGTATATTCGTTTCGCTCAAAGGCGGAGCGGCTTTCGGCGCACCGAACAAGCATTCGAATTCGAGCTTTGAGACTGGCTCATCCTCCGGCCACACGGCCAGACGGATGGTTGCGTTTGAGCTTGGATCAGAAAGTGATACCTGAATGGAATTGGTGCCGTTGCCGTCGCTGTTGGTTGTCGTTGTCTGCTGGCTTAGCGTGGCTTCGCCCTCTACCAGCTGCCAAACGAGACTCTTTCCCGCAAGCGGGCTGTGAAAGCGGTCCTTATAGATGATGGCAAGATCGACAAATTTATTTGCCGGAAGTGCAAGACCATAAGCCGGTGTGCTGGCCATGTAATGCAGATGATTATTGTTTTCAGTGAGAATGAACTTTCTCATCCTGATCTCCTGATTTGAACAAGCGAAAAAACTTGCCAGCTCCAGCCGAGCTGACAATTCAATGGGTGCAGTATGTGTTTTGGCTTTTTTCAGAAGTTGGCTGCGTTTGTGCGCCTTGCAGTCAAATGGCGATGCTTGTGCTGCAGTCGCCACGGTGCACAGAGAAATCCAGTTCAACCCGGCTGATTCTGTTTTCTATGAACAAAATAACTCCGAGGCGCACCGGAAGCCGAATACCGGTATGGTACAAGGACGAGTGTGGTTCCCGACTTGCGGACAGGCGCTACTGTAGCCCAAACCTGCGGCTCCGCAGCATGCATCTGGCTAGACAGTGCAATGCCCCGGTACGCTTACTTCTTCTTCGGCGTAGGGGAGCCCGTGTTTATCTGGCCCTTGAATACCGACACGGGCTGGGCGACCTTTAGCTGACCGTCCATTAGCCAATAGTCGAGTTGAAATGTTCCTACTTGGTCCCCATAGGCGCAAAAATTCTCCAGCTGGTCTCCCTTAATCGTGGCTGTGACGGGGGTTTGAGTGGGACTGAAGTCTGTTGCTTTGAGTGCTGACGTTTCAACCGTAAGCTTGGCTGTTCTAGGGACAGCGCCCATAGTGTTGGGCTCGAAGGCATTCACATATAGTTCGAAAAGAACCGTATTACCTGCCTTCCAGGGGGCAACTTGGGTTGCTGGAGGAACAATCCAAAGCTCGGTATCGATCGCGGCAGTTATCTGGCGCGAGTTGTGCGCCAGGGTGGCGATTTCAGGCAGTTTTCGATAATCGGGATTGGCTGGTGGATTAAGCGGGCCTACGATTTCTCTAGCAGGGAGTTTGAGAAGGAAACTGTTCGCAGCCACGATATCGTTATAGGCCATCATTCTGAATGTGTTTGGGGTGCTGATGCCATAACGCAGGTCTGTTTTTTTAACCCGAAAGCCTCCATTTATAACGTCCGACATTGGCAAAACGTAAAAAGCCGTTCCGTTGACCATAAGGGCGCCCAATGCCTGAGGGTGAGTCTCATAGGTTGTTTTAAGATCTGCCGACGCATTAACGGTAATTCCATCGGCCTGATCTGAAACCAGAATCATACCTTGTGTCTCATCGGTGTAAAGATCCCCCAAAGTTTCCGTAGAGGGCATCTTATACATAAATCCGATATAGTCGGGCAGGCCATCTGCCTCGGCATCCGGGAAGTTTTCGGGGTAGATATGGAGCTTGATAATGGCTTCGTGCTCACCAAAGAATGAAAACTTTAGAGAGCCATCCGCTCCGGATTTAAGTCTGAAGCCTTTATAGTTTGTATTGTCGTACCAATTCACGTCCTGGCCAGGGATAGGAACAATAAGGCAATCTGGATCCTGCATGTCAATGATGACTGACACAGCTCCTGCCTGTCCATTCAATTTCGTTTCTAGTTCCACGTCGATGGAGTTCGGGCCTTTCACCGGAGCGGCGCCAGGGGCTGCCGGTTCCACAAAATTATTGGATATTGATTTGACCGTAATCGTAGGTGTTGGGGTGACCATTGTAAGTTCCTTATTGTTTACAATACGCAGCAAGGATGAGGCGATATCCGGCGTTCAACAACTGGTGGGAGCGGCATATTATTTGTTGAAGTTGCCAGTTGCGCTGCCGGTGGGCGGTCTCGCCTCGGTTGATCAAGGCGTTGAGGAACGCAGAATTTCACCGCTGGAGTATCCCCACGGAGTGTTCCATTCGTTTGGAAATGGAAAACGGAAAGAGAAATCTGTCACTGCATATAAACTGAATTTGGCGGCATTCGAGGCTTGCGGCAAAGGGGTATACATTTACACAGGAAGATTAACTTAATAATATTTATTACTAATTTATTGAATAAATACAGTTATATTTTTTCATTGATTTTTTATACATATGTGAGAGAAAAAGAAAATTATATTCATTTGAGGTTGGTAATGTATAGAACTAATATTATGAATTTGAAGAATAATTCTTCTAATTTAGTCATTGGCGGAATTCTTCGTTCGACGGTTGCGCTGTCGACAATGGCCCTTTTGAGTTCATTGCTGGTGTTGCCGACCACGTTTGCCCATGCGCAAACGGTCGGTGGGAATGGCGGAGGGGACTATAATAAAGATTCGACACCGGGCGCGGGTGGTGGACCGGACGCCCCCGGAGGTGATGGGACTCAGGCAGAAAAGGCGGGTATTCCGGGTACGGGCGGCGGTGGCGGCGGCGCAGGCGGTATGCCGGGTGGGCAGGGCTACCAAGGGAACCAGCATGTCATGTCGGGTGGTGCCGGCGGCGCGGGTGGAGCGCATGACGAAGCCAATGGCCAGGGTGGTCAGACCTACAACAGCCTGACAGGCGGCGCTGGAGCAAATGGCGATAACGGCACCGATGTGGTGGCTGACGGGACATTGGTCGCCGGCAGCGGTGGCGGCGGTGGTGCCGGTGGCTATGCCTTGATCGTGACCGGCGGCGGCATCGTTACCATCGGAGATCAGGCGATCATTACCGGCGGTAAGGGCGGCGATGGCGGGAACGGCGGTATGGACTTCGGTACGAACGAGACTAGCGACGGTGGAGCAGGGTTTGGAGGCAGCGGCGGCGGCGGTGGCCTTGGCATCTGGATGAAGGTTCCCGGCATAACGACGTTTAACCAAGCTCAGATCATTGGAGGGGTAGGTGGTAAGGGTGGTATTAGCCCGACGACCCCAGGAACCAAATATGGTGGAATCGGCACAGGTAACGGCGGAGCTGGCGGTGCTGCCATTTATGGCGCAGATGCTGGCGGTACGATGGCTCTGATAGGGTCGATCCTTACAAACGATGTGTCTGGCCGCATCACGGGTGGGGCGGGCGGAGATGGGGGTGATACCGGCACTCAGTTCCCCGATCTCGGTGAACCTGGTCATGGTAGTAATGACATGTGGGGGGCAAATGGCGGTGCCGGTGGCGCAGGTGTCTATGGAGTCACCATTGTCACGAATGGGACTGGCGCGACCATTTCGGGCGGCGCAGGCGGTAACGCAGGAACGGGAGACCAATTTACCGCTTTCGACCTAGAGATACCTAATGAGGCCAAAGGGGGAGCTGGTGGTGCAGGCGTGGTCGCGCTTATGGATGCCAATAACACGCCGGCGACCGTCAACAATGAGGGTTCTATCACAGGAGGAACTGGCGGGCATGGAGGAGATGCGCTCACAACAGGTCCTGATACTACATATCAGAGCGTTGGCGGCGCAGGGGGCAACGGCATCGAAAGCAACGGAGCCACCATTATCAACGCCACTGTGGGTACGATCAAAGGCGGTGCCGGTGGTGCGGGCGGCATCGCGCACGCGACTGACGTGTCCAATGGCAATGGTGGCAATGGCGGCGATGGTATTAATGGTTCAAACCTGAGGGTTGTTAATAGTGCGACCATTGAAGGGGGGAATGGCGGCACTAAGGGAGCAAATGGTTCTGGCACCGCGGCAGCCGGAAAAAATGGTTATGGTGTACACTTTACGGGCGGCACCAACACGCTGGAAATCCGCCAAGGCTCGAATATTGTCGGAGGTGTTTTCGTCGATGACGGAACGGTCAATAATACGTTCATACTCGGTGGAGCCGGTGATGATGCCTTCAATGGGATACTTTCGACGAAAATAGATGGCACAGGTGACTATCAGGGGTTTGATACCTTCGAAAAGAGCGGTAGCAGCAACTGGACGCTGACAAAAATCAGTGATGTAAGTTGGACGATCAAAGAAGGAACTTTGACAATTGGCGATGGCGGCGGATTGGGTGCCGCTGGCACCTCCGTTAATACCGGACCAAGCGCTTCAGAAAAAGGCATTTTAGCTTTTCATCAGAGCGCGGGTTCAACAGAGGTTGACACGACGATTACCGGCAAGGGCAAGGTAGTCCAAAACGGGCAAAATACGGTTAAGCTTGGTGCCGCGAACACTTATGAAGGCGGGACTGATCTGAACGCCGGCGTGATTTCGGTAGCTGAGGATGACTCACTCGGCGTTGCGACAAGCGATCTGAACTTCAACGGCGGCACACTACAGATAACCGATACGGGGATGCAGTCGACGGCTCACACAATCAACTGGGGCGGTAACGGTGGTGGCTTTGACATCGATGACGTCGGCAACAAGTTTATCATTTCGCAAGATCTCACTGGTGCTGGCACCCTGACCAAAGACGGTGCTGGAACGCTCGCTCTGACAGGCCTCAACGCATATACCGGCATGATCGCAATCGAAGAGGGCACGTTGCAGATTGGTGACGGCAGCACGGTGGGAGAACTCGGTGCAGCTTCGAGTGTTACGGTTGCCGCTGGTGCATCGCTGGCCTTTGATAGAACCGACGGTACTCTTGTCGTTAACCAGACGATTAGCGGCGACGGCGGTGTTACACAGAAAGGCACGGGGAAAACGACGCTGACTGGCACCAATAACTACATTGGTATGACTGACATCCAGGCGGGCGCGCTTCAGCTTGGCCAGAACACAACAGCCGGTAGTCTGGCCTCTCAAAGCACCGTTAACATCGCCCAAGATGCAAAATTTATCATCAGTCACAACGATGCCTCTTTTGATTTCACCAACTTGATTCAAGGCGACGGCCAGGTGGTGATTGACGGCGACGGAACTGTTGCGCTCACCAATATGGGCAATACCTATACGGGCGGCACTGAACTCGATAAGGGTGTCCTCAAGCTTTACTCTGATAAGGTCCTGGGCTCAGGTGACCTAATAATGAATGGTGGCACGCTGTTGCCGGATTCGGCTGTTGTGGTGGGCCACGATGTTCAGGTTTTGGGCACCGGCAGTGTGTTCCAAACGAACACATTGAAGGACTTAACGCTTACGGGAAAACTGACGGGCGACGCAGGTACTGCTTTCACTAAAACAGGTAACGGTCGCCTGATCCTCAATCAAAGCGCCAATGCGTCGGGCTTTGCTGGTGCTGCCAACGTGAACGAAGGCGCCTTGGTGGTCAACAGCAACCAATTTGGTGGTAGTGTCATCGTCAACAGCGGTGGAACGCTGGCAGGCGCTGGCACAGTCGGCAATACGAATGTTGTGGCTGGCGGAAAGCTGGCAGGCATGGTTGGCACAACGCTGACTATAAACGGCAATCTGACCGTCGATGCGAATAGCACCGTTGATGTCAATATTGGTGCAACAACTTTCAATCAGGAGATGTTCAACGTTACGGGCAACCTCACCCTTAACGGAAAACTCGACGTTAGTACCAGCGGGGGGCGGCCCCGGGTATCTATCGCATTTTTAATTATGATCCCAGTCAAACGAACGCCTATAGCACTTTCCAATTGGGTACAATTGATGGCGCCGCCGCCAATTCGGCCGACTGGAAGATTGAGGACACGAATCCCGGTCAGATCAATCTCGTCAATATGCAGGGCATGTCGTTTGTTGTTTGGGATGGTTCCAATACAAACGATGGTGGTGGAGTCCACGGCGGTGATGGAACCTGGAACATCGCGGACACCAATTGGAAAGATATTCAAAGTCAATCCATCAATGACCCATGGGCTGACGGATCAGTCGCGGTCTTCAGAGCAGCCGCTGGAACAATAACCATTGACGATCAAGCGGGTAGCGTAAATGCAGCGGGCTTGGTGTTTGAGACCGATAATTATCACATCAACGGTCGACCGCTCAATCTGGTTCAAGGAGCTAATGGAACGGCGCCGTTTATACAGGTCGGTGCGGGAAGCGATCCGGCCGTTACGGCCACAATCGACACCGTTTTGCAAGGAAGCGCGGGCTTGACTAAAACGGGCGTTGGCACGCTGATTCTGACGAAGGATACGACATATAGTGGTACCACAACGGTAACCGCTGGCACTCTTCAATTGGGTGATGGTGGACACGAAGGCGGGGTCGATACGGATGTCGAATTGAATGGTAGTCTGCTTGCTGACACTGCGCTCGTATTCAATCGTTCGGATGGGTTTCATTTCCAGCATTCGATCAGTGGCAACGGTGAAGTTATCCAGCGCGGCACCGGGACCACAGTTTTCGCTGCAAGCAATAGCTTTTCTGGTGGTCTGACTGTTGAGATTGGGACGGCGCAAGCTGGCATCGCGGACACTGCGTTCGGCGCAGGCCGTGTGGCCGTGGAAAAAGGTGCCACGCTCAATCTTGCTGGATTCAACCAAACCATCGGGGGGCTCGTCGGCAACAAAGACGACAAGGGTGATGGTGAAATCCAGCTCGGTAGCGGAATCCTGACACTCAATCAGGATTTCAATACTGATTTTTCCGGTAAGATTTCTGGTACAGGCGGTCTCGTAAAAAACGAGAACGCTAAGCTGACGCTGTCGGGTACAAATGACTATTCCGGTGTTACCACTGTCAATGGGGGCTCGCTGGTGCAAGGCGCGCAAAACGCGTTTAGCAAGATGTCAGCTTATACCGTGGCAGACGGAGCGACACTCGATCTAGGCGGTTTTGCCACCGGCATGCAGTCACTGGAGAACGGCGGTACAGTTGATTTCGGCGGTATTGGTGGTACTACGCTTAACATTGCTGGCGATTATGCTGGTGGCGGTACGCTCGTCATGAGTACTGTGCTGGGTGCGGATAACTCCACCACGGACCAGATGAAAGTCGGTGGCAATACGTTCGGAACGACATCGGTTGTAGTCAAGAACCGGGGTGGTCTTGGTGCCGCGACCGTAAATGGTATCGAACTGATCGATATCGCGGGGAACTCGGGCGGCAAATTCTACCTTCAAGGTGATTACACGACCAAGGATGGGCAGCCGGCCATTCTGACCTCGTCGGCCTATGCCTATACCTTGCAGAAGGGTGACGCGAGCGGGTCGAACACTAACGATTGGTATCTGGTCAGTCAGTATACCAGAAGCAATCCGGATGGCCCCAATCCGCCGGCTTGTGATGATCCGAATGGTTGTCCTGGGAATCCGAGCAATCCAAGTGGACCATCCCGGTTTAGTCCCGCCGCTCCGGTATATACGTCTTATGCTGCCAGCATGCAGGCACTGAACCAACTGCCGACATTGCAGCAGCGCCGCGGGGATCGTTACCTTAACAAGTCAGGATCACTTCGCGGCTCCTCGGAGGCTGGCGAGACGGATGATCGGGCCATTTGGGCACGTATCGAAGGTGCGCATAACCGTCTGGAGCCGAATACGACTGCCGGGCATGTGCAGCAGGATATCAATACTGTCATCATGCAGGCTGGTGTCGATGGGCAGTTCTATGAGGATGAGAGCGGTCGGTTGATCGCAGGCATTACCGGTCAATACGGCAATGGTCGTGCCAGAACGGCGAGCAATTTTGACGATGTCAACGGTGGTGGCGAGCTGAACACCCAAGGCTGGGGTCTCGGTGGAACCGTTACCTGGTATGGCAATGACGGTTTCTATGTCGATGGGCAGGCGCAGGCCAATTGGTACAAAACCGATCTCCGCTTTGGCGGCGGCAACAACGGGCTGACGAACGACAATAATGGCTTCGGTTATGCGTTCAGCGTGGAAACCGGAAAGCGTTTCGATATCGATGAAAATTGGTCGCTGACGCCGCAGGCGCAGCTGATATTCTCATCGGTCGATTTCGATACGTTCTCGGATAGCTACGGCGCGACTGTCAGCAATCGTGACGGCAACAGCCTCAATGGTCGTCTTGGGCTTGCCGCCAATTACGCCAATAGCTGGCAGGGAGCGGATAGCCGCATGGTCAATGCCAACGTCTATGGCATCGCCAACCTCTATCAGGAGTTCCTTGGTGGAACGAGCATCAACTATGGCGGCACCCGGATGAAAGCCGATCAGGACCGTACATGGGCGGGCGTTGGTTTCGGTGGCACATATGCCTGGGCGGACAACAAATACTCCGTCTATGGTGAAGGCACCGTGAACACTTCGCTCAACCACTTTGCGGACAGCTATGCCGTCAAAGGAAACGTAGGCTTCAAGGTGAACTGGTAGGATCAGCATAACAAGAAGAGCCCCAACAGGCTCTTCTTGTCGCTCCATCTCGATGCTGGCGCTGGGCTTGTGGCTTCCTGCTTTTGCCATCGGGTACGCAATGACATCAGGCCGCAATGCATTAGATGGACTGAGCGATGTTGTCAGGCATTCGTCTATTGCGAGACATTGAAGCAAAGACTGCTCGGGAGCATTTCCGGTAAATCCGAAGGACTTGCAGGGAAAAATCGGACAAGGCTGCTCCCCATTCATTTTGGATAGGCAAAACATACCCTAAGCAAAAAAGAAGCGCCGGTTTGATTGTATCAAATCGGCGTTTTCGTTTTCAGAGCAAGAATTCCGCTCGCCGTGAAACTTCGGTAGATTGTCGCGGTTCAGTCCGAGGCGCTTGATGAGCGTTTTAATTCGAGTGGACAACCTCTACCGAACTCATAGCTGGAGTTGGTTCAGTGAAAGCCGGATCGCTTTAGCTGGTTCAACCGCTGCTTCTCACGCACATCTTATCCGAAACAGCTTTGGGCATTTCGGATCGCGCTTTCGAAATCAGTCGCCATTCGTCAGGCGAGGCGCGACTTTCTCGATCTCACCGATCAGCTCCAAAAGATTGCGGCTGATATGGCCATGCAGGGAGGCTGCCACTTCGGGATATTCTTCCAGAATGCGCCGGAAGATGGAGCGGCTGATGCGGATCACTTCGGTTTCCGCTTCGGCAACCGCGCCGGTCAGGCGTGATGTCTGGGCGATGAGAGCCATCTCACCAAGCATCGCACCGGGGCCAACGGGGCGGATCGATATCCGCCCCTCATCAGCGTCGTGAAACAGGGTAATATTGCCGGAAACGACGATATAGGCGCAGTCGGCGCTCTGGCCTTCACGAAAAAGCTCGCGGCCCGCGCGCAGCACAAGCCGCTCGGCGCCGAAGGCAAGGAGGCGCAACTGTTCCGGAGTGAATGACTCGAACAGGCCCACCGTGCCCAGAATGCGAATATCGTCGTCTAGCGCCATAGAGTGTCAATACACCTGCATCGGGCGCTGTCCATCACGGGACAAGCTTGTATCCCCCGCTTTCTGTGACGAGAAGCGTCGCGTTGGACGGGTCCTTCTCGATTTTCTGGCGCAGACGGTAGACATGGGTTTCAAGCGTATGGGTCGTCACGCCCGAATTATAGCCCCAGACTTCCTCCAGCAGCACATCGCGACCGATGACCTTGTCGCCAGCACGATAGAGATACTTGATGATCGCCGCTTCCTTCTCGGTCAGGCGAATCTTCGCACCCTTCTCGTCGATCAGCAGCTTCTGTCCCGGCTTGAACGTATAGGCGCCGACCGTGAAGGTCGCGTCTTCGCTCTGTTCATGCTGGCGCAATTGCGCGCGGATGCGGGCAAGCAGAACGGCAAATTTAAACGGCTTGGTGACATAGTCGTTCGCGCCGGATTCGAGACCGAGGATCGTGTCCGATTCGGTGTCATGTCCGGTCAGCATGATGATCGGGGACTTGAAGCCGCCTTTGCGCAGAAGTTTGACAGCCTCGCGGCCATCCATGTCCGGCAGACCCACATCCATGATCAGAAGATCGACGATGCCATTGCGGGCAGTCTGAATGCCCTTGGTGGCATTGTCTTCTTGCAGGATCTGGAATTCTTCACACAGCTCAAGCTGCTCGACGAGGATGGAGCGGAGATCTTCGTCGTCATCCACAATCAGAATTGTACGGCCTGTCATGCCTGTCCTCGTTACTCTTTGATTTAAATATGGCTCTTCGTGTTTTATGACACTTAATGGCCAGAAGTTGAAGCGGCGAAACGCGAATCAGGCTTTCGCACGCCTCAGGGGCGAAGTGTAAACATATTTTGCCCGAAAACTGAAAATGGAGACGGCAGCGTGACCAGATACCAAGGAGGCCGTGGGGTCGGCATCATCAATGTTCGGGCCAAGCCGGGCCACAAAACGCGTGGGCTGCTTACTGCTGGCAATCTGGTGCTGGAATGCGCGCTTGGCAAGGGCGGCATCAGCGCTTTCAAGCGCGAGGGCGATGGCGCAACGCCTTTAGCCGCCATGCGTCTGCTTTATGGATATCGTCGCGGTGACAAGGGCAACCTGCCATCGTCGCGGCTGCCTCTGCGCCAGATCCGCCGTCTGGATGGCTGGTGCGATGCGCCGGGCGACCGCAACTATAACCGGCCGGTGCCGCTGCCTTACAAGGCCAGTCACGAGGATATGTGGCGCAAGGACGAGCTTTACGATGTTTGCATCGTGATGGACTGGAACATCCTGCCGCGTCGCCGCGGCTGCGGCAGCGCCATTTTCTTCCACCTGGCGAGGCCGGGCTATACGCCGACCGAGGGCTGTATCGCATTGAAGCGCGCCGACATGGCGCGCCTCTTGCCGCATCTATCGGACAGAACGGTCATTCGCGTCCTGCGATAGTTCCGATTTTCAGTGCGCCGGTGCGGGCACGATTTTCACCTCGTTGCCCTGCACGTCGTAAAGTTTTCCGCCGAGGAAATAGTCGCCGTCGTGCAGTTCTGCGATGTGGTGATGACGGATAATGCGCTCGGTGCCTTCCGAAAACACCGACATTTGATCGGAATTACCGGTCTTGAACTCATTGAACAGCAGGTTCAGCACGATGGCCATCAGCGCAGCCGAGCTGATGCCCGAATGGAAAATGGTTTCAAACCAGTCGGGAAACTGATGGTAGAACTGCGGTGCGGCAATCGGGATCATGCCGAAACCGATGGAAGTGGCCACGATGATCAGATTGACGTTGTTCTGATAATCGACCCTCGACAGCGTGCGGATGCCGCTGGCCGCGACCGTGCCGAAAAGTACGATGCCCGCACCGCCCAGAACCGCTGGCGGAACACAGGCAATCACGCGCCCCATCACCGGCAGCAGGCCGAGCGTGACAAGAATGAGACCGCCGGTCGCGACGACAAAGCGGCTTTTAACGCCCGTCACCGCCACAAGTCCGACATTCTGCGCAAAGGCGCTCTGCGTGAACGAGCCGACGATTGGGGCAAAAATGCTCGACGCCATATCGGCGCGCAACCCGTTGCCGAGCCTGCGGGAATCGACCTTGGTGCCGATGATTTCGCCCACAGCGAGAATATCCGCAGAGGTTTCCACAAGGGTCACCAGAATGACGATGAACATGGAAATGGTCGCAGCGATGCTGAAGACGGGCATGCCGAAATGAAAGATTTCCGGAAAAGCCATGATCGGGCCTTCGCTGACGCGTGAAAAATCCGTCATGCCGAGCGCCCAGGCGATCAGCGTGCCGCACACCATGGCGAGCAGGATGGACAGGCGGGAAATGGTGGCGCTGCCGATCTTGCTCAGGATAAGCACGAGCGCCAGTGTAAGCCCGGCCAGACCGATATTGGACATGCTGCCGAAATCGGGCGCATTGCTGTTGCCGCCCATCGCCCAGCGGGCCGCAACGGGCATCAGCGTCAGGCCGATGGTTGTGATGACGATGCCTGTCACGAGCGGTGGAAAGAAGCGCGTTATGCGTGAGAAAATCGGCGTTATCAAAAAGCCGATAAAGGCCGCCGCCATGACGGAGCCAAGCACGACTTGCAGGCCTGCTTCGCCGCTGCCGCTGGACGTGACAATGGCCACCATTGTGGCAACACCGGCAAAGGAAACGCCCTGCACGAGCGGCAGCTGGCATCCGAAAAAGGGAATGCCGATGGTTTGCAGCACAGTGGCGACACCGCCGGCAAACAATGAGGCAGTGATGAGTAGACCCACTTCACCGGGGCTCAATCCTGCGGCCTGACCGATAATCAGGGGAACCGCAACAATGCCGCCATACATGGTCAGCACATGCTGAAAACCATAGGCAAGGTTTGCAGCAACCGACAGTTTTTCATCTTCAGGGCGCGAAACTGCATCCGCCCCGGACAGGTGCGTATTCAATGCTACTCCCTCCCGGCAGACGGGTTTAGACCAGTCTGCTCTCTCCGTTCTCCCTGCGCAATCGTGTTGTGGCTGTCCGAGTTGTGCCGCACACAAAAATACGCATGTCTCCTCCAAGACAGTCGTCAGAGTATAACGGCACCCGTCCGCATGACTGTGCGTGTTTTGCTTGAAATTGTTTTCGACGCGGGAAGGCTAATGTCGTGGTTGGGTTTAGCAACCTGTCATTTTCATCGCTTCTTGCAGAACCGTGAAAACAGCTGGGTCTGTCGATTGCGCCACGTTGAAGCGCAGATAGGCGCTTGCCGTGCGTGACGGGCTGAATACATCGCCGGGCGCCATAACGACACCCTTGTCCAGAGCGTGCCTTGCAATGGTGCCGGAATCCATGCCGTCGGGCAAGCGCGCCCAGAGAAACATGCCGCCTTGCGGTTCGGCCCAGAGTTCCAGCCCTGCGGCTTTCAGGCGCTTGGCGGTCAGCGTCATCGCGTCGGCGAGCTTGGCGCGCATGCCTTCGATGTGGCGGCGATAGGTGCCATCGGTCAAAAGCGCATGGACGATTTGCGCCGAGATCGAATTGCCGCCGAAGGTGGTGGCGAGCTTCAGATCGGTCAGGCCGTCGATCCAGTCACTGCGCCCGGCAATATAGCCGACACGCGCCGCAGCCGAGAGCGTCTTGGAAAAACTGCCAATGTGCAGCACGCGCTCGAACCCGTCGAGTTCCGCCAGCAGCGGTGCTGGCGACGGATGGAAATCGCCGAAAATATTGTCCTCGACGAGAATGATGCCGTGTGCTTCCGCGAGCTTCAGAAGACGATGCGCGGTTGCGGGCGACATAACGCCGCCGGTCGGATTTTGCAGGCCCGCATTGGAAATATAGAGTTTCGGGGCGTGTTCGGTGGCAGCCTTGGCGAAGGCGTCGAGGTCCGGGCCGCTATGCGTATAGGGCACGCCGATCAGCTTGACCCGGTGGGTCAGCAGCACGGCCTGAAAGTTGAAATAGCACGGATCGTCCACCAGCACGGTGTCGCCCGGCTGGAGCAGAAAGCGGCAGATGAGATCAATGGCTTGCGTGCCGGAATCGGTCAGCAATATCTCGCCGCCGGAAATATCCATGCCCTGTTCCGCCAGCCGGTGCGCGAGGTGGCTGCGCAACGGGCGGAAACCGAGCGGTTCGCCATAGGTGGCGAGATCGCTGCGCTCGTCGCGGGCAATGGCGCGCAGCGCACGGCGGATGCCCTCAAGCGGCAGCCATTCATCCGGCAGCCAGCCGCAGCCGGGCTTCAATGTCTTGCCTTCGGTTTCCAGCGATTGGCGCATGACCCAGAACGGGTCGATCTGCCGGTCCTTGTGTGGTGTGGTGGTGGCCAGCGAAAACGGCTGGCGTGCCCGTTCCGACACGTAGAAGCCAGCACCACGGCGCGAGTGGATGATGCCTTCTGCCACCAGCCGGTCATAGGCTTCAACCACGGTGGATTTGGAGACGTCCATGGTTTCGGCAAGGCGGCGGATCGACGGCAGGCGGGCGCCGGGCGCAAGGCTCATGGCCGCAATGCGTCCGCGTATAATGGACATGACTTTTTCTACGAGCGAGGTTTTTTCAGCAATGCCGTTTTCATCACCGCGCGCGCTATCGACGCCCGCATAGGCGGCTTCCACGGCTTCCAGGCTGCGCAACAGGCCCGTCGATATCATCTGTACTCTCTTTCGTATCAGTACAGTTTGCCAGAATTGTCCGGTAACTGTCTCTGATTATTTCGGCAAGTTCGCGGCATTGTCCGCGAAATTCATAAACGATTTTGCTGAAAGCTGAAAAGACACATGCGCGAGAATGTTGGGAACAACGGTATTGGCAACAAGACCGCCGGTTGGATGAATGGGTTTCTGGGCGTGCTGATTTTCTCGGGCTCGCTGCCTGCGACACGTCTTGCCGTCATCGATATTGACCCGACCTTCCTGACCATGGCGCGCGCGTCGATTGCCGGGCTGTTGGGCATGGCGCTGCTGCTGGCATTTCGCGAACCGTTTCCGCGCAAAAGCGATGTCATTTCCCTGATCGTGGTGGCGCTGGGCGTGGTGGTCGGCTTTCCGCTGCTCACGGGTATTGCGCTCCAACATATGACCTCGGCGCACGCGATTGTCTTTATCGGCCTGCTGCCGCTTTCGACGGCAGTGTTCGCTGTGCTGCGCGGCGGCGAGCGGCCGCGTCCGCTGTTCTGGCTGTTTTCGATCGTGGGTGGGGCTATTGTCGCGTCCTACGCCTATGGGCAGGGCAGCCAGTCCACGCTGCTCGGCGACGTGCTGATGCTGGGTGCCATCATTGTCTGCGGGCTTGGCTATGCGGAGGGGGCCAGCCTGTCGCGCAGGCTCGGCGGCTGGCAGGTCATTTGCTGGGCGCTGGTCTTCTCGCTGCCGATCATGCTGCCGCTGACCATTCTCATGCGTCCTGAAACATGGACAGGCATTGGCGCGATGGCATGGGGCGGACTGGTCTATGTGTCGCTGTTTTCGATGCTGATCGGGTTTTTCTTCTGGTATCGCGGGCTGGCGCAGGGCGGGGCTGCGACGGTCGGACAGCTTCAGCTTCTGCAACCGTTTTTCGGTCTCATGCTGGCGGCAGGCATTGCAGGAGAGCCCGTCAGCATGGGCATGGTCGCGACAGCGGGCATCGTCGTGCTGTGCGTTGCGGGAGCGAAACGCTTCGCTTAAGCGGGTCTAAATGAATGCCCAGACGGTCGTGCGCTTGACTTCGGAATCTTCCAGCGCACGCGTCACGGGCACCGTATAGACCGCAAGCTGCTCCAGCCGATCCTTGGGCAAATAGGCGCGGCCCGGATCGCCAACGATGATTTCAGCGCCGCGTTCCGCCAATTTTGCGAACCATGGAATAAGCCGGTCGGCCAGCGGCTTTTCATAGAAGACATCGCCCGCCAGAACCACATCCCAGCCGTGATCGGCGCCGATGAGATCGTCAAGGCTGGCCGTCACTGCAACGCCATTGGCCTTGGCGTTGATATCAATTGCGGGAAGCGCGAAGGGATCAATATCCGAAGCGACGACGCTTTTCGCGCCCGCTTTCATGGCCGCGATGGCGACAAGACCGGAGCCGGATGCAAAATCCAGCACAGTCTTGCCACGCACGGCTTCCGGATGGTCGAGAATATAGCGCGCCACGCCCTGACCGCCCGCCCAGGCAAAGGCCCAGAAGGGCGGCGGCAGGCCGATTGTGGCCAGTTCTTCCTCTGTCTTGTGCCAGAGGTCGTGCGCTTCGTCAGCCAGATGCAGGCGGATTTCCGGCACATGCGGCGGTGCTTGCAGGCCGGTATTGGCCAGAATGAAGCTGCGCGTGCTGGTTTCCGCCGGATCGAGCATCAGATATCTTTGGCGTCGAGGCCGCCCATGCGGCAAACCTCAATCCATTCATCTTCCGTCACCGGCTGAACGGACAAGCGCATGGAGGTGACAAGCGCCATATTCTCAAGCTTCGGGTTCGCTTTGACATCCTTCAGGGTGACCGGCTTCGGCACATCGCGAACAGCCTTGATGTCCACGCAATCCCAGCGCGGGTCGTCGGTGGTGCTGTCAGGGTGCGAAAGCGCGCAAACCTCGACAATACCGACCACTTCCAGCCCTTCATTGGAATGGTAGAAGAAGCCTTTGTCACCGAGTTTCATGGCGCGCATGTTGTTGCGCGCCAGATAATTGCGCACGCCATCCCATTGCTCGCCTTTTTCACCACGGGCCTTTTGCATTTCCCATGACCATTTGAACGGTTCGGATTTGAACAGCCAGTAAGCCATTGTGCGTTCCTCGGTAAGCGACTCAGGCGTTGGCGGGATTTTTGAACGACCAGTTCCACGGGCGCACGGTCACGTCCTGAAACAGACCAGCCTTCGCATAGGGATCTTTGGCACCGATGGCTGCTGCTGCCGCCTTGTCTTCGGCTTCGACAACGAGAAGGCTGCCATTTGGCTTGCCATCTTCGCCAAGGAAAGGACCGGCAAACTTCAGCACATCGCCAAGGCTCGTAAGGTATTCGAGATGCGTCGGGCGCGTGTCGAGGCGCACCTGCAGATGGTCGGGCTTGTCGTTGCAAAGAAGTGCAAAAAGCATCGTCTGGTCCTCTAGTCTTCGGTCTTGAGTGGTCGGTTGATAAGGTTGGTTACAGCCTCGTCGATGGTGATCTTTCCGCTGAGCAAAGCGCCAACTGCATCGATGATGGGCGCGGAAATGCCGTGCTTGTCGCACAGTTCCGCAGCAATCGGCGCGGTCGCGACACCTTCGGCCAGAGGCCGGTTGGTCAGGTCTTCGCCGCGTCCAAGTGCGAGGCCGTAGGAATAATTGCGCGATTGCGATGATGAGCATGTCAGCATCAGATCGCCGAGGCCGGAAAGTCCCATAATGGTTTCCGGTTTTGCGCCCATGGCCTGACCGATACGGCGCAGTTCGGCAAAGCCGCGCGTCACAAGGGCTGCCTGCGCGCTCGCACCATAACCGCGCCCGACAGCGGCACCCGCCGCAATCGCCAGAACGTTTTTCAACGCACCGCCGATCTCGACACCTTTGAGATCGGTAGTCGAATAACAGCGGAAAGCAGGACCTGAAAGAAGCGCCGCCAGCTGGTCAGCGGTGTCGGCATCCTCGCAGGCAACCGTTACTGCTGTCGGCAGGCCGCGTGCCACATCGGTTGCAAAGCTTGGGCCGGAGAGGGCGGCGATGCGGTGGTTCGGCAAAACTTCCGCCACCACTTCCGACATCAGGCGTCCGGTGCCGCGTTCGATGCCTTTTGCGCACAAAACGACGGGCGCGGATTGCGGGATGAGGCTGTTCAGTTCGGAAAGGCCTGCGCGCATGGCCTGTGCCGGGATCACGGCCAGAACGGCGTCAGCACCGGTTACAACGTCCGAAGCGCTGGCGCTGGCGTGGATACCAGCGGGCAGTTCGATGTCACCCAGATAGCGCGGATTGCGCCGATCATTGTTGATGGCTGCGACAGTTTCCGCATCGCGGGCAAAGAGCCATGCTTCGTGGCCACTGGTCGCTGCCATGGCGGCAAGCGCCGTGCCCCATGCGCCGCCACCGAGAACGGCGATCTTCGTGCGAGCACTCATGCCTTGGCTCCACGCCGTCCCGTGCCGATCAGCGGCGCGGATTTTTCATCGAGCGGCCAGCGCGAGCGCGGTGCGATGGCAAGCGAATCCGGAGCCTTGGTCGCGGCATGTTCTGCCCCGGCCCAGGCGATCATGGCTGCATTGTCGGTGCAGAGATTGAGCGGCGGCGCGATGAAGCTGAAGCCGTGTTTGGCGCAAAGCTGTTCCAGCGACGCCCGCAGGGTCTTGTTGGCGGCGACGCCGCCCGCAACCACCAGCGAAGGCGTTGCACAGTCGGGAAACTCTGCCTTGAACTGTTCAAGCGAACGCCCGACCCGGTCTGACAGCGTGTCCGCCACGGCTGCCTGAAACGAGGCGCAAATATCCGCAACATCCTGATCGCTAAGCGGCACCAGCTCGGCTGCCGTCTGGCGCACGGCGGTCTTGAGACCGGAGAAGGAAAAATCGAGCCGCGCTTCGCCTTTCAGCGGGCGGGGCAGGGCAAAGCGTTTCGGATCCCCCTGAAGCGCCGTGCGCTCAACCGCCGGGCCGCCGGGATAAGGCAGGCCCAGAAGCTTTGCCGTCTTGTCGAAGGCTTCGCCCAGCGCGTCGTCTATCGTGGTACCGAGACGCTCATAATCATTGAGCCCGCGCACCAGCACCATCTGCGTGTGACCGCCGGAAACCAGCAGCAGCAGATAGGGAAATTCGAGCTTGTCGGTCAGCCGCGCCGTCAAAGCGTGGCCTTCCAGATGGTTCACAGCATAGAACGGCTTTTGCGCGGCCATGGCCAGCGCCTTTGCCGTCATCAGGCCGACGATCAGCCCGCCGATGAGGCCGGGACCGGCAGTGGCCGCCACGGCATCCACCTCGTCGAGTTGCATATCCGCATCCTGCAAGGCGCGCGCGACCAGCCGATCCAGCGCCTCGACATGGGCGCGCGCGGCAATTTCCGGCACGACACCGCCATAGGGTTCGTGCTCGGCGATCTGGCTCAGAACCACATTGGACAAAATACGGCCTTCGCCCTTATCGTTGCGTTCAACGATAGCGGCGGCTGTTTCGTCGCAACTGGTTTCTATTCCAAGAATGCGCATTTGCGGTTAGACCCTGCCAGTCTCATATTTCTGATACGTCAAGCAACCCGGTACCATGGACGACGCGATATGCAAACACCATCCTTGAAGATTGGCACGCGCGGTAGCAAGCTGGCTCTGGCCCAGGCTTACGAGACGCGTCGCCGCCTGATGGAGGCGCATGGTCTGCCGGAAAAGGCGATTGAAATCCTGCCGATGTCCACGGCGGGCGACCGTATTCAGGACCGTCCGCTGTCGGAAGTTGGCGGAAAGGGGCTTTTTACCGAGGAAATCGAACAGGCGCTGAAGGACGGGCGAATCGATATCGCCGTGCATTCGTCCAAGGATATGCCGACTGTTCTGCCTGAAGGATTGCATCTTTCCGTCTTTCTCGAACGCGAAGACCCGCGCGATGCCTTCATTGGTCGCACGGCCAAACGGTTCATCGATTTGCCGCAGGGCGCTGTCGTCGGTTCGTCGTCGCTGCGCCGTCAGGCGCTGATCCGGCGTCTGCGCCCCGACATTCAGGTGGTGATGTATCGCGGCAATGTCGATACCCGCCTGCGAAAACTTGAAGCGGGCGAAGTGGACGGCACTTTTCTGGCCTGCGCTGGCCTGAAGCGGCTGGGGCTTGATGCGGCAATCACCGAACTGGTGGATCCGCTGACCTTCCCGCCAGCGCCGGGACAGGGCGCCATCGGCATTGAAAGCCGCATCGGCGATGCGCGCATCGATGCGCTACTGGCGCCGCTGGCGCATCGCGACACGCAGGTTGCGCTGGCTTGTGAACGCGCTTTTCTTGGGGCGCTGGACGGTTCCTGCCGCACGCCGATTGCTGGTCTTGCCACGGTGGACGGCGACAAGGTGCATTTCCACGGCATGATCCTGACGCCCGATGGCACAAAGGCGCATGAAGTGACGCTCGACGGCACAGCACCAGAAGCGGCGGCGCTGGGTGTCGAGGCTGCAAGGCAGGTTCGCGCGGCGGCTGGCCCGCATTTCTTCACCGACTGGGATTGACCTTGACCGGGCCGGGCGCAGCGACCGCGATCAAGCGGGTTCTGGTGACAAGACCGGAACCGGCAGCATTGCAGACTGTCGCCAAGCTCACTGACGCCGGTTTCGAGCCGGTGCTTTTGCCGCTCAGCCGCACTGTGCCGCTGGGCTTCTCGGTTCCAGATATCCGGTTTGACGCATTGACCGTCACAAGCGCGAATGCTTTTCGGCATGCGGGCCATGCTTTGCCGCACCGCGATATGCCACTCTTTGCCGTCGGTGAGGGGACTGCGCGCGCCGCGCGCGAAGTCGGCTTCACCGAGGTTATCGACGGCGGTGGTGATGCGGTGCGCCTTGCGGAAACCATGCGCAAAGCTTTGCCACAAGGTGCGCGTGTTTTGTATCTGGCCGGGCGGGTGCGCCAGCCGGTCTTTGAAGAGCGCGTGGCGGCAGCCGGTCTCGATATGACGGTGTGCGATGTCTATGATATCGAAACCATCGACTATTCCCGCAGCAAACTTGAGCGCCTGTTGGGCCCGCAGCCGCTTGCGGCGGTGATGCTTTATTCCGGCGTTGCTGCGGAAGCATTCGTGGCGGCAATGGACAGGATCGACCCGCCTTTTAACGATAAGACCCGTTTTTTGTGCATATCGGCGCGCGTGGCCGAAAAACTGCCATCGAACTGGCAGAGACATGCGCTGGTGGCGGAACAGCCGGATGAGACAGGACTTTTCCGACTGTTTCCCAAACTTTGACTCTTTTAGACGCAACCTTCCTGCGACAGAAGATTTTATCTGTTAGAGTCACACCGAGTTACCGGCAGGCAATCGACGATTACGAGAGGACCCATGGCGAAATCCGGCACCCCGCGACATTCCAAACCGGCCCGCAATCCCGTGACGATCAATCTCGATCCGTCTGATGTAAAGCGTGTCGACGAACAAGCAGGAGCCAGGACGACACCGCCTGCCGAACCGGTCGGGAACTTTGCTCAGGCAACGACCGCCAGGCCCGCTGAAACGAAAGCCGAGCCGAAACCGGCTGCGAGTGCTGCAAATGCCGCAAGGCCGCCCTTCACCGCTGGCGTAAAACCGGAAACGGAAAAGCCTGGCGCGTCTTCAACCGTGCCGCCCGTCGGCAACTCAAGCCCGAAGCAAAGCACCGGCGCGTCGCATCTTCTGGCGGGTATTGCCGGTGGCGTCATCGCGCTTGGTGGCATGTTTGCGCTGCAATGGGGCAATGTCATTCCGTCGCCCGGCGCGCGCGTGACCGCCGAGCAACTGGCCGCGATGGAGCAGCAGATCTCAGAACTGCGCACCAACCCGACGCCCGCACCGCTCGACGCTGCGAGCCGCACGCAATTTGCCGATTTGCAGAAGAATGTTCAGGCCGCCGAAATCAAGGCTGAAGCGGTCGCAGGCACGCTGACGCAATTGCAGCAGCAGGTCGAGACATTGCCGCAGGGGAGTGCAGGCGCTGCTTCGGGTGACATTGAAGCGCTGACCGGGCGCCTCGACGCGCTGGAATCGAAATTGTCGGCGGCCCAGAATCAGGCGGATCAGGCTGCAGCCGGTGTTTCCGGTAATACCGGCACGATTTCTTCGCTGGAATCGAAGCTGACCTCCTTGCAGGCAACGGTCGGCGAAGCCGCCCGCCAGCCGGATGCAACAGCGCTGATTGCCGCCAATGCGCTGAAAACGGCCATCGATCGCGGCGGTTCGTTCAAATCCGAGCTTGAAACCTATGCGTCGCTGGCGCCACAGGATAGTTCGGTCGAGGGCCTCAAGGCCTTTGCCAATACGGGCGTGCCGACCGTGGCGGACCTCAATGCCTGGTTTGGTCCCGTCGCCAATCGTATTGTCGCCACCGAAAACAAGCTGCCCGCCGATGCGGGCGTTTGGGATCAACTCGTTGCCAGCGCCAAGGGGCTGGTGAGTGTTCGGCCCGTCGCAGGCAATGTGGAAGGCGAAGGTGTCGGACCCACGACCGCACGTATGGAAGCAGCGCTTCATGCAGGCGATCTGGAGCGCGCCATCGGTGAATGGGAAAAACTCCCTGCCGATGCGAAAGCGGTGTCCGGAGAATTTGCGAACCAGATGAAAGTGCGGCGCGACGCCGACGCGCTGATCCAGCGTCTGGTTGCTGACAGCCTCAAGCCGAAAGCACCGGCAGAAGCGGGTGCCGCGGCACCGGCGGGCAATTAAGGGGGCGGGCCGATGCTGCGTGTTTTATTCTATCTGCTGATCGTTGTGGCCCTTGGTTTCGGCTTTGCCTGGCTGGCTGACCGTCCGGGCGAGCTGGATGTCGTTTTTGCAGGCAACCATTATAATGTGCCGCTGATTACGGCAGTCGCCGGTATCGTGGCTATCGTGGCGGCGATCCTGCTTTTGTGGTGGCTGGTGAAAAGCATCATCCAGTCGCCCTACACGCTGCGCCGCCATTTTCGCGCCCGTAAGCGCGACCGGGGATATCAGTCGCTTTCGACCGGTCTGATCGCTGCCGGTGCGGGCGATGCGGAAGCTGCGCGCCGCATGACCAAGCAGGCGGGCAAGCTGCTGAATTCCGATCAGGAGCCGCTCATCAAACTTCTGGAAGCGCAGACGGCGATGCTTGAAGGTCGCACGGACGATGCCCGCAAGGGCTTCGAGGCGATGCTGGAAGACCCCGAAACCAAGCTTTTGGGCCTACGCGGGCTTTATATCGAGGCGCAGCGCGTCGGCGCAATCGAGGCGTCCCGCCATTATGCTTCCGAAGCTGCCAAGCAGGCGCCGCAGCTCGAATGGGCGTCATCGGCAATGATGGGCCAGTTCTGCGCCGATGGCGATTGGGATGGCGCATTGAAACTGGTCGAGGCGCGCAAGCAGGCGCTGGCGCACAGCAAGGATACAGTGAAGAAGGAACGCGCAGCGTTGTTGACCGCCAAGGCCATGGCAACGCTGAATGTCGATCACGCCCATGCCAAGACTATTGCGCTGGAGGCGAACAAGCTTGCGCCCGATCTGGTGCCTGCCGCTGTCGTGGCTGCGCAGGCGCTGTTCACCGATGGCGATGTGCGCAAGGGTTCCAGGATTCTGGAGGCGGCATGGAAGCGTTCCCCGCATCCCGATATCGCTTCCGCTTATGTCTATGCCCGCGCAGGTGACACCGCGCAGGATCGTCTGAAACGCGCGCGACATCTGGTGTCGCTGCGTTCCAACACTGCGGAAGGCAGTCTCGTTCTGGCGCGCGCAGCCTATGAGGCTGGAGATTTCAAGGCAGCCCGCGACAATGCCGAACAGGTGTTGCGGGCACGCCCGACCGAAAGCGCCTATCTGCTGCTGGCCGATATCGAGGAAGCCGAAACCGGCGATCAGGGCAAGGTGCGTCAGTGGCTCGCGAGAGCGCTCAAGGCGCCACGCGATCCGGCCTGGACTGCCGATGGTTATGTTTCCGAGCGCTGGTCGCCAGTTTCGCCGGTTACCGGCAGGCTGAACAGCTTTGAATGGAAAGTCCCGGTTGTCGAACTTGCGCCGGTTGTTGAGGCCGAAGAGCCGGAAATCAAAGGGCCTGTCCCGGATGTTAAACCGGCAGTGCCCGTGGTGGTGACGCCGCCGCTTCGCGACGCACCTCCGAAAGCTGCGCCGCAGCTTGATGTGGTGGAGGCCGAAGTGGTTGTGCCCGCCGCCGAGCCCGTGAAAGCGGATCCGCCTGCGCCAGTTCTGAAGCGCGATGAAACTCCGCAACCGCCGCTTGATGGAACCTCGTTCGATGACGTCGAAGACGGAGAGGACAAGCGCGGTCATTTCGTGGTCGATGATCCGGGTGTGGATCAAAACAGCACACCGCGCAAGGTGCAGGGTGGTTTACGGCTGTTCTAAGCCAGTTCCACTTGAATAAAGCGTTGCTTAAAAACAACGCTGGCGACGTCATCTGCGTCGAACCGTCTTTCATGACGGTTTGTCGCGTTGCCTGCCGTATTTCCCCCGTTAGGTTCGCAAATATGCAGGTCAGCGTTTCCCAGGTGAGACGCTTGAGCGTTAATGTGTCTCGCGAGGGTGAATGTTCGATCGTCTGTTGGAATTCTTGAAAGAACTGCCCGGCAACGGTTTTCGTGACCGGACGGGAAATATTTCCAACGATGATCCGAAACTTGCCGCCGCTGCCCTTTTGTTTCACATCATGGATGTCGACGGAGAAACACGCGAGAGCGAGCGCAAGAAGCTCGCCGCGATGCTGTCGCTGAAATATAACCTCAAGGGCGATGCGCTGAAGAAGCTCATCAAGGCCGCCGAGGCTGCCGATAGCGAAGCGATCGATTTTTCAAGCTTTACATCCGTTCTCAAGCGTCAGCTGGACTATAATGCGCGGCTCGATTTCGTGGGTCTGATGTGGGAAATGGTCTATGCCGATGGCGATGTCAGCGAAGTGGAAGCGGACGTGACATGGCGCATCGCCGAGCTTATCGGCATCCGCGAGGATGACCGCAATGCCCTACAGGCGCGGGTACAGATAGAAAAGGCGAGCCGTAGCTCGCCCTTTTGATCATCAAGTCCGGCCTTGCAGATGGCGGGCCTTGCGCAATTGCGGGAACATGGCTGCCCAGATCATCGCGACGGCGATGGAGCCGACGCCGCCAATCACCACTGCCGGAACCGCACCCAGAGCCGCCGCCATCAGACCTGCGCGGAATTCGCCCAATTCGTTCGACGCGCCGACGAAAACCATATTCACGGCATTGACGCGTCCGCGCACATGATCCGGCGTCCAGAGCTGCATCAGCGTTTCACGGATGTAGACGCTGATCATATCGGCAGCACCGGCCAGCGCCAGTGCGACGACGGAAAGCCACGTCAGCGTTGAAACGCCAAAGATGATGTTGAACAGGCCGAAAAGCCCAACGAAGACGAACATCACCCGGCCTGCATGGTCGCGGATCGGATGACCGGCCAGCCAGATCGCGGTCAACACCGCGCCAATGCCGGGTGCGGAACGCAACAGGCCAAGCCCCCACGGACCAAGATCGAGAATATCGCGCGCATAGATCGGGAGGAGAGCGACGGTTCCGCCGAGCAGAACCGCGAAAAGATCGAGCGAGATCGCGCCCAGCACGATCTTTTCCTTCCAGATATAGCGGAAGCCGGCGAGCATGCTCGACAGGGAACGCTGTTCTGCAAGCGTATGCTGCTTCGGCTTTGGTATCGAGAAGGTGAGGACCGCAGCCGCGATCAGAAAGACCGTGGCAATGCTGTAGGCTGCGACCGGCGAGATGCCGTAGAGCAGGCCGCCCGCGACGGGGCCAACGATGGTTGCGACCTGCCAGGCCGACGAATTCCAGGACACGGCATTGGCAAAATCTTCAGTCGGAACAAGGTTTACCACCAGCGATGCCGAAGATGGTCCGAGGAAAGCGCGGGCGATACCGAACAGCAGGAGGCTCGCAAATACGGTCGCTGGCTCGAACAGGCCCGCAAGCGTCAGCGAGAGCAGCAGTCCTGTGACGACAGCTTCCAGAACCAGTGACAGGCCCATGATCAAGCGCCTGCCGAAACGGTCAGCCGTGGCCCCGGTTACGAGAACGAGCAGCAATGCAGGCAGAAACTGCATTAGCCCCACCATGCCCAGATTGAAGGCATCGCGGGTCTGGTCATAGATTTGCCAGCCGACCGAAACGCTGACGATCTGCACCGCAAAGGCGCTCAGAAAGCGTGCGCCCCAGTATTTTTTAAAAGATGAGTGGCGAAAAGCTGCGTAACGATCAGCAGAAGAAGCATCGGTTGAGGGAGACATTGCTCAAAACATCGCGAGGAAAGATAGGGGTTACTTACAGCATCCTTCCCATGATCGGAATCACTTTTTGGTGGCAATTGTGTCGGCAATTCCCGAAGCGGAAAGGACTTCAAGAAAAAGGACGAAAAAAAAGGCCGACGTGACGTCGGCCTAGTCGATCCGGGAGGGCGGATCAATCCTTGCCAAGCAGGCCTTTCCAGATGATCGCGCCGAGCGCTGCACCGATCAGCGGAGCAACCCAGAACAGCCAGAGCTGGCTGAGTGCAGCCGTTTCAGCGAAGAGCGCAACGCCGGTGGAGCGAGCCGGGTTAACCGACGTATTGGTCACCGGGATCGAGATCAGGTGGATCAGCGTCAGGCCGAGACCGATCGCGATGGGGGCAAAGCCAGCCGGTGCGATCGACGATGTCGAACCCAGAATGATGATGATGAAGAACGCCGTCAGGACGATTTCGATCAGCAGGGCCGAGGTCAGGCTATAGCCGCCCGGCGACAATTCGCCATAACCGTTGGAGGCGAAGCCGCCCGCCGTGAAACCGCTTTTCCCCGAAGCGATCAGATAGAGCACTGCCGCTGCGACAATGGCACCCAGAACCTGTGCGATCCAGTAGGGGATAAGATCCTTTGCCGGAAGCCTGCCGCCGATCACGAGACCGAGCGAAACAGCCGGATTGAAGTGGCCACCAGAAATGCCGCCCACAGCAAAAGCCATGGTCAGGACGGTGAGACCAAAAGCAAAGGCGACGCCCAGGAAGCCGATGCCAAGTTCAGGAAAAGCCGCAGCGAGCACCGCGCTGCCGCAGCCGCCGAAAACCAGCCAGAAAGTTCCGAAAAACTCAGCCGATAGTTTATTCAACATGGAAATCCCCAAGGTTGGTGTAGTGAAACTGGCCGAATGCGAATCAGATATCCAAAACTATATCCCTGTCATATTCTTCCGGCAATATTGTTGAAAACAAAGAATGGCGTCTATGCTTTGCTTCGTAGAACTATTTTAAAAGTAAATATCGAAAATTACCCCAATTATATTGTTGTTATTCGCTAATATGATTGATAAGCACTTGAATTGATTAATGTAAATCATGTGCCCTACGGCTGAAGCGAAGGGCGAGCAGCAATGGCGCCCTGGAGGGCGTTGTCACCGGTCGTCGGCTGAATGACGCAATTGCGGGGTTGCTTGATCGCGGACTTCCATAGCCGGGTTATTGCGAAGGGGGCTGCATGCGCGTTATAAGCGAAGAGTAGGCACGGGGCAGGCCCGTAACCGAAGAACAGCCATTTTCAAAGGCTGTCGTAGAGCAGACAGGGAGTTTGCGGTTTGAACATGCATCCTAAGACCAGAGGATCGAGAATCTTTTGGGGTATCGTCATGGCGGTGCCGCTGGTTTCCGCTCTTTCCGGCTGCACGGCGACCGCATGGACGGAAAAGGTCAAGATTGACACCACGCCGCTACCGACCGAATGCGCGGGATGGCAGAAGATCGATCTCAAGCAGCGCACCACAATGGTTCTGCTGCGTCAGGATCCAAAGCTTATTGTCGAGATCGATTCTCACAATCTCAAGGGACGCAATCTCGGCTGCTGGCAATAAGCGATCCAGCTTTGGGCTCATGCGTCGGGGCTCAAGCCGGACGCGCCATCCTGATATCGACCCTCTCGATTGTGCCGCGCAGGGCGGGCAGCATCGTCTCGAAGCGGATATTTCTGCCGGGTTCGATGCTTGTGCGCACCGGTTCCAGCAGGCGTTCACGCTTTTGTCCGTCACGATAGGTGATGCTGACGATCAGAGCCGGTGGCGGCTGCGTTTCGTGGCTGTCATTCCTGATGCTGGCGCCCACATTCAGCACATTGCCTTCGGCGCGCTCTGCGATATTGCTGGTGATGTCGGTCACTTTCAACGCGGAAACGAGCGGCAGTGACGGTGACACGCTGGCGACGGCGTCCGACGACTTGCCTGTCATGATCGTATAGCCGCCCGCCATCCAGAAGGCGGTCGTGGCGCAAAAGGCCACCAGAACCCAATAGGCAACACCGGGGCCGCTCGCGGTTTCCGTCGCAATCGCCGGGCGTTGCTGTTTGCGGAAAAGGCTGAACCCCGGCAGCACATGCGGCGTGGCTGGCTTTTGACGTTCCGGCAGCACAGTTTCGAATTCGGCGTCCTCGACTTCGACAGCGGGCGCGTGACGCCAACCGGCAGACGTCGAGGCACGCTCATGGGCGCGCGCATGGTCTGCGGCGGGGGATCGCTTCGCCATCATGAAGTCATCTTCCTTTGCGTTTGCTCACTCATTCCAGCCCCATAGGCTGCCGCAAAATGGTTAATGCTTCGCTCGCGAATATTTTAACGGCCGAAACGGGTCCGATTTAACGCAAGATTAACCATAGAGCGTAAAGGTCGAACGAGTATTGATGTGCGACGCGTGAAGGCTTCGCGCGCGCGAAGAACAAAGAGAAACTGACCGGTGATACGTTTCGAGAATGTCGGGCTGAGATATGGAATGGGACCTGAAATCCTGAAGGATGTCAGTTTCCACATACCGCCGCGTTCATTCCAGTTTCTGACCGGCCCTTCGGGTGCCGGGAAGACGTCGCTCATGCGGCTGCTTTTCATGGCGCTGAAGCCGACACGCGGATTGATCAACGTGTTCGGCAACGACGTGGCGCGTCTCGACCATAAGCAGGTGCCGCTGCTGCGCCGCCGTATCGGCATTGTGTTTCAGGATTTCCGTCTGCTCGACCACATGACCACGTATGAGAATGTGGCGCTTCCGTTGCGGGTGCGCGGCAAGGAAGAAGCCACCTATCGGCATGAGGTGGAGGAACTTCTGCACTGGGTTGGCCTTGGTGACCGGATGGGCGTTCTCCCGCCGGTCCTGTCCGGTGGTGAAAAGCAGCGCGCCGCGATTGCGCGCGCGCTGATCGACCAGCCAGAACTGCTGTTGGCTGATGAGCCGACCGGCAATGTCGATCCGCCGCTCGCCAAGCGCCTGCTGCGCCTGTTCACGGAGCTTAATCGCTCGGGCACCGCTGTCATCATCGCGACGCACGACCTTTCCCTGATGGATCAGGTCAATGCGCGCCGCATGATTCTGGAACATGGGCGGCTCGATATCTATGAATAAGCCCCGCAGTGGTCGCCTAAACGGCTGGCAGAAAATTCTGGATGACCTCAAGGTTCGTTTCGAAGACCTGAAGGACATGGTTCTGGTGCGGGTCGGCAAACGCCGACAGCGCAAGGGGCCAAGCCCCATCGTGCCCGATGGCAGCGTCACCGGCACGGCTTTGGTGACCGTTATCGCGATCATGACCTTTCTCGCCTGCCTGACCATGGGCGGCGTTTCGCTGGTCCGCGCATCGGCTGCCGCCTGGCAGAGCCAGATTGCGCGCGAGGCGACCATCCAGATCCGTCCGGTCGAAGGGCAGGATATTGAAAAGGCCTTGCAGCAGGCGAGCGATATCGCGCGCGGCTTTGCAGGCGTGAAGGCGACGAACATCATCGACAAGGATGCCACGGCGCGTCTGCTGGAACCCTGGCTTGGCAGCGGCCTCAACATTGACGAACTGCCGGTGCCGCGCCTTGTCGTGGTGACCATTGACGAAAGCGCGCCGCCAGATTTCGGCACCATGCGCGCGGAACTGACCCGCGCCATCCCGGCAGCCAGTTTCGACGATCACCGGACTTGGGTGGACCGGCTGGTGTCGATGGCGCGAACCACGGTTCTGGTCGGCACGGCAGTTCTTTCGCTGGTGATCGCAGCCACCATTCTCACCGTCATTTTTGCCACGCGCGGCGCAATGTCCGGCAATAGTCACATCATCGAGGTTCTGCATTTCATCGGGGCGGAATCGAAATTCGTGGCGCGTGAATTCGAGTGGCATTTCTTCCGCACCGCGCTGAAAGGCGCGCTGTTCGGCGGTGCCGCCGCCATGCTGGTTTTCCTGATCTTTTCGTGGTGGGCTTCCCGCCATATGGCGACGCCGGAAGGCGATCAGGCCGCGGCGATGTTCGGCAATTTTGCCATCGGTCGCAGCGGCTATCTGGGCGCCGCCGCCATCATCATACTGGTTAGTGTCCTGACCATGCTGACCAGTCGCCTGACGGTTATCCGCCAGCTCGCAACCATGGATGGTCCGGGAGTGCGCTCGGAATGACGATCTTTTGGCCCAATACGCTCCGCCGCTCGCAAATTCCTGGTAGTTTTCCGAGTTATCGCCGCAATGCTGCGTATGATAGCCAGAGGAACAACGGGCGAATCGCGCACGCATTGGGCGGCGGATACCGGGCGAGTAACGATGCGGTGGCAAAGGGACAAACAGCGGAAGAGATGCGAGCGGGCGCCGTGGTCTGGCGACGCAGCCCCCCTGTTGTTGCCCCTTCATCCTTGCTGCTTGCGCCAGCCAGATTCCTGTGGTCTGTCATGATGCGCATGCTGAGACGTTTCCAACCCATTTCCATCGTGCTTTTTGGCCTGCTTCTGGCTTTTCTCGTGGGCTTTGTCGTCTTCGGTGAGAAGGTGACGAGCATGACGCCGCCAGTGATCGATGAACCCGCCGACGCCATCGTGGTCCTGACCGGCGGTCAGTCCCGCATTCAGGCGGCGGTCGATCTGTTGCAGGAAAAACGCGGCAAGCGTTTGCTGATCAGCGGCGTGCATCCTTCCACGAATGAAAAATCGATACAGCGCGCCACCCATGCCGATCAGAGCCTGTTCGACTGCTGTGTCGATCTCGACCGTTCGGCACGCAACACCATCGGCAATGCCGAGGAAAGCGAACACTGGATTCGCAACAACGGTTATAACCGGGTGATCGTCGTGACGAACAATTACCATATGCCGCGCAGCATTCTGGAAATGTCCTACCGGATGAAGGACGTGGAATTCGTGCCCTATCCGGTGGTGAACACCGAGGGGCGCGGGCAAAGCTGGGTTGCCGAGGGCGACACGCTGCGCGTGCTGTTCGTGGAATATGTCAAATATCTGGGCGCGGTCGTGCGCGTCGGTACGTCGGAGATTTTCGGCTTCGACATCCTGAACGGCGTCGCCGGTCAGAAAATCAATCGGTAACAAACAGCAAATTCCCGACGATCGGTCACTGTTTTCTGTATGGAAAACGGGGCAGTTCCTGATATACGAGTGCCCGAGATTTCGGAAAGCGAAGGTCTGACAGTTTTTCGAGATTGTGTCTCTCTCTACGGGACGTGCTCTAGCCGGGACATTCGCCGACACGATGCTTCTCTATCTGCGTTCAATCCTCTTCAATGCGGCGTTTTACATCTGCACGCTGGTTCAGATGATCGTCTATACGCCGTTCTATTTCCTGCTGCCGCGCAAGAAGGCCTGGATCGTGCCGAAGCTGTGGGCGCGGGTCAATCTCAAGCTCCAGAAGATCATTGCCGGGACGGATTACGTCATTGAAGGTCTCGATAATATTCCAGAGGGCGCCTATATCTGCGCGCCCAAGCACCAGTCGGCCTGGGATACCTATGCATTCCTGCCCTATCTGGATGATCCGGTTCTGATCCTGAAGCGCGAATTGATGCGCATTCCGCTGTTCGGCTGGTACGTCGCCAAAATGGAGATGATCCCGGTGGATCGCGGATCGCGCGTCAAGGCGCTGCATTCGATCACCAAGGGCGCGGAAAAGGCCATTGCCGAAGGGCGTCAGATCCTGATCTATCCTGAAGGCACCCGCCGCGCGCCCGGTGCGCCGCCGCAATATAAATACGGCATCGTGCATCTTTACGATGCGCTGAACCTGCCGGTCTTGCCGATTGCCCATAATGCCGGGCTTTACTGGCCGCGCCGCAAGTTTCTGCGCTTTCCGGGCACCATTCGGTGCCGCGTCCTGCCGCCCATTCCGCCGGGGCTTGAAAAGGAAGAATTTCTGCGCCGCCTGATCGAAACCACCGAAACGGCCTGCGACGAACTTCTGGTTGCGGCAAGCCGCGACCCCAACCCACCCCCGATGCCACCGACAGCTGTGGACCGCCTGAAGGAACTGGGTGTTTCACCGCGCAGTTAAATGCCCGACATCCTTCCGGCTGTACATGAGCTAAACGACAATTAGTCGCGTTTTATTGAACTTTCGTTTTTCTTGCACGGAAACATGAAACCCGTTATCAGAGCGCGACACGAAAGGACCCATCATGAATATTGATGCCATTTCCATCGGAACCAATCCTCCCGAAGACGTCAACGTCATCATCGAAGTTCCGGTCGGCGGCCAGCCGATCAAGTACGAGATGGACAAGAAGTCCGGGGCTCTGATCGTTGACCGTTTTCTCTACACGCCGATGACCTATCCGGGCAATTACGGTTTCGTACCGCACACGCTCTCGGAAGACGGCGATCCGATCGACGTTCTCGTCTGCAACACCCGTCCGCTGGTGCCGGGTTCTGTGATCAATGTCCGCCCGATCGGCGTTCTGGTCATGGAAGACAATTCCGGCAAGGACGAAAAGATCATCGCCGTTCCGTCGCCGCACCTGACGCGCCGTTACGAGAAGATCCACGACTATACCGATATGCCGGAAATCACGCTGAAGCAGATCGCGCATTTCTTCGAGCATTACAAGGATCTGGAACCCGGCAAGTGGGTCAAGATCGGCGATTGGGGCGATGAAGACTACGCTCGCAAGTTCATCGTTGAAGCGATCGAACGCGCCAAGGGCAAGTAATCGCCTGTTTCATGAGTTGAGTTCAAAACAAAAGCGCCCGATGATCCATCGGGCGCTTTTGTTTTTGGTGTTTGCTGTGCCGGTCAGAGGAAGAGCGGCAGCAGCGTCGTCCACATGAACTGGCGGATGAAGAAGATAATCAACAGCAGGACAATCGGAGAAATGTCGATGCCGCCGAGATTAGGCAGGAGATTACGGATCGGGCGCAGAACCGGCTCGGTTACCTTGTAGAGAAACTCTCCGACCGAGGCCACGAAGCGATTGCCGGAATTGACGACATTGAACGCATAGAGCCACGAATAAATGGCGCTGGCGATGATGATCCACGTATAGATGTCGAGCGCCAGATCAATGGTGCGGAACAATGCTATCATGAGTGTCTGTCTCCTTGACGATTGGCCGAGATGTAGCGATTGCTTCGATTGAGGACAAGTGCCCGATAGGCTGCCGGCTCAATTTTCGTGCTTGAGGCACTGGATCGGCCCTTCTCTTTGCTCTGCCGGACAATGCCCTGATATGCCATCGGTGTTGCTATGCTTTGTAATAAATGGCAAGTGAGCTTAGAGCCTGTTCCAAAAGTCGTCCTGTGTGGCTGCAAATGGCAATTTGAGATTAGCATTCGCATAATCTGAACCGAAAAGTCTGCAACTTTTCGGGATTATGCGAGGCTTCCGGTGCTCACGTACTTTGAGTACGCTCCGCTCCGGTACTCGAAAACCACCATTTTCGCACCACACATGCCGCTTTTTGATTCAGGCTCTTGACAGTGCTGACCGGTGTTTGGCTGAACGGATAAAACGACAATGGATATTTCAGAAAATAGTCGCGATCCTTATAAGGACCGCAAAAGCATCGAGTTTTCCTTCCGTGCCAAACGGTTCGCCCATATCCGCAAATTGATCGAGGCGGCACTTGCCGAAAAGCCGGAAGGCGAAAAAGTTGAAATACTCGACCTCGGCGGGTCGGAAAAATATTGGCTGATCGGCGAAGACTTCATCGAAGCCAACCGCGACCGCCTGCATTTCACGCTGATCAATCCTGAAAAGCAGGAAGAGAAAGACACGGAAACCTTCACGTTTCTGGTTGGCGACGCGACCGATCCGGCGCTTTTTGCCGGGCGGACTTTCGACGTGGTTCATTCAAACTCGGTCATCGAACATGTCGGCGACTGGGCTGCCATCACGCGCTTCGCGGAAAATACCCGCAGGCTCGGCAAGCGCTATTACATGCAGACGCCTAATTACTGGTTCCCTTATGAGCCGCATTTCCGCTTTATCGGTTTTCAGTGGCTGCCGGTGGCGGTGCGCATCTGGCTGATGACCAAGATGCGGCTCGGCTTTTTCGAGCGGCAGAAAAGCGCCGACGATGCCCGTTTTCATGTGGAATCGATCCGGCTTTTGACCACGGGACAGGTGCGTAAGCTCTTCCCGGATGGGCGGATCGAATTTGAGAAGATTGCCGGACTGGCGAAGTCCATTCTCGCGATCAGGGATTGATCAGTCGAAATCACGCGGCGGGTGTGATTTCGCGGCAATCAGGCTGCCGACATGCTCAAGCGCGTGATCGCGTACGCGCATATCACGCAGATGTTTCAGCGTGTTGGCGACATAGTCGATATTCGCGCCGGATTCGCCATGCGCGGATGCAACAATCGCAGCCGCGTCCTCGGCCTTGAGCGCGCCCGCATATTGCACATGGCGGCGGTCGGCCACATAGACCAGTCCCTGAACATCGCGCCCGTCATGGAGGCGCAGCCGTAACCTTTTTTCGTGGTAGACATTGTTCGACATTTCGCGTTCGCGCAGATAGACCATCACCTCGTCGGTCATCTCGCCCGGAACGCGGAACGCCATGCCAAGGCAGGAGCCGCCCGCGTCGAGACCAAGCACCAGTCCGGGGTGGTCGGGCGAGCCGCGATGAAAATGCGAATAGATGCACAGGCTGCGACGATAACCGTGCAGACGGGCGCGAACGGTCTCCACATGCGCGAAGCCGGGCCGCCACATCAGCGAGCCGTAGCCGAAAACCCAGAAATCACTCGTCCGCTTTGCATCGATATGGTGTGTCATGATGGTATAATATTTGCCGTCTTGTGACCGATTTCCATGGGTAATTGATGGATATCCCTCGTTTTTTCTGAAGCGCCACTTCACAAGACTCAATCCTGCCATAATATGGCCAAGAGTGAGGTTGAGCAAAACATTGTATCGAAAGATGCGTCGCTGGCGGCTCTGCTGCTTCTCAGGCTCAACTCTCTGACCGACATAAGGTTTTTCGATGGTGCATCCCGGGACGGAAGCTGGAACGAAACAACGGAAGTCCAGAAAGCGATCTATTGCGCTTGGCATTTTCCTGATCGTTCTCGTCGCTGCCTACACTGCCGGGTGGTTCTATGTGGCCGACCGCCTGCAAACGCGCGCCACCGCGGATATGGCAAAGCTGTCCGCTCAGGGCATTGGCGTGCGCTGCGAGGATCTGCGCACAAGCGGCTATCCGCTTCGTGTCAATGTGGTCTGCGACAGCATTTCCTGGCAGAAGCCCAGCGCCGGTATGGCCTTCCGCGCAGGGCGTTTCACCTCCGGCTCGCCGATCTATGCGCCGCGCTCGCTCAGCAATGATCTGACCGGACCGGCCTTTATCGAATTTCCGGGTCTTCAGCCGCTTGAAGTGAGCTGGAGCCGGTTCAGCTCCAACACCCGGCTTGCCCGCCCATTCCCGACCGAGATTGCGCTTGAAGCGCGCGACATCGTGGTGGGGCGTCGCACGGAAACCACGACGACGGAGCCGCTCAGCAGTCTGGAACAGATGGATTTCAGCATGAGCGCCGTCGATGGCGCGCTGAAACTGGCAGGCCGCTTTGCCGGGCTGAAGCTTGCAGCACCGGTGATCGGCAATGCCAAGAGCCCCGAGATCGACGGCGTTGCCGATATCGAAATCGCCGATGCCGCAACCCTTCTGGCGCCGGGTTCGTCCGACTTCAGCCAGCGTCTGCGCGGCCATAGCGGCACGATCCATCAGGCATTTCTCTCCATGCCCAATGGGGCCATGGTGACGCTGACCGGCCCGTTTTCCGTCGATGACAACGGGCTGATCAATGCCGATGTGAAACTGACGCTCGTCAATGCGCAATCGCTGGCGCAGGCTGGCCAGACGGTTTTCCCGGAGCAGGGCAGCAATATCGCCACCATCCTCTTCGCGCTATCAGCCATGCCGAAAGACGAAAACGGCAATCCCACGCTGGAGATTGCCGTTCGCAAGGGCAGAGCCAATGCCGGGTTCATTCCGCTTGGACGGTTACCGGCGCTTTAGGGGAGTAAGGGAGTAGGGGAATAGGGGAGTATGTTTTTACTGCCCTATCTATTGCCTTACTTCTTTTCGTTGGTGCGCGTCGCAGCCTGACGGCCAAAGTCTGGCGCATCCACTTCCTGACCCGCATCGATAATGCCACGGCGCACCGCACGCGTGCGCGTGAAGAGGTCGAACAAGGCCTCTCCGTCGCCCCAGCGGATCGAGCGTTGCAGTGAAGCCAGATCTTCCGAAAAGCGCCCCAGCATTTCAAGGATCGCGTCCTTGTTGTGCAGGCAGACGTCACGCCACATGGTCGGGTCCGATGCCGCCAAACGCGTGAAGTCACGGAAACCGGATGCGGAATATTTGATGACTTCCGATTTCGTCACCTGCTCCAGATCGCTGGCGGTGCCGACGATGTTGTAGGCGATGATATGCGGCAGATGCGAGACGATGGCCAGCACCAGATCATGGTGCTGCGGGTCCATATGGTCGAGCCGTGAACCGCAGGCCGTCCAGAAGGCCGTAAGCTTTTCCAGCGCCGCTTCATCCGTGTCGGGAAGGGGCGTGAGGATGCACCAGCGATTGTTGAACAGTTCTGCAAAGCCTGCGTCCGGGCCGGAATATTCCGTTCCAGCTAGCGGGTGGCCCGGAATGAAATGCACATTGGCAGGCAGTTCCGGTTGCATCTGCGCAATGACGGAAGCCTTGGTGGAGCCGACATCGGTGACGATGGCGCCGGGCTTCAGGCTTGCGGCAATCTGCTTTGCGACGGTGCCGGACGAACCGACCGGCACGGAGACGATCACCAGATCGGCATCCCTGACCGCTTCGGCACTGTCGGTCGTGTAGCTGTCGCCGAGGTTCAGTTCCTCGGCGCGCTTCAGGGTTTCGGCGCTGCGGGTTGCAATTGCGATGTGCTTGGCAAGGCCTTCGCGACGGATGACGCGCGCCAGCGACGAACCGATGAGACCGATACCGATCAGCGCGATTTTATCAAAATGGATCGTGGACATTGATCTTACTTTAAAAACTCAGTGAGTGCGGCGACTACGCCGCGATTGGCTTCTTCCGGTCCGACAGTCATGCGCAGCGCATTGGGGAAACCGTATCCGCCAACACGGCGCAGAATATAACCGCGCTTGGAAAGCCACTCATCCGCCTTGTCTGCCGAGTGTGCGGCGTCTTCGGGGAAATGGATCAGAAGGAAGTTCGTGACCGAAGGCGTCACCCGCAGGCCGAGCTTGGTGAACTCATCTGTCAGCCAGGACAGCCACTTGTCGTTATAGGCGACCGACTTTTCGACATGGTTGCGGTCGCGAATGGCGGCCGCACCGGCGGCAATCGCTGCCGAATTCATGTTGAACGGGCCGCGAATGCGATTGACTGCGTCGATCACATGGGCGGGCGCATACATCCAGCCGATCCGCAGACCCGGAAGGCCGTGGATCTTCGAGAAGGTGCGGGTCATTACGACATTTTCGTTCGACGAAACGAGTTCGAGACCGGCCTCATAATCGTTGCGGCGCACATATTCGGCATAGGCAGCGTCGAGGATAAGCAGGACGTGCTTCGGCAGGCCCGCATGCAAACGGCGCACTTCTTCGAAAGGCAAATAGGTGCCGGTCGGATTGGCCGGATTGGCGATGAAGACAACCTTGGTGCGCGGCGTAATGCCAGCAAGAATGGCATCGACGTCGATGCGCGCATTGCTTTCCTTCACGGTTACCGGTGTTGCACCGGCTGCCAGCGTCTGGATCTTGTAAACGGCAAAGCCATGCTCGGTGATGACGGCTTCATCGCCCGGCGCAAGATAGGTCTGGCAGAGCAGGCCCAACAACTCATCCGAACCATTGCCGCACAGGATATTGCCAATGTTCAGCCCTTGCGTTTCGGCAATAGCTTCACGCAGCGCGAGCGCCTGTCCGTCGGGATAAAGTTCCAGCTTTTCGCCCGCGTATCGATAGGCCTCCACCGCATGGGGGCTGGGGCCGATCGGGGTCTCGTTGGAGGAGAGCTTATAGACCTTGGCAACGCCTTCCACATGTTCCTTGCCGGGCACGTAGGCTGCGATGTTGAGCAGGCCGGCCTTGGGCTGGGGACGGGAAAGGTTTTGCTGATCGGTCATGATTTTGGCTCCGCCAAAAGAACAGTGTTGCTTTATGGGACGCTCAAGGGATTTGAGCCCCGATGCGACATAAACCGCCATGGGCGCGAAGTCGAGAAAAACCTTGTTTTATGGGGGTTGAGCACATCCCGAAAAGTGCGAAGCGGTTTTCGGGATGTGCGTCAAAGTGAATATGTAGAGCCCATCTGATGTAATCAGATGGGCTCTAGGCGTCAGACTCTTGTTTGGCCTTGCGCAGTCCGCTGACCGGGGTTCCAAGCACCGGCACGAAAACACGCCGCGACGCGCGCTGCGCAACCGGCAGGCCCTGATAGAGACGTTTCTGGGCTTCCACCACCAACACGCCTGAGAAAAGCGGCCACAGCCGCCGCCCCAGACCTTCGATTGCCAGACAAGGCCGCATCATCCAGCGCCGCGTGGCCGGTGGGAAATGCAGGGCGTCGCTGACGGTGTTGACCGTGAAATTGGCTTCGCGCAGCAAGGTGGAAAGCTGGTCGCGGCTGTAAGGCCGCCCGCTGCCGAAAGGCGTATGTTCGAAGCGGGCCCAGACGCCACGGCGGTTGGGCACAACGATCACCAGCCGCCCGTTGGGTGCAAGCACGCGCCACATTTCCTTCAGCGTTTCCGGTGCGCTTTCGGCATATTCCAACGCATGGACCATCAGGATGCGGTCGATGGAGGAATCCGGCAGCGGCAGTTCTTCATCGAAGACCAAAGCCGTGGTGGATTTCTCCGCCGAAGGCCAGGCGATCGCGCCCTGTCCGGCTGGCATGAAGGCAAAAGTGCGTTCCGTATCGGCGCTGAACCGGTCGAGATAGGGCAGGCTGTAGCCCATGCCGATGAGCCGTTCGCCCGGAACACGTTCCCAAAGACCGGCAATCGCCATGCGTATGGCGCGCTCGGCCAAATGACCAAGTGTCGTGTCGTAAAAGGAGCGCAGTTCGATAATGTCCGGATGCATGCGGGCACGCTATATCAAATCCTGTCATCGGGGAATGGATATAAGAGCCTGTTCCAAAAGTCGCCCTGTGTGGCTGCAAATGGCAATTTTCTCCATTCCGGTGCTCTCGTACCAATAGTACGCTCCGCTCCGGTACTCGAAAATCACCATTTTCGCACACACATGCCGCTTTTTGTTTCAGGCTCTAAGCCTGGGCTTGTTGACAGGCGGGGTGCATTTTCTTCAAACCGTGCTATAGAGCGTGCCTTCTGCAGGAAAGCGCATCCCGAAAAGCCTGAAAAGGCTTTCGGTGGCCCATGAGTAAAGCAAACGATCAGGAGAGAACCGGGAATGCCAGAAGTCGGCGGCAAGACGATAGAAATTCTATTCAGCCCGGAAGATATTGCCGGTCGCAATCTTGAACTGGCGAAGGCTGTTGCCGAACGCAAGTTTCACAATCTGCTGACGATTTCCATTCTCAAGGGCTCGTTCATTTTCGCAGCCGACCTCATCCGTGCCATGCATGATGCGGGCGTGGAACCGGATGTCGAATTCATCACGGTGTCCAGTTATGGCAAGGGCACGACCAGTACGGAAGTTCGCCTGCTGCGCGATATCGACAGCGAAGTGCGTGACCGCGATGTGCTGCTGATCGACGATATTCTGGAATCCGGCAAGACGCTCAAATTCGTCCGCGAACTGATGCTGGAACGTGGCGCGCGCAGCGTCAGCATTGCCGTCCTGCTGGACAAGAGCGTGCGGCGCAAGGTCGATCTGGAAGCTGATTTTGTCGCCTTCGAATGCCCGGATTATTTTGTCGTCGGCTATGGCATGGACGTAGCCCATTCGTTCCGGCAGTTGCCCTATGTCGGACACGTCAAGGATTGAGCGGCAAATTCGTGATGCCGGGCTGCAAAGAGCGCTTTTCTGTGCGCCGGTGCTCACGTACCCTTAAGTACGCTCTGCTCCGGTGCTCGAAAATCACTCTTTTCGCTACGGCCTGACGAATTTGCAACCGTCGTGCGAGTTCGTTGAGCAGCCTCTAATCGAACTGTAACAGGCGCTGCAGATATTCCTTTTCCATCTGCGGCGTCAGCGCGTTGCCGAGCTTACGGCGGATTTCATCCAGAATTTCACGCGCGCGCTGAATGTCGATTTCGCCGGGAATTTTGGTGCCGTTGCCATCATCGGCTCCCATGCCCTGCTGGCGTCCGAGCGGATCGCGGCCACGAGAACCATTCGCGCCCTGACCCTGCTGGCCGTCCTGCCCCATCGCCTGCTGCATCTTCTGCATCATGTCGCGACCGGCCCGGCGCAGGGCGTCCAGAGCGCTGCCCTGATTGTCGTTGGCCTCCGCGCCTTCATTGCGTCCCAGCGCTTCGGCGGCATTGCCCATGGATTTTCCGGCATCGCCGAAATCCTTGCCGGGTTCAATGCCCATGCCTTTCAGGTCTTCCGTCAGCTTTTGCAGTTCCTGCTGCAATTGCTGCTGCTGCTGTTGCAGCTTGCGCATGGCCTCTGCGGTCTTCTCATCCGTCTGGCCGCCTTGCTGCGAACCGCCGCCCCTGGAGCCGTCATCGCCGGGGAACAGGCCTTCCATGTCCTCACCTTCGCCCTCTTCACCGGCACCCGGATTGCCGTCGAACTGGCGCTGCTGCTGCTGGTCGAGATTGAAGGTCTCGTTCATCATCTGTTGCTGGCGGCGCATCAGATCACCAAGCTTGTTCATCTGCTGCTGCATCTGCCCTTGCTGGCCCTGCTGTCCCTGACCCTGCTGGCCGGGTTGTGTTTGACCCATTTGCAGATTGTTCATCAGGTCCTGCAATTGCGACAGAAGCTGTTCGGCCTGATCGCGCGATCCCTGACGGGCCAGATTTTCGATCTGGTCCATCATGCGCTGTAAATCCCGTTCCGTCAGCATCTGCGCATTGGGATCCGGCGCTGACTGGCGCGCATTCGGGTTCTGCTGCTGGCGCTGGGCGAATTCGCGCAGGAAATCCTGCATCGCCTTGCGCAATTCGGCGGTGAGCTTCTCGATCTCTTCCTGCGAGGCACCGTTTTGCAGCGCATTTTTCAGTGCTTCCTGCGCCTGACGCAGACGCTTTTCGGCTGCCGAAAGATTGCCATCCTCAATACCGAGCGCCACCTGCCACATATAATCGGCAGTATCGCGCAGGGCGTCGTCGCTTCTCGCCATGCGAAGCTTGGTGCGGATGGTGACGAGGCCCAGATAATGCGCGGCGTTCTTGATCGTTTCTTCCGGGCGCAGCATCAGCGCCGACAGCATGTCCAGCACATGATCGCGCTGGTTGGCGTCAAGCGCCAGAATACGCCGCTGTTCGGCAATAGCGCGCGCCAGCGGGTTGCTGAAAGGCCGTTCGGGAAGCGTTATCACTTTGGTTTCGCTGCGCCCAACCTGGCCCGCCGCGTCGGTGACGACGAGGGTTAGCGCTATCTTCTGGCCTGCCCACGGATGTTCGGTCAGGTCTTTCGATGTGGTGGTTTCCTTCACGCCGCGGCGCGGCAATGCGAGCGGCAGCTCCGGTGCCTCGTAAAGCGGGGAGGCCTCTTCGTCTTCATCGATTTCCAGCGGCACGATCTCGGCAAAGGCTCTGGCCGGCACATAGTCGTCATCGATTTCATAGGTCAGTTGCAGCGTGCCGTTGAGCGCGTGACCGGGTTCCTTGGTAAAGCGGATCGTCGGCGGCGTGTCTGGCGTCACCGCAAATTTCCAGCGCGCATCGGTGCCGGAAAGGGTCACGGTTTCGTCTTCGCGTAAATCGTAGCGGAAGTTGCGGCTTCCATCGACAGCGCTTTCTTCCGGCGTCTGTACCGGCCTCAGTCCTTGCGCTTGCGTCTGCTCTTCCTTCGGGGCGACGGGCTGGACTTCCCGTTGCTCGCCTTCTGCATTGGTTGCGGTGAGGCGTTCCGAGCTGCCGCCGATGACGCGGACCGAAAGCACACTGCCCTCGGGAACCGTGATCGCTTCGGCATTGCGGCTGTTTTCAGCGCTGGCCGTCAGGAAGACCGGCGCGCGGCCTGTATAGCGCGGTGGTGTCACCCAGGCATCGACACGGGCAACGGCCGCACCGTTGCCGGGGCGAATGTGAAAGGCGTCGGCAATGCGCCCGCTGCCAGCGCTGGACGTGTAGGCGAGCGCTGTGACGAAAAGCAGCGCCACGACGGCGCGCAGGCCATAAGGATCGCGTTCCGGCAGGCGCGGTCGCGGCAGGCCGGATTGCAGGTTTTTGAGCCGTTCGGCCATACGCTTCTGATGTTCGCGCCACAGAGCCTGCGAAAACGGATCGTGGGTGCCGCTGGCCATATGGCCGGATTGCACGGCCAGCGGTTCGTGCACGAGGCCGTTGACCGCCTCGATGCGCGCCGTGACATCGTCTTCGGTAGGCTGGCGGAAGCGGGAGGGGAGATAGAGCGCAACCAGCCCTGCCAGCGCGAAGATCGTCAGCACGGCGATATGCAGCCAGCGCGGCATCATGCCGAACAGGCCAAACCAGCTGATGCTTGCAAAAAGCGCTGCCAGCAGAATCAGCGGCAGGACCAGCGGCCACAGGCGTTCAAACCCGACGGACAGGAAAGTGCGCAGACGCAGTCGGCGCAACAGCGCGCCATCGCCTGAAAACAGGCGCAAAAAGGCTTCCCGCATCAGCTGCGGCCTATCCCTCTTGTCTTGGCCTTGATCTGTCATCCGGGCTTTCTGCTCTGTCTGCCAGCGTGCAATCAAATGACAGGATAACATGCATCATGGCAAAGGCGAGGCTTTGCCATGATTAATATGGGCCCTGATTAATTGGGCCCGATAGCTTACAGCCAGTCCGGTATGGAATCGAGCGCAAGCAGCTCTTCGTAAGTGTGGCGCGGGCGAACGACATGGTAGCGGTCGCCATCCACCAGAACTTCCGGCACCAAAAGGCGGCTATTATAGGTGCTCGACAGAACCGCGCCATAAGCGCCAGCGGTGCTCACCGCGATCAGATCGCCGGGCGCAGGCTTGGTCGTCTCGCGGTCGAGGCCGAGATAATCGCCCGTTTCGCAGACAGGCCCGACGAAATCGGCGCGAATGCGCGGCGCGTCATCCTTCGCAAGCCTGACCGGGCGGATATCGTGGAATGCTTCATAAAGCGTCGGGCGGATGAGATCGTTCATCGCGGCATCGACGATGATAAAATTCTTCGCATCGCCTTCCTTGACGAAAATCACTTCTGTCACCAGCAGACCGGCATTGCCGACGATCAGGCGGCCCGGCTCGAAAACCGTCTTGAGGCCGAGCGGCTTGATGTGCTTGGCGACAATCTCCGCATAGGCCACCGGTAGCGGCGGCGGGTTGTTGTCGGTGCGATAGGGAATGCCGAGACCGCCGCCAACATCGACATGGCGGATGTTGTGGCCATCGGCCTGCAATTCCTTCACCAGCTGCGCCATCAGCGCAAAAGCATTGTCGAAGGGTTCAAGATCAATGATCTGGCTGCCGATATGCATATCGATGCCAACCACGTCGATGCCCGGCAGGCTGGCCGCACGGGCATAGGCCTCGCGCGCCTTGACGCGCGGAATGCCGAACTTGTTTTCAGACTTGCCGGTCGAGATCTTGGCGTGGGTCTTGGCGTCGACATCCGGGTTGATACGCAGCGATACCGAGGCAACCTTGCCCGCCTTGACAGCACGGGCCGAGAGAATTTCCAGCTCCGGTTCGGATTCGACATTGAAGCAATAGATACCGACCTCAAGCGCGAAATCCATTTCGCGCGGGGTCTTGCCGACGCCGGAAAAGACGATTTTGCTGGCAGGGATGCCTGCGGCGAGCGCACGGCGTATTTCGCCTTCCGACACCGTATCGGCACCGGCGCCGAGCTTTGCGAGCGTCTTCAACACGGCCAGATTGGAATTGGCCTTCAGCGCATAGGCGATCAGCGGTTCCATATCGGCGAAAGCTTCGCTGAACACGCGGAAATGGCGCTCGATCGTGGCGCGGGAATAGACGTAGAAAGGCGTGCCGACCGCCTTGGCGATTTCCGGCAGGCTGACATTTTCGGCGTGCAGCACACCGTCGCGATATTCAAAATGATTCACGGAAGATAGTCCTTGGGAACTAGAGCAGCTTATCAAGAATGAAAGGCTTGTCTTCCTTGGGTTTCGGCTTGGTATGGCCCTGATCATCGGTGATCAGCGATGACGGCGGCGGTTCCAGCGGGCCTTTACGTCCACAGGCGGCAAGCGTGGCTGCGAGTGCGGCGATCATAAGCACGGTCGAAATGGCGGAGCGGCCTGTCATCAGCTTTGGTTCCTGAATCAAAATCTTGGTTGGGCTAGCTGTAACGCAAAATTCTCAAGAGTGAAATCACCCGTTGGCCGGATGATTTCACATGACTTTATCTTGAACGGCGATCAGGCCTTCACGATGCGCTTTTTCCAGTACCGGATCTGGCGACGCACTTCCTGCGGGGCCGTGCCGCCGAAAGACTGACGGCTCTTCACCGATTTCTCAACTGTGAGATAGCCGAAGATCGCATCGGTGATGCCCGGGTGGATCGATTGCAGCTCTTCCAGCGAGAGCTTGGCGAGGTCAACCTTGCGGCTTTCCGCCAGAGCAACCGCGCGACCGGTGATGTGGTGCGCTTCGCGGAAGGGCAGTCCCAGTTCCCGCACCAACCAGTCGGCGAGGTCGGTTGCCGTGGAATAGCCCGAACCGGCGGCTTTCTTCATGGAAGCGACATTGATCGTCAGGTCGCGCACCATGCCCGCCATGGCGGCAATGGCGAGTTCCAGATTTTCGGCAGCGTCAAAAACCTGTTCCTTGTCTTCCTGCATGTCCTTGGAATAGGCGAGCGGCAGACCCTTCATGATGGTCAAAAGGGCGACCAGCGAACCGTTGATACGGCCAGTCTTGGCGCGAACCAGTTCGGCGGCATCCGGGTTCTTCTTCTGCGGCATGATCGACGAGCCGGTGGAGAAGGCATCGGACAGGCGCACGAAGTTGAACTGCGGCGTGGACCAGATGACGATTTCTTCGGCAAGCCGCGACATATGACCGGCGCAGATGGCTGCAAGCGACAGGAATTCCAGCGCATAGTCGCGGTCGGAAACGCTGTCGAGCGAGTTGCGGGTCGGTTCGCGGAAGCCGAGCGTCGTGGCCGTCATATGACGGTCGATCGGAAAGCCGGTTCCTGCAAGGGCGGCGGCACCCAGCGGGGATTCATCCATGCGCTCGATAGCGTCGCGCACGCGGGACAGATCGCGTCCGAACATTTCCACATAGGCCATGCAATGATGGCCGAAAGTGACGGGCTGCGCGGTCTGGAGATGGGTGAAGCCCGGCATCACGGTCGCCGCGTGTTCTTCGGCGCGTTCCAGAAAAGCTTCGATCAGGTTCTTCAGGGCGGCGGCGGTCTTTTCCAGTTCCTGCTTGACCCAGAGGCGGAAATCGACGGCCACCTGATCGTTGCGCGAGCGGGCGGTATGCAGGCGTCCGGCGGAGGGGCCGATCAGATCAGCCAGCCGCGCCTCGATATTCATGTGAATGTCTTCGAGCTTGCGCGAGAAGGTGAATTTGCCGTCCTCGATCTCCTTGAGGATGGTTTTCAGGCCCTGCTCGATCTGTTTGTAATCGTCTGCCGTAATGATGCCCGTCTTTGCGAGCATGGCTGCATGCGCGAGCGAGCCCTGAATATCTTGCGCATAGAGCTTGCGGTCGAAGCCGATGGATGCATTGATCTCTTCCATGATCGCATCGGGTCCTGAGGCAAAACGGCCGCCCCACATCTGATTGCTTGATTTTTGTTCGCTCATGCTCATATGCCCCGAGTGACGATTTGGCCGGATATTAGAAAGAAGTGACGCGACATGGCAGAAGACAACGAAAAGGCGAAATCGGGAAATCGCAAGATCGTCCTTCTTGCAGCCCTTGCCGGTGTCATTGCCGGTATCGGGGCGGTATACGTGATGGAGCGCCCCTCTGGCAATGTGGTAGCCGCTAATGTTTCGTCTGAAAATGACGAAGCGTCCGCCCAATGCGCCTTAAAAGCGGATTCGCTGAAGGCGCTCGACGCGGCTGCAACCGGCGGCGTGGCCGCCATGCGCCCGGCGGAAAAGCCGATTTCCGTCGCGCATCTTGCCTTCACGGGCCCCGACGGCAAGCAGATGACGCTTGGCGATTACAAGGGCAAGACGCTTCTCGTTAATCTCTGGGCGACATGGTGCGCGCCATGCCGCGAGGAAATGCCAGCCCTCGACAAATTGCAGGCCGAAAAGGGCGGCAAGGATTTCGATGTCGTGGCGATCAATATCGACACGGGGTCCGACGATAAGCCCAAGGGCTTTCTGAACGAGATCGGGATCAAGAACCTCACGCTGCACCGGGATGCGACCATGGCGAGTTTCAACGAACTGAAGCGAAAGAACCTCGCTTTCGGCCTGCCGGTTACGCTTCTGGTCGATAAGGACGGCTGCCAGATCGCATCCATGAACGGGCCCGCCCCATGGGAAGGGCCGGACGCCATGAAACTGATCGAAGCGGCGCAAAAACTTTAATCCTCGACAACGGCGCGAATTGGTGGCTTCCTCCTTTTCGAAGGAGACATCGCATGAGCCTCGACGTCTGGCTTGCATTCACCGCCGCATCCATCGTGCTTCTGATCATTCCGGGGCCGACGGTTCTGCTCGTCGTGTCTTATGCGCTGGGGCAGGGATGGAAGACGGCTTTTCCGATGGCGGTGGGCGTGGCGCTGGGCGATTTCACGGCCATGACGCTCTCCATGCTGGGGGTCGGGGCACTGCTCGCGGCTTCCGCAACCGTGTTCACGGCGGTTAAATGGATCGGCGCTGCCTATCTCGTCTGGCTCGGCATCAAGCTGTTCCGGGCCGGAGGCACGATGAATGCCAAGGCCCGGCATGACAAGGTGCATCCGGTTAGGATGCTGGTTCATGCCTGGCTGGTGACGGCGCTCAACCCGAAAAGCATCACTTTCTTCGTGGCGTTTCTGCCGCAGTTCCTCAGCCCGCATCGGGATTTTCTGACCCAGATGCTGGTCTTTGAAAGCACATTTCTGGTGCTCGCCTTCCTCAATGCCTTCGCCTATGCGCTGACGGCGGCACGGGCGCGGCGCTTCTTTGCCAGCGAGCGGGCCCTGCGGATTTTCAATCGCGCAGGCGGCACCTTGCTGATCGGCGCTGGTGTTGCGACTGCAACGATCAGGTCAAGCTGATGTAAAACCGGCGCGCTTTAACCGCACAATGGCGAGATCGAGCGCCGACAGAAACGCCGACCGGTCCTTCGGCGCAAATGGCGCGGGACCGCCGGTGATTTCTCCGGCAGAGCGTAGCGAATCCATCAGATTGCGTGTAGCGAGCGTGTTGCCGATGGTGCTTTGCGTATGAACGCGTCCATTGGGCGCGATGACCGATGCGCCTTTTTCGAGCGAACGGCTAGCCAGCGGAATATCGGCGGTGATGACGATTGCGCCCGGCTTAGCATTTTCGGCGATCCAGTCGTCGGCGGCGTCGAGCTTGTCCGAGACGACAACCCGCTCCACCCGTTCGGCATCACGCGGGATCGCCACGAAACTGTTGGCGACCAGCACCACAGGCAGGCCATGCCGCTCGGCGACACGGTAGATTTCAGCCTTCACCGGACAGGCATCTGCGTCAACGAGGATGCGGATCGTATTGGTTTCAATGGTCATCCGTTCTCAATAAAACGACGCCTGCCTTTTGGCAAATTGAACGCTGCAATCAGATTTATGCGATAGGCGTTTCCGGCGAAGCGGTATATGGCGAGCGCAAATAAGAGAGTTTGCCATGGCCGCGCGCTTCTTCCCCATTATGTTTGTTCTGCTCTGGGCCACCGGCTTCATCGGGGCCGGGTTGTCCATGCCCTATGCGGAACCCTTCACCTTCATGGCGGTGCGGTTTTTCATTGCGGCGGTCATCATGACGCTGTGGGCGCTGGCGAGCCGGGCGGTATGGCCGAAGGGCGCCACACTGGTTCATGCGGCTATCGCCGGTTGTTTGATCCATGGTGCCTATCTTTCAGCACTTTTCTGGGCCGTTCATCACGGCCTGCCTGCTGGCATGTCGGGTCTGGTCGCGGGGCTGCAACCCATGCTCACCACGCTGATTGCGGCAATGCTTCTGGGCGAAAGGGCGAGCGGACGCCAGTGGACGGGCCTGCTGATCGGCTTTCTCGGTGTGGCGATGGTCGTCTGGCCGAAGTTTTCGGCAGGCAGCGGCGTCGATCCCAAGAGCCTTGCGGCGGCTTTTTTCGCTGTGCTTGCCATCAGCACCGGCACGGTCTGGCAGAAGCGTTTCGGCACGACCAGTGATCTGAAAACCGGCACGGCAGTTCAGTATATCGCCGCTGCCGCGCTAACGGCGCTCTGTGCTTTCAGCTTTGAAACCCGCGTGATCATCTGGTCGCCACCGCTCATTTTTGCGCTGGTCTGGCTGACGCTGGCGATTTCCATCGGCGCCATTCTGGCGCTTCTGGTGATGATCCGCGAAGGCGCGATGTCGAAAGTCGCGTCGCTGTTCTATCTCGTGCCTGGCGCGGCGGCGATCATGGCCTATCTGATTTTTGGTGAAACGCTCGGTCCAATCCAGATTGCCGGCATGGTTGTCACGACCTTGGGTGTTGCCCTGACGACCATGAAGCGCTGATTATTCCAGGACCAGATCTGGTTGCTGCTCGCGTTTGCGGAAATTCATGATCGCGGCGTTGATTTCAGCGCCGATGATGAAGATGGCCGACAGCATATAGAGAAAAACGATTGCCACCATGATCGAGGCAAGGCCTGCATAGGTGGTGACATAAGTGGCAAAAGTTTCGAGATATTTTGCAAAGGCGGTCGCGGCCGCCAGCCAGGCGACAAGTGTGATGAGAATGCCGGGCAGGATATCGCCGAGACTGCGGCGTCCGGCAGGCAGCCAGATATGCACCATGAACAGCGCCAGCACCAGAACGGCCACGGCGACGCTATAGCGCCAGAAGGCGATGGTGCCGGTGAAAGGCGCGATGTCGGGAAACCATTGCTCGGCAATGCGCACGGCGAGTGGGGCCAGAACCAAGAGGAAGCTGATCGCCATCAGGCTGAGCGTGCCCACCAGAACGAAGCCGAGGCTTTGCAAGCGGCAAAAGATGATTGAGCGCTGGTCGGTGACGCGATAGGCGCGGTTAAGCGCGATGCGCAGCGCCTCTACGCCATTGGAGGCAAAATAGGCAGCGGCGATCACGCTGAGGGTCAGAAGCCCGCTGCGCTGCACGGTCAGAACGTTGGTCACTTCATTGGCGATGGGGGCCGCGATATTCGATGGCCACATGTCGAAAATGACGTGGACAGCCGTTTCAGCAAATTCCTTGGTGCCGAGAAAGCTCGCCAGTGAGGTTGCGAAGATCAGGAAGGGAAACAGCGCCATCAGGCCCGATAGGGCGATGTGACTTGCAAAAGCCCAGCCGTCGTCCGAACTGAAATGGCCCAGCACATCATAGGTAATCTGACGGAGAAAACGTCTGATTTTTCGCATCCGCAGATTTTACCCTTTTCGCCGCCAGCATTGAGTTTCAATGCCTTAAATCTAGCATCACCTGACAGATTGCAAGGGTGCGCCGTTTTAAAGGCCATGCGAATCAAGCACTGTAGAGGAAACGCGGCGGCAGGATGGGACGAAATGGTTGAGGAACGCGCAAATCGCAGCATCATCATAACCGGCTGTTCTTCCGGCATCGGCGCTTATTGCGCGGAAGCTCTGCACCGTCGTGGATGGCAGGTTTTTGCCACCGCTCGCAAGGAGCAGGACATTGCCGCCCTGCAAGTCAAGGGGATGACAGCCTATTATCTCGATTATGCGGAGCCGGATTCCATTGCCGCCCTTGCCGACGAAGTGTTGCGCAAGACCGATGGCAGGCTGGATGCACTGTTCAACAACGGTGCCTATGCCCAGCCGGGCGCTGTCGAGGATTTGCCGGTGGAAGCACTTCGCGCACAGTTCGAAGCCAATTTCTTCGGCTGGCATGATCTGACGCGGCGGGTGGTGCCGGTCATGCGCGCGCAGGGGCATGGGCGCATCGTCCATTGCTCATCGATCCTGGGGTTGGTGCCCATGAAATGGCGCGGTGCCTATGTCGCGTCCAAATTCGCCATTGAAGGGTTGATGCTGGCACAGCGCATGGAGCTTGAAGGTTCGGGCATTGAAGTTTCGCTGATCGAGCCGGGGCCGATTGCGTCGCAATTCACCTATAATGCCGCCCGGCACGCGCAAGCCAATATCGATATGGAAGCCTCCGTGCATCGCGAGCTTTATCAGCGCCAGATGGCCAAGCTCACGAGCGGCGGCACCAAATCGAAGAACAAGCTTGGACCGGAAGCCGTCTATGATGTACTGCTTCACGCATTGGAGGCGCCGCGTCCGAATCCGCATTATGCGGTGACGAGACCGGCGAAACTGGGAATTCTGGCGCGCCGCCTGATGCCGTCGCGCTGGCTTTACCGGATGCTGTCCGATCAGTCTTGAAGTATTTTCAGCAAAAGTGCGAAGCGGTTGGAAGGGAACAAGATGGACGTTGTGTTCAAAGGCGCAGCCATGGTGGCCATGCTCGCCGTTGCGATTGTGTTGATCATCGGCCTGCGCAATATGATGCGTGGTGGCGACGCCAATTTTTCCAACAAGATGATGCAATTGCGCGTCTTCCTGCAATTCATCGCAATCGTTCTGATCGTGGGCGCAATCTATTTCGCACGGTACACGGGCGGACAGTAAGGCATGGTCAAGCTCAACAAGATTTATACGCGCACCGGCGATGACGGCACCACCGGTCTTGCCAGCGGTCCGCGACGGCTCAAATCCGATCTGCGGGTGGAAGCCTATGGCACGGTGGACGAAGCCAATGCCTGTATCGGCATGGCGCGAATTCATACCGGCGAATATGCAGAAATCGACGCGATGCTGTCGCGTATCCAGAACGATCTTTTCGATCTCGGCGCCGATCTTTCGACGCCCGATGACGGCAAGCCGCTGGCCTATGAACCGCTGCGTATCGTTGCGTCGCAGGTCTCCCGCGTCGAAGCCGATATCGATAATCTCAACGCCCATCTTCAGCCATTGCGCTCGTTCATTTTGCCGGGTGGTTCGGCGGCGTCGGCTGCACTGCATCTTGCGCGCACCGTTTCGCGCCGCGCCGAGCGACTGATGGTGGCGCTGGCGAAAATCGAGGGCGAGGTGGTGTCGCCGGAGGCGCTGCAATATATCAACCGCCTCTCGGATTTTCTCTTCGTCGCCTCCCGCGCCGTCAACGATAACGGCGCGAAAGACGTGCTCTGGGTGCCGGGCGCAAATCGCTAAGTTTTTATTTTCGCACATCTTTTCCGAAAACCGCTTCACACTTTTCGGGATGTGCTCAGACGCCTCGCTTGTTGCCCCAGATCAGCACATGCAGTTGGGGCAGCACATGCGCCTCGAACCAGCGGTCAGCAATCACCTTATCCACCAGCCATTCCATGCGGCGCATAATGCCGTCGATGTCGATCAATGCATCGTCCGTTTCTGGCGGTGGCGGCGTGTGATTGCCGGGCTGCAGATAGACCGGCAGATGCGGATAAAGCGCCGAGACGTGTTTTGCGAAAGCATAATCGGCATCGTCGAAGATCACGAATTTCAGCACCGTTCGGGGCTTTGGCCCCGCCGCTTCGACACAGGCTGCCAGTGCGTCGGGATCGAATGCCATCGCGCTGGAAGGCGGTTTCGGGCTCAATACCAGCGTGTCCAGCCCGGAAAACCAGTCTTTTGCGACGGACCCCTGCGTTTCCAGTGCAAAGCGATAGGCCTCCTTCTTGCCATGGGCGATGAGCGGGCCAAGCGGCTGTATGGCCGGATTGCCGCCCGAAAGTGACACTGTTAAGGGTCGATTTCCCGAAAGTGCCGTCACTTCATGCCAGATGGCCTCGACGCCCATCGGCTTCCACTCATGGCGAAAGCGGCTTTCGACCGCGTGCAGGCTGTCGCACCATGCGCAGCGGTAGTCGCAGCCGCCCGTTCGCACGAAGACAGTCGGCTCGCCGATCAGCACGCCTTCGCCTTGAATGGTTGGGCCGAAAATCTCGCTGATGCGGATTTCGGAGACCGGTTTCATGGTTTTGTACCGGGGCGATATTCCGCCCATGTTTTTGGCGTTTCGCTCACCCGCACGGCGGATATTTCCGGCCAGCGCGCATGGCACCAGTCGAAAAAGTGCTTTGCCAGTGTTTCGGCTGTTGTCTGGCCATGGCCCAGCACGTCATTGAGATGCCGATGATCGAAAGCGTCATCGATATAACGCTTAAACGGCGCCAGTTCATGATAATCGCGCACGAAGCCATGGCCGTCGAGATCAGGAGCGGAAAGCTCGACCTCTACAATGTAGTTGTGGCCGTGCAGGCGTGCGCATTGGTGATCGGCAGGAAGTCCGGTCAATTGATGCGAGGCGGAGAAGTGAAACTCCTTGGTGATGCGAAACATCAGGCGTTCCTCCGCTCAACGGCGTCACGCCAGAAATCGGCATCCTCATAGACGGTCGGGTCTTTGACGCCCGCAAGGTGAAAGGCTTCGCGGCGCTCGACACAGGTTCCGCAGCGACCGCAATGGTTCTCGCCGCCTTTGTAGCAGGACCATGTCGCCTCGAAAGGCGTGTCGTGCCTCGCCCCATCGGTGACGATATCGGCCTTGGATGCGTTCACATAAGGCGCTAGTAATTTGATATCGGCATAGCCTTCCAGCGCATGGTTTTGCATGGTCTGGAACGCATTGATGAAGCCGGGGCGGCAGTCGGGATAGATGAAATGATCGCCGCCATGGACGGCAAGCGCCACCGCTTCGGCCTTTTGCGCAGCCGCCACGCCAAAGGCAATCGCCAGCATGATGGCATTGCGATTGGGGACGACGGTGATCTTCATCGTCTCTTCGGCATAGTGGCCGTCCGGAACGTCGACATTGTCCGTCAGCGCCGAGCCGGTCAGGCTGGCGCCGATGGTGCGGATATCGATGATCTGGTGCGGAACGCTCAGCCGTTCGGCGCAGGCTTTGGCCGAATCGAGTTCCTTTTTATGACGTTGGCCATAATTGAAAGAGAGAAGGGCAGTGAGGTCATGTTCCGCCGCGATTCTATGCGCAAGCGAAACGGAGTCGAGTCCGCCGGAGCAGACGACAAGCGTTTTCATAGTCAGGGTTCCTTGTTTTGACCGGGTAGGCTGCGACCGGTTAGTGCGGGTGTGTCGTAAAGCAGGAAGCCGCCTTTGTAAACGCCACGGATGAGGGAGCAGAAGGCCTCTCAGGGGATGTCGCAATCTGAGAATGAAGTTCTGCCAGAATAAATGGATATTAATCGATATAGATCGCCGAGGCTGATTGACGTGCACGTCAAGCGTCTTTAGGTTTCCCGCCGGTTTCTAATAGGAAGTGCCGTGACAGGACGGTTTGTCACCGTGCTTCCTACGGAGCCGCTTTCACGTCGCATTCCCGTCGGAATCTGGCATGCAGGCGGTGGTTCATGGCGGCATAGTCTGCCGCAAGATTCATGGAAGAGGTGATCGCGGATGAAAGTCCTTGTCGCAGTAAAACGGGTTGTCGATTACAACGTAAAGATCCGTGTGAAGGGAGACGGTTCGGGCGTTGAGCTTGCCAACGTCAAGATGTCGATGAACCCTTTTGACGAGATTGCGGTTGAAGAGGCGATCCGTCTGAAGGAAGCTGGCAAGGTAACGGAGATTGTGGCTGTTTCGGTTGGCCCGGCACAGGCGCAGGAAACGCTGCGCACGGCGCTCGCCATGGGTGCGGACCGCGCCATTCTGGTCAAGACCGATGAGACGGTCGAGCCACTCGGAGTCGCCAAGGTGTTGAAGGGCGTTGTCGAGGCTGAACAGCCGGATCTCGTTTTCCTCGGCAAGCAGGCAATCGACGACGATGCCAACCAGACCGGTCAGATGCTGTCTGCGCTCCTCAACTGGAGCCAGGCAACCTTTGCCTCCAAGGTGGAACTGGCTGATGGTTCGGCCAAGGTCACGCGCGAAGTGGATGGCGGTCTGCAGACCATCGATGTGAAGCTTCCGGCGATTGTCACGGTTGATCTTCGTTTGAACCAGCCACGCTATGCATCGCTGCCCAATATCATGAAGGCGAAGAAGAAGCCGCTGGACGAGAAGTCGCCTGCCGATTTCGGCGCCGATATTGCGCCACGCCTCAAGGTGCTGAAGACCGAAGAGCCGGGTGGCCGCAAGGCTGGCGTCAAGGTTGGCTCGGTTGCCGAGCTGGTTGAGAAGCTCAAGGCTGACGGCATCATCTAAGAAATCGGAAGGGACGAGATAAATGGCTATTCTTCTTATCGCCGAACACGACAATGCAACCCTTTCGGACCAGACGGCAAAGGCGCTGACGGCAGCTGCCCAGATCGGCGGCGATGTCGATATTCTGGTTGCAGGCAAGGGCGCAAAATCTGCAGCCGATGCAGCCGCCAAGCTCAAAGGCGTGCGCAAGGTTCTGCTGGCTGAAAGCGATGCGCTGGAAAACCGTCTGGCCGAGCCAACGGCAGCACTCATCGTGGAACTGGCCGCCAATTACGACACGATCATCGCTCCGGCGACGACCTCGGCCAAGAATATCCTGCCGCGCGTTGCAGCGCTTCTCGATGTGATGCAGTTGTCCGAAATTATGGAAGTCGTATCGGCGGATACGTTCAAGCGTCCGATCTATGCGGGCAATGCGATCCAGGCGGTGCAGTCTACCGACGCCAAGAAGGTGATCACCGTTCGCACGGCCTCCTTCTCCGCAACGGGCGAGGGTGGTTCGGCTGCGGTTGAAAGTGCAACCGTGCCTGCCGATCCGGCCCTGTCGAGCTTTGTTGGCAATGCGCTGTCGGCTTCGGATCGTCCGGAACTGACCTCGGCCAAGATCATCATCTCAGGCGGTCGCGCACTTGGTTCGGCTGAAAAGTTCCAGGAAGTGATCCTGCCGGTTGCCGACAAGCTCGGTGCGGCGGTTGGCGCCAGCCGTGCGGCAGTCGATGCGGGCTATGCGCCGAACGACTGGCAGGTTGGCCAGACGGGCAAGGTGGTTGCACCGGAGCTTTACATCGCCGTCGGTATTTCCGGCGCGATCCAGCATCTGGCTGGCATGAAAGACAGCCGCGTCATCGTCGCCATCAACAAGGATGAAGAAGCGCCGATCTTCCAGGTTGCTGATTATGGCCTCGTCGGTGATCTCTTCACCGTGCTGCCGGAGCTGCAGAAGGCTCTCTGATTTTTGCGAAGCGGCGGGCTGATCTCGCCGCTTCGTTATTTTGCGACCCGTCCCAGTCGGAGACCTAGTCTCGCGTTTGGGGCGGGTTCTTTGTAATGAGCGAGAATTTTGGATTGCATTTTAGGCGTTCAGCCTATCATTTGCTGGATGAGCCTTTTGCAATTCGAAGCGCGGTTTTCCGCTTGCTGTAGAAAAGATATGCTCGACAGGCCCCTTTTGGGGAGGATGAAGGAGTTACACGGTGGCGATCAAGACGGTTGGTATAGTTGGCGCGGGGCAGATGGGTGGCGGCATCGCTCATGTCTGCGCTCTGGCAGGGTTTAGTGTGCTTTTGCATGATGCTGCGCCGGACCGGCTGGAAAAGGGCATTGCCACCATCAATGGCAATATGGCGCGTCAGGTTTCTTCGGGCAAATTGCAGGAAGAAGAGCGCGCCGCCGCCATGAAGCTGATCCGCGCGGCGAATTCCATGGAAGACCTTGCTGGTGTCGATCTGGCCATTGAAGCGGCGACGGAAGACGAAACCGTCAAGCGCAAGATTTTCGCGCAGCTCTGCCCGATCCTGAACCCGCAAGCCATTCTGGCGACCAACACCTCGTCAATTTCGATCACACGGCTTGCTTCGACGACGGACCGCCCGGAACGTTTCATCGGTATTCACTTCATGAATCCGGTGCCGGTGATGAAACTGGTGGAACTGGTGCGCGGTATCGCCACCGATGAAGACACGTTCCGCAAATCGAAGGATTTCGTGCAGGCGCTGGGCAAGACCGTGACGGTCGCCGAAGATTTCCCGGCATTCATCGTCAACCGCATCCTGCTGCCGATGATCAACGAGGCGATCTATACGCTTTACGAAGGCGTGGGCAGCGTCGAGGCTATCGATACGGCCATGAAGCTCGGTGCGAACCATCCGATGGGCCCGTTGCAGCTGGCAGACTTCATCGGTCTCGACACCTGCCTTTCAATCATGCAGGTGCTGCATGACGGGCTTGCGGATTCCAAATATCGCCCATGCCCGCTGCTGGTCAAATATGTCGAGGCAGGCTGGCTTGGACGCAAGACGGGCCGCGGCTTTTACGATTATCGCGGCGAGCACCCGGTGCCGACGCGCTGATAGTGCTATTGCCAATCGATCTAAAAAGCCGGTTTTGACCGGCTTTTTTTGTGAGAACTTTCAACTGTGACAAGTTTCAGGCAGTTGTGGAAAACCGGAATATCGTTACTATTAACTTACCGTTAACGATGCGGATTTAGCACTTATTCATCTTTGATCGTTAAAGTTTTCATTAAGATGTTCGGAAGTGAAGATTACTTCACAAGCTCACATTGAGCGCGGAACATCATTTCGAACATGATTGAGATGAAGGTGAAAGCGATGAGCATTCTTGTTCAGTTGCGTGACAGCGTTAATGTCATCCGCGAGTTCGTCGCACCGAGCTACCGGCCTGAGCGTCATTATATGCGCGGACCTGGCCCGGCTTGCGAAGCACGCACGCGGCACTAAAGTGCATTTCGATCTGATTATATCAGATCGGACTGTGCCCTAAGCCTCTCCCAAGGCACCCCAGAATGAAATAAAGCCAGAACGGTCGCCCGCTCTGGCTTTTTGCTTTTCTGAAATCAGGCTTCGATAAAGCCGATTATTCCAGCCCTTCAAACAGCGCCGTCGAGAGATAGCGTTCTGCAAAGGATGGAATGATGATGACAATGTTCTTGCCAGCATTCTCCGGGCGCTTGCCCACTTCAACGGCAGCAGTCAGCGCTGCGCCCGACGAAATACCGACCGGGATGCCTTCGATGCGGGCAATCAGGCGCGCATTAGCAAAGGAATCCTCGTTGGAAACCTGCACCACTTCATCGTAAATGCCGGTGTCGAGCGTCTTTGGTGCAAAGCCTGCGCCAATACCCTGAATCTTGTGCGGGCCGGGCGTCCCGCCGGACAAGACGGGTGAATCCTTCGGTTCGACGGCAATCACCTTGAAGGAAGGCTTGCGCGCCTTGATCACCTGACCGACGCCGGTAATCGTGCCGCCGGTGCCGATGCCGGAGATCAGAATATCGGCTTCGCCATTGGTGTCGTTCCAGATTTCTTCCGCCGTCGTGCGGCGATGGATTTCCGGATTGGCGGGATTTTCAAACTGCTGCGGAATGATGGCGTTCGGGTTGCCTTCGGCGATTTCCTCAGCCTTGGCAATGGCGCCCTTCATGCCCTTGGCGCCTTCGGTCAGCACCAGCTCGGCGCCAAGCAGCTTGAGAAGCTTGCGGCGTTCCACCGACATGGTTTCCGGCATGGTGAGCACAAGGCGATAGCCTTTGGCGGCAGCGGCAAAGGCCAGCGCAATGCCGGTATTACCCGAAGTCGGCTCCACAAAAACCGTCTTGCCGGGCACGGCCTTGCCCTGTTCTTCAAGCGCCTCAATCAAGGCGAGACCGATACGGTCCTTGACGCTTGCCAGCGGATTGAAGAATTCCAGCTTTACCAGAAGGTTCGCGACAACGCCGTTTTCCTTGGCAAATTTATCAATGCGCACAAGCGGCGTATTGCCGATTGTTTCCAGAATGGAGCCGTAAATACGACCACGTCCCACAGTTTCGTCGCTCTTCGAGCCAAGGGGTTTGTTCATAGCGTAATCTCCCTTCATATTGCGCAAAGTTTAAGAGGAAACAGCGCAAAAGCATAGCCGGGCATATGCGCTTGATGGATCAAGATTAGAATTATATTCTATATAATCGAATTTTTTAAAAGTGAATTCCATCAAAATTGGGAGTGCGCGTATTAGCTTATCTGAAAGCTCATTGATCCGCGTCAATGCAACCGTGAGAGCGGCGCGCGCATAATCAAGCTGTCAGGCAACAGGAGACCGAGTGATGTACAAGAATATTCTGATCGCAACCGACGGGTCGGAACTCGCTGAAAAGGGCGTGGATCAGGGCGTGGAACTGGCCAAGGAAACGGGCGCGAAATTGACTTTCGTGTCGGTGACCGAGCTTTTGCCGTCCTATGGCATCGTCGTTGCGGCGGAGTGGGCGTCGAGCCCTGTTGCGTTTCAGGAATATCGCGAAGCAATCACCAAGGCGGCAACCGAGATTCTGACCAAGGCCAAGGGCAAGGCGCAGGCCGCCGGTGTGACCGCTGAAGCGGTGCATGTCGAAAACCAGTCGCCCGCGCAAGGTATTGTGGAAGTTGCCAAATCCCACGGCAGCGACCTGATCATCATTTCTTCACATGGCCGTCGCGGCGTCAACAAACTTCTGCTCGGCAGTCAGGCGGCGGAAGTCCTGTCGCTCAGCACCGTTCCGGTTCTGGTGATCAAATAATTGGTAGCTACTTGTTTTCTATCGGGCGTTTCACACGGGTTCAGCGATTGCCCGTGAGAGGCAAACAACGAAAGAAGATTGCCGATCACCTCTGTTAAGCTCCTCTTGTCCGCCTATCTGGTTGGGCAAGAGGAATTTGGCTTTTCAGGAGATCGTCATGACTGCGCCACGTCCATCCAAGACCAGCTTGGGCAATCATCTGCTTCACCCCGAAACGCAAATGCTGAATTACGGCTATGACCCGGAGCTTTCCGAAGGCGCGGTCAAGCCGCCGGTCTTTCTGACATCTACTTTTGTGTTCAAGACCGCCGAAGACGGACGCGATTTCTTCGATTTCGTTTCTGGACGCAAGGAGCCGCCTGCCGGTGTCGGCGCGGGGCTGGTCTATTCGCGCTTCAATCATCCCAACAGCGAGATCGTGGAGGACCGTCTGGCCGTCTATGAGGGCGCGGAAAGCTCTGCGCTATTCTCATCCGGCATGTCGGCCATTGCGACCACGCTTTTCGCCTTTGCCCGGCCCGGCGATGTCATCCTGCATTCGCAGCCGCTCTATGGTGGTACTGAAACGCTGCTGGCGAAGACGTTTTTGAATTTCGGCGTGGAAGCGGTGGCTTTTGCCGATGGCGTGCATGAGGCGGCAATCGAAAAGGCGGCCGAGGAAGCCTTGGCTAAGGGGCGTGTTTCGGTCATCCTGATCGAAACACCGGCCAACCCGACCAACAGTATCGTCGATATCGCTGCCATCCGGCGCGTGGCTGAAAAGATCGAGCAGCAGCAAGGGCATCGCCCGATCGTCGCCTGCGACAACACCTTGCTGGGGCCGGTCTTTCAAAAGCCACTCGATCACGGTGCGGATTTGTCGGTTTATTCGCTGACTAAATATGTTGGCGGCCACTCAGACCTGATTGCGGGCGCGGTGCTCGGTTCCAAATCCATCGTCCGGCAGGTGAAAGCCTTGCGCGGCGCTATCGGCACGCAGCTCGATCCGCACTCCTGCTGGATGCTTGGCCGATCACTGGAAACGCTGGGGCTGCGCATGGAACGCGCCAACAGCAATGCGCGGGCGACGGCTGAATTTCTGCGCGAGCATCCGAAGGTCGAAAAGCTGCATTATCTGCCCTTCGCGGATGAGAATTCCGATATCGGCGCATTGTTCAGGCGGCAATGCACGGGCGCCGGCTCTACCTTCTCCTTCGATATCAAAGGCGGGCAGGCCGCAGCATTCCGTTTTCTCAATGCGCTTCAGATTTTGAAACTGGCCGTCAGCCTCGGGGGCACGGAATCGCTTGCGAGCCACCCGGCGGCAATGACCCATTCCGGCGTTCCGCTTGAGGTCCGCGAGCGTATCGGCGTACTGGAATCGACCATCCGTCTGTCCATCGGCATCGAGCATCCGGACGATCTGATTGCCGATCTCGCGCAGGCGCTGGACGTGGCGTAAGCAAAGCCGCCGCTGACGTCGGGTCAGCCTGGCCTCAGCGGCGGTAATCGATTTCTGATAGCAGTTCCTGCAATTGGCGGCCCGTCGTTGTTTCGGACCAGCTGCCGCTGTTGCCGAGGCTGCGAAACGTTGCTCCGGCGGCCAATGCAATTTCGTTCGGCAGTTTCGCATCGGCCAGCATTTCCGCCAGGGCTTCCATTTCCTCGGCGCGGCGCAGCACGTGGCGCGGATAGGTCGGCACCAGTTTGCCGAAATCGGATAATGTGCCGCCCAGATGTTGGCCGATCAGTTCGAACAGGGAATCGGTCACGCCAAAAGCATTGGCCGTGTTGGCCGTCTCGAACAGGGCAGCGGCGACGGTCTTGTTGAAACCGGCAAAGGCCATTTTGAACACTGAAGCCTGCGCGATTTCCTCGCCAAGTGCGATTACTGGCAACAGGCCTTCAAACAATTCTTCCAGCGGTTTCGTGTCGGGGCCGCTGGCATAGATACGGCCTTCGTCGCCAAGATGTGAGGCGCGACCGATGATGCAGGCATTGCAGAATGGAAGCGAAGCATTGCCGAAAGCTGTGTTCAGCCGTTCGGCATCGGCAGGCGTCTTGGCATTCATATCGACGTAAAACGGCGCCGCTTTTTGTTCGCGGCTGGCCGCGATTGCCTGTTCGGCCACGTCGATGACTGCCGATGGCGGCACGAGCGACAGCACGAGGTCGCTTTCTGCAAGAGCGGAAGCCATGTCGTCCCGCATTTCGACCCCGATTGACCGGGCTGTCTCTTGCGTCTGTTCGCTGCGACCGCCCATCGGGCTGACGACTTTATGACCGGCAGCAATCAGCAATTTGGCAAAGGCGCTGCCCATATCGCCGGGATAGAGAAGAGTGATTGTGGACATGATGAGCCTCCTGCTGGTTCAAGCTTTTGTTGATGTCTTGCGCGACACACTGGCGCCGAACAGTGCCAGTCCGCCGAGAACAGAAATGACGGCGTAGATTTCGAAGGCGAAGATGTAGCTACCCGTCATGTCGAACAGCAATGCGGCCAGCATCGGGCCGCCAATGCCGGAGATCATCACCATCGGCGTGACCACACCCATGATGGCGCCCTGATTCTTGCGACCGAACAAGGAAGCCAGCAGAAAGGGCATCATCATGATGAGCCCTCCAGCCGACAAGCCGCTCAACACACCGTAGCCAAGCTGCAACTGCCAGATACTATTGGCGCTGATAAAAAGGATCAGCCCGATGGCCTGCATCGCCGAAAGGCAGAGAATCACCAGCCGGGTCGGGAACTGATCGGCGATGAAACCCGTGAGCAATTTGCCCAGAATGGCACAAATACCGTAGGTCAGGACGACGCTGCCCGCTTGCGCGGTGGTGAAGCCAAGCGACTGCGCGGCTGGGATCTTGTGCAGCAGGGCACCTTTCAGCACGAAGTCGGAAAGATTCCAGCCGACCATGAGAAACCAGAAGCCCGGCGAGCGCATCGCGTCTGCCACCGTCAGATCAGGGCTGGTATCGGCTTTTCCGGCTTGGACCTTCGCATCGTCCGTTTCGTCTCCCAACGGCTTCAGCCCCATATCGGAAGGTTCGCGGCGAAGGACGAAGATTGCGAGCGGCACCAGAATGAGAACCGGCAGGAAGCCGAGAACGAACCAGGCCGAGCGCCAGTCCGAAATCGACAAAAGCCAGATGATCAGAGGCGACATCAGGATGCCGCCGAGATTGGCCCCGGATGAAACCAGCCCGGTTGCCCGACCCCGCTGCGCTGAAAACCACTTGGCGATCAGCGGAAACACCAGTGCGTTGGACAGGCCCGCAACCCCGACGCCGCCGATAACACCGAAAGTCAGTGCGAACTGCCAGAAAGTCTGGGCGAGAGACGTCAGGCTGAATGACAAGCCGACGAGTACCGCGCCGATAATCATGATGGTTCTCGGTCCACGCTGGTCCACCCATCGTCCGACGAGGGGCGCCATGATCCCGGCGACAAGTTCACGGAAGGCAATCACGCCGGTGATCTGGGTATTGGACCAGCCCAGTTCCTCGCGCGCGGGATTGATGATGAAACCCATGGTCTGGAAGCCGATGCCGGCGCGGATGCACGAGATGGCGAGACAGGCGAGGGCAATGTACCAGGCATAATGAATCTGACTTGGTTTTCGCATTTGCACGGTCCTCCGAAGTAGCGAGACGGGACTTTGAAGCGAGCAAGGAATGCGAGGTCGTCAGGCGGAAAATGCACGCAAGTATCCGTCACCGATGCACGGGCATCGGTCTGTTTGACTTTTCATCGTCATGGCAGAATCAGGAGCGCTGAGCGTCGTACTGCCCTGGAGCGCATTTCGATCACATGAAATCAGATCGGCGCCCTGAGGAGCGGGAGTGCAACATGGATGCACTCCCGAGCCTTGCCGAAAGACGCCCTATGCGCTCTCGGTCTTTTCCATTCTCGACAATGCAGACATCTTTTTCGCAGATGCAGGCGCCACCATTGGGTAATTGGCGGGCAGGTTCCATTTGCGCCTGTATTCATCAGGTGTCAGCCCGAAGCGGCTCATCAGGGCGCGCTTGAGCGTCTTGTAGCGGCGACCGTCTTCCAGGCAGATGATGTAATCTTCGAAAACCGACTCTTCGGGGTTTACCGAAGGTATTGCGGGAGGTTCCTCGACAGAAAAGCTGCTTCCTTCCGACAATTCCCCGATGCATTCGCAGACATCAGATATTGTCTTTAGTAATTCCTCATGGGTTACCTGATTTTTGTTCAGATAAGACGTTATAATGTTGTTCGCAAGTTGTAAGTGGAGGTTTCTATTTACGTATACATATTCTTTTTGGGTGTTTTCCATCATATGTCGCCAGATAGGAGGGAGGTTTATTTTATCAAGTTTTTGTAATGCGATTGCGTGAGCCTGATCGTGATGGGTTTGTGGTTTCAACGTGCGGTTTAAGTATCATCGTATTTGACTTTACAGTAAAGTCAAAATTAACATTGCGTAATGTAGCAAACTACAAAATAAGGCCGTGTCAGCGGCTGAAAGGCGCGTGGATACTGGGCTGGTTGTGTCGAACGCAAATTGGTTCGATCAGAGTCGAACGAAATCCGGCGCAGGCGCGTTGCACATGCGTTTTCGGTCTATGGGGAAGGTGCCATCCGGCGATGTCGAATAGCCGTGATCAACCCGGCGGAAAGAGGCCGGGTGACAGAAACTCGAGATTCTTAATGAAGTGGTGCGGGTGGTCGGAATCGAACCGACACTCCTTTCGGAACCGGATTTTGAGTCCGGCGCGTCTACCAGTTCCACCACACCCGCACAGGTCTGCCGAAGCAGTTTGATATGGTCCGAATTGGACAGCGGGTTGGGATATACCGACTAAACGAAACAACGTCAATTGCCCACAAGCGCAGGTTTTGGCATGGAATGACGATTGTTATGAATGGCCTATCCAAAGCAGCCAAAACCCTTGGCCAATGCACAGGACAGCCTGACGCGGTGAGCTTGAAAGACGCGCTAAAAAGTCGGACGTCGAAAAGCCGACAACGCCCTGACGCTCGTGGCTTGAAAGCACGGCGCTCGTTTGGGCGATCAGCACCTGCCGTTCCGCCGCAGAACGCCGGGCGTTTGCGCGGGCAATCAAATCGCAAATGTTTTCGACGGCAAGACCTTGCCGGTTTGGTGCGGACTATCTTTGGCGCAGACCGTGTTCAACCACGTTCCAAACCACCACCACGGCAATGAAGCCGAGCAGGATGTAATCCAGCGTGCTGATATAGTGGAAATATTCCATAGCGCATCTCCTTCCCATGGGAGGGCGCAATGGCGGTTGCGAACCAGACGAAAGCCGGTCCTGTTGTTATGACCCGGAACGCTTCGCACCCTCTTGCGAGGTGGAATTGCACCGGTGCGGACCTCCTCTTCCGCCTGTCATGCGCTCTCCCGGAGCTGATGATAACACGTCGGAAAAGCTTTCACAAACTGTTGATCTTGCCCGCTATTTCTATAGCGGGCAAAGCATCGTTTTAGCTCCGATCCGTGAAGCTGCGAATGCGGTTTCGCACGATGCGCGCCAGATTGCGGGTGCGCTGATAAAGATGGATCTGCGATGCGGCCTGACGCGCGAGCTTGTCTGCACCGGGGTTTAGTCCGACCACCAATGTCTCGATGGTTTCGCGCTCGCGGAAAAGCCGCGTCATCACCGGATGGTCCGGCACGGCACAGGAATCCGTTCTGAGAATATTCGGATCGTTCAGGTGGCTTTTCGCGACTTCGATCATGAGCAGAACGCCGGGCGAGAAAGTCTGAAGGCTTTCGTCATAGGCGGTTTTCCAGGTCCAGGCTTCGCCTGCAACGGTGAAGACGGTGAGGATGGCGATGACGCGTCCGTCCAGTTCCAGCGTGTGGATGCGCACACAATCGCGTTCGGCAAGATTATTGACCGCCTCGCGCGCGAAGGCGGCGCGGAAACGGTCTACGGCCATGGCCGTTCCGCGCTTTCCCTTCCAGCCGCTGGCTTCCAGCGACAGGAAATGCTCGAAGGACTGCCGCACTTCGTCCGGCGTGCGATAGATGCGGTGGACGAGTTCGCCTTTTTCGGTCAGACGCCGCCACTGGCGCTGATAATCGCGGCGGTGATGCGCGCCGATCGCCTGCTGGATATAGCTGTCGCCGTCGAGATCGCTCTTGAGGAACGGACGCTCTTTCTGTTCGATGGCGACGACCGGCAGTTGCCGTCCGACCGCGACCGAGCGGATGAGTTTTGCCGCAGCGCCATTGGCGCGCATTTCGGGCAGAACCAGCACATCTGGCAGTTTGAGGTGATCGCGCGCCAGAATATCGAACAGGTCTTCCACAACGCCGACCGGATCGTCATGGTCGATAAGCGGCGTGCCCTGCGGGCCGAACGGCGTGGACCAGGCGCGGATGACCGGCGTGGACAGCGGGAGACCCGGACGCTCAATGGTGTAGGGCATCACGAAGCGCAGGCGGCTGCGGATTTCGTTCTCGTCGCGCATGACCATGAAGCGCACTTCACGGTCTTCCAGCCGTGGCATGGCGGGAGCCAGAAAACGCGCATTGAAGAAGACATTCGGTTCGATGGTCCGGTTGCTCAGGTGGTCCAACTCGTCGCGCAGTTCGAAGCCTGCCGCAGCGCCGTAGATCGCCAGCTTGCGCGGAATATCGCGGCTGTGAAGGCTTTCCTCCAGCTTCTTGGCGGCATCCATGGCGGCGACCGTATCGGACAATTCCGAGACGATGCGAGCTGCGTTTCCGCCTGCGGATTCTTCAAGCAAAGGTTTTGCGGCCATTACAAAATACCCTCCGGGCTATTGTCTCGATCTCGGGGGATGAGAATGAACATAGCGATATGCATGGTGCGAAAGACGGCTGTTGAAAGCAGCGTGGCTTCCATCAGCATGGCGATAGCTGTCGAAATGGCGGCGCCGGTCAGGCCGAAGCGTGGGATCAGCACCAGATTGAGAATGACATTGACGCCAAGTGTAGCGGCATAGAGCAGGGCGCAGATATTCTGCTTGCCCGCCATGTTGAGAAGGCTTTCCGCTGGCCCCACGCTGGCACGGGCGATCACGCCGATGATCAGAATGAACAGCAGCGGATAGCCTTCCGTGAAGGCTGTGCCGAACAGGCGCAGCAGCGGATAGCCGGCCATCAGGATGACGATGCCGAGTACGAGCGTGGGCCAGAAGGTCCAGCGGACGGAAGCCTGCGCAAAGCTCGCAAATTCCTCACGACTGCCGCTGTGCAGCAGGTCCGAATAACGCTGCGCAACGCTAGCCTTCACCGCGAAATAGACGAAATGGGCAAGCGCCATGATTTTCGTCGCGGCGAAATAGATTGCGACATGCTGCGGGTCCATCTCGCGACCGACCATCAACACATCGACATTGATGAGCAGGAAAAAAAATCCTTCGACAAGGAAAATCGGCAGGGCGACGGTCATCCATTCGCGCAGGCGCTGGTCGCGCCGTGCTGCCGGAATGTCTTTTTGTAGCGATCGGTCGACGGTGAAAAACTGCCCGACGGTGGTGAGCCATGTTGCGGCGATCGATACGGCAAGCGCGGTTGCCGCCGTCGATGGCAGGCCCGAGCCATGCGCCACGATCATGAACAGAAGAACCAGAAGCGGCCGCACGATATAGCTCGGCGTCAGCGCCAGAGTGACCCAGGTGCGCGAACGGGCGATACCATCCAGCATGTTGCCGAGAGTGATCATGGGCAGGCAGACGAAACCCAGAATGAAGGGCACCAGATAATAGCTGGCGACCTCATCCTTCAACAGCCAGAGCGCGAGTGAGCCGATCAGCGCGATCACAGTTGCAGCCGCAAAGGCAAATGCGCGTCCGGTGAACAGGATGCCCCGCACCAGACCGAACATCTGGCGCTGAACATATTCCGGCACAAAGCGAATGATGGTCGTGTGCAGGCCGAAACAGGCGAGATCGCCGATGATCACCATCGTCAGCCAGACGAGAACGAAAATGCCATATTCGAATTCGCCCATCCAGCGAGCGAGGATGACTTGCGACAGGAGCGCGATGGCGGCGCTCGCCACACGAACGGAAAATGCGATCAGCGATGCGCGCTGCGCAGCCGCCTGCGGACCGCTATCGGTCAGCACGGAATCCAGCCGCTCCGTCACAGGACGGAGTTTGGCCGCGATGGTGCCGGGTAAAAACCGGCCCGCTGCTTCAGCTGCCGAAAACCACACGTCTATGCCAACCCTGTTATGCGCCGCCCTTGTGATGAGCGTTTCGCTTGTTTGCGCCGGGATTTTCCCGGTCTCGTTGTCTGTTGTCTCGCACACTTATCCGAAAAACATTTCACGTTTTCGGGATGTGTTGGAATTCCAGTTATCGGTCCCGATACGAGCCCGATGGCAGGACCTTAGATGGGAGTTCTTTAAAAAGGGAAAAAAGAAAAATCCAGCGGAAGATTTCACGCAGAAATTGTAGGAATGGTGAGTATTTCCTGAATCCCGCGCATCTATGCTTACTGCTTGATTAAAGCATCGACAGACAAGGCTGCAAAGAAAAACCCCGGCGTTTGGCGCGCCGGGGTTTTGCTCTTATTCGAAAGCACCGTGGCAGTGCTTGTACTTCTTGCCCGAACCGCATGGGCAGGCCTCATTGCGGCTGACCTTACCCCAGGTGCGGGGATCGGCCGGGTCGCGGTCGGCTGCCGGGATGACGCGCTCATCGTGCTGATGATCGGTCCACGCGGCATCGTCGAAGTCGTTCTGCCCGGTCGTCTCGTCAATGTGGCGGCCCTGCATGACTGGCAGTTCCGGCTCCTGCGGTGCTTCGCGGACAATCTCAACACGCATAAGCTGCGAGATGACCACTTCGCGAAGATTCGCCAGCATGGACTGGAACAGTTCGAAGGCTTCCGTCTTGTACTCGTTCAGCGGGTCGCGCTGTGCATAGCCACGGAAACCAACAACCGAGCGCAGATGGTCGAGATTGACCAGATGCTCACGCCACAGATTGTCGAGCGACTGCATGATGACCGACTTTTCGACATAGGTCATGATCTGCGGACCAAAGCGTTCGGCGCGGTCGGCAGCAGCCTTGTCGGCAGCTTCCTTGATGCGGGTCTCGAATTCTTCTTCGGCGATGCCTTCTTCCTTCGCCCATTCCTCGACCGGCAGGTCGAGATTGAGCTTGGTGGTAACATCTTCCTTAAGACCGGCAATATCCCACTTTTCCGCATAGGCGTCCTTGGGGATACGCAGCGCAACCATGTCCTCGATGACTTCATGGCGCATTTCTGCGACCGTTTCGGTCAGGTCCGGCTCGTCCATCATTTCAAGACGCTGTTCGAAGATCACCTTGCGCTGATCGTTCATCACGTCGTCGTACTTGAGCAGGTTCTTACGAATTTCGAAGTTGCGGGCTTCGACCTTCTTCTGTGCCTTTTCCAGCGCCTTGTTGATCCAGGGGTGGACGATGGCTTCGTCTTCCTTGAGGCCGAGCTTTTGCAGCATGCCGTCCATACGGTCGGAGCCGAAGATACGCATCAGGTCGTCCTGCAGCGACAGGAAGAATTTTGAACGGCCCGGATCGCCCTGACGACCGGAACGGCCACGCAGCTGGTTGTCGATGCGGCGGCTTTCGTGACGCTCGGTGGCGAGAACATAAAGTCCGCCTGCGGCAAGCGCCTTTTCCTTGAGCTGCGCGATATCGGCCTTGATCGCGGCGATCTTGGCTTCGCGCTCCGGACCTTCCGGAATGTCGGCCAGTTCCTGACGGACGCGCATTTCCAGATTGCCGCCAAGCTGGATGTCGGTGCCGCGACCCGCCATGTTGGTGGCGATGGTGACAGTGCCCGGCACACCGGCCTGCGCGATGATGTAAGCTTCCTGCTCGTGATAGCGGGCGTTCAGGACCTGAAAATCCTTGATGCCTTCCTTGCGGAGACGCTCGGCGAGAAGTTCCGACTTTTCGATCGAGGTCGTGCCGACGAGGATCGGCTGGCCCTTTTCGTGCGACGCGCGGATATCGCGCACGATGGCTTTATATTTTTCTTCGACGGTGCGGTAGACTTCGTCGTCCTCGTCGATACGCTGCACCGGCAGGTTGGTCGGGATTTCGAGAACTTCCAGACCATAAATATTGCCGAATTCTTCCGCCTCGGTGGCCGCCGTACCGGTCATGCCGGCCAGCTTGTTGTACATGCGGAAGTAGTTCTGGAAGGTGATCGATGCCAGCGTCTGGTTTTCCGGCTGGATGGTCACATGTTCCTTGGCTTCCAGCGCCTGGTGCAGGCCTTCCGAATAACGGCGGCCCGGCATCATGCGACCGGTGAATTCGTCGATGATGACGATTTCGTCGTTGCGGACGATATAGTCCTTGTCGCGCTGGAACAACTTGTGCGCGCGCAGAGCGTTGTTCAGATGGTGAACCACGGCGACATTTTCGATGTCGTAGAGGCTTTCACCCTTCAGATGGCCAGCGGCTTCCAGAAGCTGCTCGACCTTCTCGGTGCCGATTTCGGTAAAGATGGCGGTCTTCTGTTTTTCATCGACTTCGTAATCTTCGTCTGCCAGCGGCGGAATGAAAGTGTCGATGAGGTTGTAAAATTCCGAACGATCTTCCAGCGGGCCGGAAATGATCAGCGGCGTGCGCGCTTCGTCGATGAGGATCGAGTCCACTTCGTCGACGATGGCGTAATTATGCGGGCGCTGCACCATCTGGGCGCGCTCATACTTCATGTTATCGCGCAGATAATCGAAGCCGAGCTCGTTATTGGTGCCGTAGGTGATGTCGCAGGCATAGGCTTCGCGACGCTCATCGTCGTCCAGACCATGCTTGATGACGCCGACCGTCAGACCAAGGAAATTGTAAAGACGACCCATCGTTTCCGCATCGCGGGTGGCGAGGTAGTCGTTGACCGTCACAACGTGAACGCCCTTGCCCTCAAGCGCATTGAGGTAGACGGGCAGCGTCGCCATCAACGTCTTGCCTTCACCGGTGCGCATTTCTGCGATGCCGCGTTCATGCAGCACCATGCCGCCAATCAGCTGCACATCGAAGGGACGCATGCCGAGCACGCGCTTGGCGGCTTCACGCGCGGTCGCGAAAGCGTCGGGCAAAATGGCGTCGAGCGTCTTTCCTTCAGCCAGTGCGGCGCGGAATTCGGCGGTCTTGGCCTGAAGCTGCTCATTGGTGAGCGTTTCGTAATTCTTCTCAAGCGCGGTAATCTGTTGCGCACGCTGACGCAGGGTCTTTACCTGGCGGTCGTTGGATGAACCGAATATCTTGCGGGCGAGGCCGCCAAAGCTGACCATCTCTGGTCCTTTCCTGTCCGTTCAGCCGGAAGCGCTTCCGGCAATGTCGAATGCTTTATTCACGCGTATTGAAACAAATGCAAGAAAAGTACACCGCTAAAGCAGCCCTTCAAGGCGCAATTTTGGCACAATTTCCCCCCGGCCGCTCGCTGAACGCCCAAGCCCCGGCAGATTTGCGGGGCATTGCTGTAAACACTCTGGACGCAAAGCCGAAGGACAGATAAGTGGGGCTTAGGGCGATGTCAACGTTGCTCAACAGGCCGGAAATCCCGCTCTTTCGTGATAGGGTGGCGGTAGCCGGGCCAAATTCCGCCGCATTCATCGGGCCGGTAAGCGGTCTCGAAGGAGAGAATCTCATATGAAAGCCATTCTCAAAGCCCCTTATCGCAAGGCTCTCGCTGTTCTTGCGGCATCCGTTGCCCTCGCAAGCCTCTCTGGCGCTGTTTCATTCGCGCAGGACGCTCCCAAGCCTGCCGACGCAGCACAGACCGCAGCCGCTCCTGCTGAAAAGGAAGATCCGGCAAAGGTTCTGGCAACCGTCAACGGCAAGGACATCACTGTCGGCGACGTCGATCAGGCCGCGGGCGATCTCGATCCGCAGTTTGCCCGTCTTCCGGCTGAACAGCGCCGTCTGGCAGCCCTGGCCGCGCTGATCGACATCAAGGCGATGTCGGCGGAAGCGGAAAAGCAAAAGCTGGACCAGACCGACGAGTTCAAAGCCCGTCTGGCTTTCCTGCGTGAGCGCGCGCTGCACAACGAATATTTCAAGGATTCCATCGTCGACAAGATCAGCGATGCCGATATTCGCGCTCGCTACGACAAGGAAATTGCCGCCATGCCGCCTCAGGTCGAAGTGCGTGCGCGTCACATTCTCGTGAAGACGAAGGAAGAAGCCGAAGCCATCATCAAGAAGCTCGCCGGTGGAGCGAAGTTCGAAGATCTGGCCAAGGAAAGCTCCACTGACGGTTCCGCTGCCAATGGCGGCGATCTTGGCTACTTCACCGAAGGTCAGATGGTTCCAGAATTCGAAAAGGCAGCCTTCGCGCTGAAGCCCGGCGAATACACCAAGGAGCCGGTGCAGACCCAGTTCGGCTTCCACGTCATTCAGCTCGAAGACCGCCGCACCAAGCAGCCGCCTGCATTCGATCAGGTCAAGGAACAGATCCGTTCGATCATTCTGCGTGAGCGTTATGTCGAAACGGTCAAGAAGCTCCGCGATGCCATGAAGATCGACTACAAGGATCCGGCCGTCGAAAAGGCGATGAAGGACGCAGCCGCCGCGCAGGACGCCGGTGATGCGGGCGACGCGCCTGAAGGCGAACAGCCGCAGCAGTAAGTTTCGATCAATGTAAAACGCCCCGGTCTTCCGGGGCGTTTTTCGTTGTATCAGCTGTTTCTGCTTGATTTTGTCCCGCAAACATTTCCAATGCGCCAGAATCAAGAATTTCGATGATCCATCGAACCGAACCTCCTGAACCGACCCCTTTTGAGGCACTCATGTCTGCGTCCGTTTCTCCGCTCGCTCCAAAACATTATCCGTCCATGCCTGCCATCGACGGTGTGCGCATCGCTACTGCCGCTGCCGGAATCAAATATAAGGGCCGAACCGATGTGATGCTGATGGTGTTCGACCGCCCGGCGGAAGCCGCAGGCGTGTTCACCCGTTCGCTTTGCCCGTCGGCTCCGGTCGATTTCTGCCGCAAGAACCTCGTTCACGGCAAGGCGCGCGCCGTGGTGGTCAATTCTGGCAATGCCAATGCCTTCACTGGCGTCAAGGGCAAGGCCGCGACCGAAGCGACGGCGGAAGCCACGGCGAAGGCCGTGGGCTGTGCCACGACCGATGTGTTTCTGGCCTCTACTGGTGTCATCGGCGAGCCGCTCGATGCGAGCAAATTCTCCCATCTGCTCGGCGACATGAACAAGGATGCGGTCGCGGATTTCTGGACCGAGGCCGCCAAGGCCATCATGACCACGGACACCTATCCGAAGGTCGCCACCGAAACCGTGCTGCTGGGCAAGGTTCCCGTCACGATCAACGGTATCGCCAAGGGCGCTGGCATGATCGCGCCGGATATGGCGACGATGCTGTCCTTCATCGTCACCGATGCGCCGATCAAGGCCGATGTGTTGCAAAGTCTGTTGTCGAAAGGCGCGAACAAGAGCTTCAACGCTGTCACCGTCGATAGCGATACCTCCACCTCCGACACGCTGATGCTGTTTGCAACCGGCGCTGCGGCAGGTCGCGGCGCGCCGAAGATCACGGATGTATCCGACAAACGTTTGAAGGAATTCAAGAAGGCGCTGAAGCGCGTTTTGAAGTCGCTGGCCTTGCAGGTCGTGCGTGACGGCGAAGGTGCGCGCAAGATGATCGAAATCGAAGTAACTGGCGCCAAGTCGTCCGTTTCGGCGAAGAAGATCGCGCTTTCCATCGCCAATTCGCCGCTGGTCAAGACGGCTGTGGCGGGCGAAGACGCCAATTGGGGCCGTGTCGTCATGGCTGTCGGCAAGGCAGGCGAACCGGCGGATCGCGACAAGCTCGCCATTTCGTTCGGTGATATTCGCGTTGCCTATCAGGGCGAGCGCGATCCGGCTTATTCCGAACAGGCAACCTCCGCCTATATGAAGGGCGAGGATATCCACATCCATGTCGATCTTGGCATCGGTCGCGGCGAAGCCACCGTCTGGACCTGCGATCTCACCAAGGAATATGTGGCCATTAACGGCGATTACAGAAGTTAAACGGCTTCGCGCCGTCAGATGTTGAAATGCTTGCAGGAATTCCAATGACCAAACCAAGTCTTGCCATTGTCCGCCAGCTTGAAGCCGTAGGCTTCCGCGCCTGGCCTGCCACGTCGGTTCATTACGACGGAACATGGGCGATCCGCATGACGGCAGCGCATTCCTCCAAGCGTTTGAACTCGATCAATCCGCTTGATCCGGGCGACACGCGGGATATTCCAACCCGCGTGGAGCTGGCGGCGCAGCGCTTCCGCGCTTATGGCCGCGTGCCTTGTTTCCGGCTTTCGCCGCTGGCACCTGTCGAGCTTGAAGATTATCTCGAAGGCCTCGGCTGGAAGCGTCAGGACGAAACCATCGTCATGACCTGCAATCTGACGGAGATCGATCTGTCGGGCGAGATCGACCAGATTCCGCTGAAAGATATCGGTCGTTTCGTCGATGCGTCGCTCTCCATTCACGAGCGCCCGGAAGAGATGCGCCCCGGCATGTCCGAAATTCTGGACGGCATTCGCCCCAACAAGGGCATGTTCGTGCTGGAGGCAGAAGGCCGTGCAGTGTCCGATGTGCTGTGCGTGCAAGATGGCGTCATGGCCGGTTTGTTCGATGTCGGTACCTTGCCCGAGGCGCGCCGCAAGGGCTACGGCCACAGTGTCGTCGGCTCGGCGCTCAAATGGGCGGCAAAGCTTGGCGCCAAGACGGCATGGCTGCAGATCGAAGCGGAAAATGTCGCCGGTCTCGCGCTCTATGAACGCTTCGGCTTTCAGGAAGCCTATCGTTACGCCTATCGGGAGAGCAACGAGAAATGAGCGAAGTGAAGAACCGTCGCATTCTTCTCGTTGCGGCCTGTGCGCTGGTGGATTCCGATGGGCGGGTGCTGCTGGCACAGCGTCCGGAAGGCAAGCAACTCGCGGGCCTGTGGGAATTTCCCGGCGGCAAGGTCGAGCCGGGCGAAACACCTGAAGAGACGCTCATCCGCGAATTGCAGGAAGAAATCGGTATCACCACGAAGGTGGCCTGTCTCGCGCCGTTGACCTTTGCCAGCCATACCTATGATGATTTTCACCTGCTGATGCCGCTCTATGTCTGCCGCCGTTTCGAAGGCATTGCGCGCGGATTGGAAGGGCAGGCGCTGAAATGGGTGCGCCCGAAGGATATGCGCGATTATCCGATGCCTCCGGCGGATGAACCGCTGATCCCGTTCCTCATTGATCTTCTGTAGCTTTTCGAAAATCGGTAGCGCTTATCAACAGCTGTGAAAAAGCTGACAATTTATTACGATTAAGGCTGTCAGTTAATCTCTGATTCACTCCGTTGCGGCATTCTCGAATGGGAGCCGCTCCGGAGTTGGGTTATCATGAGTTTCGACAACAATTATTTCAGTGCCGATCACAACGAATATGCACCCACCACTTTGACAAAAGCGGGGCGCGGTTTTCTGCGTCTGGTGCTGTTGTTTGGTTCTGCCGCTGTGGCGATGGCGCTGATTATTGTCCCGATCCTCAACGATCAGGCGGCGAAGGTTGCGGCCCAGTCGGTTCTGCCAGCGGGTATTGATCGGACCATGACCGGCTCCATCAAGCGCGATCCTGCCATTCAGCCACAAGCAGCCGGGCAGACCTATACGGTGCGCAAGAGCGTGCTCCAGCCGAGCCCGAATTCCGTCTGCGTCATCGATGTGGATGGCAGCCATCGCGGCGACTGCTAATTACTCTTCTTCGGCTTTCTTCAGCGCATCGGCCAGCGATGCCTTGGCGGAGCCGGGTTTCAGCGGCTTTTGCTGTGATTCATGCGGAGCCCAACCGGACAGCCAGATAATCGAGAATGTGGCGCGGATGCGCCCATCCGGGTCGCTGAAGCGTTCGGCATAGATTTCCGCTGCGCGCAGGAACAGCCGCTTCGATACCGGACGGCGCGACCGATCGCGCACGATATTCTGCATGCCCATGGCGCGCAGATCGGCCATCAGGTTGAACAGCGAATCATAGCGTACCGTCACGTTTTCCACGTCTGTTACCGGCAGTGCAAAGCCGGCGCGCTGCAAAAGACCGCCGACATCACGCACATCCGCAAATGGAAAAACGCGCGGCGATGCACCGCCGGTCAATTCGATTTCCGCCTGTAGCAGACTTTCACGCAATTCGCCGAGCGTGCCGCTGCCGCTGAGCGCTGCGAGAAAAAGCCCATCAGGCTTCAATGCGCGGGCGATCTGCACCATAGCGCCGGGCGTGTCATTGGTGGCGTGCAGCGCCATCAGCGAGACGATGAGATCGGCACTGCCGGGTTTGATCGGCAGCATCTCCTCGTCACCGACGATGGCCGGAAACGGACCTTTCAGGAAATCCGCATCGCGTTCCACGCGCAAAATCGTGTCGGCCTTGCCGGAGCGCGCAATGGCCTCCGCCGCCAGCCCGCTATGGCCTGCCAGATCGATGGCAAGAGGAAAGCGACGCTCGACAGTATCCAGACGATCGGCAAGGTCTTCGGCCACGCGCCGCAATAGAAAATCGGCACCCGGTTCGGCACGCCGAAAAGCACGGCGGCGAAAGGCAAGCTGTAGATCGCGGTCGAAAATCGCGCTTTCGGGGGCAGGCATGGAATCCGTCTTTTCTTTTGCTACGCGGCGTATAGTGTAATTGCGGGCATAGATGCATTCGAACGGGGGCGAATGCAATGGCGGATAATGATACACCGCATCAAACCTTTTTGCGCAGGCTTTACGCTGGCGTGCGGTTCGCTGCGCGGCATCTGTTGCGCACGACTACCAATCTGTTGTTTCCAGCAAACTGTGTCGGCTGTCAGGCGCATGTCTCGCAACCGGGGACATTGTGCCCGGCCTGTTGGTCGCAACTGCGCTTTATCGAGCGGCCTTATTGCCCGGTGCTGGGTGTGCCGTTTGGTCACGACTTCGGCGACGGCTTCTTGAGTGCGGAGGCGATTGCCGATCCGCCGCCGTTTCGTCGCGTGCGGTCGGCGGTGGTGCATCGCGGGGCAGCGCAGCGCATGGCCGTGGCGCTGAAATTCCATGACCGCACCGATCTCGCGCCATGGATGGCGCGCTGGATGCAGCGCGCAGGCCGTGAATTGCTGGAGGAGTGCGAGGTGATCCCGCCGGTGCCGCTGCATCGCTGGCGCTTCTGGAGCCGCCGTTTCAACCAGTCTGCCGAGCTTGCGCGGGCGCTGGCAAAGCAGAGTGCACTGCCTTTTGCGCCGCAAGCCCTGAACCGCATCCGGCGCACCGAGCAGCAGATCGGGCTTGGTTCCAAGGAGCGCAAACGCAATGTGGATGGTGCCTTCCGTGTGCCGAAGGAGCAGGAAATTCACGTGCGCGGACGCCGCGTCCTGCTGATCGACGATGTTTACACGACGGGCGCGACGGTGAAGGCGGCAACACGCGCCTTGCTGCGCGGTGGGGCAAAAAGCGTCGATGTTCTGACATTCAGCCGTGTTCTGCCTGATTGAAATTTGCGGGCAATAACAAGCCCGCACACACCGTCGTGAAAACCGCAGGGTCTTCCAGAGCGGAGCGTTGCCGACTATATAGTGGGGCAACGAATGGAGTTTTTCATGGTTGATGTCACCATCTATACGCGTCCCGGCTGCCCTTATTGCTCGCGTGCAGTCGATCTTCTGACCCGCAAGGGCGTGGAGTTCAACGAGATCAATGCGGGCGCTACGCCGGACCTGCGCGCCGAAATGCAGGAGCGTTCGGGCCGCAACACCTTCCCGCAGATTTTCGTCGGCGCCGTGCATGTCGGCGGCTGCGACGATCTCTTCGCGCTGGACAGTCAGGGCAAGCTCGACGGTCTGCTCAAGACCGGTGAACTGAATTAATTTTTATAACGGGGGAGAAACCGATGAGCACGTTTCGCGCTGCCGCACTACAGATGCGTTCCGGCACTGATGTTGTCCGCAATATCGAGGATCTGGAGAAACTTGTCGCTGAAGCGGCGGCGCAGGGCGCGACTTACGTGCAATCGCCCGAAATGACTGGCGCGATGATGCGTGATCGCGTGGCGTTCAAGGCAAGCCTGCGCGACGAAGCCAATGACCTTGTTTTCAAGGCAGCGTCGGCGCTGGCGGCAAAGCATGGCATCTTCCTGCATATCGGCTCGACGGCGATTGATGCGGGCGACGGCAGGATTGCCAATCGCGCCGGATTGTTTACGCCCTCCGGCGAAAAGCTCGTCACCTATGACAAGATCCATATGTTCGATGTCGATCTCGACAATGGCGAAAGCTGGCGCGAATCGGCAACCTATGAACCGGGCAAGGAAACCGTCATTGCCGAACTGCCTTTCGCCAATATCGGTATGGCGATCTGCTATGACATTCGCTTCCCGCAGCTTTTCCGCGCACAGGCGCTTGCTGGCGCCAATGTGATTACCGGTCCCGCTGCCTTCACCAAACAGACCGGCGAGGCGCACTGGCACATCTTGCAGCGTGCGCGAGCCATCGAAAATGGCGCATTCCTGATCTCGGCGGCGCAGGGCGGATTGCACGAGGACGGGCGCGAAACCTATGGGCATTCGATCATCGTGTCGCCCTGGGGCAAGGTGCTGGCTGAAGCCAACCATGATGAACCGGCTGTGATCGTTGCCGATATCGATGTTGCCGAAAGTGCTGCGGCGCGCGGCAAGGTGCCGAATTTGAAGAATGCGCGCGAGTTTACCGTGAAGACGGTAACCGCAAAACAGAAAGAGGATGCATAATTCCATGATCCGCTTTTCGCTTCATTGCGATCACGGCCATGAATTCGAGGGCTGGTTCCGCGACAATGCCGATTTCGATCGGCAGTCGGAGATGAAGTTCGTCTCCTGTCCGGTCTGCAATTCGCATAAGGTGCAGAAGGCTCTGATGGCTCCTGCCGTTTCGACGGCGCGGGCGAAGGAAAAGATCGCAATGGCGCTGGGTGAAGCCCAGAAGAAGGTTCTTGAAGAAATGCGCGATTTGAGCCGCAAGGTCCGCGAGAATGCGGATTACGTCGGTGACAAATTTGCCGAGGAAGCGCGCAAGATCCATTTCGGGGAAACGGAACAGCGTGGCATCTATGGCGAAGCCTCGCGTGAGGACGTGCATTCGCTGCTTGAAGACGGCGTTGACGTGATGCCATTGCCGTTTTTCCCGGAAGATCAGAATTAGGTTTCTGCCCGACACCTGTTCGGCATGACAGCACGGCAGGGGAGGCCGAACGCATGAAATTGATGGAGTCCGCCTCCTTTCTGCTTCTGGCCACCGGCACCTTGCTGGGGCTTATCCTGCCTCTGGGAAAAATCGCCGCCCAGGCGGGCGTCCCGCCTGCCATGTGGACCTTTCTGTTTTCCGCCAGTGCTGGCGTGATCTTGCTTGCCCTTCTGCTTTTGCGGGGAAAAAGCCTCGGCTTTTCCGGCGGGCGCGCACGCTATTACGTCTGCACGGCAATCATTTCCTATGCCTTGCCCAATCTTCTGATCCTGTCGGCAATTCCGCGTCTCGGCGCTGGTTTCACGGGAATCATGTACACGCTGTCGCCGGTTATCACGCTGGTGATTTCGATGGGTTTCGGCTTGCGCCGTCCCAATGCGCTGGGCATTGGCGGCATTGCCGTCGGCTTCATCGGTGCAATCCTCGTGGCGCTGACACGCGGCGAGGTCGGCAAACCCGCCGATCCGCTCTGGGTTGCGGCCGCCTTGCTTATTCCGGTGTTTCTCGCCTGCGGCAATGTCTATCGCACACTGGACTGGCCAAAAAACTCCGATCCGACAGAGCTCGCGGCAGGCAGTCATCTGGCTTCCGCCATCATGCTTTTTGCAGGAATTTTGCTGTTCACCGGCGGTTTTCCGGTTGAGACATTTGCGCTTGCACCATGGGCTGCCACAGCACAGGCGATTGCGTCGGCTGGAATGTTCGCGCTGTTCTTCCGGCTACAAGCGGTGGGCGGACCGGTCTATCTCAGCCAGATCGGCTATGTGGCCGCAGCGCTCGGACTCATTTCCGGCACGCTGTTTCTGGGCGAGCATTATCCGCCGCTCACATGGATCGGTGCTGTCGTCATCGCGATTGGTGTGGCGATGACAACCAGAGCCCAGAGGGGATAATTATTAAAGCTGATTATTGGATGATTATTCGGGCCGCTCGGCCAGAACCATATAATTCACATCCGTATCGCGGGAGCGGCTCCAGCTGTCGGCAAGCGGATTATAGGTGACGCCCAGCTTGTCGATGAGGCGCAGGCCGCCTTTCGCAAGTGCGGATTCCAGCTCTTCCGGGCGCACCAGTTTTTCATATTGATGCGTGCCGCGCGGCAGCCAGCGCAGCACATATTCCGCGCCGATAATCGCCAGACCATAGGCTTTCAGCGTGCGATTGATGGTGGCGACGAACATCAGCCCGCCGGGCTTCACCATTTCGCTGGTCGCGGACATGAACAGATCGACGTCCGAAACATGCTCGACCACTTCCATGTTCAAAACCACGTCGAATTTCTCCCCAGCCTCCGCCAGAGCTTCCGCCGTCGTGGCGCGGTAATCGATCTCGACGCCGCTTTGCGCGGCGTGGATTTTCGCAACCTCGATATTGGTGGTGGAGGCGTCCGCGCCGATCACGGTTGCACCGAGGCGCGCCATCGGTTCGCAAAGAAGGCCGCCGCCGCAACCGATGTCGAGCAGGCGCAATCCCTCAAAGGGGCGCGGCGAATTCGGATCGCGATTGAACCTGACGCAGATTTTTTCCTTGATATAGGCAAGGCGCGTCGGATTGAATTTGTGCAGCGGGCGGAACTTGCCCTGCGGGTTCCACCATTCTGCGGCAATGCGCGAGAAATGCTCGATCTCGGAAGCGTCGATGGTGGTGCGGGCAGTCTCGGTCATTTCATTCTCCAGCTGCGGAAGCGTGCAGTTCTGCTCTCAAGGTAGCGCTTCAAAGTCAAGCTGCAAATCAAATTCCGGCATTCGTGGCCCTATCGGAACGTTCTTGCGAATCGCGGCCTTGCGGAACCGCGACATATTAGCTATGTGACCCCGGGTTTGCCTGTCGCAAGATTATAAGGTTTGGACAGGTGAGAGTGTAATTTTCAAAATAGCGGGACGTATCCTGAAATGGCGCGCATCGTGATGAAATTCGGCGGCACTTCGGTGGCCGATCTGGAACGCATCTATAATGTGGCGCGCCACGTCAAACGCGAGGTCGAGGCGGGCAATCAGGTTGCTGTTGTCGTCTCGGCCATGTCCGGCAAGACCAATGAACTGGTCAACTGGGTTCAGAACATGCCGAAGGTATGTGGCGCCAGTTCGCCTTTCTATGATGCGCGCGAATATGACACCATCGTCGCTTCCGGCGAACAGGTGACGAGCGGCCTTCTGGCCATTGCGCTTCAGTCGATTGGTGTCGATGCGCGTTCGTGGCAGGGCTGGCAGATTCAAATCAAGACCGACAATGCGCATGGCGCGGCCCGTATTCAGGACATCGACGGTTCGGAAATCATCCGTCGCATGGAAATGGGACAGGTTGCTGTTGTGGCCGGTTTCCAGGGCTTGGGCCCGGATAACCGCATCGCGACGCTCGGACGCGGTGGTTCGGACACCTCGGCTGTGGCTGTTGCCGCTGCGGTGAAGGCTGATCGCTGCGATATCTATACCGATGTAGACGGCGTCTACACGACCGATCCGCGCATCGAGCCGAAGGCGCGCCGCCTGCCGAAAATTTCCTTCGAGGAAATGCTGGAAATGGCTTCGCTTGGCGCCAAGGTTTTGCAGGTGCGCTCGGTCGAACTCGCCATGGTGCACAAGGTACGCACTTTCGTGCGCTCGAGCTTTACGGACCCCGATGCGCCGGGCATGGGTGATCCGATCAACCCGCCCGGAACGCTTATTTGCGACGAGGATGAAATCGTGGAACAGCAGACCGTCACAGGTATCGCCTTTGCGAAAGATGAGGCTCAGATTTCGCTGCGGCGTGTGGCCGACCGACCGGGCGTGTCGGCAGCCATTTTCGGCCCGCTCGCCGAAGAACACATCAATGTCGATATGATCGTCCAGAACGTGTCGGAAGACGGTTCCAAGACCGATATGACCTTCACGATCCCGACCGGCGACATCGACAAGGCGCTGCGCGTTCTCGACACGGTCAAGGGTGAAATCGGCTTCGACAACATCCAGTCGGAAACGGGTCTGGCCAAGATTTCCGTGATCGGCATCGGTATGCGCAGCCATGCGGGCGTTGCCGCCACCGCCTTCAAGGCGCTGGCCGAAAAGGGCATCAACATTCGCGCCATCACGACGTCGGAAATCAAGATCTCGATCCTGATCGACGGCCCTTATGCGGAACTCGCGGTGCGCACGCTGCACGCCGTCTACGGTCTCGACAAATCGTAATCGGCTGAACGCTGATATTAAGCCGGCATAAAACCCGGCTTTTACTAAACCGTTTTGAAACAATGCCGCGTCCGTAAATGGTTCGCGGCATTTTTTCGTTCCGGAACCTGGCAGAATTTCTGCTTAAAGCACTAGACGGCAGTGTCAAAAATGCTCACAAAGGGGTTGGCGTAACGCGTCGCGGGCGGGTAATGGGAATCGGTCGGCGAAAGCGGGCCACCAGTCCGAACGGCTTTCGGTAGTACGGAGCAAGCAAAGCCGTTTTCTCTTTATTCGCCGCAGTTCGCACGGAAAGCCGCTTCACCTCGGTGCCGAAACTGCACAAGAGGAGTGTCCGACGATCATGCGCGATCAGACAACCGGTCCCCGCGTGCTGCTGAAGCGGCTGCGCGAATTGATGGCTGAGCCGCTTGAGCCGCAGCCGCGCCTTGACCGGATCGTCCGTGAAATCGCGCAGAATATGGTCGCGGAAGTCTGCTCCTTCTATGTGCTTCGCGCTGACGGCGTACTTGAACTCTATGCCACCGAAGGTTTGAACCCGCAGTCGGTCCATCTGGCGCAATTGCGTCTCGGTCAGGGTCTTGTCGGCACGATTGCTGCAAGCGCGCGCCCGTTGAACCTCACCGATGCGCAAAGCCATCCGGCCTTCGCCTATCTGCCGGAAACGGGCGAAGAAGTGTATAATTCCTTCCTCGGTGTTCCCGTGCTGCGCGCAGGCCGCACGATGGGCGTTCTCGTCGTGCAGAACCGCACCAAGCGCGCCTATCGTGAAGATGAAGTCGAAGCGCTTGAAACGACAGCCATGGTGCTTGCCGAAATCATCGCATCCGGCGATGGGCTGAAGCTCGTGCGCCCCGGCATCGACCTTGATATGGGCCGCCCGATGAGCGTAACCGGGGCTGCCTTCAATGACGGCATCGGTCTTGGTCACGTCGTGCTGCATGAGCCGCGCATTGTCGTCACCAATCTCTTCAATGAGGATAGTCAGGCGGAACTTGCCCGTCTCGATCAGGCGCTCGGTTCCCTGCGCATTTCCATCGATGACATGCTGTCGCGCCGCGATGTGGCCATTGAGGGCGAGCATCGCGAAGTGCTGGAAGCCTATCGCATGTTCGCGCATGATCGTGGCTGGGTGCGGCGTCTGGAAGAGGCGATCCATAACGGTCTGACCGCAGAAGCCGCAGTCGAAAAGGTGCAGAGCGACACGCGCGCGCGGATGATGCATCTGACCGATCCCTATATGCGCGAGCGCCTGTCGGATTTTGATGATCTTGCCAATCGTCTGCTGCGCCAGCTGATGGGCCGCGACATCAAGACGATGGCCGAATCGCTGGTCAAGGATGCGATCATCGTGGCGCGCTCCATGGGCGCTGCCGAATTGCTGGACTATCCGCGTGAGCGTTTGCGCGGCGTGGTGCTGGAAGACGGTGCAGCGACGAGCCATGTGGTGATTGTGGCGCGCGCTATGGGGATTCCCGTGGTGGGACAGGCCAAGGGCGCCGTTTCCATGGCGGAAAACAACGATGCCGCCATCGTCGATGGCGACGAGGGCGTGGTGCATCTGCGTCCGCAGTCCGATCTCGAATCGGCCTATGCGGAAAAGGTTCGCTTCCGGGCGCGGCGTCAGGCGCATTATCGCGAATTGCGCGACAAGCCCGCCTTGACCAAGGATGGCGTCGATATTTCGCTTTTGATGAATGCGGGCCTTCTGGTCGACCTGCCGCAGCTTGCGGCATCGGGCGCATCGGGCATCGGCCTGTTCCGCACCGAGCTGCAGTTCATGGTCGCCTCGACTTTCCCGCGGGCGGAGCAGCAGGAGCGGCTCTATCGCTCGGTCATGGAAGCGTCGGGCGACAAGCCGGTCACTTTCCGCACGCTCGATATTGGCGGCGACAAGGTGCTGCCTTACTTCAGCGCATCGGCGCAGGAAGAAAACCCGGCGCTTGGCTGGCGCGCCATCCGTCTCACGCTCGACCGTCCGGGTCTGCTGCGCACCCAGCTGCGCGCGCTTTTGAAGGCAGCGGGCGGACGTGAACTTAAGCTCATGCTGCCGATGGTGACGGAAGTTGCCGAGGTGAAGGCGGCGCGTGAGATCATCGAGCGCGAGGTGCGCCATCTGTCGCGGTTTGCGCATGCGCTGCCGACGCGGATGAAGCTTGGCGCGATGGTCGAAGTTCCAGCCCTGTTGTGGCAGCTGGACGAGCTGATGACGGCGGTTGATTTCGTGTCCGTCGGCTCCAACGATCTGTTCCAGTTCCTGATGGCGGTGGATCGCGGCAATTCGCTGATTTCCGGTCGTTTCGACCAGCTTTCTCCGGCTTTCCTGCGGACGCTGCGCCATATTGTCGATACCGGCAAGCGGCACAACAAGCCGGTCACGCTCTGCGGTGAAATGGCAGGACGTCCGCTGACGGCGATGACGCTGATCGGCCTCGGCTTCCGCTCCATATCGATGTCGGCTGCTGCCATCGGCCCGGTCAAGGCGATGCTCGGCGCGCTCGATACCACGAAGCTGAACGCGCTTCTCAATGAAGAGCTGGACAAGCCGAACGTCGCGCATTCGCTGCGCGAATTGATGCTTCGATTTGCAGAAGACAACGATATTCCGTTATAGCAAGGCAAATTGCAGAGAATGACCGGGTGTGGCGCGGAATGCGGCAGGCCCGGTTTCGCACATTTGCACACGGACGACAGTTTTAGGACATGACATGATCGCATTGCCGCAGGACCGGATGGACCAGCTTTTGAAGCGGTTCTCGATGATCGAAAGCCAGATGGCCGACAATCCGGATTCGGAAACCTATGTGAAGCTTGCTTCCGAATATTCCGAGCTCCAGGAAGTCGTGGGCAAGATCAGGGATCTCAGCAGCGCGCGTGCGGAAGCGAAGGACCTGGCTGCCATGCGCGACGATGCATCAACGGATGCAGAGATGCGCGCGCTGGCGATTGAGGAATTGCCGGACGTCGAAAAGCGCATCGAGACGCTGGAGCAGGAAGTGCAGATTCTGCTTTTGCCCAAGGATGCGGCTGACGAAAAGAACGCCATTCTGGAAATTCGCGCCGGTACGGGTGGACTGGAAGCAGCGCTTTTCGCGGGCGATCTCTTCCGCATGTATGAGCGCTACGCCAGCGAAAAGGGCTGGCGCGTCGAGCTGGTCTCTGCCAGCGAAGGCGATGCGGGCGGCTATAAGGAAATCATCGCGACGGTTTCCGGCAAGGGCGTCTTCTCGAAGATGAAGTTCGAATCGGGCGTGCATCGCGTGCAGCGTGTGCCGGAAACCGAAGCTGGGGGGCGTATTCATACATCGGCTGCGACGGTTGCCGTGCTGCCGGAAGCTGAAGACATTGATATCGAGGTCCGCAACGAGGATATCCGCATCGATACGATGCGCGCATCGGGCGCTGGCGGACAGCATGTCAACACGACTGACTCGGCCGTGCGCATCACCCATATTCCGACCGGCATCATGGTGGTTCAGGCGGAAAAATCCCAGCACCAGAACCGCGCCCGCGCCATGCAGATCCTGCGCGCCCGCTTGTACGATATGGAACGGCAGAAGGCGGAAAGTGAACGCTCGGAAGCGCGCCGCAGCCAGGTCGGTTCCGGTGACCGTTCGGAACGTATCCGTACATACAATTTCCCGCAGGGCCGCGTTACCGATCACCGCATCAACCTGACGCTCTACAAGCTCGACCGTGTGATGGAAGGCGATCTCGACGAATTGGTCGATGCGCTGATTTCCGATCACCAGACAGCACTTCTGACCGAACTGGGCGCCTGAGCGTGAGTAGCGAGCGTCTTGACGTTCTGGCAGCGCAGGCGCGACGGCAGTTGCGCGATGCCGCGCTCGAAACGCCCGATCTTGATGCGCGGCTGCTCATCGAATGGGCAACGGGCGCAACACGGCTCGATCTGATTTCCGCGCCGGACCGGCAGATCGATGCGGAGCGTGTCGAGACATTGCGTGCGGCGCTGGAGCGTCGTGCAAAAGGCGAACCCGTGCATCGCATCATCGGTGTTCGCGAGTTTTACGGCCTGTCATTCCGGCTTTCCGCCGAGACGCTTGAACCGCGCCCGGATACGGAAGCGCTGGTGGAACTGGTTATTCCGCGGCTAGAAGCGCTGATCGAAAAACATGGCGTCGCCGAACTGCTTGATATGGGCACCGGAACCGGGGCGATTGTGATCTCGCTCCTGCATCGCTTCGAGACATTGCATGGCATCGGTCTCGATGTGTCGGAAGGCGCGCTGGCGACGGCGCGAATCAACGCTGCGAACAATGGCGTAAGCGAACGTTTCGCGGCGCTGAGAAGCGACTGGTTCGCCAATATCAGCGGACGGTTTCATATGATCGTCTCAAACCCGCCCTATATTCCGCATGAAGACATTGCCGGTTTGTCGCGGGAAGTGCGCGAGCATGATCCGCTTGCGGCGCTGGATGGCGGTCAGGATGGGCTGAATTTTTACCGGGCCCTTGCAGAACGGGCAGTTGAGTACCTATATGACGATGGTATGGTTGCCGTAGAAATCGGCGCCGGACAATTCCAGGATGTAAAAGCGCTGTTTGAGCAAGCGGGTTTTGAACTCGCAGGTGATGCGCGTGATCTGGGCGGCCATAGAAGGGCCATGCTTTTTGCGCAAAAATCATAAACGAAATTTTGATACCCAACGGCGCGAAAAAACACTTGGAATTTGCCGCGAAGCCGTTTAGTTTCCGGCCACCGTATACAGCCAGAATGGTTTTGCCCGCTTTTTGAGGGCCGTGGCGGAAATGCTCCATGACGATTTGAGGTCATGCTCTCCCGGGGTCTAAGCCTTTGGAGATGGCTCGTACGGAAGTACACGACTTTCAGGCATGGTCCCGAAAAGCGATGCTTTTCGGAATGGGCCTTGCACAATGCAACCGTCAGGTTCCGGCCATCCATCTGGATATGCGGAGCTGAGAGGCATGTCGCGGAAAAGTGGGGACCGGTTTTCCGGGAACGGCATGCATAAAAAGCAACCCTTAATGTGCGTCACGCGAACAATATGAAATGCGGCGCGCTTTAAGAATAGTCGATGTGTAGGAAGTTTTAGGGCGTGCTTCCTCCATGGCTCAATAGCAAGAAACAGGCGGCTTTTTTCGTCGCAACGTTTCTGCGCCCTTTAATCTGAAAAGAGATGAATATGAGGCCAGCACAGCAGAATAGGCGTATGCGCGGACGGGGGAATAACAACAATAATAATAACAATAACCGCAAGGGCCCCAATCCTCTGTCGCGTAATTACGAAAGCAACGGACCTGACGTAAAGATCCGTGGCAATGCGCAACATATTGCAGAAAAATATTCGACCCTCGCGCGTGACGCTCAGGCTTCTGGCGACCGGGTGATGGCTGAAAACTATCTTCAGCACGCTGAACATTACAACCGCATCATCATGGCTGCCATGGCGCAGAATCCGGTGCCGTTCCAGCGCGAAGAAACCTTCGACGATGACGGCGCCGATGACGACGATACCGGCTTCACGCCAGCCGTGGCCGCAGAGCCGCGTCCGGTCAATGGTTCGGGCCCGCAGCCGGTCATCGAAGGCACCCCTGCCGAAGTAATCTATGGCGAGGAAAGCGGCGAAAGCCGCCAGCCGCGCGAACGTGACAATCGTGATCGCCGCCTTGGACGTGGACGCCGCCCGCAACGCGAACGCTTCAATGCCGAAGAGCGCCCGGAAGCGCAGGCCGGTGAAGCAGGCGAACAGCCGGTCGTAGAAGCTCCTGTGGAAACACAGGAACCAGCTCCGGTCGCCCGGGCTGCAAAGGTTGCTCCGGTGGTTGCCGCAGCTGCACCGGTTGATGCTCCGGCAGAAGCACCTGTCGAAGCAAAGGCTGATGATGAAGCTGCGCCGCGTCGCGCCACCCGTCGTCCGGGTCGTCCGCGCCGTGTTGCCAAAGATGCCGGCAGCGATACGCCAGCAACGGAACCGGTTGATTCCGACGCTTAAGCGTTTCGATATGCAATTTGAAAATGGCGCGGTTTTCCGCGCCATTTTTATTTGATCGCGCTTGCATTGCCCACCCTTGCCGAAAGCCGGTCATAGTCCCATATCCTGTCTTGGAAAGACATGAAGCCCGCCCTTGCGGGGGCTTCGTCACCCAACATCTTCCGGTGCCTCTAGAGGGCTGGAGGGCAAAGGAGACATTATGAATATTGAAAAATACACGGAACGCGTTCGCGGTTTCATTCAGTCGGCACAGACCTTCGCGCTTTCGTCCGGCAACCAGCAGTTCACCCCTGAGCACATCCTGAAAATCCTTGTCGATGACGATGAGGGGCTTGCCGCATCGTTGATCGAGCGGGCTGGTGGACGCATTGCCGATGTGCGCCTCGGTTTGCAGAGCGCATTGGAAAAGCTGCCGAAAGTATCGGGCGGCAACGACCAGCTTTATCTCTCGCAGCCGCTGGCCAAGGTTTTCACGCTTGCCGAAGAGCTTGCCAGCAAGGCGGGCGACAGCTTTGTCACGGTCGAACGGCTACTGACGGCGCTGGCCATCGAGAAATCCGCAAAGACATCTGAAATTCTTGCCGCAGCCGGTGTCACACCGACGGCGTTGAACAAGGTCATCAACGATATGCGTAAGGGCCGCACTGCCGATTCCGCTTCTGCCGAAAGCAATTACGACGCGCTGAAGAAATATGCGCGTGATCTGACCGAGGATGCCCGCAACGGCAAGCTCGATCCGGTGATCGGTCGTGACGAGGAAATCCGTCGCACTATTCAGGTTCTGTCGCGCCGCACCAAGAACAATCCGGTGCTAATCGGCGAGCCGGGCGTCGGCAAGACAGCTATTGCTGAAGGTCTGGCGCTGCGTATCGTTAATGGCGACGTGCCCGAATCGCTGAAGGACAAGCAGTTGATGGCGCTCGACATGGGCGCGCTGATTGCCGGTGCGAAATATCGCGGCGAGTTCGAGGAACGGCTGAAAGCGATCCTGTCAGAAGTGCAGACGGCTGCCGGTCAGGTCATTCTCTTCATCGATGAGATGCATACGCTTGTCGGTGCAGGCAAGACTGATGGTGCGATGGATGCGTCCAACTTGCTCAAGCCTGCCCTGGCGCGTGGTGAGTTGCACTGCGTCGGCGCGACCACGCTGGAAGAATATCGCAAATATGTCGAGAAGGATGCCGCACTTGCGCGTCGTTTCCAGCCGGTGTTCGTGGATGAGCCGACAGTCGAGGATACGATCTCGATCCTGCGCGGCCTGAAGGAAAAATACGAGCAGCATCACAAGGTGCGCGTATCGGACTCCGCACTGGTCGCAGCCGCAACGCTGTCGAACCGCTACATCACCGACCGCTTCCTGCCCGACAAGGCTATCGACCTTGTGGACGAGGCCGCGTCACGTCTGCGCATGCAGGTCGATTCGAAGCCGGAAGAACTCGACGAGATCGACCGCCGCGTCATGCAGCTGAAGATCGAGCGCGAAGCCCTGAAGGTGGAAACCGATGCCGCTTCCAAGGATCGTTTGCAGCGTCTTGAAAAAGAGCTGACCGATCTGGAAGAAGAATCAGCTGAACTGACCGCCAAGTGGCAGTCGGAAAAGCAGAAGCTCGGCCTTGCCGCCGATCTCAAGCGCCAGCTTGAGGAAGCGCGCAATGCACTGGCGACCGCACAGCGCAACGGTGAATTCCAGAAGGCTGGTGAGCTTGCTTATGGCAAGATCCCGCAGCTTGAGAAGGAACTTGCCCAGTCTGAAAGCCAGGAGAACAAGGGTTCCCTGCTGGAAGAGACCGTGACGCCGGAACATGTCGGGCAGGTCGTTTCCCGCTGGACAGGCATTCCGGTTGACCGGATGCTCGAAGGCGAGCGCGAAAAGCTGCTGCGGATGGAAGATGAGCTTGCAAAGCGCGTCATCGGTCAGGGCGAAGCCGTTCAGGCGGTTTCCAAGGCGGTGCGCCGTGCGCGTGCGGGTCTTCAGGACCCGAACCGGCCTATCGGTTCGTTCATCTTCCTTGGGCCGACGGGCGTCGGCAAGACCGAACTGACCAAGGCACTGGCATCGTTTCTGTTTCAGGACGACACCGCGATGGTGCGTATCGATATGTCGGAATTCATGGAGAAGCACTCCGTGAGCCGTCTGATCGGTGCACCTCCCGGCTATGTCGGTTATGAAGAAGGCGGTGCGCTGACGGAAGCTGTTCGCCGGAGGCCATATCAGGTGATCCTGTTCGATGAGATCGAAAAGGCGCATCCCGATGTGTTCAACGTGCTGTTGCAGGTTCTGGATGATGGGCGTCTGACCGACGGTCAGGGCCGCACGGTCGATTTCCGCAACACCGTCATCATCATGACGTCCAATCTTGGCGCCGAATATCTCGTCAATCTGGGCGAGAAGGATGATGTCGAAAGTGTTCGTGATGAGGTGATGGGTGTGGTCCGGGCGGCATTCCGGCCGGAATTCCTGAACCGTGTCGATGAAATCATCCTGTTCCACCGGCTGCGCCGCGAGGATATGGGTGCGATTGTCGATATCCAGTTGCAGCGTCTTCAGACCTTGCTTACCGATCGCAAGATCGCATTGGAGCTGGGAGAGGATGCGCGCGAATGGCTCGCCAACAAAGGATATGATCCGGCCTACGGCGCACGTCCTTTGAAGCGGGTGATTCAGAAGGAAGTCCAGGATCCGCTCGCCGAGCGCATTTTGCTGGGCGACATTCTGGATGGTTCGCTCGTCAAGATCACCGCCGGTTCGGACAGGCTCAACTTCCGCCCGGTTCGTGGTGCTCTGGAACCCGATCCGAAGAACGAAAGCGTGGAAGCCTGACCTCCCGCTTGCCCCAACAAAGCGCCGCAGTCGCAAGATTGCGGCGCTTTTTCATGGGCTCTACCGCATCCGGCTTCGGATGTGCCGCAAGCGTGAAGAAATTTTACAGATACAAATTTCATAAAACTTGTCGTCACTTGGCCATTTTCATGTCCAGTTCATCTGGCATCTGCTGATACTCGGATAATCAGTTATTAACCATATTCGCGGCATCCATGATCTGACGATCCGATTGAACGGTCTGATATTACGGGCACCTGGGACTTCCTTCATGACGCATTCCATACGCATGCTTCGTTTCGCATTGTTCGCTTCTGCGGCGCTTCCCGCTACCGGTGCGGGCGCTTTCGCAGAAGAAACCCGTGATGCCACGATCACGGAAGCCCCGGTGCAACTGGCGCAGCTCTATGATCCCGGCGAAGAGGTCTATCACGACCGGCGCGTGCGCGTTTACATCGACCAGTATGGTCGGCGCGTGACGATGGATCGTCGTGGGCGCATCATCAGCGTTGAGGATGCCAATAGCTATGATCGCAACAGCTATGGCGGTCACAACAGCCGTCGTGATCCGCAGGAAGACGACAACTGGACACTGAACGGCCCGGTTGATGGCGGTTCGCCCTATGACGGCTTCAGCAATGTGCCGGAAGACCCGAATTATTATCCCGCCGCCCCGTCTGATCCGAGTTATCGCGGCAATCAGGATGGTCAGGTGCAGCGTTCGGAATTGCCGCCGTCCGGCGAAAACTATCCCGATAATACGGGCACCAATTCCGCAAGCATCGACCAGAATTATGGCGGTCAGGACAATTACGGTCAGCCCGGCTACGAGCAGCCCCGCAACGTGCCGCAATCGAGCGATATGGCCCCGGCCATCGAAATGCCGAAGGGCGAGGGCGCCAAGGCCAAGATCGCAGCCTTTCAGGTGCTGCTTGATCGCGCTGGCGCATCGCCCGGCGTTATTGACGGCCGCTCCGGCAGCAATGTCGACAAGGCTGCTGCCGCTTATGGCGAATTGACTGGAAAATCCATCAACCCGACGGACGAGGCGGCAGTGAATGCCGAGTTGGAAGCAACCGGTGGTGCGGCCTTCTTCGAATATACGATCACCAACGAGGATGTCGGTCGCCAATATGTGGCGTCGATCCCGGAAGATTACGCCCATAAGGCGCAACTCCCGTCGATGGCCTATACGTCGGTGACGGAAATGCTGGGCGAGAAATTCCACATCGACGAAAACTACCTGAAGGAAATCAATCCGGGCGTGAATTTTAATCAGCCGGGCTCCATCGTCAAAGTACCGAATCTCGGCAAGCCGGTGCGCGCCAAGGTGGCGAGAATCATCGCCGACAAGGGACGCAAGCAGGTTCGTGGCTATGATGAAAGCGGCAAGCTCGTCGTGGCCTATCCATCGACCATCGGCTCATCGGATAACCCGTCGCCGTCCGGCATCGTGCAGGTGGAGCGTATCGCGATCAACCCGAATTACACCTATAATCCCAAGATCAATTTCAAGCAGGGCAATAACGATAAGGTTCTGACTATTCCGCCGGGACCGAACGGACCGGTCGGCACGGTCTGGATTGCGCTGTCAAAGCCAACTTACGGTATCCATGGAACGCCGGAGCCGTCCAAGATCGGCAAGACGTCGAGCCATGGCTGCGTGCGATTGACGAATTGGGACGCAGAAGAACTGGCCAAGCTCGTCAAGGCAGGCGTCACCGTCGAGTTTTCCGAATAGTTCGACCTGCACGGGTCATATAAACAAGCCGGGACAAGCATTGCTTTCCCGGCTTTCTGTTATCCCTTGGTCGATGCGTTGGCAGCAAGCTTGGTGCCGTTATCGTCGCTGTTCAAAAGCGCGTCGATGCGATCACGCTCCTGCTTGAAGGCTTCAAGTTCTTTGCCCTTCAAAGCCTTGTTATCCGGCAGGCGGATGCGAAGCGGATCGACCTTGGTTCCGTTGACGATCATTTCATAATGCAGATGCGGCCCGGTCGAGAGACCGGTGGAACCGACATAGCCGATCACCTGGCCCTGACGCACTCTTGCGCCGGCGGTCACGCCACGGGCAATCGCGTTCTGGTGATTGTAGCTGCTGACATAGCCATTGGCGTGACGAATCAGGGTCTGATTGCCATAACCATTGGACCAGCCTGCCTTCTCGACGACGCCATTACCCGTCGCAATGATGGGCGTGCCGCGCGGTGCTGCCCAATCGACGCCGGTATGCATGCGGCTATAACCGAGAATCGGATGGCGGCGCATGCCGAACGGGGAGCGGAACACACCATTGGGCACTGGATTGCGCAGCAGAAACTGCTTTGCGCTCTTTCCGCCCTCATCGAAGTAATCGACGCTGCCGTCTGGCGCCTGATAGCGGTAGAATTTACGGGTCGTGCCGCTGAAAGTGGCCGCCACATAAAGCAGCTGCGAATCGCTGTCTGCTTTGTCCTGTTCGTCGGCCCCGTCGGGTAGCGAGAAGAAGGCGTCGATATTGTCGGTCGGCGTCAGCTGCGCCTGAAGGTCTACGTCGGTGGCCAACATCTTGACCAGCTGTTCGCGCATTGTTTCGGTCATGCCATAGGCAAGGGCCGCGCGGCTGATACCGTCATAAACATTGGGCAGGTTGCCGCGGATGGCGCTGGGGACAGCATTGCCCTCGAATGCCGTCTGCAAAAGCGGCGTTCCTTCGGGTTCATCGGACGGCACATATTGCTGGCGGTCGTTCAACGTGACGGTAACAAGGTGCGTGGTGCGATTATAAATGCTCGCGCGTACGATGCGGTCTACGCCGTCGCGGGTTTCAGTCCCGATGCGCAGGACACTGCCTTGCTTCAGGCGCGGCGAATTCATCATCTTGCTCAGCGCATCGACCATGTTCGACGTGTCATCGCCGCTATAGCCCGCATCTTCCAGCGCCTGCGCAATATCGGCGGTCTGCCGGAAGGGAATCAGTTCTTCTGAAAAGCCGTCTTCGGTCTGTTCGTCATTCGCCTTCGGCGCAACGCTGACATTTTCCTGCGTGATCTTCACGCCGAGGGCGGGGCCGAGCGCATAAGGAGAATCATTGCCGCCAAAGCGGGCCGGATCAACATAATGCAGCGAGGCGACCTGAACATCGCCATCGGTCAGCAGACCGCCGGTGTCGCGAACGACCTTTTCAACTTCATCGACCGACAAATCGCTCGATGCGTCGAAGGTCGCGCTGTTCAGCGGAAAATCGACAACATGGAGACTGACTTCGCTTTCAACCTTTGCGCCGTAAATCTGGCCGGTGTCCGCCGGTTGCGGCGCGGCGGGACCTTCGGAGAACACGGTCAGCGCATCGAATGCCGGATATTTGCGGCTGGTCGGATGATCAACCGCAAGCGCCATGCTCACTAGTTCGAACGGGCGGGTGCGGATCACTTCGCGTTCGCCGACTTTCTGCATGGTAGAAAGGTCGAACCGGCGGCGGTCGCGCGGTTGCTGAGCCGAAACCGTGCTGACGAGACGGCCACCTTTGGTGACAGCACTTTCCTCAGCGGCGCCTGGCATATCATTGAGGGCAAGAATTTCGGGCGGGGTCGCCAATTGCTCGCGCCCATCGAGAGCTGCAAAAAGTGCAACACCAATCAGCATGCAGGACGTAACGCCAGTCAGGAAGGTGCCGGCAAGCCAGCGTGCCGAAACTTCGCGCCGATCAGGAGGCCGCCGCCGTCCGCCTACGCTCAGCGGGGGCTCGTCACCCGGATCGAGATTATTCGGCCCCATATCCTTCATACTGCTATAGTCGGCCCTTCTTTTTAACCTGATGGCACGAAAACGTGCTTGAACATCGCTTGTCAGAAAAGCGACTTATGCGCTGATCCGATGCTAAGGTGTCTTCCTTTGTATAGGGAAGGCTCCCAAACGGGCATCAGAGTTTTGCCTGCCGTTGACGCGTAAGTCAATGACGAGGCGGCCAAACGCCGATATCCACAATGCAATCGGTTCGGCAGCTATCGGTGCAATACGGCGAAATTTTAAATTCAGCGGACGCTAATCGTCCAATGAGGCTGGTTTGTGGCCCGGCTTTCCGCAACGGCACTTTCGCCTCCCCATATATATATGGAGTGGTGAAATCCCGAATTTGCCGCCCTGTGGACGATTGTCAAAAAAATATCAAAAAACCTCAGAACCCGTGTTGACAGTTTGTGAGTGCGGGGCCTATATAGCGCCACAACGAGGGCGGCGACGCTGCTAGCGGCAGGTTGCTTCGTCCTTGAGTTCTGGTGAAAGTGGTTGACTTTGTGTTGGCTGACGAGTAGGTGGGGCGGCCAAGATTGGGTGGAAATCTGGTTTTGGATTTGAGGAAGTTGCGGTTGATAAGATTGTGATTTTCTTGAAAAAAACGGGTTGACAGGCTGAACGGTCTGGACTAGAAGCCCGACACCGCTGAGGCGGGGCGCTAGAGAGTTTGGAACTTTGGTTTCGGGTTTGGAAGCGAACTGATGAAGCGATGAGAGATTTTTGACGGTTTTGAGACCGTCTGTTCTTTGACAATTTTATACAGAAGAAAGAGAAACGTGGGCGGCATTGTCTGCGGATGGTTCGAGAGATCGAACTGTCAACGGAACTTTGGCGGACACGTTTCTTGATAGAACTATGTTACCTGGCTTTGGTCTTAAGGTTTCGACCTGGGGATCGAAGTTGGTGTGTAAAATATGTTCTCGTCAAATTTGAGCGTGACCAAGGTTTTGAATATCTTTCGGAGACGGAAGATGTTTTGACCAAAATAGCCAAT
>NZ_RCHH01000029.1:0-28839 GCF_003664555.1 Ochrobactrum soli | reverse complement strand
GGGGACTTTCCAGGTCTTCGGCGAACTTGGCTATAAGATCCACTATGGCAAAGCCCTGTTCGAACCTTATGCGGGTCTTGCCTATGTTCGCCTGAAGACCGACGGATTTGATGAGAAGGGCCAGACTGCTGCCACCCTTTCGGTTCAGTCTGACACGACGGAAACCAGCTTCTCAACGCTTGGCCTCCGCGCATCAACAGAGTTTCTTCTGGGCAGCATCACGGCAACGGCGCGAACCGATCTTGGCTGGCGCCATGCCTATGGCGACATCACGCCGGTTTCCACCGCGAGCTTCATCGGCTCGAACGCATTCTCAGTCTCCGGTCTTCCGATCGCTGAAGATGCAGCTCTCATCGAAGCAGGACTTGATTTCAAGCTGACCGACGATGCCACCCTCGGCCTGTCCTATAACGGCCAGTTTGCTTCCGGCGCCAAACAGAACGGATTCAATGCGAAACTCAGTGTGAGCTTTTGAATTGGAGTCCGCCTATGGCTATCATCCAGTGATCAAGAATGGCCAATCCAGGCAAAAAATACCCGAACAGATGGATCAACAGCCCTTCGGTGCCAAGGGCCTCATTAAGGCCACGAAGCCGCTCGGATGTTAGGCTACGCACTGCCCTCCTCCATTTTTTCAAGCGAAAGATGCCACGAGACTAATCGACTTGTGGCGTACGATCATTATCTAATAATGAAATCGCTTCCGTTCGCGCCCTTCCAACCCAGTCGAGGCGTGCCGCATTTTTCATTAAATGTCTGAGTGTGCTTTGTAACGACACAGTCTGCCGCTGAAATTTGGGATCTTTGTCCAGAGCTGGCGCAACCAGCTCCAACTATCATTACCGAAACAAGTATCACGATTTGGATAGACTTCATTACCATTTATATAACTCTTACTTTGTTTTTCCGAATTCGAACAATGAAGCGCCATCTCGGCGTTTGAACGCCTTGAATGAGCTCACATTCTTTATTGTTGACGATTTATACAAAATATGTGAGCGTTTACTCACATTGTCTACTCGCATTAGGAAATCGAGAACATGGCCAAGCTCAACGCTACAAATCCCAGAAAAGCCGCCTCACAAGAGAGGTCGAAAATGACCGTCGAGGCGATACTGGATGCCACTGCTCGCGTTTTGGTGCGCGATGGATATGCGCGGGCCAGCACAAATCGCGTCGCTGCAGTAGCGGGAGTGAGCATTGGATCGCTCTACCAGTATTTTCCCAATAAGGAGTCGCTTGTGGCTGCGCTCGTCGCAAGGCACAATCGTGAAATTCTGGCTCTGCTGGAAAACGCCATGCAAGAATGCGCGTCAGACGACCTGAACAGCGCCATGCGGGAGCTCATTCGCGCGATGATTGCTGCGCACCGGGTTAATCCTGAGCTCCACCGCATCTTGAAAGAAGAAGTTCCCCGTATTGGAAAACTTGCCGAGGTGGAAGCCATCCGAAAGGACACGCTCCATCTGGTCCGGCATTATCTGGAGCAATGTAAGGAAGACGTTCAGCTCAATGACCTCGATACGGCTGCGTTTATATGCGTAACGACAGTGGAGACGTTGACCCATGCCATCGTTCTCAATGACTGCGGCCACTCCCTCTCGGACGAGGCCGATATTGTCGAGCACATCACCAGGATGATTGCGGGATATCTGGGCACTCCACCAATACCGATCCGTGCTATTTTGAAAGAAGCGGCCTGATCACAAAGGTTCAAGATGCGCTCCAACCGCCGCAACGACTATTTCTGGGGCCGGTGCCCTCATAAAATGGGGGCGTGGGCACGCTTTATCTTGATCGATCCAATTCCTGTTCCGGTGGCACAACTATCTCACAAGGAACAGTCGTGGCCAACCGCGCCACGGACGAGAGCATGACACGTTTGGTAATGACGCAATCACTCTCAATGGCGGAACCTTGCACGCGGCGGTTGACGGCGCGACCATAAACAGTACCGCGCAACCCTGCCGCCTGGCTGATGCATGTGGCGAAGTACCGCGCGCTAGACCGGCAGCGTCGCACCACGCTGATCGACGGCGAGCATCGCGAACCGGCAATCGACCTCACGGAACTGGTACAGGCCGATCCCGATATCGAAGCCAGGCTTGATGAAGTCATTGATGATGACCTGTTGCGGCTGATCTTTACGGCCTGCCATCCCCCGTTGCCCGCCGAGCAGCGCCAGGCTCTTGGGCGGTTTATCGATACCGGAAGTGGCGCACGCCATTTTCGTATCTGAAGCCACCGTCGTTCAACGCATCGACAGCTGTCTTCGAAACCCCTCAGGGCCGTGAACGACGGCAGCGGCATTCCACCGTGCTGGAAGTGGTTTGTCTAATTTTCAACGAGGGTTATATGGCAAGCGAATGCGCACACTGGCTGGTGCGGATCTTTGCCATGAAGCGCTGCGCCTCGGGCGCCCGCTTGCGGCATTGATGCCAAACAAGCCCGATGTCCACGGTCTTGCCGTCCCTATGGAATGGTAGGCATCGCGCTTTGCCGCGCGCTCCGACAAGGCAGGAAACCCGATCCTCCTGCTGGTCAGGATCGCAGCCGCCGCACTGGTCGCAGATCCGGAGCGGCCCAGACGGCCTGAACCGCGCCATGGCCGTCACCCCGGCGCCTATCAACTTCAGGCGATGATCGCATCTTGCCAGCGCGCGCGCCTCCCGCCGAGACCGAATGGATCGCCTTTGCCGCTTGTTATCAGGCGCTGGCGCTCGTTGCGCGATCCCCATTGTTGAACTGACCGGCGATGCGCGCGAACGGGCCCTGCTTCTGGCCCACGCTATCGCAACCAGTTCATAACGCTTGGGACGTCCTGGTTGTTCTTGCGTCAGGCATTTCCGGAGCTGTTGTCTCGATCGAACAGCGACAAACTACAACAGACCTTCGATACATTAAACGAGCGGATTGGTTTTAGTTTTAGTAGTACACCGTAACGTTGAGGTTCGAACGCTTTCACGGTACCCACAGTTTCGATTTCAAAACATGCCCCCTCTTCCAAGCTGATTAGATTTTCCCGCCAACCCGAGACGCCCCTTTCCACATCACCTGCAGAGGATAATTCGCAGGCACCAGGCGGGAATGGCCATGTCGGTTACGATGATGTCCCGGTTGCGGTGTGCAGAACGGAGTTCGTTAGCGTATTCGTCAACTCAAAGCATGTTGAGATCTGTTTGCTTTCATCAACGACAAGAGCATTTGCGCGATGGAGAACTCCCCTACTCGTGCTTTGTGGGTTAGAGAACGCAAATAACCGCCGGCTGATCCGATTTCTCTTATGCGCTGTAGAATGCCGGCAATTGTCGCTGACAATCCTTCAACGCCCATGACCTGACAGGCTTCATGATAGGCTGATCGCGTGATGCCGAGGAAAGCTGAAACAGTTCTCGTTGCTTCAATTAAATCACGCCAAGACGTAATGCCGGTTGGTTTGTAATCCTTGATGTCAGGACATGCTCTGAGCACCGTATCGAGGGAGATCTGTTTCGTGGGGTCGGGTTTGCTGGTTTTAATCGTGGTCTCGGTGAATGATGAAGAAGACGCCTTCAAATCATTCATTTTTATATTTTGAGATTCAAAATGGGATTCAGGCAGGGATTCAATATGATGCCGCTCATTTTGGTTGTGATTGGTGCTCATTTCCTCAATATTGTTCATCTGAATCAACGCTTTATCAATTTCTGCCCGTAATGCGGTCAGCTTGTCTAGAATGTCTTGAAGTTCTGTCGTTGAAGCACGGCGGGGGATGGCGTCAACGATCACGCGAAAGCGCAAATGAACATTCTGCCAGAAGGTGGATGGAGAATCAGCCAGTGCTGCGTTGATCATTTGGGTGAGGTCTCGTCGCTGCAAGGTGATCTGTTCACGCTTACGTTTGAGGAGCGCTGCGTCGGCCTGTATTCGCTTGGCGGCTTGCGAGATTTCCTCTGCACGATAGAGAAGCGGCGCTAGTGAAAAGCCAAAAGCTTCTTCTACCTGTCCGGCCTCGTTTTTATACGCATAGCGCTTGCCATTGGGACTATCGCGTCGCGCAATCAGGCCGCTCTCGATGAGAGTAGCAATATGGCGACGAACAGTCGATTCCGGCATCCCATGCGCTCGCAAGGAGAGCTGACGATTGGAAGGAAAAACAACAAGTCCGTTTTTGACGGTGATTTCATTCTCGGGAAGAAACGACAGCAACGAGCTTATCACCGCCAGACAGCGATCGTTGATCCCGAACACTGACTTGGCAATGCAAAGCTCTTTATAGATCGCCCAACGGTTGACCGTCTTGCCATCTAATTTGGTTGGTGACGAAGGCTTCAATTGGCCAAACGCCATCCTTCGCCCACGAAATGTGGACGTTATTGACTCCAGAATTTGCATTTCCTCTTACCTTTTTTCAGGCAAAAGAAATTCAGCCGCCATAATGACGTTATGACTCTTGACACTGATTCATGGAAATGCGATTCTCGGAGTGCTTAAATCTGAGGAAGGCTTCCATGCGGCAACGTTTTGGGGGCCTTTTTCTTTTGCGTTTTAGTCTCCTGGGTTATGTATCGGTTAGATCGAGTGCTGAAGGCTTATGCTTCCCAGGCTATTTGGGTGCTTCGCTGGCCTTATATTCAGCATAGAGCTCTTCAAGTCGCGACTGGATAAAGTCGGCAAATTGCGGAGCCGCCTTGTCATTGAAGGTGAACTGTACATTTTTGCCAGCTCGTTTGATGGAGACAGGCTGAATACCGTCACCGAGAACAGGTGATAGAACAGCATTCTTTTGACGCTTATCCTTCGACGCTGACAATTTGAGCGCATCGAATACGAATTGAAATCGATCGTCTGAAGGCAACGTGGAAAAGCCAGCGCTACCTATGGCGTCCGTTGCGACAGCTTCGCCGACAGTTGTCAAAAGGCCAACGAACTCCTCCCAGCGCGTACGCCCGATGGATGGTGCACGGCCAATCTTGCGGATGATCTCTTCGGGAATCGACTTAATGATCGTTATCATCTTGGACAGGATGGCTTTATCAATGCCGGTGGACTGATAAAGCGTTTCTCGCGAATAGCCCTGCCCCTCCAAAATATAGGCAAAGAAAGCCTTTTCGATGAAGGAGAGGTTTGAACGCGTATTGTTTTCCTGGCCCTGATGAATAACCAGTTCTTCATCGGTGAGTTGTTTGACAACCGCTCTGACCTTGATGCCGAGCGCTTTAATCGCTGCGACGCGCCGATGGCCATAAGCGATCTGAAACCGATCCGCATTCTGTGGGTGAGGGCGCACCAGAATTGGCACCAGCTGCCCGCTGTCGCGGATCTGCTCAATGAGCTTTGTTTGGTCCTCATCGTCAAATCCCAGACGATCGGAGACGAACGAACTGTCAATCAGATCGGGATCAAGTTCGACGATGGTTTGACCAGTTGAAAGCTGACGTTCGATTTCATCGGCGCGGGCGGACCGTTCGTTGATCTTTTCAAGAGACTGCGAAATTGCGCCAAGCGCCGCTGGACGATTTGCACGGTCTCGATCCAAACCTGCAAGCGGCCTCGCCTGCTCGAAGGACGCATGTGTGGAGCGATCGTCAGTTTTCTGCGATGGCTCGGTCTGTTCAGAAAAGTCGAAAATATTCTTGCGGGCCATGGTTAGTTACGCCCCCAGGTCTGGCGAATTAGGTCTTCAATCTCAGCGTTGACAGATGTCAACGATTCCAGCGCGCGATCATAAGTACCGCGGGAGAATGCAGAACGATCAACTTCATAAAGGGTCTGTTTTGTCAGGCCCGCGTCGGAAATAGCGGTCGATTTCAGCATCGGGGTTTCAAGAACACGGTTGCCAAATATCGAGCGCATGAAGCCTGCCATCTGATTTTGTGGCGCGTCGTTAGGCTCATAGCGGGTGATCAGATAACGCATCCAGTCATATTGCGTATTCCCACCAGCGCGCTCAACAACAGCGAGGAGGTCGGACGTCATATGCAGAAACTGGTTCATCGACATAACATCAAGCATCTGTGGGTGGACGGTGATTAAAACCGATGTGGCCGCGCACAAGGCGGACAGGGTCAGGAAGCCCATCTGCGGCGGGCAATCAATCACAACGACATCGTAAAGATCTTCGACTACCGCAAGGCAACTGCCGATGCGTGAGAAGAACATGGCTTCATTCTTCTGCTCAGCCAGAACCTTGGGCGTTTCGTGCTCAAATTCCATGAGCTCGAGATTGCCCGGAATGACATGCAATCCCGGCGTATAGGTCGATCGGACAATATCCGTAATCTCACGTCGTTCCGCATCATAGCGAATGGCGCCATACAGCGTATCATTGACGCGCACGTCAAGCTCAGGCTGATGGCCGAACATCGCCGAAAGTGAGGCTTGCGGATCGAGATCAATGGCCAGAACCCGATATCCGCGCAAAGCCAGATACTGGGCGAGGTGGGCCGACGTAGTGGTTTTTGCAGAGCCACCCTTAAAGTTCATGACCGAAATGATCTGCAACTTCTCGCCGTTGCGACGATGACGGATATATTTGCCGTGCGTCTTGGGAGAGTTGTCATCCAGCAATTGCCGAATGGCGTGGATGTCCTGAATGGAATACATCCGCCGACCATTGCTCTGGGGCGCTGGTCCGTGGCCTTCCGATACGATCTGCCGGAGGTAGCCTTCCGCCACGCCTATAAAAGATGCAGCTTCCGCGGGCGTGAATGAGCGAATCGATTTCTGCGCTGTTGGCGGAAAAATGCGCATTTGATGCGCCTGAAGTCGCTTCGACAGCTCTTCAGCGTCGGCTTCAATCAAAGACTGAAGGCTGCTATGAGGTTGCGGAGATGCTGTCGGGTTTTGGTGCATGGCTCGTCCTTATCAGCGCATATTCAGTAAAACGTAACAAATATGCGCTGACAAAGATGCCCCGATTCTGTCTTCACCGCAATTTGTTTTTAGTTAATGAATAGTTAACATCAAGCAAAGCAATTATCGGGACTAAACGATTTTACTGACGAGCAATCTGGTGGTAATTTAATCTTCCGTCATGTGTTGTTTACGTTGACAGCTGTCAATGTTGCCGGAAATGCGCTGACAACTGGGTCTGACGCAGATTGGTGAAGAATAAATCTGTCTAGAGCCGAGCCGGCATTTCTGAAAAACTCACGAGATTGCCAGGATTTCAATTTCATTGTTGCCCAAAATGACGATATCGCCAAGTGATTTACCGCTGACGGATCGTGCCAGCGGCGAAACGAACGATATCGTGCCAGACTTCGGATTAGCTTCGTCCTCGCCGACTATCTGATAAGTTTGGCGCGCCCCGCCATCCCTGCTGATAGATATAACGCAGCCGAAACCAACATTCGATGGATATTGTGGTGTTGGTACGAGCTGCGCTGAATGAAGGTGGGCTGCATAGTATCGGAGATCACGCATTGGATGTGCGGTCTGCCGGCGGCGTTCTGAGATGTCTTCGATCGAATTTGCGACTTCATACGCATCTCGCGCCTTCTGAAGCTCCTCCTGCAGCAGTAGCAAGCCCTTCTCTGTCACAAGATTGGGGTGAGGCGAGATTTCACGATCTGGCAATATCGTTTCCGAAGCTGCTTCTGCGCTCTCTTCTTTGGCGAAGGCGACACTCATAGAAAAACTCCTGCCAGTTGTTGAAGGCGATGATAACCGATTCTTACTTAGCCCACAGCATGAAGACTTGGACCTACGATCAGGGTCGAATGCCCATGCCGGACGATTCCGGTGCGTTATTCATGTCGTGATAGGGCTCTCACATATGGATGGAATGCGGTGAAAGTGCTGTTATGGGTGGCAAAGAGTTGTTTGCGCTGACGCGTTGACAGCTGTCAATTTCAGTTTCGATTGAATATGGCGGGCGTGGGCAATAACGAAACGAGCGCAGTCGTACGCACGAGTAAAACGTTTGCAGTTTCAAACAATTTTTTAGTTATACTAACGTGTCTCCAAGCATGAATAATTTGTCTCGCCGTCATCTCAAGGCCGACCGTCAGGTTGCCGACTTTACTGTTGGGCCGTTTGCTGCGGTCATATAATTGAATTGACGGGGCGCATCGACTGATATTGCTGATCGTAGGAGTATTGCTGGACTGGGCGAGAATATCGAATAACTACACGGGTTGAGGTTGCCCTCAGTCTCACAGGTTGTACACGGCATTCCAACCCAGCGCGCAAAACGAGACGCGCATGAATGAGTGTTTATAAAGGTACTGGGGGCGATGGATTGCGATGAAATCAAGCTATTGAAATTATGGTGAAAAATTTCGCAAACAAAAGCTAAGTGGATCTTAAATTTAGCTCGAGCGATTGTCTGTTTTTAATTTTTTTGGAGGAGTGTTCCAGTTCGAACTTTGCCGCGTGAGCCAGGGCGTAACGCAGCATTCGATACGCAACTCTATAACTGATTGACACCAAAAAATCTACAGCTGTGTTTGCGCAAAGACCCAAAGAATCTCTTTTCGACCGGCTAAAAGGCATCAGACGTGCTGGGCCCCTCATGTGCGAACGGCTCCGGCGAAAGCCTTATAGCGATCATTTCCGGACTGTTTCAGTGCGGAATGTTGGGGTGCTCGGGTGGAAGATGATCCCCGATAATGTGGGAAACCGCATTCGATAGGTGTCGTAGTGCGATACCAACAATGGCGTAATGTTCAGCCCATAATCGTCGATTAGCCTAGGCGACCTTGTATATTGGTGATGTTCCTCTGACGGCGCGCATAACCTACCCCTTTAACAAACAGAACGGAGTTTCCGATCCCAGCATTTCCGTTTCAGGAATGCTGGTCTCGAGTGCTCAAGCCCGGGTGATTGGCTTTGCTTTCGCCGGCTGGTTTGTGGGGGATGTGCGTTGATTGCGTATTTGGTCGGATTAATTGGAGAGCGAGTTGAACAGGCGCCTGTGGTTCGGACAGGACTGGCCTCTTGGAAGAATAGCCCGGCGTCGGTCATAAATCTCGACATAACCAAGGCGGTCTTGTTAGTCGCAGCCGGTCTCGCCCTCACAGCGCCGGCAGACGCCCAGACTGCTTGCACGTCGTCGCCATGCACGGGCGCTACGGTTGTTGACGCGAACTCAGCCGACTATTTCCCCAACATATCCGGTTCCACCTGGCTGTTTCGGGATACAAGCCTGCTCAACGCGACAGCAACCAGTGCTATTAGCGGTGGTACGCAAGCATTCTATAATTCGAGCGCGCTGAACGCCACCGCGATGAACTCCATTATTGGCGGATCGCAATATTTCAACGACCTCAGCAGTCTCAATGCGTCACAATCATTCGCCATTGCCGGCGGCGGGCAGAGCTTCTACGACACCAGCACGCTAAATGCATCGGCGACAAATGCGATTAGTGGCGGCTTTCAGTATTTCAACGCCAGCAGCAGGCTGGACGTAACAACGGCAGGCGGCCTCAGTGGCGGGCAGCAGGTTTTTTATGACACCAGCGCGTTGAACGCCGCGACAGCGAACGCCATCGTTGGCGGTTCGCAGTTTTTCAATGGCAGCAGTCATCTAAATGCGACCGCATCAAGCGCAGTCAACGGTGGAACGCAGAGTTTTTACATTAATAGCGTCATGGCGTTGACAGCTGCCAACGCGCTGAGCGGTGGTGAGCAATATTTCAATGACAACAGCGTGTTGGATGCTGGCGTGGGCGAAGCGGTCGGTGGCGGCTCGCAACATTTCTACAATCTCAGTGTCTTGAATGCGTCGGCGGCCAATGCTGTCAACGGTGGCGCTCGGGAGTTTCACGATAGCAGCGTTTTCAACGTTTCCGCCACCAGCGGTCTGAGCGGTGGCGCTCAGACCCTCTATGGCAATAGCACGCTTAATGTTCTGGCCACCAATGCTGTGACGTCAGGTGTTGGCGTCAATTTCGACAATCTGCCGGGTGGCGTTGGGGGAACCATCAAACTCAATGGGTTTAGTACAACCGTCGGCGCTATCAACAGTATTGGCGCAGGCGCTGGTCTCGTTGAAAATGGCGCGGCGACAAGCAGTGTCTTGACCATTGACGGTTCGTCTGTCGGCCCGTCACAATTTTCCGGCGTGATTCAAGATGGCGGCAGCGGTCGGCTGGCTCTGCAACTCAACAGCGGCGTGCTGACGCTTGGTGGTATCAACAGTTTTTCAGGCGGCACGACGATAGCGGGGGGCGTGTTGCAGGTGTTGCGCGATGATAATCTCGGCGATCCGACCGGTGGCCTGATTTTCAACGGCGGCGCATTGGCGACGACGGCGAGTGTCCAGACGAGCCGGTCGATCACGCTTACGCAGGCCGGAATTTTCGATGTGCTGGATAATACCGACCTCACCGTGAACGGTGTCATATCGGGACAGGATGATCTCGTGAAGGTGGGGGCAGGGACGCTTCAACTCACAAATAGCGGTAATAGCTATCGCAACACGGTCATTGAGGCGGGTCGTCTCGTCGGCAATTCGGAAACGATTGCGGGCAATATCGCAAATGCGGGTGTCGTCGTTTTCGCGCAGGCAGCTGATGGCAATTTTGCCGGAAATATAGCGGGCGCAAGCGGGGTTGCCGGAACGATGATCAAGGAAGGATCTGGCAGCCTTATCTTGAGTGGCGCGTCAGATCTCAACTGGATCGTACAGGAGGGCGACCTGACTTCCAGCGCGGAACGTTTCTCCGGCGATGTCTCTATTGCTGCCGCGGCCGCATTTACATTCGATCAGGTGACCAGCGCGCAGTTTACCGGTCTGTTGACGGGTGAGGGGACTTTCATCAAGGCTGGACCTGGAACGCTCGCCTATAACGGCGAAAGCCCCGGATTTGCGGGCATGACCAAAGTGTCCGCAGGCGGCTTGATTGTCGGATCGGATGATAGTCACAGCAATGCGGTTTTGGGTGGCTCCTTCATTATAGGAGACGGTGCCTTGGTTGGTGGGCATGGCTCCATCGGTTCGGGCAGTGGGTCGCTGGTCGACATTTTGACTGGCGCAACTTTGTCGTCTGGCAATTCGATTGGTACGTTGACAATCAACGGAGACCTGACGCTTCAAAGTGGATCGACTTTCGCCGTTGATATTGCAGGCGCTGGCATGAGCGATCTGACGCATGTGACCGGCGCAACCACGATTTTGGGCGGAAATGTCAGCGTGACCGCCCTTGATCCTGCCACCAGGTATCAAAGCGGACAGACCTATACGATCCTCACCTCGGATGGCGGAATAAACGGCGCTTTTGAGGATACAGTATCGAAGTCGGCCTTTATCAATGCAAACGAGACCTATGATCTCAACAACGTTAATCTGACAATTGCTGTCAAAAATGTCGGTCAGACGGATGGGGGAGGTGTCGACCCGACCTCGGGCACACCGCCACCGGCGCTCTTCGCAACTGTTTCGGAAACGAGGAACCAGATCGCGACGGCAAAGGCGCTGGATACGCTGCAGCAGTCGGGGCCATCTCTCGAACTTTACAACAGATTGTTGATGCTCAGCGCAGACGAGGCGCGATCTGCTTTTAACCTTCTGTCCGGCGAAGCCTATGCTTCAACGAAAGCAGCACTCATCGAAGGAAGCGCCGTTATTCGCGACGCCATGAACAGTCGTTTGCGATCAACCGAGAGCTTCGTGCTGTCGCCCTCCGCAACTCTACTTTCCTATGGTCCCGAGAGTGGCTCGACTGCCGCCAGGCCGGACGCGTTTGCGGCGATAACATCCACGGCTCGCGAGCAAAATTATAACGCCTGGATTCAGGGCTATGGTAACTGGGCTTCAATCGACGGCAACGGAAACACTGCGGGGCTTGACTACAATACCGGCGGCTTCGTTGCGGGAGTAGACGGTACAGTATTCGATAATTGGCGTCTTGGATTGCTGGCGGGCTATAGCCGGACAACATTCGATGTGGATGGGCGCGCATCCTCGGGGCAAAGCGATAATTATACATTGGGCGCCTATGCCGGTTCGTCCTGGAAACTGAACAATGGCAATGCAATCGCCTTCCGCACCGGGCTTGCCTATACGTGGCACGAAATCGAGCTCGACCGATTTGACATTTTTCCGGGCTTTTCCGATAGTCTGAACAGCGATTATCACGCCAGCACGTTTCAGGCTTTTGGCGAACTTGCCTATCAATGGGGCAGGGAAGACACGCCTTTGGAAGCGTTTGCCAATCTTGCTTATGTGCATCACCGCACGGATGGCTTCAATGAAGCGGGAAGAACGGCGGCGCGGCTCTCTGTCGATAGCGATACGATGGACACAGCTTTCACGACCATCGGCTTGCGGGCGTCACGACATTTCATGCTGGGCAATGTATCGGCCAATGCGCACGGGTCTATTGGCTGGCGTCACGCCTATGGCGATATCGACACAGGTTCGACGAACAGTTTCATCGGGTCATCCGCCTTCACGGTTTACGGAGCGCCCATCGCGAAGGACGCCGCGCTCATCGAGGCTGGCCTGAACTTCAATCTTTCCCGCAGCGCCAAGCTTGGGGTCAATTATACCGGCCAGATTGGTTCTCACGCCTATCAACAGGGTGTAAACGCCGTGCTTAGGGTGAGGTTTTGACCGGGGCGGAAATCGCGGCGGCAATTGCTTTGCGCAGCTCATCGACATCGATGGGCTTATGCAGCATGAGTGCCCCGCTGGCATTGACCTCCCTCAATCGCGCGGGAGAGGTATCTCCGGTGACGATAATCGCCGGCAAAGGTCGGCCGACCACCGAGCGCAGTGTTTGAATGGCGTCGAGCCCGGTAACGCCACCGCCCAGCCGATAGTCGGCAATGATCAAATCGACCGGCGCGTCCCCACTCTCCAGGGCTGCCGCATAGGATGCCTGGGCCTCGGTGACTGAGCGCCCCGGATAAATCCGGTGTCCATCAAGGTGAAGCAGTTGCTCCATGGCGTCGATAACATCTTTCTCGTCATCAATGACGATGACGCCGAGCGCGGTTTCCACTTCGAGCGGCAGATGCCCTGGCGGGTTTGCTTGGTCTTCGTCGCGGGTTTGGGGAACCGTGAGCGAGAACATTGAGCCTCGGCCCGGAATGGACACGAGTTTCAACGGATGTCCCAGCAGCATGGCTGTGCGCCGGACTATGGCGAGCCCTAGTCCCAGACCTTGCGACCGGTCGCGCGCCGGATTTTGCAGTTGGACAAACTCCTCGAAAATCTTCGCCTGTTGATCGGTTGGAATACCGGGGCCGGTATCGAAGACCTGAATTTCGATCGCATCGCCGCGTCTGCGACAGCCAAGGAGGATGCGACCTTGCTTGGTGTATCGAAAAGCATTCGATAGAAAGTTGTTCAGGATGCGTTTGAGCATCATCGGATCGCTGTCGACATAAAGATCGCTCTCGACAACATGCCACTGAAGTCCGCGTTGCTCAGCTTCCAGCGCAAATTCGTCATGCAGGTCGTGAAATAGTACCGACAGAGAAACCGGTTCGTTCACCACCGTTACAATGCCCGCGTCGAGCCGCGAAATATCGAGCAGCTCGTTTAAAAGTCCGCTCAGATCGTGGACGACGGATTTTGCCTTTCCGGCGAGATCGCGTGCATCGCTGGATGCAACATTGCCGCGCTGCCCCAAGACTCCGAGCGTAGATATCAGCAGGCTCAATGCGTGGATCGGTTGGCGAAGATCGTGGCTTGCCGCCGCCAGAAAACGTGTCTTGGCCCTGTCGGCGCGCTGCGCCCGGTCCGTCTCCTCCTGCAAATGCTCGACCAGATTTTCGTTTTCCAGTCGCAGGCGAATGGTCTCGTGCAGCATGCGATAGGTGATCCGGCAATAATAGAAATTGATGGCGACAAGCGAAGCGAGCAGAAACAGGAAGGCGCCAGAAATTTCGCTTTCGCTGGTGATGCAACGCACCGCTATCGGTATGACCGTCGCGATGATTGACCCGACCAGCGCTGGTGGAAAGGCCGAGAGCGAAGGCACCGTGCCACAGACAAGTCCGGTCAGGACGATGACGGTGAAGGACAGAACGATTGGCGCTTCCGGCAGAAATCCCGCCCATCCCAGCCCGCCCCACAACAGGCCAGATATCCAGGAAAAGCTCGCGGCAAGCCACGCCCAGCGCTGAATGGACTGCGCGTCTCTTTGGCGGCTAAAGAATTGGCGTGATGCGAAAACACGGATTGCGGTCAGCAAATAAAGCGCGCCAAGCCATCCGGCGATCCAACTCGTCGGCACAGCATTTTTCAGAACATAGATCGCACCGAGAGAAATAACGACGTTCGAGATAATGACGCCATAGGAATTTCGGTACAAAAGCTCCGTGAGAGCCTGACGTATCCTGTCTTCCTGCATCCGTCCTCCCAATATGTTGCATTGTCGTCTGTTGCGCAGTGATATACTTAAATTATTGATCGATCAGTAACTTGCCGCCAATAAGTTGTGATTTGAACGATTTGCGCCAATGGGCGCCAATGCAAGGTGAATGACAGCCGGATGACCCGTCCTCTTACCGCCATTCTTGCCGACGACCACGCTATCGTGCGTCAGGGGCTGAAGCTTCTGGTTTCCGTGATGGACGGCATCTCCGTCATCGCGGAAGCCAATGATGGAACGTCCGTTATGGAGCATGTGCGCAGTGCAGGGGCCGATCTGCTCATTCTAGACCTCGGCATGCCAGGGGTCGCCGGAATTCAATTCATCTCGGAAATAAAAGCTGTTGCGCCTAGACTGAAAATATTGATCTTGACCGCGAATGTTGAGCCCAGAACAATTCGCGCCGCGATGGAAGCCGGGGCCAGCGCCTATCTTACAAAGGACGGCGATCCGGAAGAAATCGGCGCCGCCATCGACGCTGTCAGAAATGGCAAGACCTATCTGGCCCAGTCCATCCGTTTTGCGGTCACGGGGGCGACGGGCAGCAGCTCTGAGCCCGCGCCGGATATTCTGTCGCCGATCCCGCTGACGCGCCGCGAACGTCAAATTCTGGCGCTGGTCGCGCAGGGTCTGACTGCGCGGGATGTGGCAACGCGACTGGGGATCAGTCCGCTGACCGCACGCAAGCATCGCGAAAACCTGATGCGGAAGCTTAATCTCCATAGTTCTGCCGAGCTGACGGCCTATGCCGTTCGCCTCGGATTGCCGACCACGTAACGGGCACATCGCCGGAGATTTGCTGGGGTCAGCTAGCTTCCGAGCGCCGCAGCAATCCCCACGATCATTGGTCCCATGAGGGGCAGGAGAACATTGGAAATCGCATAGGTGACCGTGTATCCGATGACCGGCGTCGAATTCCCGGCCTGGGACACAAGTGCGCTGATCGTTGGCGTACTGCAATGCTGACCAGCGATTGCGCCAAGAAGAATTGGTGTCTCGATCTTCATCAGTTTCGCGCCGACAAAAAGTGACACGAGAGCCGGAACGAAGGAAACGATCAGGCCAAGGATCGGCAGGATCAGTCCGTATTGAAGGACAAGATCGATCGCCTCGGGTCCGGCGCTTAACCCGATGGCGGCGATGAATGTCGCCAGTCCGAAATCTTTCGCAAATTCAGCGGCAGGAACCGGAAACCCGCCGCGCGCCGGATTTCGCATGTTGAGCCAACCGAAGACAAGGCCAGCGATCAAGGCGCCGCCGCCTGACCCTAACGTCAGCTCCCAGCCGCGAATATTGAGAGAGAAGTTGCCCAGCAGAAGACCGGCGACGATCCCCAGTCCGAGAAAGACAAAATCTGTGCTGGCGACTTTGGGCAACGGCTTACCCAATGCATGCACCGCGCGCGTAACCACCTCTTCCTGTCCATAAAGCGTCAGAACATCTCCTTCATGGAGAACCGTACCGGGCAATGCCGGGATATTCTGCCCTAACCGGCGGATATTTGATATGAACACGCCACGCCGCAATTCTGGCGAAGCCGAATGGCGCAACTGGCGAATTTGACGCCCAAATGCGTCAGCCCGGATGAGAACCACTTCACGGGTCACCAGCGCCAGACTGGTGCCGTCCGGCACGGGAACTTCGTCTCCAAATGAATCCTGAATGGCGATAACCGCGTTACGGCGTCCGTGTACAATGACAATGTCATCCGGCTTCAAAAGGAACGCAGGGTCTGTTTGAACAATTTTCTTATGTCGGCGCACACGTTCAATCGTGACAGTCCAGTTCCAGCCTTTCTCCAAATCGCCAACCGTCAGTCCGCCGAGGGAGCCAGCCCTGAAAGCACGGGCGACGAACATAGGTAACCCCTCGACCTGATCGTCGTCCTCATCCTCCGAATCCAGTTTTCTGGCGAGCGCCTGCGCTTCGGTTTTGAGATCGACCTTCAAAAGTATCGGCGCAAGCTGGGTCGTGAACACCACGATCGCCAAAAGCCCGAACAGATAGGTGAGGCTGTAAGCGGTGGCGACATTGGCCTGCAATTGTTCAATCTCTTCTGGCGAGATGGGCAGACGGGAAATCGTTTGTGACGCTGTGCCGATGACCGCGGATTCCGTCGCGGACCCTGCGAAAAGGCCGGTTGCCGTTCCGATATCGAGCTTGAACAGAATGATCGCAATCGAAACCAGCAAAGTGACGCATACAACTTCGATGATGGAAAAAATTCCATACCGCCACCCACCTTGAATATTGGCGAAAAACTGAGGTCCCGCCGTAAATCCGAGAGCGTAGATGAAAAGAGTGAAGGCGCTGTCCTTCAGGTCCGGCGAAATGCGGACGCCAAGTTGCCCGATTGCTAGCGCCGCCAGCAATGTCCCGCAAACCCCGCCCAATCGAACCGGGCCAATGCGCAAGCGGCCGATGAGGTAGCCTATTGCAAGGGAAGCAAATAGCGCCACCACAGGGTCAGTGAGAAAATACAACGCGGACCCCCAGGCTTGCAAACTTATATTTTATTGCTGATGCATAACTAATATAATAATTCAGTTTTTCTGTCTGTCCAGATTCTTGAAAGTGCTTTTATAGCAATTTTTTAGATGATTACTTGGAATTGGCCGCCTTGCGTTTCCTGATACCGCCGTCCGGCGTTGTCGGAAACAGGACGCATATCCGTAAAGGTTAATTCAGCGGTAGCTCGTTCTGAATTGGAACAACCAATTATTATTTATCTATTGAATTGATATTCGGTCGGATTTAGTTTCATATTCCGTTAATGGAAGAATGATTATTATTTAATTGAATAATATTACATTTAGTTAAATTAGCTACGCGTAAGATTTCGGTAAAAATTATATTGTGGCGGTCTGTTCGAGCGGCTGATCAATAACAGGTTTCGGGATAGAATATGGAAAAGCGACCGCTGACACTGACGATTAATGGTGTCACAGTCGGACCCGTTGACGTTCCGCTCGGGATGCCGATGATCGACTTTCTGCACGAATATCTCGACCTGACGGGCACGCATTTTGGCTGCGGTCAGGGCATCTGCCATGCCTGTACAGTTATCGAGGTCAAGCCCGATGGCGCCAAGACCGAAAGCCGCACATGCATCTATGATGCACATTTTTTTGCCGGCAAATCGATCCTCACCATTGAGGGCCACGCGCAGCGCGACAGTGACGGTAGTATTCTCAGCCTGACACCGGTGCAGCAGGCTTTCATCGATCATTTTTCCTTTCAATGCGGCTATTGCACGCCGGGGTTCGTTGCAGGCGCGACCGTTTTTATCGAACAGCTGAAACGACAGCCGGTAAAGCGTGCTGAGCCTGAACGGCGAAGGCATACCTAATGTCGCGCCCGCCATGAAAGGCAACGGCATAGTTGCGCTGGATAAACCGAACGCGCTGATCAGCGCCGTTTTGAACGGTATTGCCACTCAGGCATTCACCAACCAGCAGCGCATGTACGCCATGCCGGCCTTCGCCGACGCGATGGACGAGAGCGAGATTGCCGCGCTGGTTAGCTGGATGCGGGCGCAGTGGGGCGGGCGCGGGGGCCATCCTGTTACTGCCGGGCTGGTCAAAGCGTTCCAGCGCTCTGTCCGATAATTCGTAGAACTGATTTGACCGCATCTTGGACGACATCCCTGCACGGTCAATTAAGGAGATAGATACATGGCTGCCGGACTGTCACGCCGTGATTTCATCAAATTGGGTACGTTCGCGGGCATATCCGTTCTCTTCGCGCGTCTTCCGGCTGCTCAAGCGCTGGAGGTGCAATCGGGGCCGTCGACTGCGGACTGGCTGGACGCTGACGGCAAGGCGCGCCATCGCTGGGACGCCATACGAAAAGTGACCGGCGGGAAAACCTTTGCCCGCGATTATCGCGCCCGGGATATTCCCGGCTGGACGAGGGATCAGGGGCACGCTTTCTTCATAAAGGCGACAAAAGCAGACCGCACCTTTGAGGGCTAGACCTGTCGTTGCTGGGAAAAGAACTCCAGCATGACCGTCTGGTGATGCATGAGGATCTGGAGCGGGACGGCATCCGCATTCCGCAAGTGTCTGATCTTGCTGAAGAGTTTTTCGGCAAGAATTTCCTCGTTCCGAAGGGCGAAACACCGCTTTTGCTTGGCCATTCGGTGGCGCTGCTTGTTTACGACGATTTCGAGCGGTTTGAACTGGCGAAGCGTATGCTGCGCTTTGAAGCGGATGTCGTCCGCTATGGCGCTGAGACCGGCTTCAAGTCGCCGAAAAATTACGGCGCAGCGCGTTATGTGCGCATTGGCGGAGGAACCCCGACATCGCCTTAGGTCTATTCATCCTTTCAGGATGCGACGATCTACGGCAATTTTGATGGCAACGACGTGGTCTGGCCGGATGAAAGCAAAACGGGCCTGTTCGTTCCGCGCTCCGTGCAGACCAGGCACCGGGGCGGAGGCGCGCGCGATCCTGAACAGGTGGCGCGCGAGACTTACGAGCCCATGCGCCGGGGCATGAATGCGGCGCATCAACTTGGCGCAGAGATTGACGCGGCGCGGAAGAACCCAGACAAGATCGTGCTTGACCGCAAGGCGTTTTCCCAGTCGATCGATCCTTCGGCGCTGGAAGCGGACAATGGCAATGCATGGTACGATGCGCAAACGCGGACGCTGCATATCATCGCCGCCGTGCAATCGCCTTACGATGCGGCGCGCTTCGCAGCCATGATCGTCAAGGGCAACAAGACCTTTCCGGTCGATGAGATCAAGCTCCAATTCGGCACAACGGTCGGCTATGGCTCGAAAGACCATTCGATTTTCCCGCTTTACTGCGTGATGGCGGCGTTTTACGGCGGTGGCAAAGCCGTGCGTCTTGCCAATGATCGCTATGAGCAGTTCCAGATGGGCCTCAAGCGCCATTCGTTCCATATGGATGTCTCGCTTGTCGCCGACCGCAAGACGGGCCAGTTCGAAATCATGAAAGGGCACTATGTCGCCAATGGAGGCGGACGGGCCAACTATTCCTTCTCCGTCGCGCAAGTCGCCGCAACGGCGGCGCAATCGATCTATTATCTGCCGAAATCGGACTTCAGTTCGGTCGCGCTGGCGAGCCAGGCCGTGGAGGCAGGTTCCATGCGCGGCTATGGCGCGCTTCAGGTCATGTCGGTGACTGAACTTATGGTTGATGAACTGGCAAATGAACTTGCCATCGACGCCATTGAGCTTCGTCGCCGCAACGCCACCAAGGCGGGCTACCTGAACACGCAAGGCGCTCAGCCGCTTGGCGATCCGCGCAATATCGAAATGCTCGACAAGGCGGCCAGCAATCCGCTTTGGACCAATCGCAAACAGGCCAAGAAGGATTATGACGCGGCGCATCCGGGCCGCCTTTACGGCATCGGCTTTGCGCAGGTGCAGAAGGATTACGGCACGGGGGCTGACACCTCCGCGCTTGCGCTGGAATTCGACGCGCAGGGGCGGCTGACCATGCGGCATTGCGTGCTGGAAATTGGCACCGGAGCGACAACGGCGCAACAGGTTCTGGCGCGCGACATCATCGGCAAAGTGCCCGATGACGTGGAATTCGGCGTGACGGATTTTCCGCAGCTTCCGATAACCAGCACCGGTTCGCCCTATACCATGACGCAGGCGCAGCAGGACGAGGCCGAGAAGAACCCTTACTGGGTCCCTGCCACTTTGCCAGCGATGAGTGCCTCCAACAGCGCGTATTTTCTAAGCTTCGGCACCCGGCAGGCCGCGCAGTTCCTGCTGGAACACACCATTTGGCCTGCGGCGCGGACCATCGGGAGCGAAGGGCCAGCCGACGGACAAATATCGGCTGGTGACGTCACTTTCGCCGATATCCGTATAGTCCCGGGCGGTGTGGGCGGCGGCAGTATGGAAACGCTTTCCTTTGGGCGCATCGCCCGCAAGGCGCACGAACTGGGCTTGATCACAGGGGTGGCGCTTCATTGTTTCAGTCGCTGGGAATGGGCGACCGCTCAGTTCACCGTTCCCGGCGCAGGCATGCGCGAGCTTGCCATCGACGCTTTGGCGGTGCGCTATGGTGATGGCGCTCTCGCCGAGGCGAAACGGCGGATGACCACGGGTGGTTATGAATATATCAAACGCAGCAAGGTCAATTTCCCGCCGGTGCAGCGCGTCAATGCGGGCGTGACGACCTATGCGCCAGCGTCCTGCATTGTGGAACTCAACGTCAACACCTTTACGGGTGCGGTTGAGATCATGCAGCATCACAGCATTCTCGATCCCGGCAAGATCATCGTGCCCGAACTGGTATCGGGCCAGCAGCAGGGTGGCCTCGCCATGGGCATCGGCCACGCGCCTATGGAGGAACTGCCACTTTACGATGATGGTCCGGGCGACGGAACATGGAATTTCAATCGCTATACATTGCCGAGATCGAAAGACGTCGCCGTATGGAAACAGAGCGCGGACTATCTGACGCCGCTTTCTGATACTTCGCCGCCAAAGGGCATTGCCGAGGTCGTGACGATCCCGATCATTCCGGCCATTGGAAACGCCATAGCGCATGCCACGGGCAAGCGGCTCTATGAACTTCCGATCACACCTGAAAAGATCAAGCGAGCACTTGGTTAGAGCAACTTAGACAAGTCGATAAAAAACGGCCGAGCGGTTCTCACAAACCTTCAGTGGAGCAAGTCGAGGAATTGTTGCACCGGGGAAGTGCAATCAACTTTGCGAAGCCTTCGGGCGAGTTTTGCGGTGGGTAGAAGTTGCTTGTTAAAGACAGATGGTGTGTCGGTTTAGAGCCGAACCGAAAATTAAGTTGAGCGATTTCAGGAGTTTATGATTCTCTGTGGTTTACCAAGACTACGGAGGATCACATGGCCTGGACTGAAACCGCCCGGCGAGACTATGTCAGACGTGGCTTGCGCTATGCAAGCGATTGTACCGACGATGAGTGGGCAGTTGTTGCGCCGCTTTTGCAGCCGATGGGCAAAGTCGGCCGTCCGCGCGAGCATGATCCCCGCACATTGTGGAACGCAATCCAATACATCGCGACAACCGGCAGCCAATGGGCGCAATTACCGAAGGAATTCCCGCCGTTTACGACGGTGCAGTACCATTTCTACCGGATGCGCGACAACGGCTTGCTTGATCTTATCAATGAAATGCTGGTTGCGGTGACACGGCTGGCGGAAGGCCGCAAGGCGGAGCCGACAGCCGCTATTATCGATAGCCAGTCGGTCAAAACGACGGAATCTTTCGGTCCACGAGGCTATGATGCTGGCAAAAAGATCAAAGGGCGCAAGCGCCATATCGTGACCGATATGACGGGCAATATGCTGGAAGGCATCGTGCATGGTGCCGACGTTCAGGACCGGGACGGTGCACCTGATCTGATCAATCGCACCTGTGACAACTATCCCACCGTGGCGAAACTCTTTGCCGATGGCGGATATGCTGGCGAAAAGCTGACAACTGCTGTGGCACATCTCAAAGCGCTGGCAATTGAAATCGTCAAGCGATCCGATCAGGCCAAAGGTTTTGTAGTTTTGCCCAAACGGTGGATCGTCGAGCGAACCTTCGCCTGGCTCAACCGCTGCCGCCGTCTGGCAAAAGATTGGGAGGCTTCAATTGCATCCGCAGAGGCATGGATGTTCATCTCGTCAATCAGGCGAATGACACGGCGTATCGCAAGGCTCGAATTTTGAGTCGGGCACTTAGACCCAAGAAACTGGGAAAATACTATCTGCCATTCAATTTTATCGAATGTATTCGCCCTAGCGGGTTACTTATAATCTCCCACTTTCTGTAGTCTTGACAGTTTTCCATTTCCGGCTCTACCTTGAATTCACGCTCAAGCTTAATGCTGAAGCGAGGGGAGGAATTCATGACTAAAGGTTCAATTATTAATGGGCTGGGTCTAGGTTCAATTTCGCGACGCCAGTTTCTAACGACCAGCGCGGCTGGAGCAGGCGCTCTGCTTTTGCCGTCCTTACCGTCTTTTGCAGCGGACAAACCCAAAATCGGGCTTGTCATGAAGTCGCTTGCAAACGAGTTTTTCAAGCAAATGCAGGCCGGTGCTGAAGATTATGCGGCCAAGAATACGGACAAGTTTACCTTTGCCGCTGTTGGCATGAAAGACGAACGAGATTTCGCCGCCCAGGTTGATGCGGTTGAAAACTTCATCACGCAGCAGTTCAATGTGATCGTTCTGGCGCCGGCCGATTCCAAGGCTATGGTCACACCGGTGAAGAAGGCGCTGGAAGCTGGCATCAAGGTCATCAATATCGACGTGGCGCTTGATGAAGAGGCGAAGAAGCAGGCCGGTGTCGATCTGGCATTTTTCGGACCCGACAATCGCGAAGGCGCAAAGCTGTCCGGCATGGCACTTGCCAAGGAACTCGGCAAGGGCGGTAAGGTGGTTATCCTCGAAGGTAATCCCGAGGCCGACAATGCCAAGGAGCGCAAGAAGGGTTTCGATGATGCTGTGGCCGAAGGCGGCTTGACACTGTTGGATTCCAAGACCGCGCATTGGGAGACAGAAGAAGCCAACACACTCATGACGAATTTCCTTACACAATATCAGGATATTCAGGGCGTTATGGCAGCCAATGACTCAATGGCGCTGGGCGTTGTGAAGGCGCTTGATGCAGCAGGCAAGTCAGGCCAGATCAAAGTCGTTGGTTTCGACAATATTCCCGCCGTACAGCCACTGATCAAGGACGGCAAGATGCTGGCCACGATCGACCAGTTCGGCGCGCAGATGGCGGCAATGGGCATCGATTATGGCCTTAAGGAACTGGCGGGAGAAAAATTCTCAGGCTGGGTCAAGACGGATATCAAGCTGATTACCGCCAAGGACCTTTAGGAACTCGCAAGATAGCGAGGCCGCATCGGATGCACTCCGTTGCGGCCTTCCGTCACTCCAACAGGCAGGAATAGTATGCAGTCAGCCGACGCGATCTTGAAGCTTGAAAACGTCGGCAAAGTCTTTCCGGGCGTAACTGCTCTGGAGGGTATCAATCTACAACTGTTGCGCGGCGAAACGCATATTTTTCTGGGTGAAAACGGCGCTGGCAAGTCAACGCTCATCAAACTGCTTGCCGGTATCTATCAGCCGGACGCTGGCGAGATTGTTCTGAATGATCAGCCCTATCGGCCCAAGACGCCGCATGATGCGCAAGTTCAGGGCATTCGTATTGTTCATCAGGAACTCAATTTACTTCCACACCTTTCCATAGCGGAAAACCTGATGTTGGAAAGGCTCCCGCGACGTTGCGGCATCTTGGATCGGGCTTCGCTCAACAGGCGTGCCGCTGAATTGCTGGACGAGGTTGGGCTGGCGTTAGATCCTCGCACACTTGTCTCCGAATTGGGCGTCGCGCAAATGCAATTGGTCGAAATTGCAAAGGCGCTTGGCTATGATAGCAAGCTTCTGGTCCTGGATGAGCCGACGGCGACACTGACACCGCCTGAAATTGAACGGCTCTTTGCCATTATCGGGAGAATGAAGGTCAGGGGTGTAACTATCATTTATATCTCGCACCGCCTGCATGAAGTCTTTGAAATTGGTGACCGGGTCACCGTTTTGCGCAACGGTCGTCTGGTTGAAACGCGCGCCTTTGAGGGGCTGAGCGTGCCCCATCTGGTCCGCATGATGATTGGGCGGGATATTGCAGACGAATATAGCTTCGACTCCACCATCGTGCCAGGTTCGGTTGCCCTCGAGGTCGAAAGCGTTACACGATCGACAACAGACCCTGCGGTCTCCTTTTCGGTGCGCGAGGGCGAAATTCTGGGTGTGGCAGGTCTGGTAGGATCGGGCCGCACGGAGATCATGCGCGCGATCTTCGGTGCTGATCCCAAAGGCGGGGGACAAATCCGTGTGGACGGCAAGCCGGTAAATATTCGCAATCCCAAAGATGCTGTCAGAAATGGACTGGGTTTCCTGACCGAAGATCGTAAGGGGCAGGGGCTGATGCTGGATATGCCTGTAGACATAAATGCGACGATCACCGATTTGAAGAAAATCTCCCATGGCGGATTGCTGGACAAAGGCGAAGAAAAGAAATCCGTTATGGAACTGGTTGAGCAATTGCGGATCAAAACGGCCTCCATAGGCACATCGGTGCGCAATTTGTCTGGTGGTAACCAGCAAAAGGTGGTGCTTGCAAAATGGCTGTTTCGCGGTTCCTCAACATTGATCCTGGATGAACCGACGCGGGGCGTCGATGTCGGTGCCAGACGCGAAATCTATCAATTACTCTGGATGCTGGCCGCAAATCAAAAAGCAATCATTATGGTCTCTTCGGATTTGCCTGAACTCATTGGCATGTGTCACCGCATTATCGTGTTCTCCAATGGCAAGCTGGTAGGAGAACTGCGTCGGTCGCAATTTGATCAGGAGCGTATTCTTTCGCTTGCCTATCAGGAGCATGTTCAATGACAGCTAAGCCCTCTGTGCCCGAGAGATCCGCAGCAGCGGACCGACAGAAGTTGAAACGCTTCTTGCTGCGTGACGCTGGCGTTTTTCTAGCTCTTTTACTGATCACGCTGGTGTTTTCTTTCACCGCGCCTTATTTCGCCACGCCCGGCAACGCGTTGAAGATTTTCGTCCAGATCGCCATTAATACGGTTCTCGCGGCGGGGATGACTTTCGTCATCCTGACCGGCGGCATTGATCTCTCCGTTGGCTCGGTGCTCGCGCTTTGCACGGTCATAGGTGCGCTCATCATGACATCAGGTCTGGAACCCGGATTATCGATACCGCTTGCCGTGCTGGCTTGCATCGCAGTTGGTGGGTTTTGTGGCTACATCAACGGTAAGGTGTCGACCTTTTGGAAGATTCCTTCCTTCATTGTTACGCTCGGCATGTTGAATATAGCCGCTGGTGCAGCGCGTGTAGTGTCCAACAACTCGACCATTACGGGATTGCCGCAAGGCTTCGTCGATTTCGGTAATCTGATCATCGGCGGCTTTCTGCCCTCAATCTTTCTGGTGGCAGTGGCGGTCATTTTTGCAGGCTGGTTCATCCTGCGGTTTACTGTTTTCGGTCGCATGATCTACGCCGTTGGGGCCAACGATGAGGCGGTCCGTCTGTCGGGGCATAATCCCGACACGTATAAAATTGCTGCATTTGTTATTTCGGGCGTCACCGCAGGTATCGCCGCGATCGTCTATTTGCTGCGCTTGAATATTGGCAGCCCGATCGCCGGTATCGGCTATGAACTGAACGCGATTGCGGCAGTCATTATCGGCGGGACCAGTCTCTTTGGGGGAAAAGGCTCGATCGTCGGCACACTGGCGGGCGCCTGTATTCTGCAAGTTCTGGCGACCGGCCTGCAATTGCTCGGCATCGGCGATAATTACAAGCCAATCATCATTGGCGCGGTGATCATACTTGCTGTGATTGTCGATACCTATCGCGAAAGATTGCTGCGGCGCATCCACTGATGCGCCGCTGTGAAAGAAAGACCTGGCGTCACCTTATTGGTGGACGCCGCCTTCATTTAAGGAAACTTCGCTCCTGGTCCGGCTTTCCCATAAGCCGATACCAAAAAGCACGGCGGTTGTGAGCCATCCCAGCGTGAGAAGATCGGCGCTTTGTGCGAAAGGCGCAATGAGAGCCAACAAAACGACCCCTCCGATATGGGACAGGGGGAGGCGACCGTAAACGACATATTTGTAGATCGCGCTGCCAATCAGGTAGATAGCAGGACCGACTGCGATAACGACAATTTGCGCCACGCTGGCATGACCTGCGGGATGCTCCATGGCGAGATCATTGCCCACAGCGCTCACGATGATGCCGAAAATCAATATGGCGTGGATGTAGTGGAAATAGGCACCGATCTTTCCCGGATCACGGGCCTGCGTAATGCGGGCGGTCGCATCCTTGCTCGACGTCCCAAAATAGAGCCACCACATGGCGATGGTGCCGAGAAAGGTGGCAAGCATGGCGGACAGTTCGGCAACGTTCCAGTTTTCCGCGTCTGCAAGTGTGGCGCCCGTTGCTAGAAGACTTTCGCCCAGCGCCACGATGACAAAGAGCTGGCAACGCTCGGCGAGGTGCCCACCTTCGATCGTCCAATCGCTGACGTCTGAGCGGCCCATTCCTGGCAAGGCAAAGCCGATCATGGGCGAAACATATTCGCAAAGCGCCGCTACGATCCAAAGCGCCAGCCGGGCTTCCCCGTCCGCAAAGGCTCCGCCGATCCAGAAGCAGGCCGAAATGGTGAGCCAACCCAGCATGCGCCGATAATTAGCGGAAAGCGGGTGGTCCCGCCCCAATTGCCAGACGATAAAGCCGGTTCGTCCAAGCTGCATTGCGACATAGCACCCGGCGAATATCAGGCCACCTTCGCCAAAAGCGTCCGGGATTGAGGCGGCCATGACCAGCGCCAGCGCCATGCAGCCGAACAGTACAAGGCGCATTTTCGGCTGTTCGGGGTTAAACCAGTTGGTGACCCAGCACGTATATTGCCAGCCGAGCCAGACCGCGAACCATAGCACCAGCGTTTCAAGCGCGCTCCACGCGGTCAGATGATGAAGCAGCGCGTGGCTGAGTTGAGTGACGGCGAAGACGTAAACGAGATCGAAGAAAAGCTCTTCATAGGTGACATGCGCATGATGACCGTCTCGCAGGCGCAAAAGAGGATGAACTGATTGGCTCATGGATTATTCCTTGGTGTGTCGAGCATCAGATAGTAGGCGCCAAAAACTTGGCTGGTGCGGGGGGACGATGAAAGGATTGTCTGCTGACCTCCGTAATGAAGTATTGGCCCCGCTTACACTCACACTGATCGGCATAAGCTGCGCCGTGAAAATCACCCTCTGGGCGCGTACGGGCTGCGGTGCGCCAAATCAAATCTGGCTGAAAAGGAGAGATACGCGAGGCGAGCAGTCCCATTCCTGGTTACCATCAATATAGACGTGACCGTTTTCCTATCTTTCGAAACGGCACCGGGACTCTCGATCTTATCGTAAGCTTATGCAGGCTGGGAATACTTAAGACAGTGCTTATCTGGTAATGATACGGTTACATGGCCGCCAAACAGATGTTTTGGCAGGCCCACTTCATTGCAGTGTCTGTCAGAACGTACGAGCGAAACCCTTCAGCGGTTGGAAAAGCAGAGACAGTTGGGAAAAGGCGTCGCCGCTTAGTTAAGCGTGGGCTTTTGATTATGGCGGACCTTCAGTCCCGCCGCTTCTGCGGCTTTGATAAATGACGCCCGGGCAGTATTTGGCAGCCCCTCCATATCCGCGAGGCAGCCTGCAATGCGTCCTGATATTCCTCGCCCTGGGCGCCTTCCGGCCAATAGTTTAAAAGGCATTCCGACGCCATCGGCGTATTCGTCACGACCTGATACTTCCCGAAGCCGTAGAGCTGAATATCAACGGGTTCTCCCCAAGCCATCGCGGTCTCCCAGTAAAAGATGCCCTGCCTTGAGGTGGTAAGGTAGGGCTGACGTCAGCTTGGCAAGTGTCGTTCGAACGGCAGCTGGCGCCAATACAAGTTCGGGCTCCCTAACCTGGCGCGTACATTTTTGTTCCTTGTGTCGCTGCGCTTGCAAGCTTTGGGATCGAAACACCCTTTCGCAAGAACGGAATTGCGGCGCGAACGAGAAGGGGCGGACAACGCCTGCACCTGGAATCCGGTTGGTTTATTTCAGACAATTGATATCGCGTCATGATCGACTAATATGAATTAATCTTTTTGGAATGGGCGGATAAGATGGAAAGTCATCAAGATCAAACTGGCGATGAGCGGCTCGTTGGTTCGACCGGCGGTATACGTCGATTCACGTTGTCCGTCACAGCAGCAGCCCGGCCGCAATTTAGCGATACGGAACTCGACATCCGCGATTGGCTGGCTGCGATTGTCGACGGTTCTGATGACGCCATCATCAGCAAGAACTTGGAAGGAATCATCAAGAGCTGGAACAGGGGCGCACAGCGCCTTTTCGGCTATCAGGCGGAAGAAGTCATTGGCAAACCGGTGACAATTCTCATTCCAGACGACCGGTTGGGTGAAGAGCCGGCTATTCTGGCCGCGATACGCAATGGCAACCGGGTCGACCATTTTGAAACAATCCGGAAGCGAAAAGACGGAACGCTGATCGATATTTCGTTGACGATTTCACCCATTCGCAATGCGAATGGCGTGATTGTTGGGGCGTCGAAGGTCGCGCGCGACATTACAGATCGTCGGCAGGCGCAAAAGCAGCAGCTGCTCCTGATGGGCGAGATGCAGCATCGTGTAAAAAACCTTTTCGCACTGGCGAACGGAATCGTTTCGCTAAGCGCAAGATCGACCACGCAGGTTGACGAACTCCGCGAGACCGTCCAGGCGCGCCTAGCCGCGCTTGCGCGGGCGCATGAACTGACAATGCCGGCATGGGAAGAGGCCGACATGACGGTTTCTTCGGTGCCGCTTCAGACTCTGTTACGCACCATTCTAAAGCGTGTCGCATTTATTCGGCCTCATACCCAGCAGCCTTAAAGAAGTTCTGGCATTCATTGATGGAGAAGAGACTGATGATATCGCCAAGTGCTTTT